>CAKOYF010000031.1 GCA_934130595.1 uncultured Clostridia bacterium | reverse complement strand
GAACAACAACTCAAGGAGATGCACATCTAGAAAATGCAGAATATACATTATATAGAGATGCAGCATGTACAGATGCAATAGAAACAATAACAATAGCAAAAAATGAAGATGGAACATTTAGTGCAACAAGTGGTTGGTATTTAGTAGGAAAATACTATGTAAAAGAAACAAAAGCACCAGAAGGATACTTAATAGATGAAAAAGTATATCCAGTAGAACAAATACCATCAGAACAAACAGAAGAACATTCAACACATAACATATTATCAAAAGATAAAGTTATGAAAGGAATAGTAAGAGTAATAAAATATAATGACAATAGTACATCAACAGATAAATCATCAGCAATGGGAGCAGTATTAAGATTAACATTAAACTCAAACCCAGATAAATACTATGAAGCAACAATAGATGAAAATGGATATCTAGAATTTGTAGATGAAGATTATAGAGCAAGTCAATATCCATATACAATACCATATGGAAAATATACAATATCAGAAGTAAAAGCAAGTGATACAGGAGAAAATACATTCATATATAATCAACAAACACAAATAGAGTATCAAGAGCAAACACAAAGATATGTATTCAATGATGAATATGTAAGAATGAAATTAAAAATAGAAAAATATGATGGAGAAACATCAAATAAATTGTTAACAGGAGCAACATTTAAAATATGGGATGTAAATAATCAAAGATGGTATGAAGAAATGGTATATCCATCAGGAAAATTCATATCAGAATTTACAACAAATGATGAAGGAGAGTTAACAATAAATAGACACCTAGAAGCAGGAAAATACATATTATATGAAACAAAAGCACCAGAAGGATATTACTTAGATGAAAACTTAAGAGAAGGATCACAAGGATATGAATTTACAATAGGTGTAGAAGCAGATGGAAAAGTAGTATTTTATCATGGAAAAGAAAGAGAAGAATTAAGTTACGATACAGAAAAATATGATAATATATCAGTAAAAATGTATAAACATACAATAAAAATAAATAATATAGCACAAAAAGCAACAATAGAAGTAACAAAAATAGCAGAGCAATTTAGCAAAGTTCAAGGTCAAGAAAGTGAATATGGACAAATAAAAACACCAGTATATGAAGAAAAAGGATTAGAAGGAACAAGCTTTAAAGTGGTAGCAGCAGAAGACATAGTAACACCAGAAGGAACAGTAAGATATACAAAAGGACAAGTAGTAACAAATATAACAACAGGAAAAGATGGAATAGCTAAAACAATACCAGTATATTTAGGAAAATATACAATAGTAGAGACAAACGTACCAAATGGATACATATTAGATGAAACACCAATAGAAATAAATATAGAATATACAAATCAATATGAAGAAATACAAGAAATAAAAGTAACAAAAAATAACAATAGACAAAAAGTAGAATTAGAATTTGAAAAAGTATATAAAGAATTAGAAGTATCAAGATTCAAATTCGATGAAAAAGAAGCAATCTTTGGAATATATACAAAAGA
>CAKOYF010000030.1 GCA_934130595.1 uncultured Clostridia bacterium | reverse complement strand
GCTGTAAATTCATGTGGCTCTTCATTTAATTTGTATATTTCAGGAGCTTCGATTTCAGTGTATGTATATGTTTTTCCGTCTTCAAATAAATCTAGCGGAATATATGCATCACCTTTTTCATCTGTTTTTGAACGAAGTAATGTATTTCCTTCTTCATCTTTTATTTCAAATGTACAATCTGGTACTACATCTCCTGTGAATATATCTGTTTTAGTTATGAATGGATGTATTACTCCATCATCTATTAAAGCATGATAAATCATTGTATCTTTTGATGTTAAATCTAATGTTATTGATATAACTTCATCAGATAATTTATATCCTTTTGGAGCTTCTAATTCTTTTAACCAATATTGTCCAAGTGGCATTTTATCTAATGTAGATACACCACTTTCATCTGTAATAATTTGTGCTGGTTCAAATTTTCCACTGTCATTTTTTATATATAAAGGTGTTTTACATTCTTCATCTATATAAATACCATATTTTGCACCTGCTACAAATTTTACATTATTTTCTTTGATATATTTTGCAATTTCTTCTCTTGTCATTCCTTCTATATCATCTATTATTTTTGAAACTTTTTGGTCTAATTCTGTTTTATCTAGCGTATCTCCATTTAGTATTACATTATCCATTGTTGAACTTGATAGTTTAATTAAAGAAACTGTTGCACTATCATATGTGTTTTCTACATCTCTACCTTGTTTTACTACAAATTCTTGTTTAGAGTTTCCATTATATTGTAGTGCGAATTCTTGTCTTTCTACACTCTTTGTATATGGATATGATACATATAACTCTTCTACATAGTATGTTCCTTCTGGTAAATCTATTGTACTTGTTACATGTCCATTTTCATCTACTTCTATTAGATCTACTAGTTTGTTTGCTGGTATTGCTGTTTTTCCATTATATGTTTTTATTGCATTTTTTGTATATACTCCAAATAATGCTTTTTTCTCTGGGTTCTCAGCATTTGCAAAGTTTATATCTTCAAATGTTTTATTAAATGTTAATTCTAGTTTTTGTCTTACATCTGTTAATTCTTTCTTTGTTGTTGCTGATTTTACATATTGATTATCATTTTCTATTGTAACGTTTGGTATATTTTCATCTTTTAAATATCCCTTTGGTGTTACTGTTTCTTTTATCTCATACTCTCCTAAGTATAAGTCTTTTGTTTTTGCTATTCCGTCTTCCCCTGTTGTTATTGTATCTGCTATTTCACCTGCTTTTATGTATGTTATTCTTCCGTCTGGTGATTTTATATCTTTAGCAGCTACTATTTTGTATGTTACTCCTTCTAGTCCTACCATATTGTAGTTTGGTGTATATTTTTCTTCTTTTTGTGTTTGTGATTCACTTGTGTTGTATTCTACTTGTGTTGATGTTGCTCCTGTAATCTTTTCTCCTGTTTTCTTTATTTCTATGTTTCCTTTTAGTGGTGCATCTTTCATTGGTACTTCTACTACTAGTTCTCCTGTTTTAATTCCACCTTCTGGATATACTGTATTATCTTTTAATCCTGTTGCAACTTTATTTACTTCAAACTTCTTACCACTTACTTGTGTGTTTCCTAAGTCTTTTTCATCTTCTGGTACTCTTAAGCTATCCTCTAAATAGTATCCTTTTGGTGCTTGTGTTTCGTATACTACATATTCTCCTGGATATAGTTTTTGTGGCATATAGAAATATCCTTCTGCATTTGTTTCAAATTCATCTATTATTTCTCCTGATGGTGTTATCATTTGTGATACCCATGTTTTATTTGCCACATCCCAGATTTTGAATTTTGCTCCTTCTAATTGTACTGTTTCTCCTGTATCTGCATCTTTTTTAGTTATCTTTGGCCATGCTGGTACTGGTTCATCTGATTCTATTCTATATACTACTTGTGTTTGTTTTTGTAGTGATACATCTACTGGTTGTACGTAGAAGTGTGTATGTTCTTGTGGATTACTTTCTGATGTTTCTGTTATTGTATATTCTCCAAATGGTATTGTATATGGATAGTATTTATCTCCATAGTTTGTCTTTACTGCTGTTTTATGACTTGCATCATTTCTATCTATGAATTCTCCATATCCATTTTCATCTATTGTTACTTCATACCATATATCTTTGTTTGA
>CAKOYF010000029.1 GCA_934130595.1 uncultured Clostridia bacterium | reverse complement strand
GAGAGTTCTATATAAATGGAGCTCAAACAAGAAGTACAAGCTTTGAACAATTTATAGAACTAGACAAAACAGAAAGAGAAACATATAAATATGCAGATATAACAGACGTAGCAAAGAAAATGCAAATAACAGTATATAAAGAAGATACTGAAACAGGAACAACAACTCAAGGAGATGCACATCTAGAAAATGCAGAATATACATTATATAGAGATGCAGCATGTACAGATGCAGTAGAAACATTAACAATAGCTAAAAACGCAGATGGAACATATAGTGCAACAAGTGGATGGTACTTAGTAGGAACATACTATGTAAAAGAAACAAAAGCACCAGAAGGATACTTAATAGATGAAAAAGTATACACAGTAGCACAAGATCCAGCTGCACAAAAAGAAGAATTTTCAAAACATACAATAACATCAAAAGATAATGTAAAAAGAAATAATATAGATATAACAAAATATCTAGAAAAAACAGACTCAACAGAAAAACAAAATCTAGCAGGTGCAGAATTTACTGCTCAACTAGTATCAAAAAATAGTCCAGATAGCAATAAATTATATAAAGCTGTAACAGATGCAAATGGAAACTGTACAATAAAAGATTTACCATATGGAACATATAGAGTATGGGAGTCAAAAGTACCAGATACAGCATATAATGGAGAGTTCTATATAAATGGAGCTCAAACAAGAAGTACAAGCTTTGAACAATTTATAGAACTAGACAAAACAGAAAGAGAAGCATATAGATATGCAGATATAACAGATGTAGCAAAGAAAATGCAAATAACAGTATTTAAAGAAGATAATGAAACAGGTACAGCTACACAAGGTGATGCACATCTAGAAAATGCAGAATATACATTATATAGAGATGCAGCATGCACAGACGCAGTAGAAACAATAACAATAGCTAAAAATGAAGATGGAACATACAGTGCAACAAGTGGATGGTACTTAGTAGGAACATACTACGTAAAAGAAACAAAAGCACCAGAAGGATACTTAATAGATGAAAAAGTATACACAGTAGCACAAGATCCAGCTGCGCAAAAAGATGAACATACAAAACATACAATATTATCTAAAGATAAAGTTATGGAAGGTATGGTAAAAGGAATAAAATATAACAATAACAGTATAATGTCAGAAAAAAATCCAGCGGTAGGAGCAAAATTAAGATTGACATTAGACTCAAATCCAGAAGTATACTATGAAGGTATAGTAGATGAAAATGGATACTTAGAATTTGTAGATACAATAGATGACACACACTACAGTTCAACTGAAACACATTGTAAAGAAACATGTTATCCATACACAATACCATATGGAGTATATACAATATCTGAAGTTCAAAAGAGTAACTCAGGAGAAAACATATTCATAAACAAACAAAAAACAGAAATAAGATATGAAGGTCAAACACAAAGATACATATTAGATGATGAATATGTAAGAATGAGATTAACAATAACAATAAAAGATAGTGAAACACAAAAATTAGTACCAGGTGGAGCAACATATAAAATCTGGGATGTAAATAATCAAAGATGGTATGAAGAAATGATATATCCATCAGGAGAAAAAATAACAGAATTTACAACAGATGAAAAAGGACAATTAACAATAAATAGACATTTAGAAGCAGGAAGCTATGTAATATATGAAGTTAAAGCTCCAGAAGGATATTATTTAAATGATGAATTAAGGGAAGGTTCAAAAGGATATGAATTTACAATAGGTGTTGTACAAAATGGAGATGTAAAACTATATCATGATGATAGTGAAGTAACATTATCATATGTAGAAATGCCTTATGATAATGTACCAACAAAAATATATTCATATACAGCAGAAACATACAATGATCCACAAAAAGCAGAAATTGATATAGAAAAATTAGCTAAACAATTTAGCAAAGTTCAAAGTCAAGAAAGTGAATATGGAAAAGTAAGTAGTCCTGTATTTGAAGAAAAAGGATTAGCTAAAGTAAGCTTTAGATTAATAGCAGCAGAAGATATAGTAACACCAGAAGGAACAGTAAGATATACAAAAGGACAAGTAGTATCAAATATTAAAACAGACAAAGAAGGAAAAGCTCAAACAGAAAAAGTATATTTAGGTAAATATATACTAGAAGAAGTAGAAACACCTAACGGATACATAAACACAACAGAACCAAAACAAATAACAATTGAATACACAAATCAATATGAAAAAGTACAATACTTAGGTCAAAACATAAGTAATGAAACACAAAAAGTAGAATTAGAATTTGAGAAAGTATATAAAGAATTAGAAGTATCAAGATTCAAATTCGATGAAAAAGAAGCAATCTTTGGAATATATACAAAAGA
>CAKOYF010000028.1 GCA_934130595.1 uncultured Clostridia bacterium | reverse complement strand
TACTTAATAGATACAACACCACATGAAATAACAATAGATGCCGAAGATATAAAAATAGTAGTAAAAGATGAAAGAGCGCCAGAAACAGGAGATATAGCAGTAGCATCAATGATAGCTTTAGCAATGGCTTCAGTATGTGGAATAGTAATTACTTTAAAGAAGAAATATGTAAAACAATAATACATATTATTAAATAAAAAATATTAAAGAAAGATGGATTTTGGATAAAAAAAATCCATCTTTTTTTATATGTATTTTTAATGTAATTTTAATGAAATAATTATGAAATAAACAAAAACGTAGAACAATGAAAAAATATCAAATTGTTGGAAAATTTAGTTATAAATTGTATAATAAAAATGTATATATTTATACATTAAAATCTAAAAAAGGGGAGGAAAATATATGAAGAAAAAGAGCTGGCTATTGTTATCTATAGTTGTTAGTTTAGTTTTAGTATGTGCAACAACTATAAAAACAACTACAGCTGTTCAATATCAAGGATATAGAACTTCAATTATAGATGAAGATGGATTAGATATTGAAGTAGCTGATGTAAAAGAGAGCTCTGTAGTATCTACAGAAGAATATATAAAAGCAAATATAGATAATCAATATGCTAATTTCGAAAAATTTGAAGAAAAAGATTCTTTATATGTAAAGCATCTTATTGCAGAAGCTTCTGGATTTAAAGGAGAAAAAACAATAGATGAGTTATATAATGAACAAGAAGATGCTTTAATATGGATGAATGATATGCCAATTGCATTATATGATATAGATGATAATAGCGACTATTATGTTGCTTATGCTGATACAATGCATGAGGATAACTCATCTTATGTAGCAGATTACTGTTTCTCACGTACAAACTTATGGGGACAAGTAATATCTGATGCAATATATGATGAAAAAACAGGACTAGCATATATTCCTAAAAAATATACTGATGAAAACAAAAATGGAGCAGGACAATTAAATATTCAAATTGAATTGCTACAAATTGTTGAAAGTTCAAATCCTACTGCTACTTTTAATGTAAAAGTAGAAAAGGATGAAGCAATAGAAGGAAATTTTGCTAGCGAAGGAGAAGTAACAGTAGAATCTGTTACTACAGAATTTGGTATTAGAGTAGCACTAGATGATAAAGCAAAAGAAAATATAAATCAAGATTACTTTAAAGTAAATGTAAATGGAAAAGAAACTACAGATTGGAAATACTATGAAAAAGAAGGTATTATAGTAATCAGTGTTCTTCCAAGTACAATTCAAGATGTAGATATTAGTATTTCAGAAAAAAATGTTGAAGAAAATGTAAACAAAAGAAATGAAGAAATGATATCTACTCAAGCTACAGTTGACGATATTCCAGTAAATGGCGGAAATGGTGTATGGATTGTAAATGAAATACCAGCTGAGGGTTCTTCGTACTGGATTGAAGGTACTCCATCAGGTACTTTAAACTCTAGTATGGTAGATGTATATATTGCATTTAGAATTCAAGGTAACTTTAATATGTATGCTCCAGCAAGTGGTTGGGACAACTTAGTAAAATCAATTTTAAATGATACAAATGTAGATCTAGGAAATCTTCAAGAAGGTACAGACTGGATTCAGCATTTACTACGTTTCAAACAAGATATAAATGTAGATAATAAATTTACAATTCCAGGTGGAACAGCTGCATATTTAAAATGTTCACATGGAAGTACAAGTTTTACAACTGATCATAAACGTTTACCAGATACAGATGATATCAGTGGTGACCCAAGAGAAATGGCTTGGAAAATTAAAATTAAAATATACAAAGTAACAGATGATTATATGTTAGTTGGTTTCTTAACTGCTTCATTACATAACCAAGCAGGTACAGGACTATACAAAATAGCATATACAACTGGAAAAGGAAATTTATCTGTAGGTAAAAAAGATGAAAGAGGAAACTATATAGCTGGAGCAACACTTGGTATAAGTGGACCAGATGGATACTATCAACAAGTAACAACTGAAGATCATGCAACTACATTAAATGATTTGAAAAAAGGACAATATACAGTAACAGAACTTTCTGCACCAAATAACATGGTAAAAAATGGAAATCCAGTTACAGTACAAGTTGAATCAAATCAAACAGCAGAAGCATATGTTGTAGATAGTTACCAAAGAGGTAAAGTATCATTAGTAAAATATGATGACAGAAATAGAGACAATACTCAAGGGGATGCAACTGTAGATGGTGCAGATTATGAATTAAGAGCAGAATCAGATATATATGAAGGACCAACAAAAATATATAGTGCAAACCAAACAATTGTAAAAGTAACAACAAAAGATGGTGGTAAAACAGATCCAGTAACTAACTTACCAATAGGAAACTATTACTATCAAGAAGTAAAAGAATCAGAAGGTTTCTTGTTAAATGCAACAAGAATTCCTGTAAGTGTTGGTTATACTGGACAAGATAATTCAGAAGCGACATTTAATACAGTAGAAGCTCCTGAAACACCAATATATAATTCAATAGAGATACATAAATATATAGGTGAAACAACAAGCTCAGCAAAATCACCATTAGAGGGAGCAGAATTTACAGCAACATTAAAATCATCAATAGGAACAAACAATGTAAAAACATACAAATGTAAAGCTCCAACAGATGCAAATGGATACTGTATAATAGAAGATCTACCATATGGAACATATGTAGTAGAAGAAACAACAGTACCAAACATAACATTAAAATGTAGTAATTTCGAGTTTAA
>CAKOYF010000027.1 GCA_934130595.1 uncultured Clostridia bacterium | reverse complement strand
GGAAAATACACATATACAGAATTAGAAGCTCCAGAAGAATACTTAATAGATACAACACCACATGAAATAACAATAGATGCAGAAGATATAAAAATAGTAGTAAAAGATGAAAGAGCACCAAAAACAGGAGATATAGCTGTAGTAGCATTAGTTATAGTTGCTGTAGTATGTGTAGCAGGAATTGTATTTGTTGTAGTAAAAAACAAGAAAAAAACTAAATAAGTCTAAAAAATAAAATAGGATAGGATAGCGTATAAAGCTATCCTATTTTTTGCTTTATTTCATGATATTTAATAGTATATTTCAAAATTGTTACAGAGTATAATACGTGATAATATTTATTGAATTATTTTAGCATTTATAGTAAAATTTTAGTGTAATGATTATGAAAAATAAGGAGGATATATATGAAAAGAATTAAGGCAATGCTAATGATGATATTAGTATTAGGATTAATAATTGTAGGCAAACAAAACATATTTGCATACACAGGAATAGATTCTCAGTATTTATTTGAACCTAGTACTTTTGATAATTTAGTTTTAAATTATTCAACTTTACCTAGCGTTTCAGTATCAGGAGGATCTTCGTATACTATAAGAGATGGAACTTGTAGTTCCGGATCACCTTCAAGAGGAGTATATTATTCAAACTCTGGAGCAGGTCAAAACCTTAATTCTACAATTACAGTATTTTTTAATAATTGTGGAACTTTAAATGGAAGACCAATAGATATGAAGTTAATATATTCAGATATAGTTACAAACAAAGAAAATTCATATTTGTACTGGTCAGCATTTGGAAGCCATATGCTTTCGTCAAATGAATGGTGGTATGAAGGTGTAGAACACGTTAATGCGGATATTTATTTCTATTATCATGGTGAATCCTCACCAATAAATATTAATACTGCGTACTTATCTATATTTTCAGAAGATGAAAATGAAGGAGCAGGTGCAAACCAATCTAGCCAAGCATACATATATAACGTTACACAAATGGCTTATGCTAGTACTAAACAATCACTAGTTTCTAGCAGAACATATTATAATACATATTATGGTACAGGTGATGGTTCAACAGAAGCAGGATCTTTAAACTGTGTTGCATTCCAATATAAAAATAAAGATCATTTAAACGTTGAACTTTACGGATTTGGAAGAACAAGTATAGGATATCATTTCCAATATACACCTCTTACAGCAACTTTACCAAGTGATCCTGTAAAATCAGTAGATAAATCTGAATCAAAACTTGGAGAAAAATTAACATATACAATTGAGCAAAAAATATCTCAAAGATATGATAGTGCTTTCCATTATTCAGGATTAATGTTTAGTGATACTATAGATTCAAATCTAACATATAATTCACTAAAGGTATATAACGAAACAGGTGCAGATATTACTGCATCAGCAGGAAGTGTAGGATATAATAATTCAACAAGAAAATTAACTTATACTTTTAATCAAACATATTTAAATAATATGGCATATAATGGACAAAAATATAAATTTGTAATTGATACAACAATAAATAATTCATCAACTTCTGCTAATATTCAAGATAAAGCACAAGTTACAATAAATAACTCATACACTATGACATCTAATACAGTAAACACTACTTTAAAAGCTAAAGTAATTACACACTTTGTAAATAAAAAAGGTGTAAAAATAGCAGATGATGTAGAAACTAACGGAAATTTATTAGATTCTTATACAACAACACCAAAAGATATTTATGGATATAGATTAGAAAGTAATAGTGGAAATACATCAGGAAAAATGGAAAATAATATAACAGAAGTTACTTATGTTTATGATTTAATCAGAGTAAATATAACCATAAACAAAACATTAGAAGCTACAGATTCAACAGATGTTCAAAAACTAAAAGGTGCAAGATTTAAATTAACAGTAAATAATTTTGCAGACAAAGTACAATTGGCATCTCCTGCCGAAACATATTTATCTACATATACAGATGAAAATGGACATTGTTTAATTACAGGAGTACCTTATGGAAATTATACTATAGTTGAAGAGGTTGTACCTAATACTGCATTTAGTGGAATTTTCATGTTAAATGGTTCAAAAGATAGAATAAATAGTTTTAATATTGATGTAAATAAAGATGAAACATTACAATATTCTATAGAAGATGTAGCAAAGAAAATGCAAATAACAGTATATAAAGAAGATACTGAAACAGGAACAACAACTCAAGGTGATGCACATCTAGAAAATGCAGAATATACATTATATAGAGATGCAGCATGTACAGACGCAGTAGAAACATTAACAATAGTTAAAAATGCAAATGGAACATATAGTGCAACAAGTGGATGGTACTTAGTAGGAACATACTATGTAAAAGAAACAAAAGCACCAGAAGGATACTTAATAGATGAAAAAGTATACACAGTAGCACAAGATCCAGCTGCACAAAAAGAAGAATTTTCAAAACATACAATAACATCAAAAGATAATGTAAAAAGAAATAATATAGATATAACAAAATATCTAGAAAAAACAGACTCAACAGAAAAACAAAATCTAGCAGGTGCAGAATTTACTGCTCAACTAGTATCAAAAAATAGTCCAGATAGTAATAAATCATATAAAGCTGTAACAGATGCGTATGGAAACTGTACAATAAAAGATTTACCATATGGAACATATAGAGTATGGGAATCAAAAGTACCAGATACAGCATATAATGGAGAGTTCTATATAAATGGAGCAACAACAAGAAGTACAAGCTTTGAACAATTTATAGAACTAGATAAAACAGAAAGAGAAGCATATAAATATGCAGATATAACAGATGTAGCAAAGAAAATGCAAATAACAGTATATAAAGAAGATACTGAAACGGGAACAACAACTCAAGGAGATGCACATCTAGAAAATGCAGAATATACATTATATAGAGATGCAGCATGTACAGATGCAGTAGAAACATTAACAATAGCTAAAAACGCAGATGGAACATATAGTGCAACAAGTGGATGGTACTTAGTAGGAACATACTATGTAAAAGAAACAAAAGCACCAGAAGGATACTTAATAGATGAAAAAGTATACACAGTAGCACAAGATCCAGCTGCACAAAAAGAAGAATTTTCAAAACATACAATAACATCAAAAGATAATGTAAAAAGAAATAATATAGATATAACAAAATATCTAGAAAAAACAGACTCAACAGAAAAACAAAATCTAGCAGGTGCAGAATTTACTGCTCAACTAGTATCAAAAAATAGTCCAGATAGTAATAAAT
>CAKOYF010000026.1 GCA_934130595.1 uncultured Clostridia bacterium | reverse complement strand
TTACTGTTGTTAATTCAGGTGTCATTTTCCCAGTCGCATTTGCTGGAGTTAATACTAGCTCATATCCAGGTACTACTTCTGCTGTTGTTGTGTACTCATCGTTTTCTAGTCCTGTTTGTGATTTACTTGCTGCTATTTTTTCTTTTGTAACTTGATCGATATATTTAGTAACTACACCTGCTGATGTCTTTTTATAATAATATACTACTTCTATATTTGTTCCTTCTACTACACCTGATGTATTGTTTGTATCTTTAGTATATGTATATCCTGATATTTCTTTTTTCTCTGTTGTATATCTTTCTCCTTGTTTATATGTAGTTGTTATTTCGTCTACTCCTGGAATTTCTGCACCTGTATTTTCATCTATATATTTTACTGTTACATCTGATAATTTTCTATATTCGTATGTTACAGTAATTTGTGCTGGTGTCATTTTTCCTTTTGCATTGTCTGGTGTTACCACTAATTCATATCCATTTACTACTTCTGCTGTTGTTGTATAATCATCATTTTCTAGTCCTGTTTGTGATTTACTTGTAGCTATTTCTTCTTTTGTTACTTGATCTATGTATTTAGTAATTACACCTGCTGATGTCTTTTTGTAATAATATACTACTTCAATATCTTTATCTGCTACTATTCCTGATACATTTCCTGTATCTTTTGTATATGTGTACCCTGATATATCTTTTTTATCTGTTGTATAGTTTTGTCCTTGTTTGTATGTTGTACTTACTTTGTCTGCTATCTCAGCACCTGTGTTTTCATCTATGTATTTTACTATTACATTAGATAATTTTCTGTACTCATATGTTACTGTTATTTGTTCTGTTGCCATTTTTCCTGTTGCATTTGCTGGAGTTACTTCTAATACATATCCATCTATTGTTACTGGACTTGTTGTATAACTATCATTTTCAAGTCCTGTTTGTGTTGTGCTTTTTGCTATTTCTTTTTTAGTTACTGTATCAATATGTTTTGTTATTACTCCTGCTGAGTTTTTCTTGTAGTAATATACTACTTCAATATCTTTGTCTGCTACTGTTCCTGCTGTATTTCCTGTATCTTTTGTGAATGTATATTCATCTATTGTTTTCTTTTCTGTTGTATAGCTTTCTCCTTGTTTGTATGTTGTAGTTATTTCATCCACTCCTGGAATCTCTTTTCCAGTATTTTCATCTATATATTTTACTGTTACATTAGATAATTTTCTGTACTCATATGTTACTGTTATTTGTTCTGGTGTCATTTTTCCACTAGCATTTGCTGGTGTTAACACTAATACATATCCATTTATTGTTACTGAACTTGTTGTATAGTTATCATTTTCTAGTCCTGTTTGTGTTGTGCTTTTTGCTATTTCTTTTTTAGTTACTGTATCAATGTGTTTTGTTACTACTCCTGCTGAATTTTTCTTGTAATAGTACACTACTTCAATATCTTTATCTGCTACTATTCCTGCTGTATTGCCCGTATCTTTTGTATATGTGTAACTTGAAATATCTTTCTTCTCAGTTGTATAGCTTTCACCTTGTTTATATGTGGTTGCCACTTCATCTACTCCTGGAATTTCTGCTCCTGTATTTTCATCTACGTACTTAGCCACTACATTTGATTGTTTTATATAATAATATGTTATTGTTTTTGATGTTTCATCTAAACTTCCTGCAACTTGTCCATCAACACTATCATAAACATATCCACTAAAAGTTTTAGCTTCTGTAGTATACTTGTCTCCAATATATCCATTTATTGTTACATCATCTGCTATATTTTTATTTGTAATCTTATCTATGTATTTTATTGTTACACTTCCAGCTTCAACCTTATATGATCCAGTTGTATCATCGTCATCTTCTGCTTCAAGGTATAAACTACTATATTTCTCTTTTTCTGAATCTGAGAAACTACTCATATCCATTGGATAAGTAGTTACCTTAGCATTTGTATTAAGTTTAATACTACTATTTATATCCCCTTTATTTTTGATTTTATCATTTACAACAGCATCATATTCTATTGTAATTTCATCTAAAGGATTTATAGTAGTAATGTTTTCTAATATAACAGAATTAGTAGTAGAATCATAGACTGCACTTCCACTGTATTCATTGCCATTATATTTAACTGTTATATTACTTGCATTAGACAAACATTCATCTAAATATGATACTATTTTAGAATTGTATGCTATACATTTTCCAGTTTCATCATCTGCTAAATTTGAAGCATTTACTGTAATATGCATAGTTTCATCTTTTATTATTGAATCTGGGGTAGAATCTTTTATTGTAGTTTTTATACTAATCTTAGGAGAATAAATCTCTTGCGCAATTCCCATAAGTTGAGGCATTATAACGTTAGTACCGATTTTAGTTACTCTATATCCCAAAACACTTTTATTTGAAAAATATTCTTTTCCTATCTTTTCATTAAATATATCAAGTTCTCCACCTTGTATGTTATGTGTTCTTATAGTATTAAATGTTCCATTAGCAAAATCTGTACTAGTTCTACCTTTAAATATAGTCTTCCCATTATATTGATCTTCATAAAGTTGTTTTATAGATCCATCTTCTAATATGGCTTCAAACTTATCTTCTGTTGAACCAGCTAAAGGAAAAGCCCAGTCGCCTCCAGCTATTATTATTCCAAATATTTCAAATTCATCTTTTAATTCAAAACGTGAATTATACATTATATCTACTGATGAACCATTTGTTAAATATACTGTCATTTTTGGATATACCACTTTTACATACTTATTTGGTAAACTATCATTTTTATATATACATGTTATTGCCCAAGCCTGTTGTGGATTAGGATCTGCATCTAATATCGATACATAATAATATCCTTTTTGAGTTATATCTATTTGTAATGTTTGTATTGTAGCTCTTGTTAAGACCTCATAGCTACCATCTGGTTTTATTATTAATACATCTTTTTGTATATTATGCTCATAATCATTCTGATTATCTGTGTACATAGTAGTTATCCACGCTTTAGCCACTGTACCATCAAAATTCAAATATGAACCTGAAATATTGTTTATTCTAGAAACAATATCACTAGGTATATTATTTTTTATTTGGTCCCAATTACTAGGATAATCTTTTATTAAATAAACTCCTTGCAATCTTTCTGTTCCTCTACAAGCATTATTGTTTCCTGCAATTGCTATTGAATACTTTCCTATATCTTCAAAATATGTCATTTGCTCCATATCTGCTGCAAATACTTTATTTTGTATAATAAAAATATTTGCAAGGACTACAAAAAATAACATAATTTTCAACACTGTTTTATTTTTCATATATCTTCCTCCTAATTTTATTATAATAATTATACATCAAATAATTTTTTTATTTTAGGCTTCTATCAAATATTTCACTTATTTTTAATATGTATGTAATATAAAAGCCTAAGTTGCTGTTTTTTTACAACTTAGGCTCTATAATACTTATATTATTTATACTATTTTCTAGAAAAATGTTTCTTAGCTACTACTATAGCTGTACCTGATACTATAAGCATTAATGCATAAACTAATACATTTATATCTCCTGTTTCTGGAGCAGGTTCTATTTTTATGTATTCAGCATTTATTACTATTTCTCCTTCTTTGTAATCTACCTCTATTGTCTTATCTCCTTTTATATAGTATCCTTCTTTTTCTGGTAAATCTATTTTTAATTTTTCTCCAAC
>CAKOYF010000025.1 GCA_934130595.1 uncultured Clostridia bacterium | reverse complement strand
AGTATTACTTGCTACTGAACTATATCCAGTATTACTTGCTACTGAACTATCTCCAGTATTACTTGCTACTGAACTATATCCAGTATTACTTGCTACTGAACTATCTCCAGTATTACTTGCTACTGAACTATCTCCAGTATTACTTGCTATAGATCTATCTTCAGATTTGTTAGCTGATTTTTTAGATGTCTTCTTACAATGGCTTAAAGTGAAATCAATTGCTATTTTTACCATAGTTTGAAAATCTAGTCTTGCACCTATTTTTATTTCATTTGTAGCTATCTTTGTATCACTACTGCCATCATCTCTACTTATTTTTCCTGTAGCCTCTACTTCATGATAAACACTATCTGCTGGGTTATAATAGCTTAAGCAATCTACAGGATTTTCACAAAAATGATATCCTTTATTACAACACTCTGGTTCCTCATCCATTTTATATATTTTACCTTCTTCGTATTGCATATTTCTGCAAGTCATATCTTTATTAAAACCTTTTACACCCAAAATTCTATTTTTCATAAATCATATCTCCTTTTCTAACTTTATAAATTTTTTGTATCATCACTGATAACTTCTTCCATTGTTATAAAACTACTTTCTATTTTTTCTAGTATTTCTTTATATGTTTCTCTTCCTTCTTCTGATTTGGCATTATCTATTAACCAATCAAAATAATTTTTATTTTCGTTATAAACTTCTATCCATGTTTTGTTCTTATATTTTCCAAAACCTACTTTTGCATTTATATCTATAATATTTACTTCTTCTTTTTTATCGTTTTTTTCTTTACTATACTTTACTTCATCTGGACTTTTATTTTGGTCTGGATCTTCTCCAGTAATTATCTTATAAGCTTTCATTAGTGCGTATTTATCTCCATAAGTCATTGCTTTTCCAGGTGCTTTGTCTTGTGTATCTATTCCATCACCATATGTCTTAATCTCAATACTTTCTTCTGCTTTATCAACATTAACAAACTTATATATTGTTTCAATTCTCATAAATAATTGATTTCCTTTTTGTACGCTCTTATTACCATTTTTATCAATATATTCTTTTTCTGTTTCAAGAACTCCTTTATCTATTACTTTTCTATCTACAGGATATGAGTAAACTCTATATTTTTCTTCCAATTCTTTTACTGCTTTTAATACATCGGCTTCTCCTACTGCCTTATAACTAGATTTCCCTACTCCAACTTCTAGATTTTTATTTACGTTCTTCATTTCTGATGTTATTTTTAATAGTTTTTCAAATATGTTCATTTCTTTAATTTGTTCCATCTTTAACACTCCCTACTTTATTTTTAAACTAGTCTTATTTTCTACTAGTCTTACACCTTGAATATTTTTGCCTGATTTTAAATCATTCTTTATTAAAGTCTTATCAACTGTAGTTGTTATTTTATCTTTTAAATACTCCGCAGGTATCATACTTTCATCTAATATTTCCACGCTTGCTGGATTTTTAGATATAGATAATGTACCTAATTCACTTTCTAGTTTTTGAATACCTAATTTTTGCATATTATCTTTTACATATTCTTTAAATTTATCTAATTTATTTTCTAGCGCTTTTCTATTTTCTGATATTCTCTTTTCTTCTGTCTTCATTGCTTCAATTAAACTTTCTGTATTTCTAGTATAAGCTACTATGCTTGTCCCTTTATTTTGTAAAGCTAATGCTAATTCATTTCCTTGTTCTTGTATCTCGCTTTCTGTTAGCTCTCCTTCTTGTGCTTTCTCAAATAAATCTATAAATTTATTTGTAATATTATATAAACTTAAATTTCTATCCATCTTTTCTCCCTCCAAAATTTTTATTATTAAGTTGCTCAATAAATTTAGAATAGTGATTTTTTTGTTCTTTGTATTCTTCACTTTCCAAATTTTCATTTTCGTCGCTATTATTAAAATTATATATATTATTATTATTTATATATTCTTTATATTCTTGTTTGTGTTCCGTTGTTGTTCCGTTGTTGTTATTTTTGCTGTTCTCGTTTTCTTCTGTATCTTGATAAAATTCCCATTTTTCAATAGTTATAACAGAAAATTTGTTGTTACTTTTGATGTTACAAAAATTCAATTTTTCTAAATTTTTCATATCCTTGTATAAAGTGCTTTCTTTTATTCCTAATTCTTTCGAAGCTTCTTCTCTGCCAAAAATAAATTGTCCCTTTTCTAGTTTCACTAACTGGTTCCCTACCATAGTTTCACTTTGCTTATATTCAGCTTTTAATAAACACCATACCCACACCTTAAGTAATCTTTCATTTTTAAAGATAGCAGAATTTAATAATTGTCTATGCAGTTTTATCCACCCATTCATTCATTATTGCAGCCTCCTATCTTGAATTTTTATTTCAATTATGTTAGAATTAAGTTTAGGAATATTTTTGTATCCTGTAGTGTTCAATAGTGTTTTCGAAGCCTCTATTGAACCATTTTTTTCTCCATCTTCAACTAGATGTTTATATATAAAATCTTGTAACTTTTGTATCGTTTTAGATTTACTTTCATTTTCTTGTTTTAATTTTTCTATCTCTTTGTTTTGAAATAGCTCTATAACCTTGTTCATATTTCCACCTCTTTCAATTTGTAAACAGCTACTTGTCTATCTGTTTCTTTATCATATCTTTTATCTACAGTTTCAACTTCTCCTCTATCTTTCATTTCTGTCAATCTAGGTGCAACATAATTTCTTTCTGGAAATCCTAACGCTTTTGATATTTCTTTGGCTGTCATTCCATCTTTACTATTTTTTAATACTTCTCTTATCTGGAAGCATCTTCTTTTTCTATCTACTTTGTGTAGACTATCTATTCTAGTTTCTTGCTCTATCATATCAACCTCATCTCCTTACAATTGAGCACTCATAACTGCTCTTATTTGTGAACTTACTCTAGATTTATTTGCTAATCTGTAAAATTCATTTTGGCTTTGCATTTTTCTTCTTTTAATTCTTCTAGCTCTTTTTATTTTTGAAACTATAGAATTTATTATTGTTTCTATAATGCAATATGCTAATAGCATTACAATTGCATATATTGTCCATAAGCCTATTACTTCTTTATTTTCTATAAAAAATCTACTTGTTATCATTTACTCACCCCCTCTTTTTTTATTAAATCTGGTCTTCCAATGTAGTTATAAAACGCAACTGGTATAATACTATAAGTCCACTTGCTACTTAATTTAATTGCATTTCCAAAAGGGAAAATTCCTTTTTGAAGTCCAACTCTTACAAATTGTTCTGATTTACCTAGCAAGTTTGCTGCTTTTTTTATTGATATATTCTTTTCCATGTTATCGTCTCCTTTCTTTTATTTAATATTTTTGATATAATATCCATAGGAGGATATTATTTATGAAATTAAATAAAGATTGTATACGTGATTTGTTAATTTATTTAGAAGATAACCTATCTTATACTCATAGGATTTCTACAGGTTCTTTAAGCCTAAAAGATTATACAAGAGATGAACTTGTATATACTGTTGAACGACTTTCAGAAGCTGGATTTATTAATGTATCTAAAATATGTGATGAGCCATGCACACCAACTTATTTTATATTTTCACTTACATATAACGGACATCAATTTTTAGATACTATCCGTGATAATAGTATTTGGAAAAATACTAAAACAGTAGCATCACAATTAGCTTCTGTTTCTTTGCCAATTATTCAAGAAATTGCAATATCATTTATAAAAACTAAATTAGGTTTATCCTAGCTTATAATTATTTAATATATCTAGTGCTTTTTCATAATCTTCACTAGATATATTTTTTTCTTCTAATTGTGTTATTAATGTTTCTTTTACTGTTTTCTTTATTGTATTTTCAAGAAAATCTTTAGATTTAATAACCTCTTCTATTTGACTTATTAAATCCATTATCATTAATTGAATTTCTGCTTTTTCCATTTAATCACCCCTTTTGTAATTTCTCGTTATAATCGAGACTAAAAATAAAAAAAATTAGATTTTAACAATATCCTTTGGTGCTTTATATAGCTTTAATAACTTATCTAATTGATTTGCTTTTGGATATGTTATTCCTCTTTCCCAACTAGATAATGTTTCTTTTCGTATTCCTACATGTTTTGCTGCCTGTTCTTGTGTCAATTTTGCATTTACACGTGCTGCTTCTAAACTTATCATATATCCATCCATTTTTCTTCCTCCTTCCTCTTACACTTATATTATAATCTCGATTAAATCGAATGTCAAGTGCTTTTTTAAAAAAATCTCGTTTTTTTTGAGTTTATTTTAATAAAAATATTGTTTTTCTCATTTTTTATGTTATAATATGCTTTAGAAGGTGGTGAGTTTTATGGAATCTAATGAGTTAAAGAAAATTTTTTCTACAAACCTAAAACATTGGATGCAAGTTAGAGGTAAAACGCAAAATGATATAATTAATGATCTGGGTTATGCTTCATCTAATATATCTGGTTGGTGCAATGGTAAAGCCTATCCACGAATGGATGCTATACAAAAAATAGCTGATTACTTAAATATATATAAAACAGATTTAATTGAAGAAGCAAAGCTAAATAATCATAATAGAATACCAGTTTTTGCTAAAATACCTGCTGGCATTCCTATTGAGTTAATAGATGAAGTAATAGATTATGAAGAACTTGATAGTAAAATGTTTAATGGAGATAAAGAATATTTTGGTGTAAAAGTTAGCGGAGATTCTATGAATCCAAAATATTTAGATAGAGACATATTAATAGTACAAAAAGCAGATGATTGCGAGAGTGGACAGGATTGCATAGTGATGGTAAATGGTAATGATGGTACTTTTAAAAGAGTTATAAAAAATAAAGATGGTATTATTCTTCAGCCTTTAAATCCTAATTATGAAATAAAATTTTATTCAAATGATGAGATAGAAAAATTGCCTATTAAAATATTAGGAATAGTTAAAGAGATTAGAAGAACAGTTTAAAGAATAATTTTTGTATGGGATTTTTTAGCTTAAAAGTAAAATACAAAGATTTATTAGATAGTGGTGCTATTACAGAAGATGAATACAACAAAGTAAAAGCTAAACTATTAGGAATATAATGGAGATGATTATATGAAGTTTGGTATGAGAAAACCTAGTTTTAATAAAAGTTTTAAAGCTAGAACTACAGGAAAAGCAAAAAGAACTTTAAAAAGAGCTATTATACCTGGATATGGTAAAAAAGGTATGGGTATTCTACACCCAAAGAAAGCTTTATATAATAAAGTTTATAAAAAAACTACTTTTAGTATATTTGATATTTTTAAATAAAAAAATAATGTACTCCTCCGCCAAGACTAGTACATTATAAAAATATTATTTTTTTACACTTGAAAAGTGCTATATTTATATTATAGTATAAATTTATGCTCTTTTCAAGAAACATTTGTTTATAAGAAAGGAGATTTTTTTATGTCTAAAAGAGGAAATGGCGAAGGCTCTATATATTATAGTGAGAATTTAAAAAGGTGGGTTGGTCAACTATCTTTAGGATATAAAGATGATGGAAATATTAAAAGAAAAACAGTTTATGGTAAAACAAGAAAAGAAGTAAACGAAAAAATGACTAAATTAAAAAACGATTTTGATAAAGGTAAATTAGTAGAAAAATCTAAGATAACATTAAATGAAATATTAAAAGACTTTATCGAAACACAATATAAAAATAATATAATAAGCTCTGCAACTTATAAAAGAAAATTAAATTATTTAGAAATAGTAAATAATACAGGTCTAGGAAAATATGAAATTCAAAAAATATCTGCTAAAAATATTAATGCTGCTCTCTCTTCTATCTCTGATTATTCTAATAGTGTTATACATAAAGTATCACAATTAATTAAAATGGGTTTTAATCAAGCTTTATTAAATAATATGATAAATTATAACCCTTTTGATGTAAAAGGTCTTATTTTAACTCCTAAAAGCTCAAAACAAGATAAAAAAATAGATGCTCTAACAGTTGAAGAACAAAAATTACTTGTTGATGAATTAAATAAAGAATATGATCCATATTCTGATATTATAAAATTTGCTTTATTTACTGGTGCTAGAATTGGTGAAATATTAGCTCTTGATAAATCAAATATAGACTTCAATAATAACGTTATTCATATAGTAAAAACTTTAACTAAAGATGAAAAAGATAAAGTTATAATCGGAAAAACTACAAAAACATATTCAGGTACTAGAGATATACCCATTACACCTCTTATAAAAGATATAATTTTAAAGAGATACAATAGTTTGAATTTTATACTTTTTAGTGAAAATAATAATCTTATATCACCTAGTACAATAAACGCACATTTTAAGCGAATATGTAAAAATGCAGGTATAAGAACAACAACTACAATAATAAATAAAACTGATATGAAACAATCTAAATTAAAAACTAGTAATGTAAATACTCACATGCTACGCCATACCTTTGCAACACGTTGCATAGAGTCTGGAATGACTGCTGTTGCATTATCTAAATTATTGGGACATAGCGATATAGATACTACTCTTAATACTTATACATCTGTATTTAATAAATTTAAAGAAAAAGAAGTAGATAAATATATTTCATATTTAAATGGGTTGCATTAAAATTGCATTAAAATCTAAAAAATAATCACTAGGAACATTGATATTTCAACATTTCTAGTGATTTTTATTTTGGCTGGGCTGACCACTATAAAAGTACTAGTTTTTCTTTATTTTTAAGCATTTTTCGTATTGTGGTTTGCAACTAG
>CAKOYF010000024.1 GCA_934130595.1 uncultured Clostridia bacterium | reverse complement strand
AGCAGAACTAAGAGAAAAGGCAGTACGAGATGAAATGGCAATAAGAGATAGTGGAATAAAAGAAGGATATAAAAAAGGACTTGAAGATGGAGAGAAAAAAGAAAAAATAAACATTGCTAAAAATATGTTGAAGGTAAATATAGACAAGAAGACTATCTCAGAACTTACAGGATTGACTATAGAGCAAATAGAAAACATACAATAAAGAGAAAGTAGAGGGATCTATTATAATGAAAAACAAGGAAATAAAGAAAGCAAAAGAGCAATTAGATAAAATAAGTCAAGACGAAAACGAAAGAAGATTAGCAGAGTTAAGAGAAAAAGCAGTACGAGATGAAATGGCAATGAGAGATAGTGGAATAAAAGAAGGATATAAAAAGGGACTTGAAGATGGAGAGAAAAAAGGATTTATAGAAGGAAAGAAAAACGGTGCTTTAGAAGAAAAAATAAGTATTGCTAAAAATATGTTGAAGGCAAATATAGACAAAAAGACTATCTCAGAACTTACAGGACTTAATATAAAGGAAATAGAAAATATGTAGCAAAGAAGACGTGCTAATTTTAGCATGTCATTTTTATATTTAAATATAAAAAAGTAATATTAATGCATAAAATAAAAGAAGGCAAATTATATATTTTATCACAAAAAATTACGGTTATCAATGAAAATAAAGTAAAAAATAAAAAAAGCTTAAAAGCCCCAGAAATAGCGGAAAAAAACGATATTTTTTATGGTAAAACTATTGAAAAAAGAGACGTAGTGATATAAAATAATGGTTGTAAAAATAAGGAGGTAATTTTTTATGAAAGTTAAACTTGGAATTAACGGATTCGGAAGAATCGGAAGACTTGTGATGAGAGCATCACTAGAAAGAGAGGATGTAGATGTACTAGCAATAAATGATCCATTTATTGATGTTGAATATATGAAATATATGTTAACATATGATACTATTCATGGAAGATTAAATGCTAAAGTAGAAGTTGTAGATGGAAATCTAGTAATAGATGGAAAAACAGTAGTTGTATATAACTTCAAAGACCCAAATGAAATTCCTTGGGCTAAAGCTGGAGTTGAATATGTAGTAGAATCATCTGGTGTATTCACAACAACAGAAAAAGCATCAGCTCACTTTACAGGTGGAGCAAAGAAAGTTATAATTTCTGCACCATCTAAAGATGCTCCAATGTTCGTAATGGGTGTTAACCAAGATAAATATACAAAAGACATGAAAGTTGTTTCAAACGCTTCTTGTACAACAAACTGTCTTGCACCTCTAGCTAAAGTTATTAATGATAACTTTGGAATTAAAGATGGATTAATGACAACAGTTCACTCTGTAACAGCAACTCAAAAAACAGTTGACGGTCCTTCAAACAAGGATTGGAGAGGTGGAAGAGCTGCAACATACAATATTATTCCATCATCTACTGGCGCAGCAAAAGCTGTAGGAAAAGTTATTCCTGAATTAAATGGAAAATTAACTGGTATGTCATTTAGAGTACCTACTTTAGATGTTTCAGTAGTAGATTTAACATGTAATTTGGAAAAACCAGCAACATATGATGAAATTGTTGAAGCTGTTAAAAAAGCTTGCGACGGAGAACTAAAAGGTGTTATGTCATGGACAGATGAAGCTTTAGTATCTTCAGACTTTATACATGATTATCATACATCAATATTCGATGTAAAAGCTGGAATACAATTAACAGATACATTTGTAAAACTTGTAGCTTGGTACGATAATGAATGGGGATATTCAAATAAAGTTGTAGACTTAGCACAACATATGGCTGAAGTAGACAATCAATAAAATATTATAAGCTGGTTATGGGTTATACTATGCCAGCTTATTTTTTCATAAAATAAGGAGAGAATAATATGTTAAACAAAAAAACAGTAAGAGATGTTCAAGTGGGAGGAAAAAGAGTACTTGTTAGATGTGATTTTAATGTTCCACTTAGTAAAGAAGATCCTTCTAAGATTACAAGTGATAAAAGAATAGTTGAATCTTTAAAAACAATTAATTACTTAATTAATGCAGGTGCAAGAGTTATTCTTTGCTCACACTTAGGAAAAACAGGACAAAATAAAAGTTTAGCTCCAGTAGCTAAAAGATTATCTGAGCTACTAGATAAAGATGTTAAACTTTTAAAAGATATAACATCAGATGAAACAAAAGAATATGTGATGTCAATGAAAGACGGAGATGTATGTCTTCTAGAAAATACAAGAATGTATGAAGAAGAAGAAAAAAATGATGCTGAATTTGCAAGAAAATTAGCTTCTTTAGGTGAAATATTTGTAAATGATGCATTTGGAAGTGCGCACAGAGCACATGCATCTACTGAAGGAGTTACACATTATTTACCATCAGTTGCAGGATTTTTAATAGAAAAAGAAATTGCAGCACTTGATGGCGGAATAAATAATCCACAAAGGCCACTTGTTGCTATAGTTGGTGGTTCAAAAGTATCAAGTAAAATTGCAGTACTTACTAATTTATTAGATAAAGTAGATACATTATTAATAGGTGGAGCTATGATGTTTACATTCATCAAAGCACAAGGAGGAAATATTGGTAAATCTTTGTGTGAAGATGATAAAATCGAAGTAGCAAAAGAAATTTTACAAAAAGCTAAAGACAAAAATGTAAAAATGATAATTCCTGTAGATACTGTAGCTGCAGATGATATGAACGAAAATGCTAATACTGTTGTATGTGATCCTTATGATATTCCAGAAGGATATATGGGATTAGATATTGGACCAAAAACAATAGAATTATTTAGAAAAGAAATAGATCTTGCTGGAACAGTTGTATGGAATGGACCAGTAGGTGTATTTGAAATAGATAAATTTGCAACAGGAACAAATGAAATTGCAAATGCTATGGCAAATAGTGAAGCAATAACTATTATAGGTGGAGGAGATAGTGCTGCTGCAGTAGAAAAAGCTGGACTTGAAAAAGAAATGAGCCATGTTTCTACAGGCGGTGGAGCATCATTAGAATTCATGGAAGGTAAAAAATTACCAGGAATTGAAGCATTAGAAGATAAAGACGAATAGTAAAGGAGTATATTTATGAGAAAGAAGATAATTGCAGGAAACTGGAAAATGAATTATTGTGTAAACAAAGCTGAAAATTTTGTTATGGAAATAAAAGACAGAATCAATACTGATGAAGTAGATGTTGTTATATGTCCTAACTTTGTATCTCTAGATAGAGTAAGTGATGCAATAGATGGAACAAACATTAAGCTTGGTGCACAAAATGTATATTTTGAAGACAAAGGTGCATATACTGGTGAAACATCTGTAAATATGCTTTCTGCTGTTGGAGTTAGTTATTGTATCGTCGGACATAGTGAAAGAAGACAATACTTTAATGAAACAAACGAAATCGTAAATAAAAAAGCTAAGAAACTACTAGAAAAAGATATAGCGCCTATAGTTTGCGTTGGTGAAACTCTAGAAGAAAGAGAAAGCAACAAAATGTTTGAAGTAGTTGAAAAGCAAGTAAAAGAATCTTTAGATGGAATAGATGAACAATCAATCAAAAATAAGGTTGTTGTTGCATACGAACCAATATGGGCTATCGGCACAGGTAAAACTGCTACTGCAGAACAAGCAAACGAAATGTGTAAACATATTAGAAACGTTATATCAAATATGTATAGTGAAGAAGTAGCTCAAAATGTAAGAATTCAATATGGTGGAAGTGTAAAGCCAGCAAATGCAAATGAAATATTAAATATGAGTGATATTGATGGAGCATTAGTAGGTGGAGCAAGTCTAACTAATGATTTCGTAGCTATTGTAAATTATTAAAAATAATGATATAATATTAATGCTAAAAAAGCTAGAAAGTGAAGGTTTTGGATAATGAAAAATAGACAATATTTACTTATGATTATGGATGGTGTTGGATTAAATGATGAAGAGAAAGGAAATGCTTTCAAATTAGCAAATACTCCTAATATCGACAGATTAATAATGAAATATCCAAATACATATATTCAAACAAGTGGTATGGCTGTAGGACTTCCAGAAGGACAAATGGGAAATTCAGAAGTTGGTCATACTAACATTGGAGCAGGAAGAATTGTATATCAGGAATTAACAAGAATAACAAAAGAAATACAAGATGGAGATTTTTATAATAATGAAGAATTAAAAAAAGCAATGAAAAATGTAAAAGATCATAACTCTTCATTACATCTTTTAGGTCTTGTATCAGATGGTGGAGTACATGCACATATTGATCATTTATTTGCATTACTTGAAATGGCTAAAAGAGAAGGTATAGAAAATGTATATGTACATGCTCTTTTAGATGGAAGAGATACACCACCAACTTCAGCTGTAGAATACATCAAAAAGCTTGAAGAAAAAATGAAAGAAATTGGTGTAGGAAAAATAGCTACTCTATCAGGAAGATATTATGCAATGGATAGAGATAATAGATGGGAAAGAGTAAAACTTGCATATGATGCTATAGCATATGGTAAAGGTGAAGAATTTAAGATTGCACAAAAAGCAATTGAGACTTCATATGAATCACAAGAATTTGATGAATTTGTTAAACCAGTAGTAATAACAGATTCAGAAGATAAACCTCTTGCAACAGTAGGAGATAATGATTCAGTAATTTACTTTAACTTTAGACCAGATAGAGCAAGAGAACTTACTAAAGCATTTATGCTACCAAATTTTGATGGATTTGAAACAAAGAAAATTAACAATTTAGTATTTGTTACAATGACACAATATGATGAAACAATAAAAAATGTTTTAGTAGCATATAAACCACAAGTTTTAGTTAATACTTTTGGAGAGTATATTTCTAAAAAAGGATATACACAATTAAGAATAGCTGAAACAGAAAAATATGCGCACGTAACATTTTTCTTTAATGGTGGTAAAGAAGAACCATATCCTGGTGAAAAGAGAATATTAATTAGTTCACCAAAAGTTGCAACTTATGATTTAAAACCAGAGATGTCTGCTTATGAAGTAACAGATAACTTAATAAAGGTTATTGAAGAAAAAAGCTGTGATGTAATAATAGTAAACTATGCAAATGGTGATATGGTTGGGCACACAGGAAATCTTGAAAAAACAATTGAAGCTGTTGAAGCTTTAGACAAGTGTGTTGGAAGAGTAATATCTAAAATAGAAGAAGTAGGAGGAGAAGCTTTAATAACAGCAGATCACGGAAACTGTGAACAAATGCTAGATTTAAAAACTGGTGAACCTATAACTTCACATTCAACATTCGATGTTCCACTAATTGTTGTATCAGACAGAGTAAAATCTGTTAAATCAGGAAGACTTTGTGATTTAACACCAACATTATTAAAAATGATGGGTGAAGAAATTCCATCTGAAATGACAGGTGAACCATTAGTAGAATTAGATTAAAAAAACAGTTATTAAGAGGGGGAAGAATTTATGGATTTTGATGAAGAAAAATATCAAACAAAATCTTCGAGTGATTATTGGGCTGATGTTGTAAAAGGAATTGAAAAATTTAATGAAACAGCAGAAGAAGATAATGAAGAAGAATCAAAAAGCAAAATATTTGTTTGTAGATTATGCGGTTTTATGTATGATCTTACAAACCCACCAAAATATATTCAACCTCTTAATCATTATATAATTAGTAATGAGCCTTTGAAGTTAAAATGTCCTAATTGCGGTAAAGCAGTATTATATGATATTGCAACAAAAGAAGAATACGAAAAGTATTTAGAAAAAAAGCAAAAAGAAAAGGCTAAAAAAGAAGAACAAAGACAACAAAAAATCAGATCTAAAAAAATAGACCAGATAAAGGATGACTTAAAGGAATTAGCCAAGGACTTAAAAGAGAGATTGTTTAATAAAGAGATATCTCCAAAAAGATTTGTAGCTTTGTTTTCATATATGTCTAGAAACATTGTTAAAAGATATGGAAAAGACTTAGATATAGATTGGTTAGATTTTAGAAAAACAATATATGAGCTTTCTGATGGAATACTTGAAGTATATAAATACAATGAAAAATCTGAAGAGATAATTAATGAATATACTGAAAATATTGAAGAAGATGAATTATATAAAGCTGAATTAGAGTACTATATAGAAGATAATCAATTTGCTATTCCAGATTATGAATTAAAGCAAAGAATTAGAGAATATGATAGACAAGATGCAAAGATAAGAAAAGAAGAGTATCAAAAAGAAATTGAACAAAAATATCAAACTAGAAAAAATGAATTACTTCAAAGAGCAGAAGAAAGAAAAAGAAGGCAAAAACTACGTGATATTATGTAGTTTGTATAAATTTTTAGTTAAGTATAAGGAGGAATTTTAAATGAAACAATACTTACAAATTGACACAGTATATGCAAGAGAGATTTTAGACTCAAGAGGAAATCCTACAGTAGAAGTTGAAGTAGTAGTAGACGGAGGATTCGTAGGACGTGCAGCAGTTCCATCAGGAGCATCAACAGGAGCTTTTGAAGCAGTTGAATTAAGAGATGGAGACAAAACTAGATATTTAGGAAAAGGAACTCAAAAAGCTGTAGATAATGTTAATGACATTATTGCACCAGAAATTGAAGGAATGAATGCTTTAGATCAAGTTGAAATTGACGAAGCTATGATTGCACTAGATGGAACACCAAACAAAGGTAAATTAGGTGCAAATGCTATTCTTGGAGTTTCTATTGCTGTAGCAAGAGCTGCTGCTGAAGCTTTAGGAGTTAGTTTATATAATTACTTAGGTGGAGTTAACGGTAAAGAACTACCAGTTCCAATGATGAACATCTTAAATGGTGGTAAACATGCAGATAACACAGTTAACATTCAAGAATTCATGATCATGCCAGTTGGTGCACCATCATTTAAAGAAGCTTTAAGAATGTGTGCTGAAGTTTTCCACAACTTAAAATCAGTATTAAAAGAAGCTGGACTTGCAACATCTGTTGGTGATGAAGGTGGATTTGCTCCAAACTTATCTTCAGATGAAGAAGCTTTCCAATTTATAGTTAAAGCTATAGAAAAAGCTGGATACAAACCAGGTGTAGATTTCAAACTAGCAATTGATGCTGCAGCTACAGAAATGTATGATGAAGCTAAGAAAATTGGTAAAGAAGGAAGCTACTATTTCTGGAAAACAGATAAATTATATACTAGAGAAGAAATGGTTGCATTCTGGGAAGATATGGTAGAAAAATATCCATTAATTTCTCTTGAAGATGCACTTGCTGAAGAAGACTGGGATGGATGGAAATTACTTACAGAAAAACTTGGAAACAAAGTTCAATTAGTAGGTGATGATTTATTCGTTACAAATACAGAAAGACTTGCAAAAGGAATTAAACTTGGAGTAGCAAACTCAATCTTAATCAAATTAAATCAAATTGGTACAATTACAGAAACTTTAGATGCTATTAAAATGGCAAATAGAGCTGGATATACTGCAGTAGTATCACACAGATCTGGTGAAACAGAAGATACAACAATTGCAGATCTAGTTGTTGGTATGAACGCTGGTCAAATTAAAACTGGTGCTCCATCAAGAACAGATAGAGTATGTAAATATAACCAATTAATGAGAATTGAAGAAGAATTAGGATCTGTTGCTCAATACAATGGAGAAAATGTATTCTTTAACATTAAAAAATAATTAGATATATTTAACTTAAAAATAAGAAATAGAGTTGGTTAATTAAAACCAACTCTATTTTTTTAGACTTTTTCAATCTCTTTTAGTTTTTCTTGGAGTCTAAACAAGTTACTTTCTAAATCTTGTTTTGATACGAAATCATCAGCATCCGAGTATGTTGAATCATACGTAGAAAGCTTGTACTCCAAATCTTCAATCATAGAAAGTAGTTTTTTTCTCTCAGTAGCTTTTTCCATAAGTTGTTTATATTTCCTTTCTACCTTGTAAGATTTATGCCTAAAACCGCATCTCTTGCATTTTTTTATTCATGTTATTTGAAGCGGTTAGCATAATTTTGTTAGCCATATTTAGATCAATAATACCGGAATATAATTGCTTTGTAAATAGTTTTAGATATGTGACTTGCTGAGCAATTATAATCTTTAGAAATCTCGTCTAAAGAATCTGAGCTTGAAACGTACCTGTTACAGATATTTAAAATGTCTGTATTTGTTAACTTATTTTTAGCCATTATAACACCTCCAATATTAATTTTCTGTTATAAAAATACAACTATGCCATGATTATATCATGCATTAATGCATTAGTCAATAAAAGTTATGTAACTTTAAATAAGTCAAAATATTGCACTTTGTTGACATAAAAGCTAAAAAGTGGTATAATATAAACTGTAAAAAAATAAAAAGGGTAAAACTTAATAGTTAATACACCGTAGATAAAAACCTTTAATAAGGAAAGGAGAGATTCAGATGAATCTAAAAAGTTTTTTAGTAGGAGCAACAATAGGAATTGTTGTAGGAGGCACAGTATTTAGTGCGGTAAAAATTAATAAGAAAGATGAGGAATTAGTAACATCACAGTTAAAAGAAGAAAAACAAGAAAGTTACACTCATCAAAGTGCATTAGAAATAGTGAACTATCAAAAGAAATACTTTAAAGAGTATGATAGTGAAAACTATGAAGTAGAAGTAAAAAATACATCTGGAAAGGTACTTAAAAGTGTAGAATTTACTCTAGGAGAAGGAATATATACATTGTATGATATTCAGCCAGATGAAACATATAAGTTTGTTGCTTTTAATACAGAAAACAATATAGATTTAAAAGTAATCTCTATAAACTATGAAATTCTAACATACAATGAAGATGAAATTAGTTTAGAGATAACAAATGATGGCAAAAAAGTAACAGGAAAGATAAAAAATACTTCTCAAAGAGATTTATATCCTTCACAGGTAATATTCTTTTTAATGGATAATGAAGGAAATATTATTCAAAAAACTCTAGAATATGCTGGATGCTTTGACGAAGGATTAGTCATAAAACCTGGAAAAGAACTAAGTTTTGAAGCAGATATTGATGAAAATACATCATACTACAATAGTAAAAAAGCTATAGTTCGTTATAGTGACTTAGAATTCAGAGAGGTATATACTAAATTTCAATAATAAAATATGGAATGTGATTTAAAAATCACGTTCTTTTTTATGCCAAAAAAAAATATAAATTATAAATCTATTGACAAATTAAGTTAAAAAATATATAATTAAATAAAATTAGGAATTATTCCTAATTTTAGTAAGGAGATTTATGAATAACTATTCCAAACAAAGACAAATCATATTAGACACATTAAAAAATACAAAGATTCATCCTACTGCTGAACAAATTTATGAAATGGTTTTAAAGATTGATCCTAAGATAAGTAGGAGTACAGTTTATAGAAATATAAATATTTTGTGTGAAAATAATCAAATTTTAAAGATAAGTATGCCAGTTGGACCGGATAGATACGATTATATTTGGAAAAAACATTATCACGCAATATGTGAAATGTGTGGAAATGTTTGGGATTTTAGCTTTGAACTTAATGAAGAAGAAATGTCAAAGCAGATAGAATCACAAACAGGAGTATTACCTAAAATGGATAGTTTAACAATATATGGAATATGTGAAAAATGTAAATCTAAGATAGGGGAGGAATAATAATGGATTTAAAAGGAACAAAAACAGAAAAAAATTTAATGGAAGCATTTGCAGGAGAGTCTCAAGCAAGAAATAAATATACTTTTTTTGCTTCTAAAGCTAAAAAGGAAGGATACGAGCAAATTGCAGCTATTTTTCAAGAAACTGCAGATAATGAAAAAGAGCATGCTAAAATGTGGTTTAAGCTTTTAAATGGTGGAGATATTCCTACTACTACAGAAAACTTAAAAGCAGCTGCAAATGGTGAAAATTTTGAATGGACAGATATGTATGAGAGAATGGCTAAAGAGGCAAAAGAAGAAGGATTTGACAGAATTGCATACTTATTTGAAGCTGTTGGAAAGATAGAAAAAGAACATGAAGAAAGATATTTAAAACTATTAGACAATGTAGAAACAGGTAAAGTCTTTGATTGTGGAGAAGTAAAAGTATGGAAATGTAGAAATTGCGGACACATACACGTAGGACCAAAAGCACCAGAAGTATGTCCTGTATGCTCACATCCAAAAGCTTTCTTTGAAATAAAAGCGGAAAATTATTAATAGTATAATATAAAATATTAAAAGGTAGAAAACAGATAGTACTGTATTTCTGCCTTTTTATTTTTTATATAAGCAGTTTAAAATATTATTTTTTATGCTAAATTTGAATTTATGTAAAATTGACTTTTAACAATATATATGTTATAATTATATAGTCTTATTACGTGATATATCTTAATTAGTTAATTTATAGCAAGTTATGCTAATGAAATAAAAAAGTACGGGTAAAAAAGTTATGTTAAAATGCAGATTGAAAAATATATAGAAGAAGGAGAGATTTAATGGAAGAAGAAAATAACAAAAGCAAAAGTGCCACTAAGTCCAGAAAGACTAAAAGTGGTAATAATAAAAAAGTAAATAATGTAAATAAAAGATTAAAGAAAGATACAAAAGAAAAACTTTCAAAAGCAAAAGATGAAGAAATAATCATAGATAATATACAATTAGATGAAGTAAAGGAAAAGTCTGAGAAAAAAACCAAAAAACAAAATGGACTTTTTGCAAAATCAAAATTAAAAATAATTCCACTTGGTGGATTAAATGAAATAGGAAAAAACTTAACAGTTTTTGAATATGAAAATGAAATTATAGTAGTAGATTGTGGTTTAGCATTTCCAGAAGACGAAATGTTAGGAGTAGATATTGTAATACCGGACATATCATATCTTGAAAAAAATAAAGATAAAGTAAAAGCAATATTAATAACTCATGGACATGAAGATCATATAGGAGCTATACCATATTTCTTAAAGAAAATAAATGTACCAGTATATGGTAGTAAATTATCTTTAGGATTAATTAAGGTAAAACTTGCAGAACATAACTTAGAAAAACAAACAAAATTAGTAACTGTAGAGCCTAGACAAGTTCTAAAATTTGGAAAATTTAAAGTAGAATTTATTAGGGTAACCCACTCTATAGCTGATTCAATGGCAATTGCTATAACAACACCTGTAGGAACAGTGTTACATACAGGAGATTTTAAAATAGACTATACACCTATCGATGGTGGATATATGGATTTACAAAGAATAGCAGAATTAGGTAAAGAAGGAGTAACATTATTGTTATCTGATAGTACCAATGTTCAAAGACCAGGTCATACAATGTCTGAAAGAAGTGTTGGTAAGGAATTAGATAGATTATTTACTAACTGTACAAAGAGAATAATTGTTGCAACATTTGCATCAAATGTACATAGAATGCAACAAATAATCAACTCAGCTGTAAAATTTAAGAGAAAAGTTGCTGTAGTTGGACGTAGTATGGTAAATGTTCTAGCTGTATCTCAAGAATTAGGATATTTGAATGCACCAGAAGGAACAATAATAGATATAGATAAAATAGGAATGTACAATCCTGATCAGTTAGTTATAATAACAACAGGATCTCAAGGAGAACCAATGGCTGCATTATCACGTATGTCTGTTGGCGAACACAAAAAAGTTCAAATTACTCCAGATGATATGATAATCTTCTCTTCATCAGCTATACCAGGAAATGAAAAGTCTATTGGAAAAATAGTTGATGAACTTGAAAGATTAGGAGCAGAAGTAATTCAAAACCAAATAGCTGATGTTCACGTTTCTGGACACGCTTGTCAAGAAGAACTAAAACTTATGCTAAGTTTAGTTAGACCTAAGTATTTTATGCCTGTTCATGGAGAATATAGATTCTTAAAACAACATGGACAATTAGCAGTAGATACTGGAGTTGCTAAAGAAAACGTATTTATTATGGAAAATGGTAGAATATTAGAAATAGATAAAAATTCTGCTAAAATGACAACTCAAGTAACATCTGGTATTGTCTTAGTTGATGGTCTTGGCGTAGGAGATGTAGGAAATATTGTATTAAGAGATAGACAATTACTATCTGAAAATGGTATGATAATTGTTGTAATCTCTTTAGACAGAAAAACAGCAAAAGTTGTATCTGGTCCAGACATTGTAACACGTGGATTTGTATATGTAAGAGAAAATGAAACTTTAATAGATGAAATAAAAGAAGTTGCTAAAAAAGAACTTTCTAAATGTGAAGAACAAAACATAAGAGAGTGGTCAACAATAAAAACAAAAGTTAGAGAATCATTAATAAAATACATATATTCTAAAACAAAGAGACAACCTATGATATTACCAATATTAATGGATGTAGATATGGATAAAAAAATGTAAAAAATTTAGTGTAGAAAAAGGAGTTATTTATATGGAAATGGATAAAGAATATGAAAGAAAATGCTACGAATTAGCATATTTAATATTCCCAGACGTAGACGAAACTGTGGATGATTTAGAAATTAGATATCCTGAAAGAAATCTTCCAAAGGATGCAAAGGTAGTTAGAATTGGACCTTCACCTACTGGAATGATGCATACAGGTACATTATTTCAAGCAATGATTAATAAGAAATTAGCTTCTCAAAGTGGTGGAAAGTTCTTTGTTAGAGTAGAAGATACTGACCAAAAAAGAGAAGTTGAGGGAGCAATAGATGAAATAATGGCTGGCCTAGAGCATTTTGATTTAATGCCAGATGAAGGTGTAATAAAAAAAGACAAAGAAATAGGAGACTATGGCCCATACACTCAATCAAAAAGAAGAGAAATATATAGAATTTGTGCTAAGCATTTAATAGAGATAGGAAGAGCATATCCATGTTTTTGTACTCCTGAAATGCTTCAAAAATCACACGATGCTCAAGTTGCAAATAAAATTGTACCAGGATATTATGGAGTATATGCAAAGTGCAGAAACATTTCAATAGATGAATCAATTGAAAGAGTAAAAAAAGGAGAGAAATTTATAATTAGATTTAGATCTAATGGTTCTCATATGAGAAAAATTTCTTTCATAGATGATGCAAGAGGAAAAATTGAAATGGCAGATAATGATGAAGATATTGTTATTATCAAATCTGATGGATTACCAACTTATCACTTTGCACACGCTTGTGATGATCACTTTATGCATACAACTCATGTTGTTCGTGCAGAAGAATGGTTACCTTCAGTTCCAAAACATTTACAATTATTTGAAGCTATGGGATTTGAAGCACCACACTATATTCATACACCAACAATAATGATTAAAGATGGAGATTCAAAAAGAAAACTATCTAAAAGAAAAGATAAAGTTGCAGCTGTATCATACTTTATTGCTGCAGGATATCCTGTTGAAGGTGTTAATAACTACTTAATGACAATATTAAATTCAGATTTTGAAATGTGGAAATCTAAAAATCCAGATAAATCATATAAAGATTTTGAATTTAAACTAGATAAAATGAGTAGTGCAGGATCATTATTAGATATTCCTAAGTTAAATGACTTATCTAAAGAAGTAATAGCTAAAATGAGTGGCGAAGAAGTATTAAAAAATGTATTAGAATGGTCAAAAGAATATAATAAAGAGTTTTATGATTTAGTAAACTCAGACTTAGAATATTCAAGAAAAGTATTTGGACTAGAAAGAGATAATGCTACAAAAATTAGAAAAGATATATATAAATGGGAAGATGTAGAACCTACATTTAGATATTTCTTTAATGATAATTATGCAAAAGAATTAGAAGAAGAAGGATATTTAATAAAGACATTACCAGAAGAAAAAGAAACATTAACTTTAGATGTTATAAAAAAATCACTTGAAGCATATAAAGCTGCATATAATGAAAATGATACTAAAGATGAATGGTTTGCTAGAATGAAAGAAGTTGCACAAAATTTAGGATTCTGTGTAAATATGAAAGAATATAAAGCAGATCCAAGCAAATATATAGGAAGTATAGCAGATTTTTCTTCAATTGTTAGAATGGCTGTAACAAATAGAAAAAATACACCAGATATATACAGTATAATGCAATTATTAGGAAGAGATACAACTATTGCTAGAATGGAAGACACAATATCTAAATTATAAAAGGATGTGAGTTTGTGTTAACAAATGATGAAAAGTTAGTTGAAAATATTAAAGCTACTATGGCAATGGAAGGCTTAGAACTTCATCAAGAAGATGTTTCCCTTATAAATGAGTTTTTAGAAAATAAAATAACACAAGAGCAAGGAATAGATATTATAAAAAAAGATATAATATCTAAAATGAACGCTAAGAATGTATAATGCTATTAATTCAAAATATACGTATAAGGGAACTGATGTATTAAAAAATAAATTGGATATAAAAGATGAAGAATTGTTAAAAGAGTATGAAACTAGAATAGTGGCATTTAAAATAGCTACTATAAGTACAATGACTCTTTCAATGCCATATACACCGGAGCGATTAAAATTTATACATAAATATTTATTTGAAGACGTTTTTTACTTTGCAGGTGAATATAGACAAGAAAATATAACAAAAGATAACTTTAGATTTTCAGAATATGAATATATTGAAGATAATATAAGACAAATATTTGAAAAGGTAAATATAGATGAGATGAAAAAGATGTCTTTTACTGATTTCATAAAACGAATTTCATATATTATGACTGAATTAAATGTTTTACATCCTTTTAGAGAAGGAAATGGAAGAACAATAAGAGAGTTAGTAAGAGAAATATGTTTTGATTGTGGATATGTAATAGATTGGTATGAAATAAATCATGACGATATATTAAGAGCTAGCAAAAAAGCAATTTTCGATGAATCAGAACAAATAAAAATGCTTAGAAGAAGTATTAAAAAAATTATATAAATAAAAAAGAAGAGCTTGAAAAAAATAAATTTCAAGCTCTTTTTTGTTACAAGAAATAAGTAAATAACTTAAAAATAATAGTGTTTGAAATAAAGAGGAAATGTTAAAGAAATACAAATGAAATATATCTAAGATATACTTTAAATTTAGAAAAGTAATCATAACAAAAAAGTGCAAAAATGGTAAAATATTATTAGAAAAATGTAAAAGAGGGGGAAATGTATGAAAAAAATCAAAGTGTTTATAACCATGGCACTTGCAATTATATTTTCATTGACACTAAAAGGTAGTGTAAATGCAGTACCAATATACTATGTAGATGGAAATAGTACTTTAAATAGTGAATATGGTTATACAATGAACTTAAATAATATCAGCGGAGATAGAATTGAAGTTAGTCCTAACTTTGGCTGGAGTGACTATAAATACTTAACTGCAGGAACACAATTATATAATGTTTGGACTGCAGAATGGCCAGCAAAAGGCGACACATGGATAAGATATAAGAATGTTGGAGCAGTAAATGGCCGATCAGTAGACTTAAAAGTTACTTTAGCAGATTATGGCTCTATTAAAGCAATAAGAAATGGCGCAGTACAGCCTCAAGTAGTATACTATGCTAATTCATATAACTTTTATTTAATAGGAATGAGTGATACAGTCTTAAGATACGAATTCTTAGCCTCAGGTACTAATGATAGAGTAGATTTTAAAGGATACTTAAGTCTATTAGACTTAGACTGGGCTCAATATGTTGAAGCAGTTAGTGGCGTAGACTCAATGTATATATTAAATGGAACAAGATTATACATTGATGGAAATGCAATACGTTCAAGAGTAGAAGATGACAACGCAAATGATGATGCTAACCCACAATTTTTAGCACAGGTATTTATTAACAACGGTGCTGAAATAAAAGTTAGTACTACAAGATGGACAGCAGACTTAGCAATTTATTCTTTAGGAATGTCTTCACTTGCACCTTTTGAACAACCACAGCCAACTAAAAATGTAGATAAAGCTGTTACACATGTAGGTGAAACTGTAACATATACAATAAATCAATTTATTCCTATGGAGGACCCATCATATCTTTATGATAATTTTGTAATATCAGATAATATTTCATCAGCATTTACAATCCAATCAGGAAATGTAAAAGTATTAGATCAAAACAATAATGATGCGTCATATATTTTTGATATCTCAATAAATGGTAATAATGTAAGTGCTAGAATGAAATGGGATTACCTAAGAAATCAGGGATATTATTCTAACACATATAAACTTGTAATACCATGTACAGTAAATAGTAATTTGATTGGATTTACTAATGGAAATGGTACATACATAGATAATAATTCATCTGTAACAACTACAAGAGGAACAAAAACAACAAATACTGTAACAACAGAAGTAAAATATCAAATAAGTACAAGTATTGATCATGGTAGTATTACAAATACAATATATGATATAAAAGGTGGATCAAGTAGAACTGTATCCTTTACACCTCAAAAAGGATATTATATATCTAAAATTGTTGTAGATGGTGTTGAACAAAACATAAATAATTTCAACATGTTAGGAGATTCATATACTATAAGCAACATATCAAGTAATCATTCTGTTCAAGTATATACTTTACCTATGAGAATAAGAATAAAAATAGATAAACAAGATAAAGAAACAGGAAAAACAATTCAAGCAGATGCAAAATTTGAAGGTGCAGAATATTCAATATACAAAGATGCAAACTGTACTAATCTTGTTGAAAAATTAACAGTAGATAAAAATGGATATGCTACATCATCAGATTTATTATTAGTAGACTATGTTAATGGAAGCTATAACTATACAGAAACATATTACGTAAAAGAAACAAAAGCACCAACAGGATATAATATAGATACTAATGTTTATACAGTATATCAAAATACTGCAAATCAAAATGTAAAAGTAGCAGAACAAACTGTTACTTCACAAGAACAAGTAATAAAAAATAGTATAGAAATAACTAAATACATAGAAGAAACAGATTCAACATTAAAACAAAAATTATCTGGAGTTGTATTTAAAGCTGTATTAAACAGTGATACATCTAAAGTATATTATTCAACTCAAACAGATAATAATGGTAAATGTGTAATTAGTGATTTACCTTATGGTACATACACAATTTCTGAAGTTAAAATACCAGGAATAGCGTTTGATGGAAAATTCCATATTGGTTCTTCAAATACAAGACAAATAATGTTTGAACAATTTATTGGAGAAGATAAATCAAAACATAGTGCATATGTATATGGAGATATAACAAATATAGCAAAGAAAATGCAAATAACAATATATAAAGAAGATGCTCAAACTGGAA
>CAKOYF010000023.1 GCA_934130595.1 uncultured Clostridia bacterium | reverse complement strand
TTACTTGATCTATATGTCTAGTTACTACACCTTTTGATGTTTTCTTGTAGTAATATACTACTTCTATATTTTCTCTTCCTACTGTTCCAGATAAGTTTTTAGTATCTTTTGTATATGTATATCCATCTATTGTTTTCTTTTCTGTTGTGTAATTTTGTCCTTCTTTATATGTAGTTGTTATCTCATCTACTCCTGGTATTTCTGCTCCAGTATTTTCATCTATGTATTTTACTACTACATTAGATAGCTTTCTGTATTCATATGTTACTATTATTTGACCTACTGTCATCTTTCCTTTAGCATTGTCTGGTGTTAATACTAATTCATATCCGTCTACTTTAGCTGGTGTTGTTGTATAATTATCATTTTCTAGTCCTGTTTGTGATTGACTGTCAGCTATTTCTTTTTGAGTTACTTGATCGATATATCTAGTTAATACACCTTGTGATGTCTTTTTGTAATAGTATATAACTTCTATATTTTCTCTTGCTACTGTTCCAGATAAGTTTTGTGTATCTTTTGTAAATGTATATCCATCTATTGTTTTCTTTTCTGTTGTATATGAATCTCCCTCTTTATATGTTGTAGTTATTTCGTCTACCCCTGGTATTTCTACACCTGTATTTTCATCTATGTATTTTACTACTACATTAGATAATTTTCTGTATTCATATGTTACTGTTATTCTATCTATTGTTAGTTTTCCATCTTTATTTTGTGGTGTAACTACTAATGTATATCCATCTATAGTTTTAGCACTTGTAGTATAATCATCTCCTACATTTCCTGTTATTGGTGTGCTATCTGCTATTTCATCTTTTGTTACTTGATCGATATATTTTACTTCTAATCCATCTGATACTATTGTAACTGGTACATCTACTACTGTTTCATTTCCAGCTACATCTATTACTTTAAATGTATATGTATCTGGTACTGTTACTTCGTATTCTGCTGTTGTTGATGTTACTTCTGTTCCATCTGGTAAAATTATCTTTGCAACTCCTGATTCATTATCTGTAGCTTTTAATGTTATCTTAGCTGTTCTTCTTTTACTTGTTGGTTGCTCTATACTTGGTGTTCCTTGTGGTGGAACTTTATCTATATTTGTTATTTTTATTGTCTTAGTTGCTGTAGCTCCACTATTATCTGTTGCTATAAATTCATATGTTCCATTTTGTTCTACTTCATATGTTGTACTTGCTGCATTTTCTACAGTTCCATCTGGTTTCTTTATGCTTACAACACTTCCATCTGTATCTGCAGCTGTTGCTGTAATTGTTACATTGCCATTTGTCCATTCTGTTGGATTTTGTGAAAGCTCTAATGTTGGCGCTACATTTTCATGTAATAGTACATGTGTTACTCCACTAACATTTCCTGCTCCATCTATTGTCTTTATATGCAAATATGTTTTTGGCCCATTTCCTAATGTATAATCTATTGTTGTTGATGTTGTATCTATAGTATTGTCTGGTTCTGTATCGTCTTTGTTATCTATTACATAACTATATCCTGCAACTCCTGTTTTTCTAATTTCTGTTACAGTATTTGAACTAGTCTTTACTTGACTTGTTTTTTCTGTTGCTTCTACATAATATTTATATTTAGTTCCATTATCTTCTGCTTCATAAGTTATGCTTCCGCTTGTTCCATTTAAATCTTTGCTTTTTATAGTTGATGCATCAGGAGCATTTATATCTACAAAATTTGAATCTTTAGCACTTGTATCCATGCTTAAGTCTGCTAAGTAGAAAATTAAATTTGCAAATATTTTTTGTTCATCTGCAGTAGCAGCACCACTAGAGTGTCCTGTTTGAATCATTGCACAGTTATTATATGTTGTTAAATAAAAGTTTTGATTTCCAGATAATATAGTGTTATCAAATTTAAGCCATATATCGCCATTAGCTGTCTGACCTAAGTTATGTGCTGTAGGTATTGTAAGTCTTGTTCCTTCTGTTCCTATAGACCATGGATAAGTTGTAAATATACCTGTTTTAGATATATATACTTTGTTTATTCTATTATCTGTCCATGAAGTTGCAGTTGTTATATTAACATACTTAGCAAGTGATGCAAAATTTGGGTGATATAAATCACTACCGCCAGATATTAAAGCTAAAGTATCATGTCCAAATATTACACCATTCCCAGAATTAATGTATGCTTCTACTACTGAAGCTGATGTTGTAGTTAAATCTCTTGCCCCATTACAATCCCAAGCACCAAAGAATACAACGTCATAATTGTATTTTCCATCTGCTTGTTTATATAAATATGCTGATGGATTAGCATTAAAGTCTGTTATTTTTAAAGGTGTTACCTCTATTAATCCTCTACCATAACCTCTTGAATCTTCAGAAGTTGGTTGTTCCATCCATTGTTTTAATGATCCAGCTTTTTGAACTGTTACATTTTCACCGTCATATGTAGTAAATGTAATATTATCTCCGCTATCTGGATATACATTTAAAACTTTAATTTGACTTGTGTTTTCTGCAGAAAGTCCATTAAAATCTCCATCATTAATACTTTTCATTACTCTATAATTATATAGTGCTATATTATCACTATTAACCCATTTTAAATCTGCTACATTTCCATCTTGACTACTAGTTAAAGTAACAGTTGGCGCAGCAAAAATTACAACTGAAAGTGTTGTAGCAATTCCTATTATACAAGCAACTACAATCAGTAATTTAGTTCTTTTTTTCATATATTCCTCCATTTTTTCTTTTTATTATATTTTTCTATTTATATTTTACTCTTTTTTTATATTTTTTGTAATAAATATGAAATTAATTACATATATTGTTATATTTTGTTTCAAAAAGATTATCTAAATGTTACTTTAGCATTTCTGCAAGAAAAAAGAGCCATTTTACTAAACAAAATTGTTTAATAATATTGGCTCATTTTATTTTTAATTTTTTAAATTTTTCTAAAAAAAAGAACCTAATTATTACTAATTAGATTCTCCATTTTCTTATATTTTTATACATTAGATTATTTTATTAAATCTACTATATTTTTAGCGTAATTACTTACAACAAAATATACATAGTTTCCTTTTTGACCAATCTTTCTGTTTTTAACAAGTTCATATTCTTCTGTTAAATAATCTTTCCACATTTCATCATATTTTTCACCGTATTTTTCAAAAGCAGATAGTACATTTCCTACGTTTCCATCTGTTGCTTCAACTATAACATACATACTAGATGAAACATTAACATAAGGTTTAACTCCTATAACTTGTTTTACCCATTGAGGATCTATGTCAAAATCTGACTGTAATTCTTCAACTGTAATTTCTTGCATTTTTGTGCTATCTATATCTGTTGTTTCTTCAATGTTTGATGAAAGTGCTGTAAAATCCACATTAACCGGTACAGTTTCTTTTTCCTTATTGCTATTTACTACAGCTACTACTAAAACTGTAACTGCACATATAACAAACACAGCTAAAACTACACCAAGTATAATATTTGTCTTTTTCATCACAATCAACTCCTTAATATATCTATATTAATATTATACACTATTTATTTATTATTTCAAGTAATAATTTGTTAACAATTTGAGGATTTGCTTTTCCTTTTGTTTCCTTCATTATTTGTCCTACTAAGAATCCTATTGCTCTATCTTTTCCAGCTTTGTAATCTATTATAGATTGTGGATTTGCATCTACAACTCTTTGACAGATTTCTTTTATAGCGCCTTCATCAGATATCTGAACAAGACCACGTTTTTCAACAATTGCTTTAGCATCTTCTCCTGTTTTAAACATTTCTTCAAATATTTGTTTTGCTATTTTAGATGAAATTGTTCCTTTATCTATTAGCATAATTAATGAAGCTAAGTTTTCTTCTGTAACTTTAGATTCATCAATTTCAATTTCTTTTTCATTTAACATTCTAGCAAAATCTCCCATAATCCAGTTTGATACAGCTTTTGGATTATTGCAGATTGCATTTGCTTTTTCAAAGAAAGAAGCTGTTTTCTTTGATGAAGTAAGTATTTCAGCATCATATTCAGGAAGATCAAATTCTTTAATATATCTTTCTTTCTTAATATGTGGCATTTCTGGTAAGTTTTCTTTTATATTATTAATATATTCTTCACTTAAAACTATTGGTGCTAAATCTGGTTCTGGGAAGTATCTGTAATCTTGAGCATCTTCTTTTGAACGCATTGCATATCCAACACCTTTAGCATCATCAAATCTTCTTGTTTCCTGGTATATTTTTCCACCATTTTCTAATACTTCTATTTGTCTTTGAATTTCAAATTCTATTGAATTATGTATTGCTTTAAATGAGTTTAAGTTTTTAGTTTCAGTTCTTGTTCCAAATTCTTTTTGTCCAACTGGTCTTACAGACAAGTTAACATCGCATCTTAAAGAGCCTTCTTGCATTTTACAATCACAAACTTCTAGATATTCAAGTATAGATTTTAATGTTTGCATATAAGCTACAGCTTCATCTGCACTTCTAATATCTGGTTCTGAAACTATTTCTATAAGTGGTACTGCACATCTATTCATATCTACTAGAGTATCTCCAGTATATGCATCATGTATTAATTTTCCTGCATCTTCTTCTATATGAATTCTTGTTATACCAATTGTCTTTTTATTTCCATTTACATTTATATCTAAGTGTCCACCTATACATAGTGGTAAATCATATTGTGATACCTGATATGCTTTAGGTAAATCTGGATAAAAGTAATTTTTTCTATCTTGTTTTGAAAATCTTGATATTTCACAATTTGTAGCAAGTCCTGCTTTTACAGCGTATTCTACAACTCTTTCATTAAGTACAGGTAAAGTTCCTGGCATTCCTGTACATATTGGACAACAATGAGTGTTAGGATCTGCACCAAAAGCTGTTGAACAGTTACAATATATCTTAGTATTTGTTGAAAGTTCTGCGTGAACTTCAAGTCCAATTACAACTTCATATTCTTTCATTTTTATTTTCCCTCCTCTATTGTTGGCATTTCATTATGATATGTAGTATTTTGCTCAAATGTATAAGCAACTTGTAATAAGTTTTTCTCATCAAATGCTTTACCTATAAATTGAATTCCTATAGGCATTCCATTTTTATCAAAACCACCTGGTATTGATACACCTGGAAGTCCAGCCATGTTTACTGGTACTGTATAAATATCTTCCAAATACATTTCAAGTGGAGAAGCATTGTGTGCTCCAAATTTAAATGATGTATTTGGTGCTGTTGGAATCATAATAACATCACATGATTCAAAAGCTTTCTTAAAATTTTCAATTATTAAAGTTCTAACTTTTTGAGCACGTTTGTAATATGCATCATAATATCCTGAAGATAATACATATGTACCAAGCATTATTCTTCTTTTTACTTCTGCTCCAAATCCTTCTGTTCTAGATTTTCTATATAATTCTTCTAGATCATTGAAGTCTTTTGCTCTATATCCGTATCTTATTCCATCATATCTTCCTAAGTTTGATGAAGCTTCAGCAGTAGCAATTATATAATATGTTGCTAGTGAATACTTAGCGTATTCTAATTTTATTTCTTGAATTTTTGCTCCAGCATTTTTTAATGTTTCAATAGCTTTTTCATATGCCTCTTTAACATCAGGATTTATTCCTTCTGTAATAAAGTCTGTTGGAATTCCAATAACTTTACCTTCAACATTATTTACTAAAGCTTCTGTATAATCTTGTTTTTCAAGATCTGCTGATGTTGTATCTAGTTTATCATGCCCTGCTATAACATTTAGCATTAATGCAGCATCACTTACAGTTCTAGCAAAAGGTCCAATTTGATCTAATGATGAAGCAAAAGCAATAAGTCCAAATCTTGAAATTAAACCATATGTTGGTTTAAGTCCTACTACTGAACAGTATGAAGCAGGTTGTCTAATTGATCCACCTGTATCTGAACCTAATGCAGCGTAAGCCATTTGTGCAGAAACTGCTGCAGCACTTCCGCCAGATGAACCACCTGGAACTCTAGTTAAATCCCAAGGATTCTTTGTTTTTTTCATGTATGATGTCTCAGTTGAAGACCCCATAGCAAATTCATCCATATTTGTTTTACCAATAATTATTGCTCCAGCTTCTTCTAATTTTTTGATTACTGTAGCATCATATATTGGTGTAAAGTTTTCAAGCATTCTTGAAGCACATGTTGTTTTAACACCATTTGTACAAATATTATCTTTTATAGCTATTGGAACACCACCAAGTACTCCAATATCTTCTCCGTTATCTAATCTTTGTTGTAGTTTTTCAGCTCTTTCATATGCCATATCTCTTGTTAAAGTAATATATGCTTCAACTTTAGGCTCTACATCATCTATTCTAGAATAAATATCATCTAGAACTTCTTTTATTGTAACTTCTTTATTTCTTATCTTGTTAGCTACTTCAGTTAAAGTTAAACTGTATAAATCCATTCGTTTTTCCCCCTATTCTACAACTTTTGGAACACTTACACATCCTGCATCTTTACTTGGTGCATTCTTAAGTATTTCTTCTCTATCATATGAAGGTTGCACTTCATCTTTTCTAAAGACATTTTTAATGTCTAATATATGGTTAGTTGGTTGAACACCATCTACGTCAATATTTGAAAGTTCGTTTGCAAAATTTACTATATCAGATAATTCTGTAGTATATTTTTCTAATTCTTCCTCTGTTAGGTTTAATTTAGATAAATTTGCAATATGTTTTACATCTTCTTTTGATACACTCATTTAAAAGCCCCCTTTACATATATTGATTATTATACTTTAAATGAGTGTTTCTGTCAAGGTGAAATGCCGATATACAGCCATTTTTAACTTATTTTTTCATATAAATAACAACGTAAAAAAAGTAATAAGGAGCTTGATATATTTAATATTCAAACTCCTTATTTTTACATTATTAATTATTGTTTACAGATAAGCATGCATGATCTATTGTTCCTGTAACAAGATTACTAACTTTTGAAACTATAATATTTGGATCTTCACGCATATCTTGATCTATCCATTCTAAAACAATTGACACAAAAGCATATTTATAAAAATCAGTTATAAATTTTTTATCTTCTTCTCTTAAATTTTTGCCTTTAGACTTTTCAACAATTTCATTATATATTATTGGATATACAAGTCTTCCAAGATTCTTTCTTAATACTTCTACTGAAACAGAATGATATATATTCTCCACAAAGATTTTTTCTTCCTGCATTACACTAAAAACTAGTAAGAATTTTTCTTCCCAAGTTTCATATTCATCTTTCTTGCTTAAAAGCTCATCTATATCTTCAATACATATCCATTCTACTAAATCTCTAATATCTTGAAAATGGTAGTAGAAAGTTTGTCTGTTTATATCACATTTTTCTGCAATATCATTTATTGTTATCTTGTTAAAAGCCTTCTCTTTTAAAAGATCTTTAAATGTATATGCAATAGCTTTTTTTGTTGTTAAACTACTCATTTTATCACCTTATTACATTATACATCTAAAATAATATTTAATAAATACCTATTTTTTATTTTATTATTTAAACAATCCACTTTCTTTTAAAAGAATTTCTAAATCTGTATCTTTAACCTTTTTCTCTACTACTTTTACAAATTGTTTTTCTACAAAACTAAGTGGTAATTCTTCAACTGATTTTTTATCTACAGCGTAATAACAAGCTCTTAGTAGCTCTCTAACATCATACTTACTACCCCAAACTTCTGGAACTGCTCTATCAATATTTAAAAGAGTATATGCAGCTTCCATTCCTGTACGAATAGAGTATTCTGTAGTAAATATAGTATCTCTTGGTGTTTCAGCAAATTGACCTATAAATGCAAAATTAACTGCTCCATTTGGTACAACAAGAGGTCTATCTTTTTCTTCTCTTGGTTGGAAAAATGCATTAATATATGGCATATAACAAGTTGTTGTATTACATTTTTCAGAATATTGCTCAATCTCATCTTTATTTATTCCAATATGATATAACCATTCTTGACATACTTCTTTACCAGTACATTCTCTAATAGCTTTTTTTACAAAATTTCCTTCTTTGTCTGTATTTAGTGCGTATACCCAAACTAATACAGCATTTTTATTTTGTGATTTAAACTGTGGTTGTCTATTAATTGTCCAAGATAAATACCAATTTTTTGTACTATCTTTTACTGTTACAATGCCTCCAGTTGTTACCTTACCGCTACGAGGATCTCTTTTACATATATCTATAATATGTTTAATTATATTTTCATCACTTACTTCTACTGTAGCACTCATCCAATTTGTTTTATCTATATCTGAACAGAATTTATCTGGATTTCCAAACTCTCCATTTGGTGCTTGAGCTGCTATATTCTTCCACATATCCCAAGATTCACCTTTTCCATTTTCAATTACAGATAAATCTGGTGCATTATCTTGATCTCCATAACATGAAGTATCTGTACAACATCCATTTGTAATGAACACTAAATCATCTTCAATTAAATCTATTGTTTTTTCTTCTCCATTACTTTCATATACTATTTGTTTTGCTACTTTTTTATCTTCATTTATATCAAAGACAACATTTTTAACATCTATTCCATATTCAATTTTTACACCATTATCCATTAAATATTTAGTAAGTGGTAAAATCATTGATTCATATTGATTATATTTTGTAAATCTTAGTGCAGAAAAATCTGGTAATCCATCTATATGATGTACATATCTACATAAATATCTTTTCATCTCCAATGCTGAAGACCATCTTTGAAAAGCAAACATTGTTTGCCAATATAGCCAAAAATTTGTCTTCCAGAATGTATCTGGTAAAACATCTGATATTTTTTTATTTTCTAAGTCTTTTTCTGGTGTAATAAAAAGCTTAGATAGTGCCATAGCAGATTTTCTGTCTAGTTTAAATAATTTATCTGTATGTGCATCTTCACCACAATTTACTGTTGCTCTACAAAGTGAATAGTTTGGATCATGTTTGTTTAACCAATAATATTCATCAAGTACTGATACATTTGGTGTTTCAATAGATGGAACACTTCTAAACATATCCCACATACATTCAAAATGGTTATCCATTTCACGACCACCACGCATATAAAATCCTTTTGTTATGTCTTTTCTACCATCACATGAACCACCTGCTAAATCTAATTTTTCAAGTAGATGAATGTGTTCCCCTTTCATTTGACCATCTCTTAGTAAATAAAATGCTGCTGAAAGTCCAGCTAATCCTGTACCAACTATATATGCAGATTTTTTATCTACTCCTTCTGGTTTTTCTGGACGTGCAAACGCCTCATAAGTTCCTGCTCCATAATACATATTTCATACCTCCTTATATAACTTTTACTACATTATATTTCCTTTCTTTTTTATTTACAATAATCACTTTTTTTGATATGTATAAAAAATAATATAAATACCTTATTTTGGAGTACTCTTTATATATTATTTAAGAAATGTATTTATTTTATACAAAATATAAAATTTGTATAAAATAAGAACTACTATATTTCAAGTAGTTCAAATTTAAGACATTTTAGTTCATATATTATTTTTCGTTGTATATATTGATTTTTCTTCTTTTTCTTGGGTCATATAAATTAACTACCATAGCTACTGTACTAGCAACAATAGTTGTAACCATAATTTTTATTGGATAAATCCAACTTAGTTCTGGAGCTTCTTCTAATGTTATTGATAAAAATACATAACATGCTATAAGAATAAATTCTTTTCTATTAATTAATTTACTACAAAAATATAATATTAAAAATATTCCTAAAGGTACCATCAAAAGCTTTAACACATTTTCATTAGTTATATATCCAATAACCATCGCTATTGTTCCTATAATTCCACCTATTATAGTAGAACCTATTCTATTTTTTACCTCTTTAAAACTTTGTGCTACATCGTCTTGCATTGCAAGTATTGCAATTACCGCCATATCATAAGGAGGAAGAACTTCCTCTGTACATATACTTATTAACATTACTACTACCAAGGCAACAATTGTCTTTATAATTCTTAGTCCTGGTAAAACTGAATGTTCAACATTTAATTTTTTCATATTTCATTACCTCAAAAAAATGGTAGCATAATTTTAATTTTTAGTCAAGATTTTAAAACTTCATCATCTCATTTTATAAAAAAATGAAGGCAAGTCAACGGGACTCGCCTTCTAAAAAAAATCAAGTTTATATATGAAAAAACTATTTATATTATTTGTTTTCTTTTTTTCGTTCATTTTATTATTTTTGTATAGGAATTGTTTTTTTATTTTTTACATAATTATGAATAACGTAAATTTTCAAGCCCAAATTTACAAAACTCCTCTTTTCATTATATCACCTTCCTTATTAACATTATTATACAAATTAATTGTGTTAATTAAATGTAAATAATGTTAAATTTAAATGAAGATAAAATTTTGTATTCTTATTGTTAGAGATTATTTAAAATACTATATCTTAACTTCTTGGCTATATTATAATAACAAATTGTGAAAGATATATGTATGAACAATGAAAAATACATAAAAATCAGTATTAAAAAATACTGATTTTTATTATAATTTATATATTTTTAACTTTTCTTTGATTTATCTAATTCTGCCTCTTTCTTAGGTACTCTTTCTAAATCAAACCAAAAGTCGCTTCCTTTTCCAGGCTGTGAAATTACTCCAAAATCTGATGAGTGTTTTATTAAAATATTCTTTACTATAGAAAGTCCTAAACCACTTCCTTGAACTTGTCTTGTGAATGATTCACTTGCTTTGTAATATCTATCCCAAATATGCTCTAGGTCTTCTTTAGATATTCCAACACCATCATCAATTACTTCTACCTTTATTCTTTTTTGAGTAGCTGTAACTTTAACAACAATATTTCTTTTTCCTTCTCCACTATGCTTGATTGCATTAATAACTAAATTATATAGTACTTGCTCTATTTTAGTTTTGTCTGCATTTACATATAAATCTTTAGGTATTATATATTCTATTTTATGTTCTGTATCAATATTAGATAATTTTATTCTATCTATTAATGAACTAGCAAGCTCTGTAAAATTAAATATTTCTTTATTTATAGTTATAATTCCTGACTCTATTTTAGATAAATCCATCATATCATTTACAAGTCTTGTCAATCTATCTGTTTCATCTATAATAACTTTTAAATGTTCTTCTCTTTTAGCTTTATTATCCCCAGATAAATCTCTTATCATTTCTGAATAAGCTTTAATCATAGTAAGTGGTGTTTTTAAATCATGTGAAACATTTGCAATAAGCTCTCTTTTTATCTCATCTGTTCTTCCTAAAGATGTTGTTGCCTTATTTAAAGTATCTGCTAGTTCATCTAATTCCTCACAACCACACTTTTCAAATACTACACTATAATCTCCTTTACCAAGTTTTTTGGCAGCATCATTCATTAATTTTATTGGTTTAGAAATCTTTCTAGACATAAATAATGATATTACCGTAGAAATTATAAGCGAAATAATTGTTATATATATAAGTTGACTCGTAATAACGCTAGATGTAGCATCAATTGGATCAATTGGCATAAGTATTACATAGCAATAATCTGTATCTGGTATTGTTTTTCCATATACATATACTTGAGATTTTAATCTATCAATTTCTAAAGTATACGCTACTTTCTTAGTCTGACTCTCTGAAATTTTAGTTACTATATCACTAATATCTATTGAAACATTTCTTCCAGGCATTTGCGCAAGTGTACCTGTTTGAGACTGATTAAAATAATTTTGACCACCATAAGATGTGTTTGTATAGAAAAGTTCGCCTTTCATATTAAAAATATAAATGGAAGCCGAATTTTTATATGCAGTTTTATCTATTTGGTCTTTATAATCTAGTGCATTTTTAAATGCATTTTCAACCTCAGAGCCAATTTGAGCTGTTTCTGTTTTTTTCATTGTACTATAGTATGTTTGTAGCAGTACTACCTGCATAAACCACAAAAGTACAAATATTGTAACAGCTAATATTATAAAATAAAGCCATAACATAAAAGTTAATGATTTTGAACCATTATTTTTATTCTTCAAATTTATACCCCATTCCTCTTACTGTTACTATTTTATCTCTATATTTTCCTAAATTATTTCTTAGCATTTTTACATGTGTATCAACTGTTCTGTCTTCACCAAAGAAGTCATATCCCCATACTTCATTTAATATCTTTTCTCTAGATAGTGCAATATTTTTATTTACGACAAAATATTGTAACAATTCATACTCTTTTGGTGTTAAATCTTTTTTAACTCCATCTACATATACATTTCTTCCAAGCATATCTATTTCAAGCCCTTCAAAAACATATTTTTCTTGTACCGCATTGCTTGTACCATTATTAGCCTTGCTTCTTGTTATAACTGCATTGATTCTTGCCATAAGTTCTTTAGGACTAAATGGTTTTACAACATAGTCATCTACACCAATTTCAAATCCAAATAATTTATCATATTCTTCTCCTCTTGCAGATAACATTATAACTGGTATATTCTTTATTTTTCTTATTTCTTTTATTGATGAGAAACCATCAAGTTTTGGCATCATTACATCCATAATTATTATATCATAATCTTGAGTCTTGCATTTTGCTATTGCTTCCATTCCATCGGCTGCTTCATCAATTTCATATCCTTCAAATTCTGCATATTCTTTTATTACATTTCTTATTTTTTCTTCGTCGTCAACGACTAGTACTCTCATAATATCCCACCTTTAATTTAACATAAACGAATTTTACCATATGTATGTGATAAATTTATGATATTTAACCGAAAATATACCACATAATACCTATGTATAGTATATCTGTTATACTAAAAAAAATCAATTAAAATCATTTGTAAAATAAAAAAATAATATAAAAAAAGAGCTTGATATTTAACTATCAAACCCTTTAACTATTTTTATATATTTTTTACAATATCATATGTATCTCTGGCTATCATAAGTTCTTCATTAGTAGGTACAACATATAGCATAGCTTTTGAATCATCTGTACTTATTAGCTGTTCTTCTCCTCTTACGTTGTTTCTTTCTTTATCTAAATATATTCCAAAACATTCTAAATACTTACAGATTCTTTCTCTTGCTTGAATTCCTTTTTCACCTACTCCGCCACTAAATGTAATAATATCTACACCTTGTAATGAGACAATATATGATGCAATAGTTTGAGCTATTTTATATGCTTGAGTATCTAATGCTAAAATTGATCTTTCATCACCATTTTCATATTCTCTTTCTATATCTCTATAGTCTTCAGAAACTCCAGATACTCCCCATGCACCAGATTTTTTATTTAACATTCTTTCTATTTCATTTGCATCTAAGTCCTCATGACGCATAATATATGGAATAATTGCAGGATCAATATCTCCTGACCTAGTAGCCATAGGAATACCTGCTGTTGGAGTTAGTCCCATTGTTGTATCAATAGATTTTCCACCATCTATTGCACATATTGAAGCCCCTTGACCAATATGACAGTTTATTATTTTAAGATCTTTTATATCCTTATTTACAATTTCTGCTACTCTACTTGATACATACTTATGACTTGTACCATGGAATCCATATTTTCTAATTTTATATTTTTCATAATACTTATATGGTATTTGATAAATATATGCCATTTTAGGTAAAGTTTGATGAAACGCTGTATCAAAAACAGCAACCATTGGTTTATCTTTAAGAACTTTTCTTGTAGCTCTTATTCCTTCAAGTCCCTCTGGATTATGCAAAGGAGCTAAAGGTATACAATTTTCAATTTCTTTTACCACTTCATCGTTAATTAGTACTGATTCACTATATTTTTCTCCACCATGAACTATTCTGTGTCCGACAGCCCCTATTTCATCTAAAGATGATACTATATTGTATTTTTTATCTTGTATTAAATTTAATACAGATTTTATTGCCTCTTCATAGTTTCTGGCTGCCTTTTCTTTTTCGAATTTTTCCCCTCTTACATTTACTCTTAAACAGGATCTTTTACCACCTATTCTCTCATAATTTCCTTTTACTATTCTTTCTTCATTTTTCATGTCTATAACTTGAAATTTTAAAGAAGAACTACCACAATTTAAAACTAGTATTTTCATAAAAATTCACTCTCCTTTTTTTGAAGTGGATATATTATTATATCATTATTTTTAGTTGTTGTAAACAAATTAAACAATTAAAGAAAAAAACTAGTTAAAAATAACTAGTTTTCTAATATTTTTTCGACTTCTATCCATGAGTTAGCTCTTACAATATTTTGTTTTCTTAACTCCAAGTCATTAATATTTTTATTGTGATATGCTGTAAATAATATTTTCTTTTTTACATTTCCTTGTAAATTCGGTACTCTATCATCTATTTGCACATCTGCTTCAAAAATATTTTTAGAATTTGTAAATATTATTTTTTCAGGGTCGATAAAGTCTAACTCTCTCATTAGATATTCAAATTTATCTTTAAATAACTTAGCAGATTTTCTCTCAGCGCCAAACATTACACATGCTGAACATATATAAATATCATAATCAGCACTAAGTTTTTCTAATACTTCTTTTGCATCCTTTATAAGTACTGCATCTTTATATCCATCTTGCAACAAATAGTACTCGTAAAACTCTTGTATTTTTTCCTCTGGTCCAATAACATCATCTATAATGTATTCTGTAAAGTCATCTTCAATATAATTTGTATTACAAAAATCATTTAATATTTTTAAAAATCCTGGAATACAAATAACGTAATCTAAATCAACAAGCATTTTCTTTTTCATATATTTTCCTCCTACCTCATATTATACCACAATTTAGCTTTATATCTGGGTTATAAAGTGTATTGCTTTGTCCAAGAAGTCTTTCTACAAGCTCCTCTTGCTTTTGATGTGAAAAATCTTTGAATTTATTTTCATAAAATAGATAGCTTATATATCTATATATTTCACTTTCTAATTTATACTTAGTTAATATATAACAAGTATCATTTGCAGCATTTTCTAAGGCTGTTGAAAGTAAAGAAATTTTCATACAATATTCTTTAGGAATCATTTCATATATAAAGTCTAAATTGTTTTTTCTTTTATTTTCTACCATATCGCTAATGGTATATCCATTAATTTCTAGTAATGTATACATGAAATTAGATCTTTTTAAAAAGAGTTCAGACTTTGATGTAACATACGTAGATATTATATCTGCACTAGCAAAGTCTAAGTAGCAACACCATTTGTCTAAAATGCTTTTTCTAAATCCACCTATTGATGGTAAATACCCTTCAGAGAGATCTGTTAACATGGTATATTCAAACTTGTTGTTTCTTTTTATAGCACTTGATAGTTTTTCATAGTTTTTATATATGTTGTTCTCATCTATACTAAGATATATTTCTATTAAAAAAGCTAAAGCTTTTTCTAGAGTTTCGTCACCATGTTCTAATAGCTCATACCATATTATTATCCTCTTTTTTAGTAGAGAATTAAATACTATTGAATCTTTTCCAAAATCTACATAGCCATAGCTATATGCAACTCTGTCTATTTCATTTGCAACATTATTTGAAGAAGTTACTGCCTTTTCTGTTTTTATTACAAGATTTTCTTCTTCTAAGTCATTAATAAGCTGTTGAATTTTATCTTGTGAAAAGAAATCTATATTTTGCTCTATTGCTTCAAGAACTCCGCTTCAAAGGCTTTCTTAATTTTTCCTCAATATTTAGTCTATTTATATTAATATTAAACATATTTTCCTCCCTAATTTAAAAAATAAATATATAAGGTTTGAATAAATTATTCAAACCTCTTTTTTACTAATCGAAATCATATATAGATTTTACATACTCGCACCTTGTAACCCCAACAACTATATTTTTAAAGTATATGAAGTTATCTATATTGAAAACATCTATTACTTCTCTTACAGTATATCTGTTTCTTTTAGCTATAATTAAAACATGTTCTCCTTCTTCATCTTCAAAGAATTTTATTGATTTTCCATTTCGAATAAGAACACCTCTAACATATGCTGTATTAATGTTTCCTACATTTTTAGTCTTTATTTTAGTTTTTCCAATGCTATCTAATGCAATTTCAAAAGTTTTTCTATTATTTATCTTTTTTATAGTCAAAGTCTCATTACTAGATACTGTTCTTTCTAACTCAATAGATTTTAAGAAATCTATTTTTTGCTCTATCAATTGTTTAGCTATATATTTGTTCATTCCATTTTTAAAAGTTTCATCATACAAATCTGGTAATTCTTCTAAATCTAGAACTTCTTTTAGTATCTTTTTTATGTTTAATTCATAAGTTGTTATCTTTGCATATATTTCATTTTCTACGTCGATTTCTTCTTCAAAATCAAAAGGTTCACCATATTTTTGTATATCTAGATAATCCAAAGCATTGCTTGTTTCAAAAAAAGATATCAAATATTTCAAATCATCATTTATACAAAATCTTTCATGTTTACCTATTAAATTAACAAGATAATCATATGATGAAGTTGCTTTTAAAGCATCGACATTACACTCTACGTAATCCCCCTTAGTATTTTTAACTAAGAAAATCACTTCAGGAATATTAATATAGTTTTTATACACTATATTTATTTGACAATCAAGACTGGACTTTTCCCCTTTTTTACAAATTTTAATTTGAGATTTACATATTATCATAATCAATCTCACTCCTTTCCGCCAATTGGCTATTTATATAATATAATTATATATTATGTTAAATATTTATCCTGCCGAAGTATTATATCATAGGTTTACGTAAATTTCAATATAAAAAAATAAGGTTTGTAAAATTTACAAACCCTATTTTGACATTAGCACATAATATGTATGCCTTGTTTTTATTTTGTATAAGTCATCTGCTAATTTCTTCACATATTTTACTTCACTAGTTGTTATTTCGTCTTCATAAACACCTCCATAATTGTACATAAGTCTTGTCATATTATACTTTTGACCAATCTCTGGTATTTGATTAGAAACTGAAATAAATGTATCAAATTTTGGATTATCATTTGATGCTAAAACATAATACACATTTTTTTCATCTTCAACTAGATACATATTAACTGATAATCTTTTTAATTTTTTAGCTCTCTTTATATTAATTGTCTTATAACAAACAACACTCTTGTTGTTGATTATTATTTTTGATATTTTTATATCCTTTTTGCCCCAAATAATACTGCTATCTTGTAGTGTAGCAAACACTACTTGCTTTTTTGACAGTCCTTTTTCCATACCATCACTCCTCCTTAATAATTTTCCTCGGGATAACCTAAAATATGTGCTATATAATTATACCATATTTTACATAAAAATCAACTGATATATAAAAAATAGGATAGCAAATAAAGCTATCCTATACTATTTCTTTAGACTTATTTAGTTTTTTTCTTGTTTTTTACTACAACAAATACAATTCCAGCTACACATGCTACAGCAACTATAACTAATGCTACTACAGCTATATCTCCTGTTTCTGGTGCTCTTTCATCTTTTACTACTATTTTTATATCTTCGGCATCTATTGTTATTTCATGTGGTGTTGTATCTATTAAGTA
>CAKOYF010000022.1 GCA_934130595.1 uncultured Clostridia bacterium | reverse complement strand
AGTAGCCAAAACAATAAAGAACTACAGAATAAAAGAAGTAGTAGGAGAAGAAGAAGGCGTATACGAACTAGATAAAATAATAGTAAAATATGTTATGGAAAGAATAAAAGGAAAAATAACTATAAACTTTATAGATAAAGCTGGAAATCAATTAGCAGATAGTATAATAACAGAAGGATATCTTGAAGAAAGTTATGAACTAACAGCTCCTGATATAGAAGGATATAATATAATAAAGAGTAAACAAATAAAAACTACTTATACAGAAGAAGAGCAAGTTATGGATGTAATCTATGAAAAAATAGAAGAACCAGAAATGCCAGCAACAGGTGATATAAATGTTGCAATGTATATGATTATATTAGCATCATCTATAATTGGAATTTATATTAAAACTTTAAAAAAAGTTAAATAATATCTTTGAGAAGAAATGATTCACCCTCATTTCTTCTCATATTTTTAAAAAACGTATATACCTATTAAAAGGTGTAAAAACTATTGAAAAAAGATTGTTTTTTAGATAATATTTTATTATAGAAAAAAAGAGGTAGAAAATATGAAGAGACTTAAAATTTTGACAGTTATAGTTTTAGCTATTATTTGTATGTGTAATATAAGCTTTGTTAAAGCTACAGATGAATTACCAGACAATGGAGCAAAAATTACATCTGCTCAAATAATACAAACGAAAACAGGAACAGGTCCTTTTGATGAAAATGACGAACCAGGAAATGATAGCTCAGAAGATAACAACATAGTTCGTTCTTTTGATCAAGTTACTTGGACTATAGAAAATACTATGGCTGTAAAAGGAAATAATGCCACAAGTTATACTGGTGGAAAAATATACGTAGAAGCCACAGTAAAAGGATCACAGTTTACTAGTGAAACATTTAAATGGGATAAAGATTCTATGAAATGGATGGAAAATGCAACTATTTCATCAGATGGTTTAACAATAACTGGATGTTATACACTAACAAGCACAGATGTTACAGTACCAGGTAAACAAAATTTAGTTTTAGTAGCTAAGGTATTAGGTGCAACTAATGGAACACAATTACAACCTACAATAAAAACTTGGTTAAATGGAAATACAGAAGAAGATAAAGTTACATTGGTTCCAGATACAGTAACAGTTAGTGCAGCTCCAAGCTATAATGTTAAATTAATAAGAAATGGTAACTGCGCAAACAGAACTACATTAAAAGTTGGTAATCAAGACGTTACAGGAAGAGTATATGGATATGCTGTTGTATTTCAGTTATATAATTCTAGCATTTCAAAAGGATTAAAAGGAATTGAATATCCAACAGGAAAAATATCTGTAGATCTAGATATGTCACTATCTAAGAAAAATGCTAATAGTTCACAAATAACAGATATAACAGATACTGTAACTCCATTACTATACAACTATTCTTTAGCAGCAAATGGAACAAAAGGACTTATAGATGGAAAAAACTTATATACAGGTTCTAGTTCTTTTGCATATAATGGCAATGGAGCATTTCCACAGGGAAAAATTACATCAGATAGAGATGTTAGTGTATATAATGGTGGAACACCAACTTTAACTCAAAATGGTAGTAAATTAATACTTGAAATAGAAGGATATAAATTTGATGGTAGATATCCAAAATATAATTATGGTCAAGATAGAAGATATGGTGTTGCATACACAGAAAATATAGGTTGTTTTGCATCTATATATTTTCAAGTTATAGTACCAGATTGGGATGAATATGATTCAACTACAGACTATTACTTTAAAGTCACAGATAATAATTTTAAAGCTACTTCTTTAAGTGGAAAAAAAGCAGAAAATCAAAAAGTAACATCAGATGATTCAGCCACAACACAGTATGTAAAAACAAAACCTGGATCATATACTTCTTTAGTATATATTAATAGGAGAAATCAGAATACTTCTAATGGACAACTACATTCAAGATGGAATACAGGCGATGGAAAAGCCGCAAGAGGTCAGACTTTATTTCTAGTGTCTGCAATAGAACAAGGAGATACAAACGATGAAGATAGTTATCCACGAACAATTAATGACTTATATAAATTTGATGCAGATTGTTTTGAACCAGTTGTTTTAAGTAATGGTAAAAAATTCTTTTCATCTAATACTGGAAAAATGACATATAAAATGTGGTATGTTACTAAAAAAGATGGTACAAATTGGACATCTCAAACAGAAATGAACACTACGGACATTGATGGAGTAGATTTCTATGAAAATCTAGAAGATATACCAAGTAATAAATTATGTGTCGGTGTATATTATGAATCACAGGGTGGAGTTTTTCATATTAGAGATGATTTTATATACTTACCTGTAGTAATAAAGAGTACAGCAATTGTTGGCAAAACATATAGTGCTACTCAAAAGGTTACATATTATACATATGAAATAGATAGAACAAAATATACAGTAGCTAATGAGGAAGCAAGAACACCAAGTTATTATCCTACAGATTATGTATATAGAACTAACAGAAATTATGTTAAAACAGAATATAATGATGATGGAACGCAAGTTACAGGTACTCATGCAGGTGGAACATATTATGGTAATACAGTTCTTGTAATAGGAGCAAGTCAAAGAATACAAATAGCAGCTGTTAATGAGCAAGGTAGTGCAAAGACTAATTATGATTTAGCTAAAAATGAGTATAATGTAAGATATAAACTTACACCAATTTTAACTAGTTCAAGTTCAGATGCTAAAATAGAAGATGTAGCAGTACAAGTTATAGCTAATTTGCCAAAAGATATGAGCTATGTTTCTAATTCATCAAGTTATGGTGAACCAGAAATAACAAATAATTCAGATGGTACAACAACATTAAAATGGAATATATCTGGTTGTACAGTAAATGCAAGTATTGAAAATATATATTTTGAAGCGCATATGAATGAAGAAAGTTCAAATGGTAAACAATATGATGTTAGCGCAACTATATATGCAGATCCAAGCAAGGTTGGTGTTGATTCTGTAGCAAATAGAACATCAACTACATCTGTTCAAGTAATAAACCTAGCATCACATAGATTATATAAGACAGTAGAGACACCAGTAGTTGAAAAAAATGGTGAAATTCACTATAAATTATTATATAAAAATAATACAGATACCAGTATTCCAAACTTTCAATTGCTAGATATTTTACCATATAATGGAGATTTAAGAGGAACTGAATTTAATGGAACATATACACTAGATAGATTAGTGGTTACTCAAGAAAACGAATCAGGAAATGAGATATCTAATGATAATTTAGAAATATTGTATACAAATGATGAAAGTGTAAGAAATACTGTAACTTCTAAAGATGAAAATTTAGGAGAAAATTGGACAAAAGTTACAGCTGAAGATGTAAAAAGTAAAGCAACAGCTTTAGTTGTAAAAGGAAATGTTGGAAACCAAGGTAAAGTAACAGTAGATGTATACTTAAAACCTCAAAACAATCAAGCTTTAGATAAATACGCAAATAGTGCAACGGCACAAATATACAAAGAAACAGAACAGATAATAACAAGTAATGTTGAAGCGCAAGTTATTGAAAGAAAAATAGAAGGCGTTGCTTGGGAAGATACAAATGCAAATGGAATAAAAGATAAGTCTGAAATGGTATTAGAAAATGTAGAAATAACATTAACAGATGATCAAGGAAACCAAGTAACAGATGTAAATGGAAATCTAGTTTCAAGCGTAAAGACAGATAAAAATGGATATTATAAGTTTATAGATTTACCAAAAGGAAAATATTATTTGAAAATAACTATTCCAAGTAGCAAATATGAATTAACTCAAAAAGGCGTCGGAAATGATACTCAAATAAATAGTAAATTTGAAGTCGAAGCAAAAGAAACAGATGAAATTACTAAATTGGATTCAGCAGATTTACCACAATTAGTTGTTTCAAATGTAAATGCTGGTTTAGTAAAGAAAGCAACTAAAGTAATTGTAAACTATAAAGAAGATGGAACAAATACTGTCTTACATGATGAAGTAACTATAGATGGAAGAATAGATGACAATTATAAAACAGAAGATAAGCTAGATGAAATAAATCAAGCAAATGGTAATAAATATGAGTATGTAAGAGTAGAAGGAAACACTGAAGGTACAATGACTCAAGATACAATATACGTAACATATTACTATCAGAAAAAGAATGCAAATGTAAAAGTGTTACATGTATTAGAAGGAACAGATGTAAGTAATCCAGAAATGGTTACAGATACTTTATATAAAACAGAAGAAATAACAGGTAGAGTAGATGATAGCTATACAACTCAAAATAGATTAAGTGAGATAAATGCTTCATCAAAACTACAATATGAATTAGTAACAGATAATGTATTAAATAAATCTGGAAATATGGCAGTAGATACAATATATGTTGTTTATGAATATAGAACAATACCTGCAATAGTAAAAGTAAAACATTTAGAAAAAGATACAAATGTTGAACTAATTGATCAAGGAACTCAAAATGGATTAGTAGGTAATGAATATACAACACAAGATAAGCTAGAAGATATAAATAAAAAGTATGATAACAAATATGAGCTAGTGCTACCTGAACCAGATAATAAAAATGGTGAGTTTAAGAAAGAAGAACAAGAAGTAATATATTATTACCAAAAGAAACAAAGTAGTATAGAAGTAAACTATGTAGAAGTAGGAACAAATAAAGTACTAGCAGAACAAGTAACTGCTACAGGAAGAATAGACGAAGAATATACTACAGAAAATAAACTAGATGAGATAAACAAAGCAAATGACAATAAGTATGAATTTGTAAAAGTAGAAGGAAACGCAGAAGGAAAATATACACTAGAAAAACAAGTTATAACATATTACTACCAGAAAAAACAAAGTAGTATAGAAGTAAACTATGTAGAAGTAGGAACAAACAAAGTATTAGCAGACCAAGTAACTGCAACAGGAAGAATAGACGATGAATATACTACTGAAAATAAATTAGATGAGATAAACAAAGCAAATGATAACAAGTATGAATTTGTAAAAGTAGAAGGAAACGCAGAAGGAAAATACACATTAGAAAAACAAATTATAACATACTACTATCAAAAGAAACAAAGTAGTATAGAAGTAAATTATGTAGAAGTAGGAACAAACAATGTACTAGCAGACCAAGTAACTGCTACAGGAAGAATAGATGAAGAATATACTACTGAAAATAAACTAGATGAAATAAACAAAGCAAATGACAATAAGTATGAATTTGTAAAAGTAGAAGGAAATACCGAAGGAAAATACACACTAGAAAAACAAGTTATAACATATTACTACCAGAAAAAACAAAGTAGTATAGAAGTAAACTACGTAGAAGTAGGAACAAACAATGTACTAGCAGACCAAGTAAATAAAACTGGAAGAATAGACGATGAATATACTACAGAAAATAAACTAGACGAAATAAACAAAGCAAATGACAATAAGTATGAATTTGTAAAAGTAGAAGGAAACGCAGAAGGAAAATACACATTAGGAAAACAAGTTATAACATATTACTACCAAAAGAAACAAAGTAGTATAGAAGTAAACTACGTAGAAGTAGGAACAAATAAAGTATTAGCAGATCAAGTAACAGCAACAGGAAGAATAGATGATGAATATACTACAGAAAACAAACTAGACGAAATAAATAATAAAAATGATAATAAGTATGAATTTGTAAAAGTAGAAGGAAATACCGAAGGAAAATATACACTAGAAAAACAAGTTATAACATACTACTACCAGAAAAAACAAAGTAGTATAGAAGTAAATTATGTAGAAGTAGGAACAAATAAAGTATTAGCAGATCAAGTAACTGCTACAGGAAGAATAGATGATGAATATACTACAGAAAATAAACTAGATGAGATAAACAAAATAAATGCAAACAAATATGAATTTGTAAAGACAACAGGAGACGCAACAGAAGGTGTGTATAAACTAGAAAAACAAACAATAACATACTGGTATCAGAAGAAAGCAACTAAAGTGGTAACAAAATATATAGATATAAATTCAAATGAAGAAATATATGACAGTTACGAACAAGAAGGCAGAATAGATGATAAATATACTACAGTAAATGAACTAGAAAACATAAACAAAAAGTATAATAATATATATGAATTTGTAAAGAGTACAGATAATACTGAAGGCAATATGACTAAAGATATAATTGAAGTAGTATATTATTATCAAAAGAAACAATCTAATGTAAAAGTATTACACGTATTAGAAGGAACAGATGTAAGTGATCCTGAAAAAGTTACAGATACCTTATATGATACAGAAAATATTGAGGAAAGAATAGATGACGATTATACAACACAAAATAGATTAAATGAGATAAATAATAGTCATAAAGAGCAATATGATTTAGTATCAGATGACGTAGTAAATAAAGCTGGAAAAATTAAACTAGATACAATATATGTTATATATGAATATAGAAAAGCTCCATCAAAAATAAAAATAGAACATAAAGACATAGATACTGATGAAGACTTAGTGCAAGTAGAAACAAAAGATGGAATAGTAGGAAATGATTATACAACAGAAAATAAGCTAGATGAAATAAACACTGAGTATAATAATAAATATGAATTAGTTTTACCTGAACCAAATAATAAAAATGGTGAGTTTAAAAGAGAAGAACAAACTATAACATATTACTATCAGAAAAAAGCAACAAACGTAATTGTAAAATATGTAGACATAGATACAGAAGAAGAATTAGCAGATGGTGAAGAATTAGTTGGAAAAGTAGATGATAAATACAGTACAATAGATAAAATAGAAGAAATAAATGAAAATAGCAAAAATAAATATGTACTTGTAAAAACTACAGAAAATACAGAAGGAAACATGACACTAGATACAATAGAAGTAATTTATTATTACAAAAAAGTAGAAGCTCAAGTAATAGTAAAACATGTTGATGAAAAAACAGGAGAAGAGATAGCAGATAGAGAATATCTAGGTGGATATGTAGGAGATGATTATACAACTTCTTCAAAAGAAATTGATGGATATGAATTAGTACAAAACAAAATTCCAGAAAATAAAGATGGAAAATATGAAGAAGAAACAATTATTGTTACATATTATTACAATAAAATAGAAACACCACAAACAGGTGATATAAAAGTTGCTATGTATATAATTATAGCTTTAGTATCATTAGGAGTAATTTCTAAAAAAGTAATATTTAAGAAAATATAGCATTAAAGAAGTGCTTTAGTAATTAAACTAGAGCACTTTTTTTCTATATAAAAATTTACTTTGATTGATATTTGAAAATATGTGTGGTATAATGGCGTCGTAAAAAAATTATATAGGAGGTAATGTCTTATGAAAAATTTGGAGGATTATATAGAAAGTATAAATAACTTTCCTAAAGAGGGGATTGTTTTTCGTGATGTAACATCAGTTTTATCAGACAAAGAAGGGTTAAAACTAGCAATAGATAGTATGCAAGAAAAATTAAAAGACGTAGATTTTGATATAGTTGTAGCACCAGAATCAAGAGGATTTATATTTGGAATGCCAATAGCATACAACATGAATAAAGCTTTTGTACCAGTTAGAAAAAAAGGAAAACTACCAAGGGAAACTATTGAACAAGAATATTCTTTAGAATATGGAACTGCAATATTACAAATGCATAAAGATAGTATAAAGCCTGGCGATAGAGTTGTAATTGTAGATGACTTGATAGCAACAGGAGGAACTATAGAAGCAATTATAAAAATGGTAGAAAAACTTGGAGGAAAAGTTGTTAGAGTTTGTGCTTTAATAGAGCTAGTGGATTTAAAAGCTAGAGAATTATTAAAAGATACAGATATTAAATCTTGTATTGTATATGAAGGAGAGTAGTTATGAAGAAAATTGGTATTATCGCTGCTATGGAAGAAGAAATGCAGCAAATAAAAGAAATTATGGAAGGAATATCTGAAAAAAAGATATACAATTTAACTTTTTACATTGGTACTATATCTCAAAAAGAATGTATTTTAGTAGAATGTGGAATAGGAAAAGTTAATGCTGCAAGAACAACACAAATTTTAATAGATAATTTTGATATAGAATATATCGTAAATGTTGGAACAGCAGGAGCTACAAGCACAGAGCTAAATACAACAGATGTTGTTATAGCAGATAAGTTAATACAACATGATTTTGATATAACTGCTTTTGGACATCCTAGAGGATATATTACTGGTGTTGGACAATATGTTAACACAGACGAAAAACTAGTAAGTAAGTGCAAAGATGTGATGAATAGTATAGATACAAATAATGAATATAAGGTATTTGTTGGTACTGTTGCATCAGGAGATATGTTTTGTACAGACAGAAATATTGCAGATGGCTTACTTAGTGAGTTTAATGCAATATGTGTAGAGATGGAAGGCGCTGCAATAGGACAGATATGTGCTTTAGATAATGTTCCTTTTATAGTAATTAGAAGTATATCAGATAGTCCAAATGGAAATAACAATATTCAGTTTGATGAATATTTAAAGATATCTTCAAAAAGATGTGCAACATTTTTAAAAGAATTATTTAAGTAAAAAGATAAGAGTCTAGTAAGTTTAGTTAATTTACTAGATTCTTTTTTTTGTACTATTAAAGTATATTGTAATGTTTTTATATGTTTTTCTTTTTATATTTTTATGTATATGATATAATAATTTTGTTTAGGAGAAGGGATATTATGAATTTTAATGCAAATAATTCACCATATTTAGGTGTAATACTTGCTGTTATATCTTTAATACCAGTAGTGTTAACATTAACAGTGTTTAGACCTAAATTTAAAAAGGTAGATTTTAAAAAATTAAATAATAAAGAAAAAATATTAAGTTTAATAAATATATTATTATATATAGTAAGTGTTTTAACTCTAGTTATTAGAAGAAATAACATGGATATTAAAAATGCAAATGTATGGTTTGGAGTAATGCTATTTTGGATGGTTATGTACTATGAATTGTATATTAGATATTTGGTAAGAGGAAAAGCTCAAAAAGAGCTATATAGTCCAATTTTATATGTAAGGGTACCGTTATATATATCAATGGCATTAAGTATCCTTTTTGCTGGAATTTGGGCAAAAGATGCTATAATTATTATACCTGCTTTGATTTTTTCTGTTACAAATATATATAGTGCATATAAAAGATATATGAAATACTTTACTGAGTATAGAGATCTTTATGATAAAAATAGAAAACCTACAGGAAGAAAAATGCTAAAAGATGGATATAAACCTAAAGATATGAAATATGTAACAGTTGTAGTATTTATATTTAATCCAGTTACAAAGAAATGGTTAATGCAAAAAAGAACTAAAGACAAAGGTGGAAAGTGGGCTACAACATCTGGTCATCCTGTAAGTGGTCAAAGTAGTATAGAAGGAATGATTACTGAAATAAAAGAAGAAGTTGGCTTAAGTGTTTTAGAGGATAACTTAAAATATGTTACTACTGTAGAAAGAAAAGATAAGTTTGCAGATATATATTATTTAGAAGAAAACGTAGATGAAAGTACACTTGTTTTGCAAAAAGAAGAAGTTGATGATATAAAATGGATGTCATCAAAAGAAGTAGATCAACTATATAAAAATAATAAGTTTAAGAAAACTCATTATAAATATTTTACTAAGTTAAAGAGCATAATAAAAAATAATTAGTGAAAGTTTTATGATAAGTTACTAAAATGTAGCTTTTTAATAACTTTTATGATATTATACTATCAGTAAATAGGAGGAAACATATGGAAGAAAACGTAAACAATTCAAAATTAATTGAGTTAATAGATAAATTAAAAGAAGAAAAAAGTATGGAGGCGCAAAATAAAGTTATATCAGAAGTATTAAGATCTAGATTTATGTGCCCTGTTATATTAGAGTCTGCACCTAAAGGTGGCGGAAAAATTCAAGTTGGAAAAGAAACAAAAATACAATTTTCAATTATAAAAACAAAAGAAGGTAAAAATTTCTTAATTGCGTTTACAAGTGAGCCAGAAGTTCATAAATGGCAAAAGCAAAAAACTCAACAGTCAATTATATATACTTTTGAGGATTATGCAATGATTATTTGTAATAATGAAAATATAGATGGATTTATAATTGACCCTATGGGCTGTAATTTAGTATTTACTGAAGAAATGATAAGAGAAATCAAACAAAATATTACAACAGAATCTGTAATGGAAAAAGATACTCAAATTCAACTTGGAGTACCTAAAGACTATCCAGAGGATTTAGTAAGAAAATTAAAAGATTTATTTATGAATATTTCAGATGTAAAAAAAGCATATTTATTATTAATGACAAAAGGAGAAGAACTAAGTTACTTACTAGTAATTGATGCACAAGGAAATGAGAAACAATATTTTAATACTATAGCAACAGCATCTATACCATTTTTAAATAATATGCCACTTAATTTTGTGGAAGCTAATACAGATCTAGGACAAAAAATAGCATCTGATTTTACACCTTTTTTTGATAAAGAGGCAAAAAAAGATAATAGTACAGAAAACAATGAATAAAACAAAAAGGTTAATCTTATTTTTAAGATTAACCTTTTTTAATATTTTAAAGTTACTTTATTACCATCTCTAGTAATAAATCCTTCATTTTGTAAACATTTTAATTCTCTCATCATTGCACTTCTATCAACACTTAGATAGTCTGCTAAATCTGTATAAGATAGAGGAATATAAAAAGTTCTTGAAAGTCCACCGTTAGTTAAAGTAGAAAAATAAGATTGAAGTTTTTCTCTAATACTTCTTTTTGTTAAAAGCTCAATTCTTACATTTTGGTCTGTTATTTTATTAAGTACTAGTTTTAATAAGTTGTTGTTAAAGATTTCATGAAACTTACATCCTCTAGTACATTTTTTTATTATTTCGTCGTATATAAAATATACAACTTCACATTTATCTTTAGCTACAACGAACAATTCATTATTTGTTTTTACAGGGAAGAAGATTTCACCAAATACGTCATTAGATTTTAAAGTTTCAACAATTGTTTTATTACCATTTATATCATAACGTACTAAATCTGCTAGTCCATTTTTTAAAATGCATACTTGATTTCTATTTTTTATATATGTGGTTATTATATCATTTTTTTCAAATTTTTTAGTTTGAGATTTCATACAATCATTTTGTAATTGTTGTGTAAACTCTTCAATATTAAAATCGCTGTACAATGTGCTCCCTCCATTTTTTCTACATTATACTATAAAATTTCCAAAAAATAAATACTACATTTTTGTAATCTAAATGATATAAATAATCAATCCCTTGATATTACTAAGTTTCAAGAAATGACAAAAAAATATTTTTTATGCCTGTTGCAATAGCAACAGATTTTCAAAGAAATGGTTGTATAATGTAGATGGATAAAAAATAGGAGGAGAGAGTGTAATGAAAGTAATAAAAAGAGATGGAAGAGTTGTAGACTATGACAGAGAAAAAATAGTTGTAGCCATTGAAAAAGCAAATAAAGAAGTAAAAAATCAAGAAAGAGCAAGTAAAGAAGATATAAAATCAATAATTGAATATATCGAAGAATTAAATAAAAAAAGAATACTTGTTGAAGATATTCAAGATATAATTGAGCAAAAATTAATGGAATATACTAAGTATGAACTTGCAAAAAAATATATAGTTTATAGATATACTAGAGCTTTAGTAAGAAAACAAAATACTACAGATGAGTCTATACTTGGTCTTATTAGAAATGAAAATAAAGAGCTAGCAGAGGAAAATTCAAATAAAAACACAATGCTTGCCTCTACACAAAGAGATTATATTGCAGGAGAAGTATCAAGAGATTTAACAAGAAGAATACTACTTCCTGAAAAAATAACAAAAGCACATGAAGAAGGAGTATTACACTTTCACGATGCAGATTATTTTGTGCAACCTATTTTTAATTGCTGCTTAATAAATATACAAGATATGTTAGATAATGGTACTGTAATGAATGGTAAAATGATTGAGAGTCCAAAAAGCTTTCAAGTTGCATGTACTGTTACTACACAAATTATTGCATCAGTTGCATCTAACCAATATGGTGGACAATCCGTAGATTTAAAACATTTAGGAAAATATTTAAGAAAGAGTCATGATAAATTTGAAAAAGAGTTACGTGAACAATATGAAGGAAAATTATCTGAAGATATGATAGAAGATTTAGTTCAATTAAGACTTAAATCTGAACTTGCTTCAGGTGTTCAAACAATACAGTATCAAATCAATACATTAATGACAACAAATGGACAATCTCCTTTTGTTACACTTTTCCTACATCTTGAAAAAGATGATCCATATATTAAAGAAAATGCGTTAATAATTGAAGAAGTATTAAAACAAAGATATCAAGGAATAAAAAATGAAAAGGGAATATATATTACACCTGCATTTCCAAAGTTAGTATATGTTTTAGATGAACACAACTCATTAAATGGTGGAGAGTATGATTATTTAACTAAGTTAGCTGTAAAATGCTCAGCAAAAAGAATGTACCCAGATTATATATCTGCTAAGAAAATGAGAGAAAATTATAACGGATGTGTATTTAGTCCAATGGGATGTAGAAGTTTCTTATCTCCATGGAAAGATGAAAATGGAAAATATAAATGGGAAGGAAGATTTAATCAAGGAGTTGTAAGTATTAACTTACCTCAAATAGCAATTGTTGCAGATGGGGATGAAGACAAATTCTGGAAAGAGCTTAATGAGAGACTAGAGTTATGTTATGAAGCTCTTATGTGCAGACATTATTCATTATTAGGCACAACTTCAGATATTTCTCCAATACACTGGCAATATGGCGGTATAGCTAGACTAAAAAAAGGTGAGAAAATAGATAAACTATTAAAAGGTGGATATTCAACTTTATCTTTAGGATATATAGGAATATATGAAACAACAAAATTAATGAAAGGAGTTTCTCATACAACTAAAGAAGGACATGATTTTGCAATAAAAGTTATGAGAAAATTAAGAGAGACAACAGACAAATGGAAAGAGAAAACAGGTCTAGCATTTGCACTATATGGTACACCTGCTGAAAGTCTATGTTACAGATTTGCAAGAATTGATAAACAAAGATTTGGAACAATAAAAGATGTAACAGATAAGGGATATTATACAAATTCATATCATGTAGATGTAAGAGAAAAAATAGATGCTTTTGATAAGTTATCTTTTGAAAGTGAATTTCAAACTATTTCTTCAGGTGGAGCTATTTCATATATTGAAATACCAAATCTAAGAAATAATTTAAAAGCTCTAGAAGAAGTTGTAAAATTCATATACAACAATATCCAATACGCAGAATTTAATACTAAATCAGATTATTGTCATGTTTGTGGTTTTGATGGAGAAATTATAGTAAATGATAATAATGAATGGGAATGCCCACAATGTGGAAATAAAGACCATAACAAGATGAATGTAACTAGAAGAACTTGTGGATATCTTGGAGAGAATTTCTGGAATGAAGGAAAAACAAGAGAAATAAAAGCAAGAGTTTTACATCTATAGTACATTTTGGAGGCAAAATTATGAGATATGCTAGTATAAAAAAATGTGATGTTGCAAATGGTACAGGAATTAGAGTATCATTGTTTGTTAGTGGATGTCATCACCATTGTAAAGGATGCTTTAATAGCGATGCATGGGATTTTAATTATGGAGATGAGTTTACTACACAAACACAGGAAAAAATTTTAGAATCTTTAGATAAGGAGTATATTCAAGGTTTATCACTACTTGGTGGTGAACCTTTAGAATATGTAAATCAAAAAGGGCTTTTACCACTTGTAAAAAAAGTAAAAGAGAGATTTCCAGATAAGACTATTTGGTGCTATACTGGCTATTTATTTGAAGATATAGTTGGAAAAATGACCAAAGAGTGGAATGAAACAAAAGAACTACTATCTAACATAGATATAATCGTAGATGGAAAATATAATGAAGATTTAAGAGATTTAAATTTAAGATTTAAAGGTTCATCTAATCAAAGAATAATAGATGTAAAAAAGACTTTGGAAGCTAATAAGATTGTATTAGCTAATGAATTAGAAATATAAAAGGGGGAAAATAGGAAAAATGAATATTTATCCAAAAACATGTAGAAATTTTGTTGGACTTGAAAATTTAATGCCATATATAGAAAAATATAAAGGAGTTGAACTACAATTTTTTTGATGAAAATGGTATAATGGCACCATTTGAATTTAGAAGTGTAATTGATAGTATTATGCAAAAAATACCAGATTTAAAAGAGATTACAATACATCCACCACTAAATCATTATGATATAGAGTGTGTTATAGCAAAAGATATTAATATAATTAAAAATCAGCTAAAGATAATGGTTGAATTATCTAAAAAATATGGTATTAAGCTTAATATTGTATATCATACACTAATAGATTTTAATAACCATAAAGAATTAACTTTAGATAAGATAGGAGAGCTATTAGAAATATTAAAAGGTTCAGATGTAAGAATCTTAATTGAAAATATATTTATGTTTTTTGAAGATAAATGTACAGCATATCAAATTGCACAATATTTTGATAGTCCTAATTTAAAAGTTTGTTTTGATATTTGTCATTTATATTGTAGAGCAAATATATATAAAGAAAGTGTTTATGAATGCGCTAAAAAATATTTAGATCCTGAATTATGCAAAAAATATACATATCAAGTGCATTTTTCTTATACAGCTAACAATGATGGTTATATAGATCATAAGACACATGGTAGAGGACACAATAATATTGAAGATTTAAAAAGAGACTGTGAACTATTAAAAGAATATAATATGGACAAGTGTAATTATGTTACAGAGATATCTGAGGATGATTATTCAACTAGAAAAGATCAAATTAAAGATATAGAAATGCTATATGAATTATTTGGATATTAATAAAAAAATATTGGAAATTTCTTTCCAATATTTTTTGTTTTAATTAAACATTCTTATTTTTTTCTCTTTCTAGAATTTTTTCTATTTCTTTAAATCTTTTAACTTTAGCAGTAGTTGTTTTTATCATTTCTTCATCTGTTAAAAATAGTTTCTTTATGTACTTATATGTTGGAAGAGAAGTGTTTATTTTTTTTATATCATTCCATACAATATCATGAAGTTCATCGTAAGATATGTTGTTCATATGCTTTTGTACGTAGTCTTTGTTATATTGTATTTCAACAGATACTACTAAATCGTCATCTTTTGGATATCCAAATACCATTGATTCTGCTACATAGGGTAGTGAATTTACTAATGCTTCAAGTTCTTCAGGAAATATATTTTTTCCATTTTTTAATACAATTACAGTCTTTTTTCTACCACTAATAACTAAATTTCCATTTTTATCAAAATATCCTAAGTCACCAGTATAAAACCAACCATCTTTTAATACTTCGTTAGTTGCTTCTTCATTTTCATAATATCCAAGCATTACATTAGGACCTTTTGCTTTGATTTCTCCAATTCCTTTTTCATCTGGATTATCAATCTCAATGTCAACATCATGTACAGGTACACCAACAGTTCCTGGAGCAAGGTGTTTCATATTTTCAGCTGCAAGAACAGGGGAAGTTTCAGTAAGTCCGTATCCTTGAATAGCAGTAATACCAAAAGACTTGAATCCTTTTGCAACCTCTTTATCAAGAGCAGCAGCTCCGCTTACTACTAATCTAACATTTCCACCTAATTGATCTAAAACTTGTTTAAATATTTTTCTTCTAATATCTATATTTATTGCTAAAAGGGCATTAGATATTTTAGAGCCTAATTTTATAATATTTTCTTTTTTCTGTTTTTTTACTTCTTGCATTATCTTTTTATATATAGCTTCAAGAATTAAAGGAACACATACAAATACAGATACTTTATATTCAACTAAATTCTTTTGAACATATTTTAGTCCATCACAAAAAGTAGTACAAACACCATTATGTAAGAAAAGTAGTAATGCTGTTGAACCAAAAGTATGATGAAATGGTAAAAAAGCTAAAGATACGTCAGTATCATAAAATTCAACCATACAATCTAGCGAATATATATTAGAAAGTATGTTGTCTTGAGATAACATTACAGCTTTAGAAATAGAGGTAGTTCCTGATGTAAATAATATTATAGCCATTTCTTTTGGATCAATTGTATAATTAAATACATCTTTTTTACCACTAAGAATTTCTTTTTTTCCTATGTTTATAACATCTTGAACTGTTTGGTAATTTAAATCATTATCTTTCATACATATGAAATTTGTAATATTAGTTGTTGCTTTTTGTTTTATTTGATCTATTATATCTATATATTGAATATCAAAAACAATACAATTAGCTTTACTACGGATTAATAAAGATTCTATTTCATCTTGTTTTAATCCTTTATCTAATGGTACAGATATTCCAACAGAAGATAAAACAGTAAGGTAAGTAAGTCCCCATTCATAACTGTTTTTTCCAATTATTGCAATTCTTTTTCCTTTTAGACCAGCACTAATTAAACCTTGCCCAAAAGAATCTACATCACTTTTTAAGTGTTCATAAGTTATATATTTGTATTTTGGATTTTTTTCAACCTTTTCTTTTATTATAAATGCATTTTTATTTCTGAATTTTTTTGCACTTTCGTCTATTAATTCTCTAAAGCTATTAATTTTTTTAGCATTAGAATATAGTATTTTGTTATTTTTCAAAATATTTTCCCCCTTAAATTTAATCGTATTATACTATCTTTTTTCATAATTTGTCAATTGACTGAGTAGTCAGTATAAAATAAAGTATAGTATTAAAATAAAAATATGTTGTTAAATTAAGTATTATGTTATAATATATAGCAAAGATAAGGAGAAAGAGCTATGAATACAGAATATGAAGTTAGAGTTTTAGAAATAGACTATGAAAAGATAATCTTAAAACTAAAAGAGTTAGGAGCAGAATTTAAAGGAGAATACAACCAAAAAAGATATGTATATAATACTATACCTAAATGTGATGGGAAATGGATAAGGTTAAGAACAAATGGAAAAAATACAACATTAACATATAAATCTGTAGAAAAAGAGACAATTGATGGAACTAAAGAATTAGAAGTTGAAGTATCAGATTTTGAAAAGACAAACGAACTTTTAAATTTAGCAGGGATTAAGTCTAAAGCTTACCAAGAAAATAAAAGAATACAATACGTATTAGATGGTGTTGAAATAGATATAGATTTTTGGCCTTTAATTCCAGCATATCTTGAAGTTGAAGGGAAAAACGAGGAGAGTGTACTAAAAATAATAGAAAAACTTGGATTAGAAAAAAATAAGGTAACTGCACTAGATGTACAAAGTGTATACGAAAATGTGTATGGTATAGATATTAGTAAAATAACAACTTTAAAATTTTAAAAAATTTGTTTAATATTTAATATAAAAATATTGCTAAAAAGCAATCCATGATATATAATTTATCTATACGAAAGAAAGGGATACATATGAAAAAGAAAAACACAAATTTCTTTTTTAAAGCAATTGTTTATATAGCAATACTTGCCGTTGTATTTTTAGTTACTGTATTAGGAACAAAATACTATTTTTATGATAGCGACTATGCAGTAAAGAAAACAGACTTGTCAGATATTTCAGTAGATGGCATACGTATAGGAATGAATATAAATGAAATAGATACATCTAAATATACAACTTCCGATGAAATTATAGATAAATGTAATTATAATTTTGAAGAGATAAGTTTTAAAACAGATTCTAAAGGAAAAATTACATATATAGTAGCAGATTTTAAAAAGATTAATTTAGATATTGGCCAAGACGAAAATGCAGAAAAGATATCTAGAGTAAATGGGATATTTAAAGAACTTGGATCTAATTATAAGACAGAAATATATAAGCCAGAGGAAAACAATTATTGGAAAATTGCAAGATACGTAGATACAGATAATGATATTTATTTTGGTATCATTTATTCTAGATATAATAATGAAATATCTAGGATAATGTTATCTAATGAAAGAATAAAATAGCAAATAAAGAACATCTAAGAGAGTCTTAGGTGTTTTTTTATTGCAAACTAAATGAAACACTTTTAATAAAAAATGTAAATAAACATAAAAACATTTTGATTTTTTTATTTTTGTGATATACTATAAATTATAGAGGTAATGGAGGAAGAATATGAAAGGAAAAAAAGGAATATCAAAAATTGCTATTATATTAATTGTAGTAGTGGTTTTAATTTTAATTGCTGTAGGCACATTTTTAACAATATGGCTTGTACAAAAAAATAATAAACCAAAAGGCGAAGTAGAGCTTTATGAAGATTATGTTGAAGGTGAAGGTTTTGTTGCAGATGAAGATTTAGCAGGAGATAAAATGACTCCCCTTGCAACAGGACTAAAGGAATATAGAAATGATGAGTTAGGAATAAGATTTGGATACTTAGATGGAATGCAAACACCAGTAGATGAAGAAACAGAAGATGGCACTTACGTTTCTACAATGACTAACAATGAAACAGGAACAGAAGTTGTAGCAAGAGTTGGAAAAATAGATGTATCACAAACAGATATTGACCACATTTCAAAACAAAAAGATGCTTTAACACAAGAACTAATAAAAGCTGAAACTAAAGTTGTTGAAGTTGAAGAAGAAGGAAAAAAAGTACAAAAAACAATTGTGCCAGAGAAAGTATCAGATATAGAAACATCTTATGCACTATTTGCAAAACAACTTGCTGTTAGATTTTCATATACTGAAAATGGAAAGAAAGCAACAAGAATTTTAACAATAAAAGATAACACAGTATATTCTTTAACATATAAAGCTGAACAAGATAAATATAAAACAACAGAAGAAGATAAAGTGTTTGATAGCTTTGAATTTATATCTAAAATAGAAGATGTAGATAAGAGTGAGTTAAATACAGTTACAATTAATGATAAAGAATATACATTACCAATAAAACAAACAAAATTAGAAGGTTTAAATGTAGATACAAAGTATGCAAAACAAAAAATACAACCAAACTATTTTACAATTGTTTCACTTTATGAACTACAACAACCAAAATATAGTGCTTATGTATATAACACAAAAGCAAGTGTTGATGATATAGGAGAAGGATATGTTACAGCTATTTCTACAGATGTAAATAGAGGCGGAAACCTAAAAATATATAAAGGTATTGAACTTGGAACAACTTATTCTAAGGTAAAAGAATTATTAGGTAGCCCATCAAGACAATATACATCTGAAGATGATTCTACACTTACAAATATTTATCAAATTGAAGGAGTAACAATTCAACTTAAATTTAGAAATGATGATTTATCTAAACCAAATAATTCATCAAAAGTAGTTTCAATACTACTAAAAGTAGCAAGATAAATAATAAGCATATAATAAAAAAGAGTATTCATTTATATAAATGAGTACTCTTTTTTGGCATTTTATTACAAAAATTTAAAAAAATTAACAAAAGAGACAAAACAGTTGAAAATTGATTGAATATATAATATAGTTATCTTATAGGGGGGATATATATGAAAAAAGGAGATTATCGTATAATTTTAACAGTAATATTATCTCTTTGCTTTCTAGTAATAAATAAAAATTATATTAATGCTGAAAGCGAAGATTGGACCGTATCTTTAAGTGAAATAGGTTCAGGATGGGGATATGTATTAAATAATGGATCAAATTATACAAAAGATCGTTTTATACAATTTTTCGATTTAAAAAATAAAAATACTGGAAAAACACTACCAGTTTTTTGTATACAAAATGGTGTTGGAACAGAAGAAGGACTGGCTTATGCCGGAAAGAATAGTACAGACTATTATAGTGGATTAAGCGAAGATGTAAAAAGAAGAATTAATTATGCCGGAAACTGGTATTATACATACCATAATGGAAAATCAGATTCTACAGAATCACGTGTAGGAACACAATACTATATTTGGTCAATAATAAATCCTGTGGCATTACCAATTATAACTACAGATCCTGGTTATATAGATTGGGATTTTATGGCGACAAGTTCTAGAGATAAAGAAGTATATAAAAAATCTAAAGCAAAATATGAAGAAGTAAAAAATTACGTAGATCAGAAAATGGCTGGTTCAAATGATTTAAACTTTAAAAACCAATTAGATTCAGTTATAGAACTACGTCCAGGACAAACAAGAGAGTTTACAGATTATAATAATGTTTTAAGTTCAGAAGAATATAAGGTAGATACATCAAGTCTTCCAGCAGGAGTAAATGCATATAAAAATGGAAACAAGCTTGTTATATCAGTAGATAAGAACTTTAAAGGAGTTTTTGATGGAACTGTAAATATAATAATAAATCATCCAAAATTAGTAGAAGATGGAAACCAATTTTATGTATTTTCAAGTTCTAAATATATGGATTTAACATGGTGGAAAAACCATGAAGCACAACAAATGTTTTATCCAGGAAAAGTACAAAATCCAGATAACAAATCTTTAAAACTTAAGGTCGTAACTGGAAAAATAGCATTAAAGAAATTAGATGGTGAAACTCAAGCTGTAGCACAAGGAGATGCAGTACTAAAAGGTGCAGTATATGCAATATATAATAGTACTGGAAATGAAATAGCAAGATTAACAATTGGAGATGATCTAACAGCTAAAACAGATTATTTACCATTAGGCACATACACTATTAAAGAGGTTGGAGCACCAACAGGATATAATTTATCTAATGAAACTTACACAGTAACTATTACAGCAGATAATTTAAATCCGGAAGTACAAGTAAAAGATAGTGTAATAAAAGGAAATATTGAAATATTAAAGAAATTAGAAAAAACAGATTATGATTCAGAGATAAACTTATCTGGAACAAAATTTAAAATAACATTAAAATCCGACCCAACAAAAGTATATTATACAAATGAGTCAGAATTAGATGGAGTTTGTAGAGTAGATAATTTACCTTATGGACAATATATCGTTGAAGAGGTAACAGTACCAAACTCTGCATTTAAAGTAGATAATTTTGAAATTACAATTAGTGAAGATTCAAGAACATATGAACGTACAATTGTAGATAAATCTAAAAAGATGAAAATAGCTGTAGAAAAAATACTATTACCAGAAGTAGTAGGAAAAACTGATGCAAAAGTATCAGGAGCATACTTTACAGTATACACAGATGAAGCAGCAACAGTACCATATAAAGATAAAAATGGAAGTGTTGTAGTAATAGGACCAACAAACAAAGATGG
>CAKOYF010000021.1 GCA_934130595.1 uncultured Clostridia bacterium | reverse complement strand
TGGACAGATAAAAACAGAGTATACTGAAGAAGAACAAATAATAGATGTAGTATATGAGAAAGTAGAAATTCCTGAAATACCAGCAACAGGAGATATGCCAGTTAATATATTTATTATAGTATTTGGTATTAGTTTATTAGGTCTTACAATACACTTAAAAAAATGTAAACAATAAAATATAAAGTCGGAGTAAATAATAATTTTACTCTGACTTTTTTGTATTTAGCGTAGCTTTGTTACTAATATTTCTTGTTATAATGGCAATAATGTGATAGAATATAGACGAGAAAATGGGGTTGATATTCTTTAAAAATCGCAATTAGAAAATGGAGATGAGATGTATGTATGAGCTTGGAGAAAATATAATAGATAATTGTGGAAATAAAGCAATGTTTTTGTCTATGTTAAAAGCAAAGGGATATAATATTCCTTCAGGCATAGTAATCGATTTTGAAGAATTCAAAAAGATGGTAAAAGAGCAAAATCTTAATTTTGATACTATATCTGAATTAAAAATACCAGATGAAATAATAGATAAAATATTTGAGATTATACCTAAGGAGAAGCTTATAGCTGTAAGAAGTAGTGCAAGTATAGAAGATGAGAGAAAATATAGCCTTGCAGGAAAATATAGTACTTTTTTAAATGTAGCATATGACAGAGAGAGTCTTAAAGATAAAATAAAGAGTTGTTTTTTATCTTTGTATTCAGAAGAAAATCTTAAATATTATAAGAAGAATAGAATAGATATAAATAGTTTAGAGATGAACGTTATTGTTCAAGAAATGATAGAAAGTAATGTTAGCGGAATATTATTTACTGTAAATCCAACCAATGGTAGAGATACTGAAATTGTAATAGAATTCTCAAAAGGTGCTGGAGAAGCAGTAAGCGGTACTATAATTCCTCAAAGAATAGTATATGATTGGATGAGTAAAGAATATATAGAAGAGCCAAAGTTAAATTTACTTGGAGAAACTTCTATAAGAAGGATTGTAAATATATCACTTACATTGCAACAAGAATTAGGATTTCCTATAGATTTGGAATTTGGAGTATATGATTCAAAATTATATATTTTTCAAATTAGACCTATTACAAAAGTAGAATATAAAGATATATATTACAGATATAGTAATGTAGGATGTCAAGAGCAAAAGATTTTATCTCAATTTATGATATCAATAGATGAAAAGGCCTATACAGAAACTTTATTAAAATTTGCTTCTTTTTTTCAAAATATTCAAGAAACACAAGATATAAGACCTATTATATTTTCGAAGTTTTCAAGATTATACTGGAATCTAACTTATTTAAAGCAAATCTTTAAAAATATACCTGGATATATAGAAAGATTTTTTGATGAATATTTAAAAGTAAGAATAGATTATCTAGATAATGGAGAACAAAATATTGATGAAAAAGAAAGCAAAATAAAAGAAATATTCAAGAAGAATGAAATAGAAAAATTAAAAAAACAAGTTATAGATATAGATGAGTATAGAAGTGAAAAATTATCTCAATTAAATAATATAATTTTAGAAGAAAAATTAGAAAATAGGATATCAAAGCTTGTTGAATTAATTCTAGAGGTAAAAGAAGCGTATATATTGCAAATTCTATTAGACTTAGCTTTTAAGATTAACTTAAATCAAAAATTTTATAAATATTTGAATAAAGTAGAAATAGATAATTTACTTACTGCTATATATGATAAGTATGAGAACGCTCCTTATTTACATATGTGGGATACATCAAGAAAGATAAGAAATGATGAAGAAAAATTAAAATTCTTTGAAAATAATCTAGATGCAGAAATTTTTTATTTTTACAGAAAAGATAAAAATAACTCTAATATTAAAGAATTTTTATCTGATTTTATAGATTCTTTTGGATATCATGCTTATGATGAATCAGATATAGTTAATAAAACTTTTAGTGAGCAAATATTAAAAGTAATAAGAACATATAGAGATGTATTAGATACTGATGACCAATATGATCCTATAAAAATACTTAAAGATCAAAATGCTGAATATGAAAAATCTATAGAAAAATTACAAAGTGTATTAAAGCCAGCTCAATTTAAATCATCAATGAAATATATAGAATATGTAAGGGAAGTAAAAAAGATTGAATTTTCTTTAAGAGATTTATATTTAGTATGTAGAGCTCAATTAAGAAAGGAAATGCTTGAATTAGGAAAAATATATAAAGAAAAGTATGTAATTGAAAATGAAGAAGATATATTTTATTTTGATTTTGAAGATATTTTAAATAATAAAGATTTAGATAAAATGAAAGAGAAAATCAATAAAAATAAAATATATTATAATTCTTTTAGAAATTACACACCTCAAAGTGATATTTTCCCATGTATAAAGCAACAACTTCAAATAGATTATAGAAAAACATTGAAAGGTATTGGTACAAGTTTTGGAAAAGTTAGAGCACGTGCTTGTGTAATTAATTCTAAGGATGATATAAAAGATTTCAAAAAATCAGATATAATTATATCTAAATATATAGATAATGATTTATTTAAAAGTATAAATTTATCGCAAGTATCAGGAATAGTAACAGAATTTGGTGGAATGCTATGTCATTTTGCAATTAATGCAAGAGAGAATAGAATACCTTGTATAGTTGGAATAAAAGATGTTACAGATTTAGTAAGAACAGGTGAAAATGTATCTATTAATGGTGATACAGGAGAAGTTATAATATAGAAAAAATATAAAAGGACTTGAAAGTTTATTTCGAGTCCTTTTCCATTAATTTTTCAAGTATTTCTACAGCGTTAGATGCTGCTCCTTTTCTTATATTATCAGCTACACACCAAAAGTTTAGTCCATTTTCTATAGAATAATCTCTTCTAATTCTTCCTACATATACTTCATCAGTATCGTTTGCAAATGTATTTAGAGGATATATTTGCCTTTTGGGATCGTCCATAACAATGATTCCATCAGAATTATTTAGATATTTTTTTATATCATCTATTTTAAAGTCATATTCTAGTTCCACATTTATACTTTCACAATGACAATTTAATACTGGTACTCTTACACATGTGGCAGTAATAGGAAGTTTAGGCTTTTTTAATATTTTTCTTGTTTCTTCAATCATTTTTATTTCTTCTTTTGTATATCCATTTTCTAAAAAGCTATCTATTTGTGGAAGACAATTGTTAACGATTTTATAAGGAAATTTTAAAGTTGTATTATTTAACAAATCATCTATTCCTCGTTTACCAGCACCAGATACAGCTTGATAAGTAGAATATATTATTCTTTTTATTTTATATTTATCATCTAGTACTTTAAGAGGTAAAACGGCTTGGATAGTAGAGCAATTTGGATTAGCGATTATATTAAAATTATCATAAGCATCTTCCATATTTACTTGTGGGACAATTAAAGGAACTGTTTTATCCATTCTAAAAAAAGAGCTATTGTCTATAACAATGCATCCGTTTTGAGCAGCAAGTTTTGCATATTTTTCAGATGTTGAAGCACCCGCAGAAAATAATGCATAATCAAATTTCTTATCTTTAAAACTATTTTCTGTTAGTTCTTCAACAATATATTCCTTTTGCATGAATTTTACCTTTTTCCCAGCTGATCTGCTAGAAGCAAAAAGAGTATAACTATCTATATTTAATTTCTTTTCTTCAAGTACTTTTAAAAACATTTCTCCGACTACACCAGTTGCACCTACAATTGCAACATTTATCATAAAATCACCTCAATTAATTATATTATAAAAGATAATCATATATGCATTGAAAGTAATAGACTATAGCAAAAGAAAACTTTACATAAATATATAAATGTGATATAATATTACATGTCAGATATAAATATACAAAAGATAGTAATAATTTATAAGGAGGGAGTATAGCTATGATTAATAGTTATAAAGGAAAAGAAAATTTCTTAAAAAGGATATGGAACGAGATTTTCCATAAGCAATTAATGCTTGAAGCACCAGTAGAATATACACAAAAGGAAATAAAAATGAAAGCTGAAAACATAATAAGTTATTTGTCAACACGGAATAGAATTTAAAAATAAAGAAATAGAAAAACTTGAAAAAAATGCTGCAAGTATAAACGTTTATTTCTTTAAGGAAAATCAAACAGAGATCAGAAACAGCTTGGATACTTATGTGTGTACTGTTAGAAGAGAAACCGCTAAAGCCAAAAATAAAATTGACATTAATTTTTATGAACCAATATGCTATAAAAATAATGCGTATGAGGTTTTTCCTAATATGAATATTCCAAAACTAGATAAACAAGAATATATAACACAAATGTATTTTTGCTTAGCAAAAGGACTTGCACGAAATCAAAGCAAGAAAATCAACTTAAAAAAAGAAGGCTTTAAAGTTAAATTCCTAAATGGTATAAATGATTATGACATATATATAAAAAATAATGAAGTAACAATTTTAAACAAAATTGAATATTCAGATTTAAACGAAATATTAGCGTATATAGTAGCGCAACTATTATATGAAAATATAGAAAAGAGACCATTTCTATATGAATTAGAACCATATCAAGAAAGACAATTAAAGCAAGTTAAATATTATTTAAATAAATGTTATTTTAATATATGGCATTTAGTAAGAGAATATTTAAACTGTGACATTCTAAAAATATCATCAAGATTTAAAAAAATCGGATTTGATGATTTAAGAGAAGTAGAAGAAAAAATAAAGAGAATTTAAAAAATTCTCTTTTTTATTTTATATCTTATATCTTATATTTTATATTTTATATTTTATGTTTTATTTATTTTATATTTTATTTTCATATAAATTTTTATCTAAAAGTATATTAGTATTATTTAAATAATTTAATGTATAGCTAGCAGGAAAACTAAAGCTATATTTTACTGCAAAAAGTAATTGTCTATACTTTTGAAATTTTTTATTAATTTCATTTTTTCCATATTTAGAATCTCCAATAATAGGGGAAGCTAAACTAGATAACAAAGCTCTTATTTGATGAGTTTTTCCAGTATGAATAATTACTCTTAAAATAGAATAGTTTTGTTTCTTATTTATATTTTCAGGAATAATATCAGTTATTATTTTTTGAGAACCAGCTACATTTGAATTATATATTTTAGAGTAACCTGTTTTTTTGTCTTTTAAAAGATAGTTCTCGTAATGATAACTTTTATTTTGAAAATTTGTGCCATAAGAGTAGGCAATATATTCTTTAGTTATATATCCAGATTTAAATGCTTCAAGGAGCTCAGAGTATGCTAAATCGTTTTTAGAAAAAACAACAAGCCCAGAAGTGTTTCTATCTAATCTATGGCATATTTTTATATTTTCACCTTTTTGAGACTTTACAAAGTCTTCAAATGTAGGTTCAGTTTGAAAAGCTTCTTCATTATTAGATAATATACCTTGAGGCTTATATGCTACAAGTAAATTATCATCTTCATATTCAATTAAAAGTTCTTTTGGAAATCCATATAGTACATATTCATCAATATATATTTGTAAAGTATCGTTTTGTTTTAGAATATAATTTGAATCATTTGTACGTTTTCCATTTACCTTTATGTCTTTATTTCTTAATGTTTTATATAATATTGCTGAAGATAAATTAGGAAAATTTTCTTTCATATAATATATTATTTTTTTATTATTATCTTTATTAGAAATTTTTATCTCTTTCATAGTCAAAATTATAGTACAATTTATTTAAAAAATCAATATTTGGTGGAAAAAGTGGAAATATAAGGATATAATATATAGCGTATAAAATATAGTATAGAGTGTACAATGTTTAAAATACATAAAAATATTGAAATTCACCATAAATTATGTTAAAATATAATTTAATATTTTTTAGATTTGGAGGATTTTTATTATGAGAAATAATCTAATTAAAGTTAAATTTGAAAATGGACAAGAAATTATGGTAGAGCCAGAAACAAGAGTAAATGAGGCTATAGAAAAAGCTAATATAAAAACAGATGAAGATATATTAGCAGTAAAAATAAATAATAAAGAAAGATCAATAATGTATCATTTGATCGAAGATTGTACTTGTGATTTTTTAACATATAGTACAAGAGAAGGCGAAAGAATATATAGTAGAAGTTTAAAATTCATATTTTTATTTGCTTTACATAGATTAAAAGTAAAATTACACTTTAAATTTTCTAACAAAACAGGAAGAGACTATTTTGCTTTTGTAAGACCAGATGAAGAAATAACAACTGCATTAGTTAAAGAGATAAAAGATGAAATGCAAAAAATTATTTCTGAGAACTTAAGAATAATGAAAGAAAAAGGTAGCGGAAGAAGAATAGCTAATTTCTTAAATAATAAGGAACAAGTTAAAAATATTGTAGATTTAAGTTTAAATGAAAATTATACTACATATTATGTTGAAGACTTTTATACATATTTGTATGGATCAGTAGTAATGTATACAGGATATATAAAAGGATTTGATTTAAGAAAATATAAAAATGGTGTAATACTTATGCTTCCAGAAAAGGACAACATTAATGAAGTAAAATATGACATTGAAACAAACCGTATGTTTGAACTTTCTAATAAATTTGCCGAAGTATGTAAAGTAACATCTGTTGAAACTGTTAATGATTTAAATAAAAAAATAGTAGAAGATAATATTGACCAAGTAATAAGAAGAGCAGAGCTATATCATACAAATGAGTTCTTTGAAATTTCTAGAAGAATAACAAGATCTAATAGTATAAAAATTGTTATGCTTGCTGGACCATCTTCTTCAGGAAAGACAACTTCAGCTCAAAGACTTGCAGATACTTTAATGGTTAAAAAGAAAAATGCTATAGTAATTAGCATGGATAATTACTTTAAAGACGCAGGAAATATTCCTATTGGAAAAGATGGTAAAGAAGATTATGAATGTTTTGAAAATTTAGAAATTGAGCTTTTCAAAGATCAAATGCTAAAATTGTTAAGTGGAAAGAAAGTTGTTATTCCTACATTTAATTTCAAACTTCAAAGAAAAGAATTTATCAATCCACCAATAAAATTAGGAGAAAATGATATATTAATTATTGAAGGAATACATGCACTAAATCCAAGAGCTTCAGAATTTATTCCTAAAGATAAAATATTTAAACTATATGTTGCTCCAATGGTAAGTATAAGATTTGATGCATATACAATGCTTTCATCAAATGATTTAAGAATGATGAGAAGATTTGTAAGAGACAACTCAGTAAGAGGAGTAAGTGTTGAAAAAACAATGGACTTATGGAACAAGATAAGAAAAGGTGATGAGGAAAATATTTTCCCTTACGTAGATAGAGCAGATTATATATTAAATACAAGTTTAATATATGAATGGGCTGCACTTAAACCTATTGCTGAAAAATTATTGTTAAAAATAAGTCATGAAAGTAAATATTATTCAGAAGCTAGAAGACAGTTAAATACTTTAAGAAACTTTATTGGCATAGAACCAGATTTAATACCTAGTACATCTATACTTAGAGAATTTATCGGTGGCGGTTGCTACTTAAGATAATATAAGGAGGAATAAGGCTTTGGCTATTAAGAAACAATCTTTTATGAAGGGCGTATTTGTTATAATGGGCTCTCAGATATTAATAAAAATTTTAGGATTTATTTACAGAATAATTCAAACTAATATACCACAATTTTCAGATGTTGGTAATAGTTATTATGGCTCTGGATATCAGGTATATACATTTATTCTTGCCATTGCAACTATGGGAATACCCAATACTATTTCTAAATTGGTTTCAGAAAAAATAACCGTAGGAGACAGAAGAGGAGCACATAAGATTTTTAAAACAGCTTTTCTAGTATTTGTAAGTATTGCTACAGCTTTTTCACTAGCACTATTTTTCGGAGCTGGTGCAATATCAAATAATATTTTACACAACCCAGGAGTAAAGTACACTTTAATGGCTTTATCTCCAGCAATAATTTTCGTATCAATGTCTGCCGTTCTTAGAGGATATTTTATAGGAATGGAAAACGTAAGTGAATACAGTAAAGCACAGATTATTGAGCAAATAATAAATTGTGTATTTTCAATAATTTTTGTTTTTATGCTAATAGGTCAATCACCAGAGATAATGGCGGCAGGTTCAACTCTTGCTACAACTGTTGCAACATCAACAGCATTCTTCTATCTAGTAAGATACTATAGAAAAAATAGAGATGAAATCTGGGATGAAATAAATAAATCAAAGACATTTGCAACTGAATCAAGAAAGAAAATTGCTAAAAAATTAATTTCTTATGCTATACCTATTTCATTTGGTAGTGTAGTATCTGCATTAGCAGGATTAATAGATGTAGTTACTGTTGTAAACGGACTACAAAAATATGGATATGACATAGTAACAGCAAATGCTAAATATGGGATACTTTCAGGAAAAGTAGATATATTATTAGCAGTTCCTTTATCTATAAATGTAGCATTTTCAGTAGCGCTAGTTCCATTTATCTCTGCAGCAATTGCAAGACATAGAAAAGATGAGGCAATAAGTAAGATAACATATTCATTAAAAATATCATCTTTAATAGCACTACCATGTACATTTGGATTATTTGTACTTGCAACACCAATATTTAAAATGATATTCCCTAATGCACCAGAAGGAGCATATTTACTACAAATTGAATGTTGGTTATTGTTCTTCTCTGTATTGAGTCAAACTGTAACGGGTGCTTTACAAGGAATTGGAAAATTAGCAGTACCAGGATTAGCACTTCTTGTTGGAACAGTTATTAAATATGTGTTAAACGTAGTATTTATACCTATGTATGGTGAAGTAGTACCAGCTGTAACAAGTATAATTTATAGTGCTACAGCATTTATAATATCATCAGCAGTATTATACAAAACACTAAAAGTAAATATGCCTTTAAAAGAAGTAATAGTAAAACCTCTTATTGCAAGTGCTTTAATGGGATTATCAGTATTTTTATCATATAAATTGTTTATTTTACTAAAATTAGGAAATACTATTTCTACACTATTCTCAATAGTTATAGGAGTAGGAGTATACGCTATATTAGTTATACTTTTAAGAGCTTTAAGCAAAGAAGAAATACAGCAATTACCTTATGGTAACAAAATATGTAAAATGCTTAAAATATAGGTAAAAAAAACGACAGCTTTTTGATAGAAAAAAGTTGAAAAGTGTTGACAATACTGGTCTTTTGTAGTATATTCTAAATAGTTAATGAAATTAGGAGGGATTGAGATGAATAAAGCTGAATTAATTGCTAAGATTTCAGAAGAAAGTAAATTAACAAAAAAAGCTGCTGAAACTGCTTTAGATGCTTTCGTAACTAGTGTTGAAGAAGCACTTAAAAACGGAGAAAAAGTACAATTAGTTGGTTTTGGAACTTTCGAAGTAAGAGAAAGAGCTGCTAGAAAAGGTAGAAACCCACAAACTAAAGCTGAAATAAAAATACCAGCTTCTAAAGCTCCAGTATTTAAAGCTGGAAAAGCTTTAAAAGAACTAGTAAACAAAAAATAATTGGTTCTAGATAAAGTTATATAAAAATAAAGCCATGATTTTTCATGGCTTTATTTTTTTAATCATTTTCGTTATTTTCATTCTTAGATGAGTTTTCATCTTCTAGAATGCTTGTACAATGTGCGCATCTTGTTGCCTTAAGTGGAATTGTACTTAGGCAATATGGACAAGTTTTTGTAGTTATTTCTTTTACTTCATTATCTTTTTTGTTTGCTTTAGTTAGAGTTTTTACAACTACAAATAAAACAAGAGAAATTATTATGAAGTTAATAATAGAAGTTAAAATCTCACCATAATTAAGAGTTATAGCACCAGCTGCTTTTGCAGCTTCTAATGTTTCAAATTTTCCACCTTTTAGTGTAATAAATAGTGTAGAAAGATTAACATTACTTGTAAGCAAACTAATTAGAGGTGTTATTAATGCTGAAACTAATGTGTTTACTATAGTAGTAAAAGCACCACCTAAAACAACACCAATTGCTAAGTCTAAAGCGTTTCCTTTTAGAGCAAATGCTTTATAATCTTCAAATGCAAGTTTGGCTTTTTTCTTAGACTCTTCTTGAAGTTCTTTTCTATTTATTTTTTTCATTTTTATCATCTCCATATAAATATTACTATAAATGTAGAATAAAATCAATTATGTATTAGCATCTATTGACAAATATTTGTTTTCAATGGTATATTAGAATTGGTGAATTTATATATGGAAAATGAAAATAAAAAAGAATTAATGAAGGTATTTAAGAAAAATAAAACAGCTATAAAGACTGCTTTTATTTGTATAGGAGTGGCTATATTTTGTCTTTGCTTAGGAATTATAATAGATTCTAGACCATTACCAGAAGCAAAAGAATTAGCAGAAGTAGGGGAAGAAAATATTTATTCAAAAGTTAAAATATATGCACTTACAGATTATTTTGCAACTTATGGAGTAGATAATGATATCGAAGAAAAATATTATTTTGCTTTAGGCGACGATGTTATATATATTTTGGATTTATCTGATGAACAGTATAACGAACTTGAAAGTAAAGTAAATGATGAAGAAAACACTGATGGTATTGATGTATATGGAATGTCAGAAAAAGTATCTATTGATCTTCAAAAGTACGCTGTAGATTCTTTAAATGAATTATATGAAACAGATGAAATACTATATAGTAATTATAATGATTTTTTTACACCATATAGTATAAATGCTAAAAAATCTCCAAATGATGCATCAGATATTTTTATAACATTCTTCTGTGTAACAGGAATTGCAGGTATTGTATCAATTATAGTATATTTAATAAGTATTGCTGTTGCAAAATCTAAAATAAAAAAGGTTGCTAAAAAATATGATATAGCTCAAGTTTCTTTAGAATTATCTTCTCAAGATAAAGTGGAATTTGAAAATACTAAGACTATCTTTTTACAAAGTTACTTAATATCATATTCAAATCCTTTTGATATAATAAAATATACAGATATGATATGGGCATATCCTCATGAAAATAAAGTCAATGGCATTAAATCAACCACTCAAATTTATTTAGTAACTAAAGATAATAAACTTCATGTTATTTCATCTTGCTCAGCTTTTGGTAAGAAGAATAAAGAGGCATTTGTAAATACATATAATGAATTATTAGGAAGAAGAAAAAATATGTTAGCTGGTTATACAAGAGAAAACATAGAAGCAATGTCAAAAAATAATAGAGAAGAAACAATACAAAAAATTACAGAACAAGATAATATATAAAATATAGAAAAAAATAGCTTAGAAATTTAGCACAAATTAAAAAAAGCATGCTAATTAATTTCTAAGCTTTTTTATGTATAGTTGTATACGTATATAACAGTTGCAATTTATCTATTTTTATAGTAAAATAGACTAGTATTGAAAAAGGAGAGAAGAAATGTTAGGAACAAACGGAGTTACAGTAAGATTTGGAAAAAGAGTTTTATATGAAGATGTAAATGTTAAATTTACACCAGGAAATTGTTATGGTGTTATCGGAGCAAATGGTGCTGGAAAATCTACATTTTTAAAAGTCTTAACAGGAGACTTAGAACCAAGTGAAGGTGAAGTATACAGAACTAAAAATGAAAGATTAGGAATTTTAAAACAGGATCATTATATGTATGATGACGTAAAGGTTATTGATACAGTTATTCGTGGAAATGAAAGACTATATGAAATAATGCAAGAAAAAGATGCTTTATATGCAAAACCAGATTTTAATGATGAAGATGGAATAAGAGCAGGAGAATTAGAAGCTGAATTTGCTGAATTAAATGGTTGGATGGCAGATACTGATGCAGCTCAATTATTAACAGGTCTTGGAATAGATACACAATATCATGAATGTTTAATGAAAGAATTATCTGGTCCAGATAAAGTAAAAGTATTACTTGCACAAGCATTATTTGGAAATCCAGACGTATTAATACTAGACGAGCCTACAAACAACTTAGATATGGCTGCAATTAGTTGGTTAGAAGAGTTTTTAATAAACTTTGAAAACACCGTAATAGTAGTATCTCACGATAGATATTTCTTAAATAAAGTATGTACACATATCTTAGATATAGATTATGGAAAAATAAATATATTTGTTGGAAACTATGACTTCTGGTATGAATCAAGCCAATTAGCTCTAAAACAAATGAAAGATGCTAACAAGAAGAAAGAGGAAAAAATTAAAGAATTAGAAGAATTCATAAGAAGATTTAGTGCAAACGCATCAAAATCTAAACAAGCAACTTCTAGAAAGAAAACATTAGAGAAAATTGAATTAGATGAAATAAAACCATCTACAAGAAGATATCCATTTATAGATTTCAAACCTGAAAGAGAAGCAGGAAAAGATATTTTATCTGTTGAAGATGTATCATTAAATGTTGATGGAGAACAATTATTAAAAAATGTATCATTTAAAATCTTAAAAGGAGATAAAATAGCTATAGTTGGAGGTAATGGTGTTGCAAAAACTGCATTATTTAAGATAATAATGGGAGAAATAAAACCAGATACTGGAAAAATAACTTTTGGTCAAACTATAAAACCTTCATATATTCCTCAAGATAACGATAAATACTTCAAAGAAGATAAGAGTATAGTTCAATGGATTGCAGATGATTATGGCATTACAGATGAAACTGTAGTTAGAAGTTTCTTAGGAAGAATGTTATTTTCAGGTGATGAAGCCTTAAAGAAAATTGGCGTATTATCTGGAGGAGAAAAAGCAAGATGTATGATGGCAAGAGCAATGCTTGAAGCTCCAAATTTACTATTTTTAGATGAGCCTACAAACCATTTAGATCTTGAAAGTATAACAGCTCTAAATGAAGGATTAATTAGAACAAATGCAGAATTAGTATTTGTATCTCATGATCACCAATTTGTACAAACAATTGCAAATAGAATAATAGAAATAACAGAAGATGGTATTATAGATAAGAGATGTACTTATGATGAATACTTAGAACAACATGCTGATTTAATGAAGAAAGAAAAGAGTATTTCTGTGGAGGAATAATACATTATGATAAAATATCCAAATTATGATGAAAGTATATTATCTATAATTTCATCAATACTAAAATATTATGGCTATGATAATGGTCATAAAGGATGCAAAATATTAGATGAAAAACTTAAAAACAAATATAATAATATCGTTCTTATGATTTTCGACGGAATGGGAGTGGCTACTTTAAAAACATTTCTTAAAGAAAAAGATTTCTTAATGCAACATTTTGAAGGACCAATCTCATCTGTATGTCCATCTACTACAGGATGTGCAATACCTACTTTTGAGAGTGGAAAAGCACCAATTGAACATGGTTGGTTAGGCTGGGATATGTATTTTAAAGAGTATGATGCAAATATTTCTGTATTTACTAATAAGTATCAAGATAGTAATGAAGATGTTGCTGATTGTAACGCAGCAAATAAGTATATGAAGTATAAAAATATTTTTGATATTATTAGTGAAACTACAAATGGAGTAGTAAAGACACATGATATCTCTAAATATTCTGATACAAATGAATTTGTATACAGTTGCGAAGAAATGCTTCAAAGAGTAAATGAAATTGCAGAAAATGATGTTGAAGACTTTATATATACATATCTTGAAGAACCTGATTCAGTTATGCATGCTTTAGGGGTAGACCATGAATATGTCAAAGAAAATATTAGATATATAAATAGTCTTGTATTTGAACTATCAGAAAAACTTAAAGATTCTTTAATAATAGTTACAGCAGATCATGGACTTGTTAATACAAAAACTTTATATTTAGAGGATTATCCTAAAATACAAGATATGCTAATTAGAAGACCTAGTATAGAAACAAGAGCTGTAAACTTTTTTGTTAAAGAGGAATATTTAAATGTATTTCCAAAAGAGTTTAATAAGATATTTGGCAAGGACTTTATATTAATGTCAAAAGAAGAAATACTAGAAAAGAAAATGTTTGGAGAAGGAGTAAAAAATCCAAGAATTGATGATAGTATTGGACAATATATGGCATTTGGAATATCTGACAAAGCAATAGAGTGGGAAAAAGGTGGATTTGATATGCAAGCAAGACATGCTGGACTTACTCAAGAGGAGATGGAAGTACCTTTAATAGTCATTGATACAAATAATTTATAAAAAAAGCAAAAAAATATCAAAAAACACTTGATTTTTAATATATATTGTGGTATTATATTGGAGTACTAGTTAAGTACAGATGCTCCAGTAGCTCAGTTGGATAGAGCAACGGCCTTCTAAGCCGTGGGTCGGGCGTTCGAATCGCTTCTGGGGCACCACTCAAATATAGTGATTTCAAGCAATTCTTTAGAATTGCTTGATTTTTTTTATATAAAAAATAAATAATAATTATACTAAAAAAAGACCAAACTCGATAATATATTGTAATTTATTTTAAATTATGCTAATATAAATCTTAGGAGTGAAGGTTTATGAAAGATAATAAACAAATCAGGAAAAATGCAAGGAATACGTTAAAGCATAACTATTTTGTATTAGTGTTTGTTTGTTTAATAATGATGATTTTAGCTGGAAGTTATACAACTACTTTTAATGGATTTAAAAACATATTAAGAAATGACTTCAAGATAGAAAGCAAAAATAATAACAACATAGAAATAGATGCACTTTCAAATTCAAATATGGATATAACAAGTGATGTGCTAACACTAATATTTAAGACGGACAAAGTAGAGCAAGTTAAATTTAAAGAGAGTGTAACTGGTGGATTCTTTAGAACTATTTTTGATGGTATAACTCATGCAGAGCAATTTTTATTTAGAATTGTGAAGTTTGTATTGGATTTATTTGTAAATGCAAATAAGACTATTACTCTTGGAATTATAATAATTTTGATACAATTTCTATATCAAATATTTATTGCTAAACCGCTGAGAGTGTGCCAATCTAGAGTGTTTATGGAGTCAAGACTTTATTATAAAACACCTTTTAAAAGATTTACACAAGTAATAAAGAAAAACAATTATTTAAATATAGTAAAAACTATATTATTAACAGATATATATCAATTATTATGGGATTTTACTATTATTGGTGGAATAATAAAAAGGTATTCATATAGGCTTGTACCAATGATAATGGCAGAAAATCCTAATATAAAACCTAAAGAGGCTATAAATCTTTCAAGAAATATGATGAATGGTAATAAATTTCAATTATTTAAACTAGATATGTCATTTCTAGTATATCAAATAATAGATATAGTTTCTATGGGATTTTTGGGAATATGGATTTTTAACCCATACTATACATCAAGTGTAGTAGAATTTTATTCAGAAGCAAAACAAATATATAAAGAGAAAAATATGAAAAATAGTGAATTATTAAACGATTCATATTTAGAGAAAAATCCAGAAAACTTAGAATGTTATCCAGGAGTAAAAAGAAGAGAATTGAAAAAAGCAGATGAAGTCTTCAATTACTACCAAAAATATAGCATTACTTCAATGATTTTGATGTTTTTCTTTTTCTCGTTCTTTGGATGGCTATGGGAAGTTGGAATTTACTTATTTAAAGATGGAAGATTTGTAAATAGAGGAACAATGTTAGGACCTTGGTTACCTATTTATGGTACAGGATGTATTGTAATATTATTTCTACTGTTTCTTCCTAAAAAATTTAAAAAGATAACAGATAATCCAATATTAACATTTTTTATAGTTATGCTACTTTGTGGTACTATAGAATATACAACTTCTTGGTACCTAGAGATGACTCATGGAATGAGATGGTGGGATTATACAGGATATTTTCTAAATATTAATGGTAGAGTATGCTTTGAGGGACTTTTCTTCTTTGGAATTGGAGGTTGTCTATGTCTATACATTGTAGCACCATTTATGCAAAGCGTAATATCTAAAATTCCAAGTAAAGTAAGAGAAATAATATGTGTTGTTCTTGCTATATTGTTTTTAGCAGATTCAGCGTATTCTTCAATAAATCCAAATGTAGGAGCAGGAATTACAGATGATGCAAACAGAACACATATAACTCAAGAAGAAACTAAATAGTAAAATTAAACTAGAATAAATAAGTATGTTTATTCTAGTTTTTTTATATTATAGATAATGGCGAAAAACAATAAATTATTGTAAAAGTAATAGAAATAATATATAATCATAAACGAGGTAACTTGAATGAATAACGTATATAAAAAAATAAAAAGCATATTAGAGTATGCAATTATTTTTATAATATTTTTTATAGGATTAAGAAAAGGCGGATATTATAAAGAGGATAGCTTAATTGGAGTTTATGCAATTTTTCTTTTTTCTATTATATATTTTATAGTTAACTGGAAAAATATAAAGATAAATAAAATGGTAGCTACTTCTTTAGGAATATTTGCTATTTCATATTTTATACCAGTTATTTTAAAAAATGCTGCAACAGTATCTGGAGCTTTGAATATAGCAATTAGAGTATACAGCATATATTTGCTATATATAATAATATACAATAGTGAGAACAAGGAAAAATATAAAAAAGCAATAATTATATTTACAATTATTTATTCAATATTGGCACTGGATGAATATTCATATAGAATTTTTCAAGCACCATTAAATTTTATTGGTGGAGGCTATATTGAGCAAAATAATGGCAGAATAGGAAGTATATTTCAGTATTCTAATTTATTAGGAATAATGTGTGTAATTTCTATATATTTAATTAAAGAAAAAGTAAAAAACGACATTAAAAAAAGTACTATACAAAATGTATTGGTAAACTTTTTAACTATAATTTGTTTTCTTACACAGTCAAAAATGTCAATGTTATTATACATAGCTATGAGTATAATTATGTGTATTATAGATAAGAAAAAAGAAAATATTTTTTTAGTAGTACTAAACACAATATACTCTGTTGTTGTAATTAGTTTGATAGAAAGTATAAGTGTATGGATTATAATACCAGCTATGTTATTAACACTATCATACAGCTATGCTAGTCATACTTTAGAAAAAAATAATATAAAATATAAGAAGATATTAAATATAGTAATTACAGCTATATTAGTAATAATTACACTTTTATTTATAAATTTTAAAATTGAAAGTGGTATCGTAAACAGTATAAGTAATTATTTTAGAAATTTTCATAGTACAAAGCTTAGAATAGTGTACTATGTTGATACATTAAAACTAATTATACAATCTCCGCTTAATGTTATTTTTGGACTTGGTGGAAATGCTTTTAGAACAATGTATGAAACAATACAAAGTAGGCATTATATTTCACTTGAAGTTCATAGTATGTTTTTACAAATACTATTAGAATCAGGAATTATAGGACTTTTTTCATTCTTAGTTGCAATAGTAAATATTTTTAAAAAATGTCCGGACAAAAAATATAAATTATTAATAGTTATAGTATTAATTTTTGCTGGATTTGATGTATTTTTTACATATACATTTATGATGTATATACTAGCTATTATATTAGCAATACCTAAACTAGAAGAAAAAAATGTAAATAATATTGAAAAAGCTTGTAATATAGTAATCTTTATTGGAGTATTTGTAATTACTACTATGCAATGTATTGCTATTTTTACAGAACCAGTTGAAGTAGATAATTTAAACACTAATATAGAAGAACAAGAAAGCATAGTAAAAAGGTGTGAAATAGCATTAAAATTTGACAAATATGACGTAGAATATTTGAAAAATTATACAAGAGCTTGTAGCACATACATAGAAATCTTAGAGATAAAAGAAGAACTTTATGGACAAGATAATAGTGAAAAAATAAATGATACTATAAATAAAATATATAGTAATACTCAAAATGAGATAAAATATGAAAAAAGCAATAAATATGCTATAGAAGATAGCGTATATTATACATATAAATATGTTGACCAACTTGTAGCAATAAATTATGCACAAAAAGAAGTACAAGGATATGAAACATATCTAGCACAAATGCTAGAAAATATAGAAAAATTAAGACAAGAACATAGTTTAAATGATTATGCGATGAGTGTATATAGTAGCTGTATAAATCAGTTATATAATAAGTATTCTTATGTAAATTCTATACTTAATAGTGATAAAATACAAAAAGACTTGAATGCCTTGAAAGAAAACGAATATATAAGCTTGTAATTTGATTTTTTTTATGTTATAATAAACTGGTAAATGAGACATTTATTAATAGGAGGAACACAATATGGGATGGATAGATTGGACTTTAGCAATAGCAACAATAATAGTTGGAATAGTTCTTACAATAGTTGTAATGTTACAATCAAGTAAAGATCAACAATCAGCTATTACAGGAAATAATACTTTTTATGGCTCAAATAAATCAAAAACTTTAGATGGAATATTATCAAAATATACTATCGTATTAGCTATAATTTTTGGAATCCTTTGCTTTGCTACAACTTTTTCAATAATTAAATAAATAAGGAATAGATAAAATGGAAAAAAATAATTTAGTTAATAAAACTCAAAAGGATAAATATACTACAAGGAAGGAAGTATTAACTTCCTTCTTTTTAGGTAGTGAATATGAACTTTCAACTAAAAAGCAAATAGCATCATTTTTTGCAATTCCAAAATCTGATTTAAGACAATTTGATCAAATACTAGATGAATTAGAAAAAGAAGGAATTGTTTATTTAGATGATAGTAAAAGATATGTACCATATAGCAAATCAAATTTAGTTAGATGTGTATATCAAGCAAAATCTGCTGGATTTGGATTTGGACTAGTTGAAGATGGTGAAGATGTATACATATCAAAGAAAAATATAAATGGAGCTATGGATGGCGATGAAATTTTAGTTAAAGTTTTAAATTCATATGGAAAAAGCAGAGAAGGACAAGTTGTAAAAGTATTAAATAGAAATATAAAAAGTGTAATAGGAAGATTTTCTAAATCTAGAAATTTTGGATTTGTTATACCAATAGATGATACTATCGAAGATATATATATATCAAAAAAGAATGCTCAAAATTATAAAGATGGACAAGTAGTCAAAGTATTAATTACAAAATATCCTACTGAAGGAAGTAAAGCAGAAGGAAAAATAGAGAGCATAATTGGAGATAGTAAAGATGCTCATATAGATGCTAAATCATTATATGTATCATATGACTTAGACAAAATGGAAGATTTTAACGAAAAAGTAAAAGAAGAGCTAAAAGATATACCTCAAAAAGTCTCAGAGGAAGAGAAAAAAGGTAGAGTAGATAGAACAGCAGAAAGAATATATACTATAGATGCAGCTGACGCAAAAGATTTGGACGATGCAGTATCTGTTAAAAAGAAAGATAATGGAGATTATGTATTGTCTGTATATATTGCAGATGTTAGCCATTATGTAAAAGAAAAAACAGCTTTAAATAAAGAGGCTATAGCAAGAGGTACTAGTATATATATTCCAGGTAAAGTTATACCTATGCTACCAAAACAATTATCCAATGGCATTTGTAGCTTAAATGCTGGTGAAGAAAGATTATCTCTTGCAGTAGATATGTTAATATCTAGTAAAGGAGAAGTGTTAGGCTCAGAAGTATTTAAGGCTGTAATTAAAGTTACAAAGAAAATGTCATATGATAAAGTATATAAAGTAATTACTAATCAAGAAGATGAAGAATTAACAAAAGAATATGGAGAATATAAACAAGACTTGCTTTTAATGGAAGAATTAGCTAAAATATTAAATGAGAAAAGAACAAAAGAAGGATGCATCAACTTTGATATTCCAGAAACACATATTGTTTTAGATGATAATGGTGATGTGGTAAATATTGAACCTTATCCAATAACTTTTGCAAATCAAATAATAGAAGAATTTATGCTAATTACAAACATGGTTGTGGCAGAAAAATATTATTATTTAGAACTACCATTCATATATCGTATACATGAAAAGCCAGATGAAGAAAAGTTAAGGGATTTAAACTTAATTTTGTCTAATTATAAATTAAGAATAAAAGGAATAAAAGATGTTCATCCTAAAGCTTTATCTGAAATATTAACTAATTTTGATAATGAACAAGATAAAGATGTTATTTCAACATATGTATTAAGATCAATGAAATTGGCAAAATATAGTAATGAATGTTTAGGTCATTTTGGACTTAATGCTAAATATTATTGCCATTTCACATCTCCAATTAGAAGATATCCAGATTTATTTATTCATAGAATTATATCAAAATCATTAGAAAATAATTGTATGTTTAAAGAAAATGAATTGGCAAGATATGAAAAACAAGCTGAAGAATATGCTAAGAGTTCATCTGAAATGGAAAAGAATGCTACAAAAATAGAAAGAGATTTTGATAGCTTATATTGTACAATTTATATGAAGAACTTTATAGGAAAAGAATTTGATGCAACAGTATGTTCAATCACTTCTTTTGGTATATTCATAAGACTTGAAAATACAGTTGAGGGATTTGTATCATTTAATGATATACCTGGAGACTATTATTTATATGATGAAAGCACAAGAATGTTAATAGGGAAAAATACTTCTAAAAAATACAAAATAGGAGATAAAGTAAGAGCTAAGTTAATCAAATCAGATGTTTTAACAAAACAAATAGATTTTGAGATAATATAAGGGGTGGTAATATGGAAAATAAGGTTCCAAAGAAAACAAATTCTAGTAAATTAGAAAAAGAAGGAAAGAATTTCAAGGTTAATATTAAAGGAAATGGAAATTTAAAAACAGAAGTACTAGATTTTTATAACACTAAACTAAAAAAGATGCATATTATTCTTTTAGTAATAGCTGTAGTGTTATATATAGTTACATTTTGTTCTACATTTTCTTCAATAAAATCAGGAAATTTTAGCGTCGCTGAAACAGCTGTAGCACCAGGATTTTTATCTAGTGTAAAAGAGAACGCTTTACTAGACCTAGTTATAATAATTGCAGGTATTACACCTTACTGCTTTTTATCTATAATGGGTATTGTTCAAGCAATAGTTGGTGTAAATGGACTTGCTTTAAGCTACGTAGTAGGTAAAAAATTTATAGCAACATTATTTATGGGTGGCCTAATTCAACTTATTGGAATATCATTATGTGTAGCCATAGGACTATATTTTTGTAGATTAAGTACAAAGAGAAATAAATATTATCATTCTTCAGATTTTGGAATTGATGATATAAAAATGCAACTATATGAAATAAGAAAAAATGATAAAAAAGTTGAAGAAATAAAAAATAAAAAAATAGAAAAGGCTAAGAAAATAGAAGCTTGTAATATAAAAATACCATATTTATATTTTATTATATTAGGAGTAATAGCATTTTTAATTCAATTTATTGGAGTTGTAATTACTAAAATTTAGGAGGAAAAATGAGAACCAGATTTAATCCTAAGGCTATCGAACAAATGAATGAGTTTGATAGATATATAAAGGATAGAGAAAAAATTCAAGAAATAATAAAAGAAAATGAAGGAAAAAAAGTATATTTAGAAATAGGCATGGGAAAGGGAGATTTCATAACAGCTTTATCACAATTAGATAAAGACAACATATATATTGGTATTGAAGTTTCACCACCAGTACTAGCCCTTGCAATAAAAAAACTAAAAAGATATGAAGAAGAAAATAATACTAGATTAGATAATTTGTATTTTATGTCTTTTGATGCTATTGAATTATCTGAAATGTTTTTAGAAAATCAAATTGAAAAGATTTATTTAAACTTCAGTGATCCATGGCCAAAGAAAAAACATGCAAAAAGAAGATTAACTAGTTCTAAATTTTTAGATGAATATAAAAAAGTGTTAAAAGAGAATGGACAAATAGAATTTAAGACAGATAATAGAGGTCTTTTTGAATATAGTTTAGTTAGCATGCAAAACTATGGACTTAAATTTATCGAAGTATACTTAGATCTTCATAAGACAGATGTGTTTAATATTGAGACAGAATATGAGAAAAAATTCTCTCCATTTGGACCAATTTATAAAATTATTGTACAATACTAGTATTTTTTTATAAAATTTAACACAAAATATTGACAAATTACAAAAAAAATATTATAATGGAAAAGTAGCTGAATGGTGGATATAGTTCAGTTGGTAGAGCGCCAGTTTGTGGCACTGGATGTCGTGGGTTCAAGTCCCACTATTCACCCCAGTACTTTTATACATTGGGCTGTCGCCAAGCGGTAAGGCACTAGACTTTGACTCTAGCATGCGCTGGTTCGAATCCAGCCAGCCCAGCCAATAAAATAATAGTTTTTATTTTTTAAAAAGGTTGAGAAAAGCTTTAAAACAAGGCTTTTCTCAACT
>CAKOYF010000020.1 GCA_934130595.1 uncultured Clostridia bacterium | reverse complement strand
TATGATACTACTTTTTGTTTCATTTGTCAACACTTTTTTACAAAATTATTAAACTTTTTTTAAATTTATTTTTTACCCTCATTTTAATGCTATATTTCCACTAAAATTACATCATCGCCAATCTTTTTTATATCTTTCCATTCTATAGTTATATTGCTTTTACTGTTTACATTATTAAATATCTTTCCTGTTTTTGCTACTACAATAGAATGTATTTCTCCCTTTTCAAAATCAGCTTGAACGTCTATTACAAATCCTAGTATTTTTCCATCTGTTATATTTATTACTTCTTTTTGTTTAAAATCAATTCCTCTTGCCATAATATCACCATTACATTATATGAAAAAGGATCTCGTTTAATTCACGAAATCCTTTTTTAAATCTTCAACTATATTATTTACTTTCATTGCATTAGATCCTTTAAAGTATATTATATCCCCTGCAGTCATTATTTTTCTTAGTTCTTTTTCAGCTTCAACAGAGTCTGTACAATAATATACATCTTTTACATATTTTTTAGCTACTTCTGATAAGTACTTCATATCTTTTCCATACGCTATTAAAATATCAAAACTTAAATCTTTAAAAACTTCTCCTAGTTTTTCATGTAACTGTTTTGAATAATCTCCTAATTCACATATATCTGCTAAAACTGCAATTTTTCTTTTATTATGCATTTCATTTACTGAAACAAGACCCGATTCTGTTGAACTTGGACTAGCATTGTACGTATCATCAATTAATGTAATACCATTTAATTCTATTTTTTCCATTCTTCTATTGAAGTTTTTATATTTAAATATTCCTTCTTTTATTTTTTCGGTAGGAAGATTATATATTTCTCCAACTTTAATTGCTACTATAGAATTTAATATGTTGTGTTTACCTATAGCATTTATTACTATATGTTCTAATTTATTATATATATATGTATCATATTGTATTTTATCTTCTAAAATTTGAACGTTCTTAGCATCATTAACACTATAATATTTTACATTAACATCTTTATTTTCATATTTTTTCAAATATTTATCATCTTGATTTAATAGTAAAATCTTTTTGCCTTTTAATCCTTTAGAAATATTAGTCTTCTCTCTAAATATAACATCTTGACTTCCGAATTTTCCAATATGTGATGTACCTATATTTGTGACTACTGCAACATCTGGCTTTAACAATCTATTTAGAATATCCATTTCTCCAACATAGTCGATACCAGCTTCTAATACAGCTATCTCTTGATTTTCTAATTTTAAATCCATAAGTGGCATACCTATATGACTATTCATGTTCTTTTCAGTTACCATTACATTCATACCTTGATTTAAAACAGATGCTATCATTTCACGTGTACTAGTTTTTCCTACACTTCCTGTTACTGCAACTACATTAATATCTATATGTTTATCTCTGTTATATACTCCTATATCTATTAATGCATCGGTTGTATCATTAACTTTAATAACTACAATATCTTTATCTAGTTCAATCATTTGCTCTAAATTAGCAAATTCATAATTAGAGATAAATAAACCTTTACATCCATTTTTAATTGCTGAGATAATAAATTTATGTCCATCAACATTCTCACCTTTTAGTGGAATATAAAAATCTCCCACTTCTACTTCTCTGCTATCTATTTTATAATTTTTAAAAGTTTGATCTAAGTTTCCATTTAGCAAACTTCCATTAGTGGCTTCAACTAATTCTTTTACATTTAACATTATTTCTCACCTATTTTTAATTTTACCATAAAATCAAGCTTTTGCAAGAGTAGAGAAATAATTATTGATACCATTTACTATAGCTTGAGCTATTTCCTCTTCATTATTTATAATCCAATTTGCATCATCTGCATTATCATGAAACGCTACCTCTAATAATACAGCTGGTGCATTAGTTCTTATTATTTCATATAGACTACTTGTATATAAAACACCTCTACCTTTGTCTGGATATGGATATATTTTTATTATCTCATCATAAATGTCATTTGCTAATCTATCTCCAGGTGTATTAGGTCTATTTGCAAATATTTCCGGCCCTTGTGAATTATATCCTTGACCGCTAGCATTACTATGCAATGCAACATGAATATCTGGTCCTATTTCATTGCTTTTTCGTACAGCAGCACTAAGCTTTTCGTTAGGATCATTTCTATATACAGTATATCCTTGATTTTTTAGTAATCTTTCAACTATATCTCCAATTCTATTCATTCTATATTCTTCTGTTCCAAAATTTCCATAACCTACATTAAATTCTTGTGTAGATGGACTTAAAAAAACAACCTTATCATTCATACTATACCTCCTTTTTAATAATATTAAAAAGGCTGGTAAATTATACCAGCCTTTTTTATTGTTCATTAATTAAATCTACAAGGTTCTTCATTTCATTTTCAGATAATGTTATACCTTTTCCCATTTTTTCATGATCTTCGTCCCAATCTCTAATATCGTACTTTGGAGCTCTACCATTCCAACTTACTAAATTAAGTTCTTTTTTCCAACCATTACTACCTTCTGATAAAACGCCTAATGCTTTTACTATTTCATATTTAATTTCTGCCATAATTACCTCCTATATTATCTAAAAAGAGTATAGCATTAAAATATTTATTTGTATAGTATTTAATCCATATTATTTCTAAGTTTATTTTTCATTCTCAATAAAGCACTTTTTTCTATTCTTGAAATTTGTGCTTGTGATACTCCAAGCTCATCTGCTAATTCAACTTGAGTCTTATCTTTAAAATATCTTTTTTCTATAACGTACCTTTCTTTTTCAGAGAGTTTTTCTAACATTTGCTCTATAGATAATTGTGTGATTAAATCATCTGATTCTTCTTTTTCATTTTTTAATTGGTCAAGTAGGAAAATCTGGTCTCCTCCATCATTATATACAGTATCATATATAGACATAGGAGCTACAGTACTATCAACAGCAAGAATTATTTGCTCTTTGCTAGCACCCGTTATCTTTACTAGTTCATCAATAGTTGGTTCTTCATTGTGCTTTGCTACATATTTTTCTCTTTCTTGAGATATTAAGTATGATAAATCTCTTAAAGATCTTGTAACTCTAAAAGCACTATTATCTCTTAAATATCTTTTTATTTCTCCTAAAATCATAGGCACTGCATATGTACTAAATTGTACTTCTTGAGTTATATCAAAATTATCTATAGCTTTTATTAAACCTATAACGCCTACTTGAAATATATCATTAATATTTTCTCCTCTATTATTAAACTTTTTTACAAGACTTAATACCAATCTCAAATTAGCATTAACAAATTCATCTTTGTATTCCTTTTCTCCGTTTTTTATTTTTCTTAGCATTTCCATTTGTTCTTTTTGTGATAATTTAGGTAATTTAGATGTATCTAATCCTTGTATATCTACTTTAACATTTGTTCCATTCATATGTATTCTCTCCTTTATCATTAATATTCTTTTCGGATTATTAATGAATATTCTGATTCGACTTTTCTTTATGTTTTTAGATAAATACTTAATTACTGAATAATATTCCTATTATATTAATATGCAAATCTTTATATATAATGTTAGTTTTAAACACATATGACAAAACTCTGCTTTAATTTTAGGCAAAAAAATAGAAGGTAATTTTTTTACCTTCTTCATATTTTTTATTTCTATTCAAATAAATCATTATTTAGTTCTAATATTTCATACACTTTAAATAACCTATTTAAATTTTTATACATATACTCTATTGTACTTTTTACTTTTTGTTCATTTCTTATTATTGGTAATGTAGCCTTTCTAATATCTTCTATTTTAAAATCTTGTATACAGATTGCAAATCTTTTTCCTTCTTTAAATACAATATACTTTTTTCCTTCAAATATACTATCTATTTTATTAATATTTTCCATAAACTTTAAAGATAATATATATCTTGCCTGAATTTCATCCTTGCAATATACTTTGTATTTTTTAGAAAACTCTAAATTTTCTAACTCTACTTTCTCACCATCATATTTTATATATTCGTTTATTTTACTATTTATTATGCTGTCAGATATGTTATTAGGTATAAGATAAATTTGAGAAGCAATATTTTTGTTTAAGCTTGCACCTATATAACATCCATCAAAAACATACTTTTTTATTTTCTCAATCTTTGTATTTGTGTACTCTTTACCTTCACTATCATGTTCTACTTCTTCTACTAGTTTTTCCTTGAAATAGTATAACTCCATATCTCCAAAGCTCATATAATTATTTTTATATAGTGTACTTATTGAGTTACTGCCATTATACTGAAGGCTTTCTAAATTAAAAACTTCCATATTTTTTATATCATCTTTGCTAATCCTCTTATTTGGCTCATACACTGCGTCATTATCTTTTGAGATATATCGCACCATATCTTCAATAATATTCTTGTTTATTTCATACATTTGGCTTTTTAATCTCTTTATTATACCTAATCCACACATCACTACCACTACTAAAATAAACATTATGAAATACCATAGTGGTATTGCTAGTAATTGTCTCATTCTTACTATACAAAATATAAGTATAGCAAGCATTAAACATATAACAATTGCACATATTTTAATATCTTTTGATTTTCTAGCATTAAATGTTTCATAGTATTTATCTATTCTACTTAGATACTGCTCATAAAACTCTTCAAATTTATCTTCCATTTTTATTTTCCTTTTCTAATTAAATACTTTTAGGTACATCTTTTTCTTTTTGTGTGATTTCAAAAAATTCATATTTTTTAAATCCAAATGCATTAGATATAATATTTAAAGGAAAGTAGCTAATATATGAATTATAATTTTCAACATGTGCATTGTATGTTCTTCTAGCTGCAGAAATTTGCTCTTCCATATCTGTTAAAGCTTTTTGTAGTGCTATATAGCTCTCATTTGCCTTTAAATCCGGATATTTTTCAGCTAGCATATAAATACTACCCTCATAGTCATTATATTGGTTATTTACGTTTTCAAGTTCTTTAGCATTGTTACATTCGTCTGCTACCTTTCTTAATGATACAATTTTATTTAATGTATTACTTTCATACTCACTATAACCTTTAACACATTCTACTAAATTAGGAATTAAATCATATCTCTTTTTTAGCATTACATCTAAACTTGAGTATGCTTTTAACAATTTATTTTTCTTAGATAACATAGTATTGTATATTACAATTACTGCAACAACTAATATTACTAAAAATATTATAAAATACATTTTGCTCACATCCTTATAAATAAAATATCATAAAACAATACTTTATACAATAACAACTACGTAAAAAAATATAACAGAGCAATAGCCCTGTTATGCAGTGAAATCTTTTTTCAAGTCATTAATAACTTTCTTTTCTAGTCTAGATATATATGATTGAGATATACCAAGTTTATCTGCAACCTCTTTTTGAGTTAGTTCGTCTTTTCCATCAAAGCCATATCTTAACTTCATAATAATTTTTTCTCTATTTTCTAAACATTCTATTGAATTTTTCAGTATTTTTTTATTTTCTTCGTCCTCTATACTTTTAAATATAGCATCATTTTCCGTTCCAAGTATATCTGCTAAAGATAAATCATTACCTTCACTATCTATATTTATTGGTTCATCAATAGAAATTTCTGTTTTTAATTTATTGTTTTTCCTTAAAAACATTAGTATTTCATTTTCTATACACCTAGATGCATATGTAGCAAGTTTTATATTCTTTTCCATATCATAGCTATTTATTGCCTTCATTAGTCCTATTGTTCCAATAGATATTAAATCCTCAATATTTATACCTGAATTTTCAAATTTTTTAGCTATATATACTACTAGCCTTAAATTCTTTTCTACTAAAATATTTTTAGCATCTTTATCTTTGTTCTTTAGCCTTTTTAAAAGCTCTATTTCGTCTTTTTCTTCTAGTGGAGGAGGTAATTTATCTGAACCTGCAATATATCCAAGAAAAGAACTACTTATTCCTAACCACTTTAAAATTTTCAAATACATTAATTTAATTTCATTTTTTATAACTAACACCTCCATTTAAATTTTCTAGATATGTATCATATCCAATAATTGCACTATATTTTTCTGGAGTATTGCCAATTAAACTAAAGCATAAAATTATTTTAGGTATATTTGCTATTATTCTTCCTTCTTTTATTACTTGAATATTTTTTACTATATATCCTTCTTTTGTATCAATACCATTTACTGTTGTAACTTCAAATTCTACTTTATCTGTTTTATCCTTAATTATTATTTCTTCTAATTCTTTTTTTAAAAAAACTACGTTTAAATTTGAAATGGGATCTTTTACTGTATTTCCTGTATCTACAAAAGAAGTAACTTCCACGTTATTTATTTTTAATGTATAATACAAATCTCTTATTTTAAATTTATCTTTCAACGTTTTCCACATACGTTTGTTTAAAAAGTGTAAAAGTATAGCAGATAATATATACGTTGTGCATTTTAACATGATTGAATCTAAATTTATATTAAAAAGTACACACATTGCTATTATAATTCCCATATAGATAAAGTATATAAGGTAATAACAAGATATAGCTTTAAAATATTCATATAGATTTTTTAATTTAAATAGTATAAAAAGAGAAAAACTAGTTAATACTATATGTATAGCAAAATGATTCAATACTGGTACAACATACATAATGCAAGAAAATATTGCATCTAGTATTATTATTGTATTTCTTCTCTTATTATTAATTATGAGATTTGTAAATAATATTGTTTCAATAATTACTACTGTATTTATTATTAAATTTTCTAAAAAAATATAGTCTAGGTAGATCTTCATTTAACCACCTAGACTAATTATATTTATTTTATATAAAAAAATATGTCACAACATATTAATAATATAAATAATTCATTTTCAAAAATATATAATATTATATAAAAAAGCTAAGATTACGATATAATCTTAGCTTTTAATATATTTTTCTATAGATTTTTTATATGGGGATTTTATTCTATTCTTTATTTCTTCTTAAAAATGGAGGAATATCTAAATCTACCATTTTATACTCGTTGCTTGAAGAAATATTAGTTCTTGCAGAACTGATTGAACTTGAGTTATTACCCATATTATTTTTTGGCATTTGTGAAGACATACCAGATAATGATCCTAAATCTGAAAAACTATTAGTTTGTTGTGGTTGAGTATTTTGTGATACTGTAGCATTTTTTAAAGCTTCTCCAACAATACTATCTAGTTTTAAATCTTGGAATGCTGTTTTTGTAAATCCTGTAGCAATTACAGTAATTACAATTTCATTTTCTAGGTTTTCATCTATTACAGCACCAAATATAATGTTTGCATCAGCGTCAACAGATTTTTGAACTAAATCTGCAGCTTCGCTAATTTCTAGTAAGCATAGATCTTTACCACCAGTTACGTTTAATAATACGCCACCAGCACCTTCAATAGAAGTTTCAAGTAATGGACTATGTATTGCTTGACGAGCAGCTTCTTGTGCTCTGTGTTCTCCAGATGCTCTACCAATACCAATATGTGCAACGCCTGCATCTAGCATTATTGTTTTAACATCTGCAAAGTCTAAGTTTACAAGACCAGGAATTGTTATTAAATCTGAAATTCCTTGTACACCTTGTCTTAAAACATCATCAGACATCTTAAATGCATCCATAATTGAAGTTTGTTTTTCTACAACTTGTAGTAATTTTTCATTTGGTATTATTATTAAAGTATCTACATTTTGTCTTAATTCTTCTATTCCAGCTTCTGCTTGCATCATTCTTCTTTTTCCTTCAAATGGGAATGGTTTTGTAACAACACCAACTGTAAGAATTCCCATTTCTTTAGAAACTTCTGCAACTATTGGAGCAGCACCTGTACCAGTTCCGCCACCCATTCCGGCAGTTACAAATACCATATCTGCACCTTTTAAAGCTTCTGCTATTTCTGTCTTAGATTCTTCTGCACTGCATTTTCCAACTTCTGGATTTGCTCCTGCTCCAAGACCTCTAGTTAATTTTTCACCTATTTGAATTTTCTTATTTGCTTTAGAAACATTTAGTTGTTGTCTATCAGTATTAACAGAGATGAATTCAACGCTCTTTAAACCGTTTTCTACCATTCTATTTACTCCGTTATTACCAGCACCTCCAACGCCAACAACCTTAATTGTCGCCATTCCTGCTTGATTTTCGTTTTCCATTATTTATTCCCCCTTAAAATCTATAATTTAAAACTTCTTTTTGCTTTTTCTTTTTCCAAAAAAGACCTTTTCTTTTAAATTTTCTACTACTTCAAAAACCTTATCTTTAAATGTAGGTTCAGTAACTATTTGAACATCACTATTTACATGTTTACTTAGCCCTAAACCAGATATATATCTAACCATACCATACACAGTTGTATGTTGTGGCTTAATAACATTAATTAATTTTGGACTGCATACTCTAACATTATTAATTTTTAAAGTACGTTTGGCAAGCTCTTCTGCGCCAACTATATTACTTATACCTTGTCCTGTTAATACAACAGTACTTATTCCAGTAATCATGCCCTTTTCTTGAAGCATTCTGCGCACTAATTGGTATACTTCTTTTATTCTTGCTTCAATTACTTGTACAATTTCACTACATTTTATTACGTCATTAGATGCTCCAGCTTTTGATGTTAACTTTACTTCATGATTATTTGTTATCATTGAAACTAAAGCTAAATTATACTGTCTTTTTAATTTCTCCGCTTCATCAGTACTTATATTAAATGTTAAAGAAATATCATTTGTTATATGATCTCCTCCAACAGGAAGTGTTGTATAGAATTCTAGTTTATCCTTCTTATATACTGATATATCTGTATGTCCACCGCCAATATCTAACATTAAAACGCCATTTTGTTTTTCTTCCGGCATTAAAATTATATTTGATGTAGCAAGTGTTTCTAAGATCAAACCATCAATTTTCAAATTAGCATATCTTAATGCTTTTTGAACGCCTTCAATATAGTCACCTCTTGCTATAACTACCTCAACTTCCATTTGAAAAGTTTTACAAAAAGCACCTATAGGTTCATCTTTATATATTCTACCATTTACCACATATGCCGACGGTAAAATATCTATTATTTGTTCATCTCGTTCTAATCTTGTTGATATTTGAATCTTAGTATATAAATTATAAATATCATTAACTGTCATACCATCATTTGGTCTTTCGACCTCAGATTCCATAACAACCTTCTCAATTCGTACATTCATCCCTTTAATATTAACATAGGCTGAATTTACTGAAAGCTCCGAAATTTGTTCAGCTGAATTTACTGCGTCTTTAATTGACTGGCCCACTCTTTCATAATCTAGTATTTGTCCACGTTTTATACCTGAGTTGTTTGAGAGGCCATATCCAATGACTTCAATCTCGCTAAATTTATTGACTTGTCCTATAACACAACTTACTTTGGAAACGCCAATATCTAGCCCTACGATGATATCACCTATAGCCACATCTTACACCTCCAAATTTGAGCTACCTATATGATACTATCTTTTGCTAAAAAAATCAAGCGTTTTAGGGAAAATTTGTAATATTTATGCAACCTTTTTGTAATTCTTTTAAAACACAAGTTTTTCCCCTATTTTTTGCTATTTTACGCGATTTTTAGAGACGTATTTTATTAACATAACATACATAAAAAATATAAACAAAGACAGATTAAAAGTCTCTATAAAAATAAAAATTGAGATTAAAAAAAGTAAACAAAAAAATATATATTCGACTTTCTGGATTTTATTATATCCAAGAAATAACTTAAGTATATTATATCCGTCTAGCGGATATATTGGCATTAAATTAAGCAATGCCAGAAAAATATTAATTTCAAATACAAATTTTATATTATAAAACATAATTGCTAAACATATATTAGACAAAGGTCCAGCTATATATATTATTAAATTCTTTACTATTTCTAATTCTTTGTTATTATTAAATTTTACACATACGCCTGCAATAGATAATTTTATCTTTTCTATTTTTTTACCAAAAAGCATCGCAAATATAATGTGTGCACATTCATGAAATAAAATAAACATGTAGCACACATAGTACGATGTCAAAAACACTTTGATTTTATCAGAAAAGAAAAAAGAAATCAATATAATAATAAACAAATCTTCAATTTCTATTAAAATATTGTTAATTTTTGTCTTCAATTGCTGTCTACCTTATCTTTATAAGTAATTCAGGATCAACTGTTCTATTATGTATTTTTATTTCAAAATGCAAATGAGACCCAGTTGAAGCACCAGTAGATCCCATAAGTCCAATAATATCTCCTTGATTTATACTTTGCCCTTCACTAACATTTATTTTATTTAAGTGTGCATATTTAAATATAACCCCATCTTTTTCTATTTCTATATTGTTTCCATAGTATTTATCCATTGACTCAGCCTTAACAACAACTCCGTCTGTAGCACTTGCAACCGGCGTATTTAATACATTTGCAATATCTACGCCTGTATGATATCCAACATTTTTGAATACTTCTTCTCTTGCTCCATATATAGAAGTTACAGTACCATTTACTGGTAATTTAATACTTATATTCTTAGATGCAATTTCTTGTCTATCCATATCCATTAAACTTATTTCACTGCTTGTTGATAAATCTTCTTGAGCTAATGTTAATTCATCCGTTTGAAACGATATTTCATCTTCATTAAAAACACTTACTGTATTATCTATACTTTTGTTTTCTAGTAATTTTGAAAAATTAAAATTAACTATAGCTGGTTTTATATTATTTACATATTTTTCTATAATGTTTTGTGCTACATTTTGTGGTATTACATCTTCCATTTTATAATATGCTTTTTTACCACACTCCTCAATATTTTCTAATACTTGTGCTTTAGAATAATTTTTATTATATTCTTGTTTTATCCATATACATATTTCATTTTGCTTTATAGCATCAGGAAAATAATTATATGCTAAAACACAAGCAATACTTGCAAGTGCTCCAACAGTTTTCTTTATTATTTTATATGCAAGCTTATTTACCTTTTTACTTTCTTTCTTATCTAAATCTATATTTTCTTCTCTATTTTCAATTGCAGTTCCTACACTTACTATCTCGTTATTACTTCTTTTCATGTAATGATTTTTTAAATCATCTTTAAACATATTTGATATTTCTTCTTTTGTATATCTAAATGATTGTATATTATCCATATATTTTACCTCAATAAATTATATTTAATATACTTAATTTTATTCAAAAAAAATTAGAACATTTCTGTTCTAATCTTTTTTCTATCTAACTATTGTACCTTTTAAGTACCATAAATGCTCACTATCAATTTTTATATTTACGACCTTTCCTACATCACTTTCTTCAGCTTCAAAAACAACTACTTTGTTTTGAGAACTTCTTCCAGTGTACATTTTATCATTTGTCTTACTTTTTCCTTCAACTAAAACTTTATATGTTTTGCCAATCATTCTCTCATTTAATTTAGGTAAAGTCTCTTCATATAAGCTTTTTAATCTTTCAAGTCTATCTACTTTTTCGTCATATGATACATCATCTTCCATTTTAGCAGCAACTGTACCTTCTCTTGGAGAATATATAAACATATATATTTGATCAAATTGAACCTTATTTACAACATCTAGAGTATCTTTAAATTGCTCTTCTGTTTCATTAGGAAATCCAACTATTATATCTGTAGATAATGATATATCTGGTATTTTCTTTAACTTTTCAGCTAACTCTAAATATTGTTCTTTAGTGTATTTTCTGTTCATTTTCTTTAAAATTTCAGTATTTCCAGATTGAAGTGGTAAATGTATTTGTCTTGCTATTTTAGATGAATTTTTTATTACTTCAATTACATCATCTTTAAAATCCTTTGGATGTGGTGAAACAAAACGTATTATCTCAATTCCGTCTATTTTTTCAACATCCTGTAGTAATTTAGCAAAATTATATTCTTTTAAATCTCCTGTAAAATCATTACCATATGAATTAACATTTTGACCTAATAACATTATTTCTTTATATCCATCTTGTGCTAGTCTTTTAATATCTGCTATTATATCTTCTGGTCTTCTGCTTCTTTCTCTTCCTCTAACATATGGAACTATACAATATGTACAGAAATTATTGCATCCATAAGTTATACTAACACTAGCTTTATATTTATCTTCGTACTTAATTGGTACTTCCTCTTCTAGTGCATTACTAACATCTATATATTCAATTTTTCTTTGATGATTTATTACAACGTTATATAATTTTTCTGGGAATATTGACATACAACTAGTTCCTAAAACAATATCTACAAATCTGTATGATTGTTTTATCTTTTCTATTATATGTTTTTGTTGTGTCATACATCCTACAATAGCTATATACACTTCTTCGTTATTTAATTTTCTTTTCTTTAACATTCCTAGTCTTCCAAAAAGTGTATTTTCTGCATTTTCTCTTACACAACAAGTGTTAAATAAATATAGGTTAGAATTATCTTCTTCTCCTTTTTCAAATCCCATTGATTCAAGTATTGCTGCATACTTTAATGAATCATTTTCGTTCATTTGACAACCCATTGTATCTATATAATATTTTAGATGATGCTCTTTATTATATTTTTGCATTTTATCTTTATAACTATTTACAAATTTCATTATTTTTCTCCTTTAAACATTAGTATTATACATTATTTACATTAAAATTTCAAGAAAAAAAGAATTTAAGTATACATAATTTAAAACTCGATAATTTTTGTATTTTATTTTTTATATGTTTTATGATACAATCATATTGGAGGAGATGCTATGAAAAGAAAGTTAGTATTGTTATCTCTAATAATATTTTTTATACTTTTTGGAGTCTTTGCTAGTCTATTTTGTATAGATCAAAATATGATGAGAAATAACAAGCCAGTCATTTTTAGTACATGGGGGAAAAAATATTCACCAGTAGAAGAAACTCCTGATACTCCTAAAGATGATGTTGAAGAAACAGCTACTGAACCAGAATATATAGATGAAAATATGGTTAAACTTGGAATCTATGTTCAAAAAGGCAATAACTTAGTATTAACAGATACATATTCTTGTGATTGGTCACCAGAAAATGTAATGGGACTATTTTATGCTATTCCTTCCCAAGAAGAAGTAATTCCAAATTCAAACTTTGATACAATGTGGAAAGAGTATATAAATGAATATCCTAACGCATCAAATTGTAGAATAGGATACAATATATCTTTTGAATTGGAAGATGGAGAAAAAGTAAGTCAAAACATACTAAATCCAGATGATGCTTATTTAATGTTCCCTAAAGTAATGTTTTTCTTATATGATGATATAAACTTAGTACCTGGTAAACCATATTATCATATTACTCAAGATGTAATGTATGACTATACAATTTGCTCATCTGCAAAACTTGTAGGAGATGTAGATACATACAAAATTACATCAGATATAAAACTTACTGCTTTCTGTTTTGATAGTGAAGATGACTTTGATCCGGAAACTGGTGCATATAGAGGTAATAGCTCATATACAATAATAATAAAAAATATAAATAAGTAAAATTAAAAGCCAAATTGTAAAAAACAATCTGGCTTTTTTATTATATTATTAGTCTTTAACATAATAGTGTCTTATTGGTTTTAAATTATTACCTAATTCATAACAAATTGGATTTCCTGTTTGAATTTCTAGTTTTATTATATCTTCATCACTTACATTATCTAAGTATTTTATTAATCCTCTTAGACTATTTCCATGAGCTGCTATTATTACATTTTTACCTTTTTCTACTTCTGGTTTTATATCTGAATTCCAGTATTCTACAACTCTTTTTATTGTGTCTAATAAGTTTTAGGTAATTCTTCTTTCTTTAAATCTTTGTATTTTGGATCATTACCTGGGTATCTTTCATCATCTTCTTTAATTTCAGGTGGTCTAACATCATATAACGAAAAAAAAACTAATAACTTTATAGTTATTAGCTTTTTTAAGCAATTAGCATCTTTCCATGTATGATGCTGTTCTAGTATCAATTCTAATTCTGTCACCAATTTCTACAAATATTGGTACTTGGAATGTTGCTCCTGTTTCAACTGTTGCTGGTTTAGTAGTTCCTGTTGCAGTTGAACCTTTGATTCCTGGTTCTGTATAAGTTACTTCTAATTCAACAAAAGTAGGTGGTTCAACACCAAATATATTACCTTTGTATGATAATACTTTTACAAGCATGTTGTCCTTTAAGTATGGTAATGTATCAGAAATTTGATCTTCTTTTAATTCAGTTTGTTCATAAGTTGTTGTATCCATGAAAACATAGTTGTCTCCATCTTTATATAAGTATTGCATTTCTGCAACGTCAACTTGTGCATCTTCAAGTTTTTCTGTTGGGTTAAATGTTCTGTCTAGGTTTTTACCTGTTATTACATTTTTTAATGTAGTTCTAACGAATGCAGAACCTTTACCTGGTTTAACGTGCATAAAGTCTACAACTTTATATACATTTCCTTCAAATTCGAATGTAGCACCTTTTCTTATTTCTCCTGCTAACATAATTACCTCCTCAATTTAATTATTTTTGTACTTTTTCTACTAATGCTTTAAATCCAGTCATATCATTAGCTGCCATTTCAGCTAACATTTTTCTATTAATTGTTACATTTGCAGCTTTTAAATCGTTCATTAATTTAGAATATGTTGTTCCACACATTCTAGCACCAGCGTTAATTCTAGCAATCCATAATTGTCTGAAGTTTCTTTTCTTTTGTTTTCTTCCTACATATGCATAATTTCCAGATTTCATAACAGCTTGGTTAGCCATTCTGAATCTTATAGATTTTGCTCCAAAATATCCTTTTGCTCTTTTAAGAACTTTTTTATGTCTAGCTCTTGTTGTAACAGCTCCTTTAACTCTTGCCATTTAAATTCTCTCCTTTCGAATATATATTCTTCTTATTATTGGTATGGTAATAACTTCTTAACAGCTTTCATATTTGCACTATCAACATATGCTGATTGTTTTAAAGCCATTTTTCTTTTTGAAGATTTACCTGTTAATTTGTGTGCACGATTTGCAACATTTTTCTTTACTTTACCAGCACCTGTTACTGATAATCTTTTTTTAGATGAACTGTGTGTTTTCATTTTTGGCATAATAAATTCTCTCCTCTCTTAAAACACTAATTTATTTTTGTTTTGGTACTAAAAACATAATTAGATTTTTTCCTTCCATTTTAGCTTCTTTATCAACTTGAGCGTCGATAACTAATTCTCTAAAATTAGACATTATTTCTTTTCCTTGTTCAACAAAGTTTAATTCTCTGCCTCTAAATCTCATTGTTACTTTTACTTTGTTTCCAGCATCAATGAATTTATTTGCATTTTTTGCTTTTACTTCTAAGTCATGTTTATCTATATTTGGTGATAATCTGACTTCTTTAATTTCAATAACCTTTTGTTTTTTCTTAGATTCTTTTGCTCTTTTATTCATTTCGAATTTATATTTGCTGTAATCTAATATTTTACAAACTGGGTTTGATGGATTAGGTGATACTAATACTAAATCTAATCCTTCTTCTTCTGCAAGTTCAATAGCCTTACTAGTTGGCATTAAACCAATCTTTTGACCATCTGAATCTACAACTTGAACTTTAGAAAATTCAATTTCATCATTAACTAAAAAATCTTGTTTTATAAGAAACACCTCCACAAAAAATATATAAAAAAGATTGCTTTGTACGGCAATCTTCTCAACTCAAAGTATAACATATTTATTCAATATATAAATATATGTTTTTTGATTACCTTATTAAGACAAAACTCATAAGGTGAGAAGATTTCCTCTACTTTACGTGTTATATTATACATAATTTTATTTGTAATGTCAACTAAAAAGCAAAAAAAAGTTATTTTTTTGAATGTTTTTTATGTTTTTGATTGTAATATTATGTTAAGTGTGTTAATATTATTTAGCAAATTATTTATTTGTCTTTTAATAATTATTTAAAAGGAGGGATTCTATGAAAGCAAGAATTAGAAAAAATTCTTCCAATTTCTGGATAGGAGAAGTATATGGTACACCAAGTTCATTCATTTTCACAATACTAGATATTGATCCTGAACCAGATTGGTATCAAGTTACTCCTAATTGTTTCACAAAGCTTGGCGCTAGTTTAGAATTAAAAAAATGGATTAGAGAAAATATTCCAAAGGAATTTGATATTTAAAAAAAGACCACTTCAATTTGAAGTGATCTTTCTTTTTTTATACATCTAGATTTGTAACGTATTTAGCGTTTTGTTCAATAAACTCTCTTCTTGGTTCAACATTTTCACCCATTAATACTGAGAATATTTGATCTGCTTTTATAGCATCTTCAAGTTGAACTTGAACTAAAATTCTTGTTTGTGGATTCATTGTTGTTTCCCATAATTGATCTGAGTCCATTTCACCTAGACCTTTATATCTTTGCATTGTTAAGCCTTCTCTTGCAATACCTTTTTCTTCTAGTTCTTTTAGTTTTTTATCTAGGTCTGCTTCATTATAGCAATATACATCATCCATTCCTTTTTTAGATAGTTTAAACAAAGGTGGTTGAGCTATATATATATTACCATTTTCAACAAGTGGTCTCATATGTCTAAAGAAGAATGTTAATAATAGTGTTCTGATGTGAGCACCATCAACATCGGCATCAGCCATTAAGATAATTTTATGATATCTTAATTTTTCAATATTGAAATCATTTCCAATTCCTGCACCAAGTGCAATTATTACTGGAGATAATTTTTCATTGTTATATATTTTATCTGCTCTTGCTTTTTCAACATTTAACATTTTTCCCCATAGAGGTAATATAGCTTGGAATCTTCTGTCTCTTCCTTGTTTAGCACTACCGCCGGCAGAATCTCCTTCGACGATATATATTTCACATTTTGAAGCATCTTTTTCTGAACAATCTGCAAGTTTTCCTGGTAAAGTAGATGATTCTAGTGGAGTTTTTCTTCTTGCTAGATCTCTTGCTTTTCTTGCAGCTTCTCTTGCTCTTTGTGCGCTTAATGTTTTTTCTAATATAACTTTTGCAACATTAGGTGTTTCTTCTAGGAATTGTCCCATCTTATTAACCATTATGTTGTTAACAACACCTGTTACTTCACTGTTTCCTAATTTTGTTTTTGTTTGTCCTTCAAATTGAGGCTCTAGTACACGTACACTAACAATAGCAGATATACCTTCTCTTATATCTTCTCCTGCTAGATTTGAATCTTTTTCTTTTAATATATTAAATCTTCTTCCGTAATCATTAAAAGCTTTTGTTAATCCTCTTTTAAATCCATCAACATGTGTACCACCTTCTGGAGTTGGTATGTTATTTACAAAAGATAGTATATTTTCAGAATAAGCAGTTGTATATTGTAATGCAACTTCTACTTGTACATTATTATCTTCGCCTTCAAAATAGATTACATCTGAACCTATTGTGTCTTTTCCTTTATTTAAGAAGTCTACAAATGATTTTATACCACCTTCATAATGGAATACCATTTGTTCAGTTCCTTCTTCTCTTTTATCCCATAAAGTTATTTTTAGTCCTTTATTTAAAAATGCCATTTCTCTTAATCTTTGAACTAGTATATCTGTATCAAATACTGTTGTTTCAAAAATTTGAGAATCTGGTTTAAATACAACTTTTGTTCCTGTTTTCTTTCCATCAGATATTCTGTGTGTTTTTTCTATTGTTTTACCTCTTGCAAAAGATGCTGCGTAAACGCCATCTCCATCACAAGCTTCTACATAAACACTTTCAGATAAAGCATTAACTACTGATGCACCAACGCCGTGAAGACCACCAGATACTTTGTATCCTCCACCGCCGAATTTACCACCAGCATGTAAAATAGTAAATACAACTTCAAGTGTAGAAATTCCCATCTTAGGATGTTTACCTACAGGAATACCTCTTCCATTATCTTGAACGCTGATAATGTTATCTGGTAATATTTCAACATTTATTTCTGTACAGTAACCAGCTAAAGCTTCATCTACTGCGTTGTCTACTATTTCATATACTAAATGGTGTAAACCTCTTGATGATATGCTACCAATGTACATACCTGGTCTTTTTCTTACAGCTTCTAAACCTTCTAGTACCTGTATTTGATTCTCATCATATTTTGCCATTTTTCTACCCCTTTTCATTAAATTCCATTTATACGTTTTATTTATATCACAATTGTACATTAATTTTCAAGTGTTCCATTTGAAACTTTATAAATTTTTATATTATTAATATCATTAACAAAAGTATCCTCTGTAGTAGTAATTACACTTTGATAATTCTCAATATATTTTAATAAAAAATTTATTCTCTTACTATCTAGCTCAGACATAATATCATCTAAAAGTAGTATTGGTGTCTCTTCTTTTTGGTCTTTTAAAAGTTCAAAATTTGCTAACTTTAATGTAAGAAGAGCTGTTCTTTTTTGTCCTTGAGATCCAAACTTAGATACGTCTTTGTCATTAATGTATATTTCTATATCATCTCTTTGAATACCCTTTATAGCAGAATGTCTAAGTTTATCTATATACAAATGCTCGTCCAAATATTTTTTTATTTGCTCTTCATTCATATTTAAAAAATCTGTATTATACACAAGATTTATATTTTCTTTTCCGTCAGTTATTTTTAATTGAATCTCTTTTGCATATGTATTTAGCATATCTATTATCTTGCTTCTATATCCTACTATTGCTTTTATATACTTGCTCATTTTTTCATGTAATACTTCAATATATCCTGTATCTACATAATCATTTTTAAGCATACTATTTTTTAATTTTAAGCATTTCATATATTCTTGATGATAAATTATATATGCTTTAGATAATTGACAACAAATCATATCTACAAAATTTCTTCTTTTAGCAGGTGAGCCTTTTACAACATCTAAACTCTCAGGTGAAAAAATAACAATTGGAATTTCTCCAACATAGTCTGCTATTTTTTTTACTTTGATTTCGTTATTTTTTAGTTGTTTACGGTTTAGGCTATCTATATAAAACTGAGTAGTAAGCTCTCTTTCATTTTTTCTATATAAAGTATTTATTGTACAAAACTGTTTATTAAACATTATTAGCTCACTATCTTTTAGTGTTCTGTATGATTTACCAAAAGCGCAAATATATAAAGCCTCTATTATGTTAGTCTTTCCTTGTGCATTATCTCCTAAGAATAAATTTATGCCATTTATTAAATCTACTTCTTGTTTTTCATAATTTCTAAAATTTTCTAATATTACTTTTTCTATATACATATCTGTACCTCATATAAATAAAAGCATGAATAATTTTGTACTCATGCTTTTACTTTTTCATCAATTGTATTAGTCTTGTTTTATCTTAATTGGTAAAACAACGTATGTAAACTCATTAGAAACTACTGGTTTAAACAATACAGGAGATATACTTGTAGTAAATTCTATACAAATTTCTGTATCTTCTATAACTTTTAAAGCATCTATTACATATCTAGGATTAAATCCAATCTCTAATTCTTTACCTTCTACTAATGCTGCAATATCTTCTTTAGCATCACCATTTTCACTTACACAGCTTAAAGTTATTCCATCTAAGCTTAATTTCATCTTTACAGGTGATTTTTTATCCTTTTCTTTGTTTTCTTTTGCAAATAAAGCAACTCTTTCGAAAGAATCTAATAACTTCTTAGTTTTTACTCTAACTTTTGTTTCACAATGTTCTGGGATAATACTTTGATAATTTAAGAATTCCCCTTCAATTAATCTACTGATTATGATACTGTTTCCAATTTCAAATAAAGCTTGATTTCTATTTATACCAATTCTTACGTATTCTCCTTCAGTATCACTTAATATTTTTAATAATTCAGATAATACTCTTCCTGGTATTATTGCTTTGAAGTTGTTTATTGGTTTTTCACTTAAGTATTTTTTCAAAGATAGTCTAAATCCATCTATAGTAACTATTGTTAAAACTCCATCTTCAACTTTAACAAGTGCACCATTATATACTGGTCTATTTTCATCTGTACTTACTGAAAATAATGTTCTTCTAATCATATCTTTAAATACACATTGTTCTAATTGAATACTATTTTCTATATCAAAAACTGGTAGTTTTGGATATTCATTAGGATTCATTACAGCAAGTTTAAAAATACCGTTAACAGATTTTAAAACAAATAGATTTTCATCTACAGATATTTCAATAAATTCATCTTCTATCTTTCTAACGATTTCATTTAACATTCTTAAATCTACAACAGTTTTTCCTTCTCTTATTACTTCACAAGGAAAAGTATGCTCAGATCCAATTTCCAAATCATTAGTTATTAATTTTAACTTGTTTTGGTAAGCTTCAAATAAAACTCCTTCTAAAATTGGCATTGTTGTTTTTGAACTAGATGTCTTTGATACAATATTTAAAGCATTAATTAGTTCTTTTAAATCACATTTTATATTCATTTAAAATTCTCCTTCTCTCTTTATATTCTAACAACTTAAATAAATGATCGTTCGTATTTTATTTTTCTATTATAATAAAATATACTCCAAAAATCAATAGAAAATTAAATTTAGCTTTCTCTTTCTAAAGTTTTTTTAATATCATCTATCATATCTTTTGTATCAGGATTATTATCATATTCAAGTTTTATTTTAGAATATGCATGTAAAACTGTTGAGTGGTCTCTTCCACCAAAATCTTTTCCGATAGCTGGAAAAGACATATCTGCTACTTCTCTACACAAATACATAGCTATTTGTCTTGGATATGCAATTGTTGTAGATCTCTTATCACTTGTTAAGTCTGAAACTTTCAAGTTGAAAAATTTAGCTACTACTTGCATTACTAAAGTACTAGACAATACATTACTATTTTTTACAAGTATTGATTCTATAATATTATCTACTACAGGATCTGTTAATGGATTATTTGTAAATTTGGTATATGCCATTAATTTATTAAATACCCCTTCAAGCTCTCTTACATTAGATTTAACTTTTGTAGCAACTTTAATTAATATTTGATCATCAATAAGATACCTTTCTTCTTCTGCTTTCTTTTTTAATATTGCAAGTCTTGTTTCATAATCTGGAGTTTGAATGTCTACACTAACTCCCATTGAAAATCTTGTTTTTAATCTATCTTCAAGACCGTTTATTTCCTTAGGTGGTCTTTCAGATGTTAAAACAATTTGTTTTCCACTTTCGCAAAGAGCATTAAATGTGTGAAAGAATTCCTCTTGACATTTATCTTTACCAGCTATAATTTGCACATCATCTATAAGTAACAAATCTGAATTTCTAAATTTCTTTTTAAACTGTTCACTCAAATCTGCGTTTTTAGGATTTAACATGACTTTAATTAATTCGTTAACAAATAATTCGCCTGTACAATAAAAAACCTTTTTAGAGGGATCCTCGTCGATTACAGCGTTACCTATTGCTTGCATTAGATGTGTCTTTCCAAGTCCTACCCCTCCATAAATGTATAATGGATTTGTAAGTCCTAGATTTTCATATACAGCATATGCTGTTGCTCTAGCAAATCTATTGTTATTACCAATAATGAAATTATCAAAAGTGTATCTTGCATTAAGACCAGCTTTTTCTCTTATCTTTTCTTTATCTAATATTGGATTTAATTTTTCACCGTCTTCATTAACTTCTATATCACCATAGTGACCTCTTACTATTTCAACATCTTCTAAATTAGTCTCTTCATTTTCTGGTACAACTACTTTTTCTTCAAATGTTATTTTATAATCCACACTTGTTAAATAATTAAGTGTGTTTCTTATTAACTCTAAATATCTTGTTTTAACTGTATCAATATAATAACTTGATGGACATAGTAAACAAACTGTATTTTTATCTACTAGTCTTGGAACAATAACTTCGATATATGTTTTAAATGCAATTTGTGACATTTCATCTTTTAATATATCAAGAGCTTTTGCCCATACATTCATAAAATTCTCGTCCATTTTCCCCTCCTTCTTAAAAACAATTTAATTAATTTCGTTTCCGTACATTCTTAATTTATTATAATAAAATATTCCAAAAAAATCAACATAAAAATTTTTTAAAAATCCATTTTGTCCACATTGTCCACATAAAAAAGTTAATAATGTGGATAACTACTTAGTTTTAGAAAAATATATTTTTTTAAGAATTAATTTGTATTATTAATTTCATAGTACACATACTATTTCTAAATATTAAAAACGTAATATCTCAATATAGTTTTATTTAGTAATACTGTATTTAAAAATATAAAGAATGATAATCTAAAAATTTATAATAATACATAAAACTACAAAATATGAATAAAAGTAATAAACAATTGTTAAAATAAACTAAAAATAATTAAGAATAGTTAAATATATTAATAAACGATTACATTTTTTAATCAAATAATTATATTTTATATTCTAGAAAATTAATGATTTATAGTACTAATTGTTTATATTATTAAAAATTAATTTTTTCTATATTTTTAATTAATTATTTATTATTAAAAAAATTCACTCAAAATATAATGG
>CAKOYF010000019.1 GCA_934130595.1 uncultured Clostridia bacterium | reverse complement strand
AAAAGCACCAGAAGGATATGAGATGGATGAGGATATGACAGGACTAGAATTTACAGTAGATGAAAACTCACCAGAAAAGATAATATTTGAGGTAACAAATACAGGAGATATAGCAGTAGTAGCACTAGTAATAGTAGCGGTGGTATGTGTAGCAGGAATAGTATTTGTAGTAGTAAAAAATAAAAAGAAAAACTCAAAGTAATATAAAAACTTATATTTAGTTTAAAAGATGGATTTTAACAATCCATCTTTTTTTATGTCTGATTTAATTTTTTTAACCAAATCATAAAAATAGCATAGTATATATTAGTGCTTAAGTACTAAATATAAAAAAAGGGGGCAAAAAATGGGCTGCTGTAATAACTGGAATAACAACAATTGGAATAATTGCTGCAATAGTGGAAATAATAGTAATAGTTGTTGTATGTGTTGGTGTAACACTTGCAATCAACAAAACTGTTGCAACAATAATAATTCACAATGTTGTAATCAAAATCAGAATATGTGTAATTGCAATTGCTAAACTGATTAATACGCCAGCAATTAGTGTTGGCGTATATATTTTTTAATCAGGATACACTTTTTGTGTACCGATAAAATTACAAATTTAAAATATAATGAGTTAAGGTGATGAAGATGGGAAAATTAAAGATAGTTGTAAATAAAAAAGGAAAAGATACAATTGCAAGAACAATTAGAATGAGTGGAGTTACTTTTGATAAAATCACTTTAATAGCAGAAGAGAAAGGAATATCATTTAACAATCTAGCAAACCAGTTATTAGAATATGGATTAGAGAACATAGATGAAAATTAATATAAATATTTTTTTGCATAAATATGCTATTTACAATAAATAAATATTGTGCTATAATAATTCATGTAATTAAATTACAAATCAATAGAAGATTAAATAATAATTAGCAAAAACTATGACGAGGAAGAGTAATATTAAATGAAATATAAAGCGAGATGGGGATGGTGAGAGCCCTTCTAGAGTAATTTATTATGAAAATCACCTCTGAGTTGCAGTCTGAAACAATAGTAAGATGAGCCGTATTCCTTACGTAACAAAGGGCACATATGTTGGTATGTTGTATATTAAGGTGGTTATTATTTTGTATAAATTATATTATGATAATATAATCGTACATTCCTTATATACAGGTATGTGCGATTTTTTTTAATCTTTTGGTAGAAAGGAGAAAAAAATGTATAAAAAAGTTGAATTAAAAGAAAAAGGCTTTGTTGGAATGGAACAAGAAGTAGCCGAAGTTTGGAAGGAAAAAAATATCATCCAAAAAAATTTTGATATGAACAAAGGAAAAAGATATTTTACTTTTTATGATGGACCTCCAACAGCAAATGGTATGCCTCATGCAGGACATATTATAACAAGGGTAATGAAAGATATTATCCCAAGGTATAAAGTAATGAAAGGCTACAGAGTAATAAGAAAAGCAGGATGGGATACACATGGATTACCTGTGGAACTAGAAATAGAGAAAAAATTAGGTATTTCTGGAAAAGAACAAATTGAAGAATATGGTGTAGAAAAATTCGTAAAAGAATGTAAAGAAAGTGTATTCAAATATGTTCATATATGGGAAGAAATGACAAATAAAGTAGGTTATTGGGTAGATATGAAACATCCATATATAACTTATGATAATAAATATATTGAATCTGTATGGTGGGCTTTAAAAGAACTTTGGAATAAAGGATTATTATTTGAAGGACATAAAGTTATGCCATATTGTCCAAGATGTGGTACTGCATTATCATCACATGAAGTAGCGCAAGGATATAAAGATGTAAAAGATTTAACTTGTGTAGCTAAATTTAAAGTAGTAGGAGAAGATAAATACATCTTAGCATGGACAACAACTCCATGGACACTACCATCAAACTTAGCACTTTGTGTAAATAAAGCATATGAATATGCAGATTGTAAAGTAAATGTTGGAACAGAAGAAGAGCCAAAATATGAAGTATATGTAGTTGCAAAAGAACTTGCTCCAACAGTATTTAAAAATATGGAATATGAAGTACTAAGAACATACAAAGGAGAAGAACTTCTTGGAACTAAATATGAACAACTAATGCCTTTTGCCAAAGTTGAAGGAAAAGCATTTGTTGTAATTCATGGAGACTATGTTACTCTTACTGATGGTACAGGAATTGTACATATTGCACCAGCTTATGGTGAAGATGATAGTTTAGTTTCTAAACAAAATGATATTGCTTTTGTTAACTTAGTAGACAAAAACGGTAAATTTGTAGATGAAGTTGAGCCTTGGAAAGGTAGATGGGTTAGAGATTGTAACGAAGACATTTGTGCTTGGTTAAAGAGTGAAAACAAATTATTCTCTAAACAAAAAGTAGAACACTCATATCCACATTGTTGGAGATGTGATACACCTTTATTGTATTATCCAAAAGAGAGCTGGTTTGTTGGAATGAGCAAATTAAGAGATCAATTGGTAGCAAATAATGATAAAGTAAATTGGTATCCAGAAACAATAAAAAAAGGTAGATTTGGAAACTTCTTGGAAAATGTAATTGACTGGGGAATTTCTAGAGATAGGTATTGGGGAACACCACTTCCAATTTGGACTTGTGAATGTGGACATCAAGAATGTATTGGTTCAATAGCAGAATTAAAAGAAAAAGGAATAAATGTTCCAGAAGATATTGAACTACACAAACCATATATCGATGATGTTCATTTGAAATGTCCAGAATGTGGAAAAGAAATGAAAAGAGCAAAAGAAGTAATAGATTGCTGGTTCGATTCTGGTTCAATGCCTTTTGCACAATGGCATTATCCATTTGAAAATGAGGAAATGTTTAAAAATAATTTCCCTGCACAATATATATCAGAAGCAATTGACCAAACTAGAGGATGGTTCTATACTTTAACAGCCTTAGGAACAGCATTATTTAACAAAACTCCATTTGAAAACTGTATTGTTTTAGGACACGTTTTAGATGGAAAAGGTCAAAAAATGTCTAAATCTAAGAAAAATGGTGTTGATCCACTAGTTCTTTTAGATACTGTTGGTGCTGATGCAACAAGATGGTACTTCTATACAGGAAGTGCACCATGGTTATCTTCAAGATTATCAATTGAAAATGTACAAGAAAGCCAAAGAGGATTTTTAAGTACTTTATGGAATGTATATTCATTCTATGTATTATATGCTGAAATAGATAAATTCAATCCATTAGAATATAAAGATTATAAATCAGAAAATGTAATGGATAAATGGATTATTTCAAAACTAAATACTCTAGTAAAAACAGTAGATAAAAAATTAGAAAGTTATGATATAACAGGAGCTGGATATGAAATAGAAGGCTTTACAGATGAATTATCTAATTGGTATGTAAGAAGAAACAGAGAAAGATTCTGGGCACAAGAATTAACAGATGAAAAAATAGGTGCGTATGTTACATTATATAGAGTCCTTACAACTTTAGTTAAAGTTGCAGCTCCATTTGTACCATTTATCACAGATGAAATATATAACAATCTTGTATGTAGTCTAGATAAAGATGCTCCTGAAAGTGTTCATCTATGTTATTGGCCAGAAGTTAATGAAGATGAAGTAGATGAAAAACTTGAAAAAGAGATGGATCTTGCATATAAAATAGTTCAATTAGGAAGAAGTGCAAGAAACTCTGAAAATATTAAAAACAGACAACCTTTATCTGAAATGTTAATATCTGTAGATAATTTACCTGAATATTATGGTAATATTGTAAAAGAAGAATTAAATGTTAAAAAAGTTGTTCTTGGCGCAGATATGTCAGAATATGTAGACTTTGAAATAAAACCAAATCTTCCAGTATTAGGAAAAGAATATGGTAGATTAATTCCTAGAATCAAACAAGAAATTGCTAAGAAAAACCAAATGGATTTAGCAAACAAAGTAAAATCTGGAAAAGTTGAACCAATTATGATAGATGACGTTGAAATCGATTTAGATTCAAACAATCTTTTAGTTACAATGCAAGGAAAAGAAGGATTTGCTTTTGCTGGTGAAGGTGAGATTGGTGTTGTTTTAGATACTCATATTACAGAAGAACTAAAAGAAGAAGGTTATGTAAGAGAAGTACTTTCTAAAGTTCAAAATATGAGAAAAGATAAGGGATTTGAAGTGCTAGATAGAATTAATCTATTTGTTGGCGGAAATGAAGTAATTGAAAATGTTATTAAAAAACATGAAGAAGAGATAAAATCTGAAACATTAGCTTTAACAGTAAAATATAATGAGGACAGAAAAGATTATGTAGACACTAATATAAATGGTGAACATATAAACTTAGATGTAGAAGTAGTAAAATAATTTGCATATAAATTGTATATTTATATATAAATAGAAAATAATATTAATGTAGTTCTACATTTAATATAGATTTAGTATGTTACTAAAACAAGTGTATACGCGATACAAAAGCCATTCATATGAATGGCTTTTTTTATGTGGTATAAAAAATAAAAAAATTTAAAGTAGGGCATTTATATATACTTTTGTTTAACATTATGTTAAAATAATAATTGTAAAATATTAAGGAGGAAAAAATGGATAAGAAAAATAAAATAATAATAATTATATGTGTTATAGTAATTGTTGTTGGAATAGGAATAGCGACTTCAATAGCAATAATAAAAAACCATAAGAATAATGACGCACCAGCAGACATGGACAAAGATCAAAAAATAGAAGTAGAAGTAAATAAAAATGAAGAAATACCACAATATGATGGAAGTAATGATATAGAACAAATGCCAGAAGATGAATTAGACGATTTAGTTAAGTAAGGAGGAATTTGTATGAAAAAATTTATTTCAATAATTGTTTTAATACTCGTTATAATAGGACTTGTAATAGGTCTTGGATATTCATGGAATCTAATAATAAATAAAGATAAACAAATTTCAGCCTTAAATCAGGAAAATACAGACTTAAAAAATACAATTACTAATTTAAATAATACAATTGAAAATATACAACAAGATTCAAAGGTAGAAGAAAAAAATGATGCTATAGTAGAAGAAAGCAATACATTTTTTGATGAAAGTAAAATTGAAAATAAACAAGATGGTACAAATGTTATAGAAGATATATCAGATTTTATGGGAGTATTAAGTGTTAGTGTTGATACAGAACAAAATACTTTGACATTGGATTTAGATAAAAACTTAGCTAAATTAGTATATGGGTATACTGGAGAAGGAGAAACTCACACAATAGCTGGATTTTCTAAAAAAATAGTAGATGCCAAAATTGCTATTGTTGGAACTGAACCAAAAGATTTAAAAGTTGTACTACTTATGGAAGATGGAAGTATAAAGTATATCGATATAAATAATATATTAGATAAAAGTTATACAGTAAAAACAATAGAAGATTCAAAAGATTATGTTAAAATATTAAAAGTTAAGATTAAAGACGAGCAAAAAGGTAGCATTAAATATAGCATTATTGCGTTAAAAAAGGATGGAACATCAAAAATTTTAGATATATAAGAGGTATAGTGTATGAATATAGAGGAATTATTATCCCGTGATGATGTAACAGAAATTATAAGACTTGCTAGTCAAAACAATATAGATTCAAATCAATTATTAAGCAATGATAAATTTAAAGAAACATTATATAACTATTTTTCTAGAAATGGCGTATCATATAATGTTATGCGACCTTTAATAGAGTATGCAGAAGAAAAAGCATGCATTGATAGTCTTGATTTAGAAAAAGTAAAAGAGGCTGCAGGGAAAACAACCAATGTCTTTTTTACGACACTTATGGAAAATGGAAATAGTGCAGCAATAGATAAAATTATAGAAGATAAAGAGTATAGAAAATGTTTCTTCGAAAATTTAGAATATAATTATAGCATAATAAGCTCATGTGATAGTAAAAAAGTTGAAGAGCTTTTAGAGCAAGTAAACTCATCAAATGAAGAACTTCCAAATATTAGTTATCTAGTAGATGGATTAGATAAAGAGGCGAAAAAGAAAGTACTAAATGGAGAATATAAAAAAGAACTATTTTTAAGTGCTGCAAATAGAATAGACAAGGATGATTTACAAGATTATATAAATAATAATCCTAAAGCTCTATATGAGTATAAAGAAATTGGAATAATAAAACTAGCTCAAAAAGGAATAACTTTTCCATCAGATATAATTAAACAAAAAGATTTCTTCGAAAGATTAAAATCTGAAGATTTAGTAGAATTTAGAAGAAGAATAAACATTGTTAATAGAAATAGCTATTCAAATGTTTTACAAAGAAAAGTGGACAAGTATTATGATGATATAGTAAATGATTTTAATATTGAAAAGGGAATATTTAATAAATATGACTTAGATAATATTGAAGATATTAATGGCTATTTAACTCAATCAGACTCAGATTATATAATGAATTATGATGCTAGAAAATGTATGCAGAGATTTGGAGAAGAAAAAGAAAGATATAATGATTTAAAGCAACAAATAAATAGTGCTTTAAGAGAAAAATGCAATGTGAATTTGTCTATAGACGAATTAATGGAAAAAGATATTATAGATATTACAGATGATAGTGAGTTAACTGAAAGACTAGAGTATTTAAAAGATTTTTATACTAAAACTACAAATGACTTTGAAAAAGAAAAAGGTGCACAGTATGAAAATTTAAGAAATATCACTTCAGGAAAATTAGGAGAAGTCGTAGTAGATTCATTATTTCAAGATACTAAAAATAATGTTCAAATAAATATAAATGAAATGAGAAGATACAATAAACACTTACCAAAAGAAAATAAAGTACTTAATAAAAATCAAGATGATTTATATTCTAAATTTCAAAATATAGACAGTTTGAGTGGTAAAGAAAAATATGAATTGTATCAAAATCTAAAAGATAAAAATATGGTTGGTCAGCTATATCAAGATTTCTCAGAACTTAAAAATAAATCATATGAAGAGATTGCTAGTGTATTGTATAATCCAGAAAAAAATTGGAGTGATATATCAGTAAGCGATACAGAGAAAAATGGTATTGAAACATATAAACTAGATGGAAAAGAATACTATGCATTAGTAAGAGTTATGAATACACCATATCATAGTAAAACTAGAAATGAAATTAGCTGTTATAGTTTAATTGGTGGAAAGAATAGCTCTGTGTATAATGGAGAATATATTTATGGATATGGTAATATAGATCCTAAGACAATAGTAAATGTATTTGAGTCAGATTCTTATACATTGTCATCAGGTCAAGATATTACAGAAAGACCAAATAGAATAATGTCACCAGAAGAAATTGTTGAATCATCATCTTCATATAGTGAAATAAATATTCAAAACAAGAAAATTGAAAAAGATGGAAAAACTGTATATGAAGAAATGAAACCTTCATATTTAATGTGTAATGGTGAGCCAACAAAAGAACAGATAGAAGAAGGAAAGAGATTAAATATTCCTGTTGTAGATATGTGCAAAGAAAAGTATAAGGAAAATAGAACTAACCAAATGGAATATGAATTATATGATAGACAAATTAATTAAAAAAAGAGTTGATTTCAACTCTTTTTTCACTTTATATATTGAGTTATTCATAATATATTATAGGAGGTGAAATTATGAATAACTACATATATTTAGATAATAGTTCAACTACTAAATTAAGTAACAGAGTGTTATACAAAATGATGCCATATTTAACTGAGTACTATGGAAATGCTTCAACTCCATATGAACTAGGTAAGATTTCTAAAAAAGCTATTAATACTTCAAGAGAGAAAATAGCTAAGATGCTAAATGTATTACCAGAAGAAATATATTTTACTGGATCTGGGACAGAAGCAGATAATATGGCTATTTGTGGAATAGCAAGAGCAAATAAAGAAAAAGGAAAACATATAATAACATCTAAGTTTGAACATTTAGCAGTATTAAATGCATGTAAAAGATTACAGGATGAAGGTTATGATATAACATATATAGATATAAAAGGAAATGGAATTGTAGATGTAAAAAAGCTTAAAGAGGCTATAAGACCAGATACTATATTAATTAGCATTATGTGTGTAAATAATGAGATAGGAACTATTCAACCTATAGATGAAATAGCAAATATTGCAAGAGAAAATAACGTTATATTTCACACGGATGCTGTGCAAGCAGTACCACATATGAAAATAGACGCTTCTAAATATGATGCATTAAGTTTATCTGGTCATAAGTTTAATGGACCAAAAGGCGTGGGAGCATTATATATAAAAAAAGGTGTTAATTTTGAAAACATATTATATGGTGGTCACCAAGAGTGCACTATGAGGCCTGGAACAGAAAATGTTGCAGGTATTGTTGGAATGGCAAGTGCTTTAGAATATACACAAGAAAATTTAATGTTTAACAATGAAAAAGAAGAAAAATTAAGAAACTATTTAATGAGTAAGTTAGAAAATATACCAGGCTTTTGTATAAATGGTGATTTAGATAAAAGAGTAGGAAGCAATCTTAATTTCTATTTTGAAAATATAGATTCAGATGAATTAAAATTATTTTTAGAAATGAATGGAATTTGTGTTTCTGGTGGAAGTGCATGTAATTCTAATGTAAAAGAACTATCTCATGTGCTAAAATCTATAGGAAAAGAAAAATCTAGTATTAGAATAAGCTTATCAGCTAAAAATACTTTTTTTGAAATGGATAAAGTTGCATATACTATAAAAAAATATATTGATCTAGTAAATAAAAAACAAGCAAAAAAATAATATAAATGTAACAAAAATAATGAATAAGAAAAACAAGGCGTACAAATGTTTGTTTGTTGCAATAGTGTTACCATAAATATATAATTTTATGTTAATAATTAAAAAAGCAATACGCATATATTTCATAAAAAATCTTCTTTTGTAATAAAAAAGAAGATTTTTTGTAACATTTTTTATTGTTAGATTTTTGACTAATTAAGTAAACTAATAGTTTTTCAACCACCTTATTTTTGCTATTTTTTTTACATTTTTTCTTAGGAAAGTATTGATTTTTATTATTATTTATAATAGAATAAGTGTGAAGTGGTATACGGTGGTATAGAGTGGAAAAGAGGTGTTTCAAGTGTTACTTGGTGAATACAGACATAATGTAGATACTAAAGGAAGAGTTAGTTTACCTTCAAAATTTAGAACAGACTTAGGTCAGTATTATGTCATAACAAAAGGGCTAGATGACTGCCTATTTGTGTATTCTAAAAAAGAGTGGGAAACATTTGAAAACAAGCTAAAACAATTGCCTCTTACTAGTGAGGATGCTAGAACATTTACTAGATTTTTCTTTGGTGGAGCAAGTGAATGTGAAGTAGACAAACAAGGTAGAATAAATATACCGCAAGTATTAAGAGAATATGCGAATATAAAAAAAGATGTAGTAATTGTTGGTGTATCAACAAGAGTTGAGATTTGGGACAGCGAAAAGTGGGACAATTATACTTCATCAGATTCTCTTGATGTAACTAAAATAGCATCTCAAATGTCAAATTTAGGCATTTAGATATAATAACAAAAGATAAAAATAAAATAATAAACAAAAGATGTATAAATATAGATATAGTTTTAGACGAGGTAAAAATGGAATTTAAACACAAATCAGTATTATTAAATGAATGTATAGAAAATTTAAATATACGAAAAAATTGTATATATGTTGATGGTACTCTAGGTGGAGGCGGTCATTCATATCATATATTAGAAAAACTTGATGGAACAGGAATGCTAATAGGAATAGATAGAGATATGGATGCAATCGAAGCAGCATCTAAAAAATTACAACCATTTGGAAACTTTAAAGCTGTTCATGATAATCATGCAAATATATTAAATATATTAAAACAGCTTGGTATAAATGGAGTAGATGGTATTCTTTTAGATTTAGGTGTTTCTTCTTATCAACTAGATGAGGCCGACAGAGGATTTAGTTATATGCATGATGCTAAGCTAGATATGAGAATGAATAGAGAAGATAAAATATCAGCACATGATGTTGTAAATAAATACTCAGAAGAGGAATTGTATAGGATCTTTAGTGATTATGGCGAAGAAAAATATTCTAGATCAATAGCTAGAAAGATTTGCCAAGTAAGAGAAAATAAAGAGATAGAGACAACTTTTGAGCTTGTAGATATAATTAAATCAGCAATGCCAGGTAGAGCATTAAACGAAAAACAACACCCTGCTAAGAGAGTATTTCAAGCAATAAGAATAGAAGTAAACCAAGAATTAGAAAAACTAAAGCAGGCAGTTATAGATAGTATATTATCTTTAAATGATGGAGGAAGATTAGCAATAATTACATTCCATTCATTGGAAGATAAAATAGTAAAACATGCTTACGAGGAAATGGAAGGAAGATGTACATGTCCTAAAGATTTTCCTGTATGTGTATGTAATTATAAATCATATGGAAAAATTATAAATAAAAAACCAATAGTATCTAATGACGAAGAATTAGAAGAAAATCCAAGAGCTAGAAGTGCTAAACTTAGAGTTTTTGAAAGAATAATAAAGTAAGAAATGTAGTTTTGATGTAGTATATTTGTAGTAAAAGAGATAGTGGTATATAAGAAAAGAGGTGAAAGTGTATATGCCAGCCAGAAAGATAAATAACATATATTACGAAGATGGCTCTGCTGCAAGAAAGATATTACCAAATGAAGATGTACGTAGAAGAAATACAAAGACTGTTGCAAGAAATAATATTTCTAGGCAAAATAATTTAAAAAGACAGCAGCAACAACTAAGAAAAAAAGCCTCAATGGTGGCATGTATACTTTGCGGATTTACTATGTCAGTTATAATTACATATAGATTTAGCTTAATTAATGAAAAAAATCTTGAAGTACAAAGATTGGTTAGTCAACTTGAAACAGCTTCATCAGAGGCTGCAACATCTAAAATAGCAGTAGATCAAAATACAGATTTAAATGCTATTGAAGCTTATGCTAAACAGCAATTAGGAATGAAAAAAGCTGATAGCAGTCAAACCGTATATATAGATACTTCAGAGTCAATTAATAAGGTACAAGTAAATCAAGAAACTACTTTATGGGATAAGATTATTAATTATATAAAGGATATATTTTTGTAAATTTATGAATAACCAAGGCAAATTTTAAGTATTATGTAGTAGGGCTTGATTTGTCTTGGTTATTATTTTCGTGAAAAGAGGTGAAATATGTGCCATATGTTAGCATAAATACAAAGAAAAGAGTATTGGTAATGCTTGTTCTTTGTATTGTGGGAATGGTAGTTTTATTTGGAAGGCTTGTTTATATCCAAATAGTAAAATCAGAGTATTATTCACAAAAAGCATATACTCAACAAACAAGAAGCAAAAGTGTGGAAGCAAAAAGAGGAACAATATATGATACAACAGGGGAGAAGATTCTTGCACAGAGCATATCAACAAATATTGTTACTGCTGTTCCGAACAGTGTAAATAAAGATAAAAAAGAAGAAATTGCTCAAAACTTAGCAGATATATTACAATCAGACAAAGATGAAATCTTAAAAAAATTAAACAAGAAAACATCTAGTGTAACAATCGCAACAAAAGTAGACCAAGAAAAATCTAAAGCGATTTTAGAGTATATAAATAATAATGATATAACTGGTATAAGTGTAGATGAGGATATGCTAAGAGTATACCCATATGGTACATTGTTATCTCATGTGTTAGGATTTGTAGGAACAGATAATCAAGGATTAGCTGGTGTTGAAGCATATTATGATAGCGAACTTTCTGGAAATCCAGGAAAAATAGTTGCTAGCTTTGATGGTGGAGGAAGAGAGACTCCATTTACACAAGAGCAATATATAGCTGCTGAAGATGGAAAAGACGTTGTCTTAACTATTGATGCAACAATACAATCAATAGTAGAAAAATATCTAAGTAAAGCAGTAGAAGAAAACATAGCAGAGTATGGTAGTATTGTAATAATGAGACCATCTACAGGAGAAGTTTTAGCAATGGCTAACTATCCAACTTTTGATCCTAATGATCCATTTACCCCAAATACTCAAGAATTAAAAGATAAATGGGATGATATGACTGTTACTCAAAGAAGTGAAGAGTTAAATAAAATGTGGAGAAATAAAGCTATTTCAGATACACAGGAACCAGGTTCTACTTTTAAATTAATAACATCTGTAGCAGCACTTGAAGAAAATGTTGTTAATATAGATGATAAAACTTTCTATTGTGCAGGTTACGTAAAGGTAGGAACATGGGATATTAAATGTTGGAGATATTATAATCCACATGGTAGTGAATCTTTAAGAGAAGGAATTATGAATTCTTGTAACCCTGTATTTATGCAAGTATCTCAAAGAATGGGAATAGCTGCCTTTATGAAATATATAAGAGCATTTAATTTAGACTCAAAAACAGGTATAGATTTGCCAGGCGAGGCTACAGGTATAATGCACGATGAAAAGTCAATGAGTGATGTAGATCTTGCAACATCATCATTTGGTCAAACAATACAAATAACATCTATACAAACTGCAGTAAACTACTGTGCAGTAGCAAATGGAGGATACTTAGTTCAGCCATACATTGTAAGAGAAATTAAAAGTGGATCAGGTAATTATGATGAACAAATTGAATCAAAAGTTTTAAAACAAATAATGTCTGAAACAACAGCATCAGAAATAATGAGTGCATTAGTAGATACAGTAAACTATGGTACAGCAAAATCTGCTAAAATTTCAGATTATCAAATAGCAGGAAAAACAGCAACTGGTGAAAATGGAAGAGGAGATAATACTAAGTATCTAGCAGGATTTGTTGGTATTGGTCCAGCAAGTAATCCTGAAATAGTTGTAGTTATGAATCTGTATGATCCAAAAGGTCCATCAGGACACGGTGGTGCAACTCTTTGTGGACCAGTAGTTGGTTCAATAATTGATGAGGTGCTAAAATATTTAGATGTTCAGACAGATTATACTGTTTCTGAAACAGAAAACAATGAAGTAGTAATACCAAATATTACAGGAAAAACATATGCAGAAGCAAAACAAATTGCAAAAGATAGTGGATTTACTTTAAACCTATCTTCAGAATTTTCAGATGATACTATAATCAGTAAACAAGTTCCAAAGTCTGGAGCATCACTAGTAGCTGGTTCTAGTATAATGGTATACAAAGATGGAGATGAAGCTCAAAAAGCAGAAGTACCAGATGTAAGAAATCGTACAGCTACAGAAGCAACAAACTATTTTAGAGGAGTTGGATTAAACGTTAGAGTAGAAGGAACCGGTTATGTTTTAACACAAGATGTAACTCCTTATGAGCAAATTGAAAAAGGATCAATAGTCACTATAAAATGTGTAGATGATTTGAGCGAGTTACCATAAGACATTTGCATGTGATAGGCAATTGTGGTATAATATTTTAGTGAAATGGAGGCTTATTATGCTTTTACAATATTTATTAGAAAATTTAACAAATGTTGAAATTAGTGGTCAAACAAATAAAGAAATAAATAAAATTGAATACAATTCAAATAAAATAAAAAATGGTGATGTATTTGTTGCAATAAATGGATACAAAGACAATGGTATAAAATATATAGATGATGCTATATCAAAAGGTGCAGTAGCAATTGTACATGAGGGAGATATAGAGTATAAAGAGGATATAACATATATTAAAGTAGAAAATGCAAGAATAGCTTTAGCTATTATGGCATCAACATATTATGGAGATCCTGCAAGAAAATTAAAAATGATAGGAATTACAGGAACCAAAGGAAAAACTACTACTGCATATATGATAAGAGATATAATGCTTGCTTCTGGAAAGAAAATAGGTATGATAGGAACAGTTTGCAATACCTATGGAAAAGTTACTGAAGAATCAATTAGAACTTCACCAGAATCATTAGATCTTCAAGCTCTACTTGCAAGAATGGTAGACGCTGGTATGGAATATGTAGTTATGGAAGTTTCTTCTCATGCACTTGAGTTAGAAAGAGTATATGGAATTAAGTTCTTGGTAGGTGTATTTACAAATCTTTCAGAAGATCACTTAGATTTTCATAAAACTATGGATAAATACTTAGAAGCAAAAGCTAAATTATTTAAGCAATCAGATTTTGCAATAATAAATGGTGATGATATTTATGCACCAAGATTATTAAAAATGATAGATATAAAGAAAGCAACATATGGGTTAGATAATGCAGTAGATTTAACAGCTACAGACATTAGAGTTAATCCTTCATACGTAGAATTTAAAATGTATGTAAATAGAATGCTTGAAACAATAAGAATAAATATACCAGGAAGATTTACAGTATATAATGCACTTGCAGCAATTGGTGTTTGTAGCCTATTTGGAGCTCAAATGGATGCTATAAGTGGTGCTTTAGGAGCATTAAGAGTACCTGGTAGAAATGAAGTTGTAGAACTAAATAAAACATTTACAGTTATAGTAGATTATGCTCATACACCAGCAAGTTTAGAAGCTATACTTTCATCTGCAAAAAAATACACAAAAGGAAGAATAATTTGTGTATTTGGCTGTGGTGGAAATAGAGATAAAGAAAAGAGAGCTATGATGGGAGAAATTTCTGGTAGATTAGCAGACTTTACTATAATAACAACAGATAATCCAAGAGATGAAAAGCCTTCAAAAATAATTGAAGATATAGAAAGTGGTATTAAACAAACACGTGGATTATATAAATGTATTGAAAATAGACGTCAAGCAATAAGATTTGCAATGAGAATTGCATGGAAAAGTGACGTTATAATAATAGCAGGTAAGGGACATGAAACTTACCAAGAAGTTGAAAATGGTAAAAAACTATATTTTGATGATAAAGAAATTGTTAGAAAAATAGCTGAAGAAATGCCAGATAAGAATATCTAATATACAAGGAGAAAAAAATGAATATACAGACAACGTTATTATTTGTGTCTTTTATTGCAACAGTAATATTAGGATTTATTGTTGTACCGATACTAAAAAAGAAAAAAATAGGGCAAGTAGTTAGAGAAGATGGCCCAAAGTCACATTTGCAAAAAAATGGTACACCTATTATGGGAGGAATTGTAATAATACTTGTAGTTTCAGCAATTCTTGCATTTTTTGTTAAGGATTATCCAAGTTTAATAATGCCAATTGTAGCTATAGTTGGATATGGCTTGGTAGGATTTTTAGATGATTTCAAAAAATTAATTCTTAAAGATCCAGAGGGAATGTCACCTAAAATGAAAATGCTTGGACTATTTATAGTCACAGTAGTATTGATTACTCTTTATACACAAGTGTTTAAACTAGGAACATCAATAATAATTCCTATACTTAATCAACCAATTTCATTAGGTTTACCACTTTTTATAATTTTTGCTGCATTTATTTTACTTGGAACTACAAATGCTGTAAACTTAACTGATGGACTTGATGGGTTAGCTACGGGAGTTGTAGCAATAATAATGACATTTTTTACACTAGAAGCATTAAGACAACAAAACTATGAAATGGTAGTATTTTGTTCTAGTACAGTAGGAGCATGTATAGGATTTTTATTATTTAATATGCATCCAGCAAAAGTTTTTATGGGAGATACTGGTTCGCTTGCTTTAGGTGGAGCTGTGGCAACTGCTGCACTAATTTTAAAGATGCCACTATATCTGGCAATAGTAGCTTTTGTTTGTATTGTTGATACAGTTTCTGTTATGTTGCAAGTAATATACTTTAAAGCTACAAATGGTAAGAGACTATTTAAGATGGCACCATTCCATCATCATTTGGAGCTTAGTGGATATAAAGAAACAACAGTTGTACTAATTTTTTGGATAGTTACAATAATTTGTTGTGTAATAGCATATTTTATTTAAAAAAATATAGGGGTTTTTAATGAAAAAAGAGGTTGAAGGTTCAAAGAAAAGTAGTGGAGGAATAGACTTTGGAATGTTTGTAATTACTATTTCATTACTATGTATTGGATTAGTAATGGTAGCATCAGCAAGTTCATACCACGCACTTATATATTATGGTGATAGTAATCATTTATTTGTTAGACAATTGTGTTTTGCTTTAGTTGGTGTAGTTGCAATGATTGCTATTTCTAAAGTAGATTATAGAAAATATAAAAAATGGGGATATTTAGCTTTTATATTAGCTGCAATTTTACTATTATTAGTTATAACTCCTCTTGGTGTTACAAGAAATGGAGCAAAAAGATGGTTAGGAATAGGAGAAATTTTACAATTTCAGCCATCTGAAATAATGAAACCAGTATTAGTAATTGCAATAGCAACCTATTTATCTAGAAATACAAGAAAGCTTAATGACTGGAAAGGATATATAGTTCCAATAATAATGTTACTTATTGTCGGACTACTTATGTATTTTCAAAAGCACATGAGTGGACTTTTAGTTTTAGGTGTAGCAGCATTATCAGTAATATTTACAAGTGGTGTAAAGCTTAAAACAAAAACAATAGTTGCAGCTGTTTTAATAGTTGGATTAGCTGGTACTGCATTTATTTTTGCGGATAATTTTAGACTTCAAAGAATATTTTCTTTTCTAAATCCAGAACAAGATATTCAAGACGGTAACTGGCAAGCAGCTCAGAGTTTATACGCTATAGGTTCAGGTGGATTACTTGGAAGAGGATTAGGTCAAAGTAGACAAAAATATCTATGGCTTCCAGAAGCGCAAAATGACTTCATTTTTTCAATATTAGGTGAAGAATTAGGCTTTGTTGGGTCAGCAGTTGTATTAATATTATTTACATGCTTTATATTTAAAGGATATAAAATAGCAATGACTTGTAAGGATTTTTATGGTTCGCTTATTGCTGCTGGTATAACTAGTGTTTTTGCTATTCAGATAATAGTAAATATTGCCGTTGTAACATGTACTATGCCAGTAACTGGTATGCCATTACCATTTTTTAGCTATGGTGGTACATCACTTGCAATAAATTTATGCTCTATGGGCGTGTTATTAAATATTTCTAAAAATTGTAATACAGTAAAAGAATAGAAGGGAGAATTTTATGAGAGTAGTTTTTGCATGTGCAGGAACTGGTGGACACATCAATCCTGCAATAGCTATGGCAAATCTTATAGTAAAAAAAGAAAAAGACAGCCAAGTACTTTTTATAGGTACTAAAACTGGTCTAGAAAATAAGCTGGTAGAAAATGCAGGATATAAAATTAAACATATAAGAACAGGAAAGATACTTAGAGAACTAACATTAAAAAATATTACTGCTTTAATAAATGCATATAAAGGAATAGGAGATGCCAAAAAAATACTTAAGGAATTCAAACCAGATATGGTAATTGGTACAGGTGGATATATATGTGGACCAGTAATGGAGGCTGCTAAAAAACTAAAAATACCATATTATTTACATGAAAGTAATGCATTTCCAGGAGTTTCAGTTAAACTTCTTGCTAAAGATGCACAAGCTGTAATGGTGGGATTTAATGATGCAAAAGCTAGATTAAATCCTAAAGCAAATGTTGTATATACAGGAACACCTGCAAAATTTAGTGAAAGTGATATTGCAAATTTAAATAAAGAAGAATGTCTAGAAAAACTAGGACTAGAAAAAAATAATAAAAAAATTATATTAGTTACATGTGGAAGCCAAGGAGCTAAAAAAATTAATGAAGTTGTAATGTCAATGGTAGAAAAGTATCAAGAAGAAGACAAGTATTATATTTTAGTTACTGGAGATAAAAATTACAATGAAGTAATGAGTCTAAAGGCTGAAGCAGAAAAAAGAATAGGAAAGAGTCTAGATGGTTATATAAAAATAGAGAAGTTTATATTTAATATGGACCAGATGTATAAAGTAGCAGATTTATGTGTTACTAGAGCTGGAGCAATGACAATTAGTGAATTAGCGCTTGCACACAAACCTGCAGTATTAATCCCGTTACCAACAGCTGCAGAAAATCATCAATTTTTCAATGCAAAAGTACTTGAAAATGTTGGAGCAGGCATAATAGTTGAACAAAAGGATTTAACAGAAAATAGTTTAAATTCAGCTATAAATAAAATTGTTTCAGGTAATAATGTAGAAAAAATGGGAGAAAATGCTTCAAAAGTTATAGTAAAAGATGTAGAAGAAAAAATATATAATTGTATTAAAGCAAAGTAGGTGATTAATATGAATAAAAGTAGGACAAGTACAACAAAAAAGAATGTTAAGAGTAAAAATGTTTCTAAAAATAGTGCTAGTTCTACAGGTATTAAAGTGAAAAAAGTGTCAAAAACTATTCATAGTAAGCCTAGTAATAATAAACGAGTGACTAATACAAGAAAAAATGTGAATACTTTAAACAAAAATAGTAATATTAAAAGAAAAAATTCACATAGTGCACAAAATAATATAAGACTAAATAAAGTAGATAGAACAGAATATGATACGATTTTTTCAGAAGAAAATGATGTTCAAGAAATTTTACCTAATAATATTAGAAAAGTAAAACCAGAAAATAGAAATTTAAATAAAGAGAAAAAAGTAAAAAGAAAAATTAAAAAAACAACAGTTTTAAAAATAGTCTTTGCTATTGCAATAATAGTGGCAATATTATATATGATGTTTAGTCTTGAAGCTTTTAATCTTGCAAAAATAAAAGTAAAAGGAAATACTAAATATACAGAAGATAACATTATATCTAGCTCGAGTTTAAAGCTAGGAGAAAATGTATTTAAGCAATTATTATTTAGTGATAACAAAAAAGTAAAATTGCCTTATGTATCAAAAGCAAGTTATGGATACTTTTTTCCTAATACAATTGTAATTAATGTAAAAGAAAGATATCCTGCTTATATAGCTATAGATAAGAATACTGGAAAAGAATATAAAATAGATAATGATGGATATCTACTTGAAGAGTGTGACATATCTCAAAGAAAAGATGAAGTATTAATAGAAGGTCTAGTATTTGAGGAGAATGTCGAGTTTGGTAAAAAAATTAATGAAGTATATATTAAAAAAATTGAAATATATAAAAATATTAAAGAATTATTAGAAAAATATAGCATAGATGGTGACATAACTAAAGTTAGCTTTTCTAATTCCTTGACAATAATTACCTTAGATGATAAACTAAAAGTAGTATTTTCAAATGATTCAAATTTAGAATACAAGGTATCATTTTTAAAGGGGATTATACAAAAAAATGGTGGAAAAGTAGAAGGAACTATAGATATGAGTATAGAAAATCCAGTCTATTCTAAATATGATTAAGGAGTGAAATTATTTTGGAAGAAGATACAAAAAATACAAAAAAGAAAAATAATAAATTTATGAATTTCTTACATAAGAACTCAATTCCCGCCTATACAGCAATAGGGATTTCAGTTTTTCTCTTAACTGCAATGATAACAGCTCAAATTACTACTATGAGTAAATCAGAAGAAGTTTTAAAAGGAAAAAGAGAAAGTGAATTAGCAGATTCTTTAGTAAGTCTTCAAAGAGATTATGATGAATTAAAAAATAAGTATGATGAAAGTCAAAAAATAGTTGAAGAATATCAGACTAATTCTGCAACAAATGATAGCCTTATTGCATCTATGAAAAAGCAAATAAATACTTTAGGATTATTATCAGGTACAACAGATGTACAAGGTGAAGGAATAATAATAACTTTATATGATGGAAATAATTCAGGTTCTCTTGTACATGATAGTGATGTTTTAACAGTAGTAAATGAACTTAGAGTTGCGGGCGCTGAGGCAATAAGTGTAAATGAACAAAGAATTATTACTACATCAGCAATTAGATGTGTTGGTTCTGTTATTCAAGTAAATTATCAAAAGGTTGCTGCACCTTTTGAAATAAAAGCGATAGGAAATGCTCAATATTTAGAGAGTGCATTAACAATTAAAAATGGTGTTATTGATGTTTTAAATGGATATGGGTTAAAAGTAACATTAACAAGAGAAAGCAATATCTCAATACCAAAATATGATGGAGCTTTATCTTTTAATTTTGCAAAGCAAGGAGAATAAATATGATTTTTGGAATTTTAATTTTAGTTTTATTTATCGTTTTAGGAATAGTAATAGGGCAAAATATAGTAATACCATATTCTAGTTATCAGTATGTAGCAGTAGCAATATTAGCTTGTTTAGATTCTGTGTTTGGAGCTTTAGCAGCAAGTACAGATAAGAACTTTAAAATGAAAATATTTTTATCTGGTTTTTTCTTTAATGCTATTTTTGCAATGTTTTTAGTATATTTAGGAGACATTTTAAATGTAGAAATATATTTAGCAGCAATTGTAGTTTTTGGAGGAAGAATACTTAATAATTTCTCTATTATTCGTAGAGATATAATGGATAAAGCACATACTAAAAGTAGATATCTTAGAAAAAAGAAAACATCAAGTAACAGAGCAATAAAGACAGATGTTCAAGCAGAACAAGAAAGAGATGAACAATAATTTATATGTATTTATTAGAGAAGTAAGGTTAATCTTATTTCTCTTTTTTTGTAATACAATAGAATATAAAAACATATAGTTTATTGAGGTTGATATAATGAAATTAATAAAAAACTATTTGTTGGGAATTCTATGCTTTGGTGTAATTGTTACATTTAATTTGTTTATAGTATCAACAATTTTTGCTTATACTAAAATAGAAGATAGATTTATAGAATCAGGAATATTTTTAAGTTTAGCTATTGCTGCTTTCATTTCTTCATTTATACTATGTAGAAATTTAAAGAAGAAAGGTATAGTTCATGGTGTTGTTATTAATGCAATAAGTATAGGAATATTGTATATAATATCATGTTTTTTAAATGGAAGTTTTGTGTTAACTAATACATTAGGAATATATTTGGCTATATGCTGTCTAAGTGGAATTGTTGGAGGAATATTAGGTGTAAATGTCTAAATACTTAAAAAATAAAAAGTTAATATTTTTAATTGCTGTTATTATTTTGATTTCTTTTTGCTCTTTAGCTTTAGTTTTTAATAAAAAAGAAGCAATTACTTGTTCTAAGAAAAATGCTGAGTACATTTTAGGTGGAGAAGCAGTTGGAGTAAAATTACTTGCTAGTGGAGTATTAATAATGGGAATAGATAGAACGGACACTAATCTTAAAATAGGAGATATTATATTAGAGGTTAATGGATGTAAAATAGAAACTAATTCGGAACTTGAAGAGTATGCAAGCTTAGAAAGTGCTTTAGAACTAACTGTACAAAGAGAAGATAAAGTTATAACTACTCAAATAGAGCCAAAAGTTAGTCAGACTACAGGTGAATATAGGCTAGGATTATGGGTAAAAGATAGTAGTGCTGGTGTAGGAACAGTAACTTTTTACGAGAAAAATACAGGTAAATTTGCAGCTCTAGGGCATGCTATTACAGAGACTTCAAATAATAATATTCTTCCAATAAATAGTGGTGGAATTACTAAAACAGATATTTATATGATAAAAAAAGGGATACCAAAAATTCCCGGAGAATTAAAAGGAACTTTGACAAATGATACAATAGGGGAAATATATACCAATACTGAAAATGGAATTTTTGGATATATTGATGATGCAAGTAAATTATCTAAAAGTGAAACAATAGAAATTGCTACTAAAGAGGAAATAGAAAATAAAGAGGCATATATATATGTTACATTAGATGATAATATAAAACAAAAGTACAAAATTCAAATTGAAAAAGTATATTTAAACTCTACTGGAAATAAAAATATTGCAATAAAAGTTGTAGACGAAGAACTCATTGCTAAAACTGGTGGTATAGTTCAAGGAATGAGCGGAGCACCGATAGTGCAAAATGGTAAACTTATAGGATGTGTAACACATGTGCTTTTAGATGAACCAACAAAAGGTTATGGTGCGTTTATAGAAAACATGATTAAAGATATAGAAAATATATAATTATAATAAGCTGTCAAAATAATACATTATTCTTGTCTTGAAGAATACTTTGTGATATAATTAAATCGCAAAAATAAGGAGAGATGATATTATGAGCAAAGAAAATGTAAAAAAGAACAGCTCTAGAAAAAATAATAAGGCTATAATAGCTATAGTAGCAGTAGTTTTAGTTATTATAGTAATTGTTTCAATAGTAGCTATAAATAAAGGAAAATCAAATGCAGTTAATGCAGAAATTGGTACTGAAGTTTGGTTAAATGTAAATGAAGAAGCAACTTTAAAAAATAATGACGATAATATAACATTAAAAATTGATTCAGATTTAAATTATGAAGAAGGAAACGAATTTAAAGTACCATACACTCTTACAGTAAATGGCACTGAATATTCAGGAATTTATACTTTTGCAACAGGATATTCTATTCACAGTGAACCAAATAATATGCCATACAAAATATCTTTTACAGGAATTAAACAAGGTTCTATTGGAGTAAAAATATCTGAAAGATAGGTATATTAAGTAATAGGTGGAGCATTTCCACCTATTTTTGCTTGATACATTCTTTAAATTTTGGTATAATTTCTAGGAAGGTGTTTATTATGAAAAGAAAATATTTAGCAAATACATATTTAAGAGGAATAGATAATTATATGTTGATGCAATTTGAAGATGATGCTTTAGATTGTTACACAGTAATAAAGAAAGTGAATAGTATAGATAAGCCATATATTTCTACACATACAGGAAAAGATATATGTCTTTTAAAAGAAGGATATTACATGGTAGAATATTTACCTAAAAGTGGAAATTATGAAGTAAGAGTATTTTTAAATGAAAAAAAAGAAGCTGTATCATATTATATTGATGTTATAGATGATATTGATATTGAATATGGAAAAGGACTATACTATGATGATTTATATTTAGATATAACAATAGATAAAATAAATGGTGATGTAGTAAAAGTCTGGGATGAAGATGAATTACAACAAGCTTTAGAAGAAAAAGATATTACAAAAGAGCAATATGAAAAAGCTTATCATATTCTTAAAGATTTACTTTGTGAAATTGCGTCTAATTCAAATATATATGTAAATAATGATCATAAGGCATATATTGAGAAGAATTTTATTATATAGTTTATTTAATGAAGACATGTTAAAAAAATTTAACATGTCTTTTTTCGACATCAAAAAAGGGATTAAAAAGATTTACAAATTAAAATAAATAAAATATAA
>CAKOYF010000018.1 GCA_934130595.1 uncultured Clostridia bacterium | reverse complement strand
GTTGGAGAAAAATTAAAAATAGATTTACCAGAAAAAGAAGGATACTATATAAAAGGAGATAAGACAATAGAGGTAGACTATAAAGAGGGAGAAATAGTAATAAATGTTGAATACATAAAAATAGAACCTGCTCCAGAAACAGGAGATATAAATGTATTAGTTTATGCATTAATATTTATAGTATCAGGTACAGCTATAGCAGTTACTAAAAAATATTTTATAAAAAATAAATAAAGTAAATAAAAGAAAAGGATAAACTCTTATAGTTTATCCTTTTTTTAATTATAATTAAATCTTAAATTAAGGAAAGCTATTCAAATAATATTTTATTAGAATTTTTATCCTTAATTTTTTTTAGTATTTCATTTATTTTAGATATAGTATCTGAGTCACACTCATATTTAGATAAATATAAATCAGCATATTCTTTACTTTTGTTTAAATATATCTTATCACCAGTTTGTACATACTTAGAATAGTATATGTATATTAAATCTTCAAAAGCTTTATCTATATTGTGTTTAGTACATTCTTCAAGTAAAGAAATACTTTTTTCTATATCTTTGGCAATACCAATTTCTGCTAATCCATTTTCATAGAAATAGTGGGCTAAATTATATTTTGACCAGAAACAAATAGAATAAACAGTTGCATCTGTAGCTTTGTTATAATATTCAAAGGCTTTTTTTAAGTTCTTTTTTGTTCCTATTCCTTGTCTATACATTTGACCTAGTTTATTAGATGCCCAGCTTTCTCCTTGATTTGATGAAGATTTGTATAATTCAAAAGCTTTTTTAAAGTTTCCTTCTTCTTCATACATTATTCCTAAGTTATTTATTGCATAAACATAGTTTTTATTAGCTGCAAATTCAAAAAGTTTTTTAGTTTTTTTCAAATCTTTATGTATAAAAGGTATTTTCCCTTCTTTAAAGACTGTACCTAAGCTGTTTATTGCAGCAATACAATTTACCTTTCTTGCTTTATTAAAATAGTGAAAAGCTTTTTTCATATCTTCACGTGACTTAGTTCCAACAAATCCATTATAATACAAGTGACCTAGAGCCCAAATTGCATTAGGATGTTTTTTTGAAGCTGCTGTTTTATAATATTCATAGCTTTCTTGATATCTAGGATATCCTGCAACTTGACCGTATAGTTCTAGTGAACCCATTTCAAAACAAGCATAAGGATTTCCTTTTTTGGCAAGTTCATGTATTCCTCTAATTGACCATAGACCGCCTTTTAGTTGTACTGTTACAAAATCTATAGCATCATCTGAAGATACTTCAGATGAATACAAAAAGTCATCTAGAGTATCCATAAATTTATCTTCAATATAAATTGGTTGCTTTTTGTCTAATACAACAAAAAATAATACTTCAACAAAGAATTTATATAGATTTTTTGAATCTAAAAGTCTTTTTAACTGTGATGAAAATTCTTTTGTTACTTCAATATCATTTTTAGATATATTGTATAGTCTTAAGCATACTTTATTAAATTTAGTATTGCTATTTATTACATCAATAGATTGATTAAAGTAGTCTTTGGTTATAAATACATTTTTATTATCTATTGTAGCAATTATATTTAATATAATGTTTTTAAAGATAGTTTCATCTTTAGCATATTGTTGACGCCAATTTACATATATGTTTTTGTAATTAGAATTAATTGCTCTTACACCAGTACAGTAGTTATTTACAGTGGTGTCAGATATACTATCTATATCAAAAAGAATACAAAAAATTTCAGATTGAATAGTAAAGTTTTTATTGTTTGTCTCTTCTTTTAATATTCTAAATAAGTTACCTAAAGATAGGTGTCTATTGTTATTATTTAATTTTACATAGTTTTTTTTACTCATGATTTCTCCTTGTGAATTTGGTGTGGATTTGCCACTTTTGATGTAATTTAATATATGTTGCAAAAAGATATGTTTTTGCGTATAATTATTGTATAAGTACTAATATTATAGCATAATACTAGTAAAAAATCAAAAATATATGATTTAATTTGCTAATATGTAGTAATGTGAAAAAAGTGAGGATTTTATATGAAATCAAGAATGTATATAAGTAGTGAAAATTTAAAGTATAATGTAAATTATATAAAAAATAAAATTGGAAATAAACAAATAATAGCAATGGTAAAAGCTAATGCATATGGTCTAGGAAGTAAATGCGTTAGCACAGAGCTACAAAAATATGGAATAAATAATTTTGGAGTAGCAAATATTGATGAAGCAATTGAATTAAGAAAAAATGGGATAACTGGGATGATAATTGTAACAGGAGTTCTTGGGGCAAATGAAATAGATATGGCAATAGAAAATGATATTTCTATATCTGTATCAGATTATGATAATGTTGTTGAAATAAGTAATATTGCTAAAAGATTTAATAAGATTGCTAAAATACATCTTAAAATAGATACAGGAATGACAAGACTAGGCTTTACTTGTAATAAAGTATTAGAACTTTGGAATAGTATCATAAAATTAGAAAACATAGATATCCAAGGTATATATACTCATTTAAGTTGTGCAGATAAAGATGAAGAGTATACATTAGAACAAATAGAAAAATTTACAAGTGTTGTAAAAGAACTAAGTAAAAACTACAAATTTAAATATATACATATATTAAATTCAGATGGTATAGAAAAATATTCAAATAAAATAAATATAGATACGCATGTTAGAGCTGGAATAATGCTTTATGGATATAACGGAAACACAAAGCCTGTAACTAAGCTTACGGCTCCAATAATTCACATTAATGATGTAAAATCTACTAGTAAAGTTGGATATGGAGGAACATTTGTTGCAAAACCTAATATGAAGATAGCTGTAGTAAAAATAGGATATGCTGATGGAATTAGCAGATGTTTATCTAATAATATTACTGTAAAAGTAAATGGTAATATATGTGATCAAGTTGGAAATATTTGTATGGATTTAATGATGATTGATGTAACAAACGTAAAAGATGTAAAAATTAATGATGAAGTTGTTATATGGAATTATAATAATGATTTAAAACAAATTGCACAAAAGTCAAATAAAATAGTATATGAAGTTATTTCAAATATTGGTAATAGAGTTGAAAGAATAATAGAGTAGGTGAATAAAAAAATATGGAAATAGAAATAAATGATTTAAAAATTCATTATATTGAAGAGGGAAAAGATACTAAAACAAGTATATTGCTACTACATGGCTGGGGAGCAAGCATTAAGTCATTCACACCAGTAATTAACGAGCTTTCTAAATATTATAAAGTATATGCAATAGATTTTCCAGGATTTGGAGAAAGTGAAGATCCTAGCAAAAATTATGATGTAGAGGAATATTCAAAAGTTGTTCTTAAATTTATTGAAGAAAAAAAGCTTCAAGATGTTGTACTTATTGGACATTCATTTGGTGGAAGAGTAATAATAAAATTAGTAGGAAAACTTGGATTTAATCCAAAGAAAATAATACTTGTGGATAGCGCAGGAATACGTCCTAAAAAGAAGAAAACACGTATTATTAAGGAGAAAATTTTTAAATGTATAAAAGCTTTTGCAACCATAATATTTGGAAAAGAAAAAGCTAAAAAAATAATAGATAAGTATAAAAATAAGATGGGCTCAGAAGATTATAAAAATGCAAATGAGACAATGAAAGAAGTATTTAAAAACGTAATAAATGAAGATTTGACACAATACTTGCCTAATATAAAAGCTCCAACTTTGTTGATATGGGGAGATAAAGATATGGAAACACCAATTGAAGATGGAAGAAAAATGGAAAATCTTATTCCAGATTCTGGTCTTGTAGTAATTAATGGTGCAGGTCATTTTAGTTACTTGGAAAGTTGTGGATACTTTTTAGTTGTAGTAAAAAAATTCTTGGAAGGATGTGAGTAAAAGATGCAATTGTTAATAGTTTTAACATATATAATTTCTTTATTTTTAATAATTGTTAATATTAATAAATTTATGCATATATTTCAACAGTCTTTTTATGAGACAGACGAATTTTTCCCAGCTATAAAAACTACTAAAGCTAGTAAAATTAGTATATATGAAATACTACTTTTAATACTTGCAATTAGTACTTTTTTTAGTCAGTATATGCTTATTGCATATAGCGTGTTTAGTGTTTATGTAGCATATAAGACTATAAATAATAGACCTGTAGCTAAGAAGAAATTTGTATATACTACAAGAGTAAAAATTACATATTGTCTAATTGCAGCTATATTAATTGCTAGTATTTTAGGTGTATATAGTATTAGCGGTAGCAAATTGACTTTAGTAGTATTTCTAGTTCTTTCTATGTATAAATATTTGTCAATAGGGATAATGATTTTAGGAAATTTTCTTGCAAAACCAGTGCTAAAGATTTTAAATGCAAGATATATAAATGAAGCCAAAAAGATTATAAAATCAAACAAGAATATGAAAATTATTGGAATAACAGGTAGTTATGGAAAGACTTCTACTAAAAATATAGTTACAGCGTTATTAGAAGAAAAATATATTACTGTAATGACACCTAAAAGTTATAACACTACTCTTGGAGTAGTAAAAACAATAAGAGAAGATATCAAACCATATACTGAGGTGTTTGTCTGTGAAATGGGAGCAGCAAGACTTGGAGAAATCAAGGAAATTTGTGATATAGTTCAGCCAGATATCTCTGTAATAACTTCAATTGGGCCACAGCATTTAACTAGCTTTAAATCTCTAGATAATATTATAAAAGGAAAATTTGAAATAGTAACCAATAGTAAAGAACAGGGAAAAGCAATATTAAATGTAGATAATGAATATATCAGAAAAGGTATAGAGCTATATGCTAAAAATACAGATGTTATAGACTATAGCATGAATGAACAAAATACAAGATATCATGTTGAAAATGTTAATATGTCAGATAAAGGTAGTGTTTTTGACGTAGTATGCAATGACAGTAAAATTACTGTAGAAACAAAATTATTAGGAAAACACAATATATATAACATAGTGTGTGCTATAGCAATAGCTAAAGAACTTGGAATGACAAACGAAGAGATAAAAAGAGGAATTAAAAAAATAAAACCAGTAGAACATAGATTAGAGCTTAAAGTTATGGGAGGCATACTTGCTTTAGATGATGCTTTTAACTCTAATCCAGAAGGATCAAAATCAGCTATTGAAACATTATGTATGTTTAAAGATAAATATAAAGTATTAGTTACTCCAGGAATGATAGAACTTGGAGAAAAAACAGATGAGTTAAACGAAAAGATGGGAGAATATGCTACAAGTTTAGACTATGTAATACTAGTAGGTAAAGCAACTACAGATAGTATAAAAAAAGGTATGGAAAATAAAGGATTTAAAAACTATATTGTAGTTGATGATATATATGAAGCATTTAGTAAGCTACAGGAAATTCAAGTTAGTCATAAAAATTTGTTAGCATTATTTGAAAATGATTTACCAGATAGTTATATAAAATAGAAAGGAAGTATTATTATGAAAACAGTTATTGGAGTATTTTTTGGAGGAAAGAGTGTAGAACATGAGGTTTCAATAATATCAGCAATGCAAGTTATTGAAAATTTAGATACAGAAAAATATGATGTTGTACCAATATATATATCTAAAGATAATAGATTTTATACATCTGAGTTATTAACTAAAGTAGAAGAATTTAAAGATTTAGAAGAAACAAAAAGAATGGCAAATGAAGTATATTTTACTCATGAAAATTCAAAATTGATATTAAATGCTAAAAGAGGAATATTTAAAAAAGTTTTGGCAAAAGTTGATGTTGCTTTTCCTGTAGTTCACGGATTAAATGTTGAAGATGGTACATTAGAAGGATTTTTAGAAATGTACAATATTCCATATGTTGGTTGTGATGTATGTGCATCTGCTGTCGGTATGAATAAAATAATATTTAAGAAAGTTTTAGAGGCATCTAATCTACCAGTTGTTGAATATGAGACTTTAAATGTGACTGAATTTGAAGAAGACCAAGAAAAAGCATATGAGAAATTAACAAGAAAATTAAGTCTACCAATTATTGTTAAACCATCAAATTTAGGATCTAGTGTTGGAATAGAAGTTATAAAGAACAAGGAAGAATTTAGTGAAAAAATGCAAAATGTATTTGAGTTTTGTGATAATGTTCTAGTTGAAAGATGTGTAACTAATTTAAGAGAAATAAATTGCTCTGTTCTTGGAAATTTTGCAAGTCAAGAAGTATCAGTTCTTGAAGAGCCAATAAAAAATGACGAAATATTAAGTTATAAAGATAAATATATGGGAAATGGTGCAAAAAGTGGAAAATTGGGACAAAAATTTGGAAAATTAGGTGGAGTTAAAGGCTCTGGAATGGCATCTTTATCTAGAAAAATACCTGCAGAATTAACTAAGTCTCAAGAGGAAGAAATTTATAGTTTAGCAAAAGAAACTTTTAAAATATTAAATTGTGAAGGGATATCACGAATAGATTTTATTTTAGACGGAGATAATAATAAAGTATATGTTAATGAGATAAACACAATACCAGGATCTTTATCTTTCTATCTATGGAAACCAAAAGGAATTGAGTTTGATGAATTATTAGATAGAGCAATAAGATATGCAATAAAGAGAAAAGAAAGAAGAGAAAAAATAACATATTCAACAGATGTTAATATATTAAATATGAGTGGAAAAAAATAAGATAAATAGATGGACTGCTTGAAAAAAAGCAGTCTATTTTACTTTTTAATTTACTAATTTGATACAAAATATAAATATATATAAAATATAGTTATTTTCTTCACAAAGAAATAATTTTATAGTATAATAAAATCAATGGATGGGAAAAAATATATGAAAGATAGAATAGTTAGTATAATTAAATGTATGATAATGTTTTTGGCTGTTATGGTATTATTTATTAGTGCAAGAAATATGAAAAATATAGATACCACAACAAAAAATGCCAATTTAATAATATATGGAGATACAATAGCAAATGGATATAATCCTTTAGTGGAGGGAGATAAGGTATACTTGTCATTTGATACAGTTGAAAAATTTATAGATGAAACGTTGTTTTATGATTCATCAAATGAAAAAATAATATTAACAACAGAAAATGGATTATATAAATTTGGTTGTCAAAATAATATAGCATCTAAAAATTTAAAAGAGTATGATGCAAAAGCATCTTGGAAAAAAATAAATGATACACCATATATTGATATGAATTTAATAAAAGAGATATACAATATTAAGTGTGAATATGATAAAGAAACAAATACAATTTCAGTAGATAAACTTAATACAAGTGATATACCTTTAAACTATAATGAAGTTAGATTATATAATAGTTTAAGTACGAAATCTGAAGTTCTTGATGTATTAAATACAAATAATACAGTAACTGTATATACAGATAGTTTAAAGCATAATAGATGGTATAAAGTAAAAAGTGATGATGGAAAAATAGGATATATTGAAAAAGCTGCTGTTACAGTAAAAGATGATAGTAGTGATGATAAAGATAAAGATGAACAAGCAAACAGTGAAGATACTGAAAAGTTAATTATGTTTTGGCAATATGGAAGTAGCCTAAAAACTCTTGGAGATAAAATTGAAGGAGTAAATGTAGTAATGCCTACATGGTATGCAATTTCAGATGATCAAGGAAGTGTAGAAATAAACTATAATGAGGATTACTACAACAAAGCAAAAGCAAATGGATATCAAATTTGGCCAATTATAACTAATGGTATAGACAATAAAGATTTAGATAAAAAACAAGTTACATCTGAGATTATGAACGATGAGCAAAAAAGAGAAAATCTAATTAGAAATATCGTAGATATAATAAAAAACAACAAGCTTGACGGAATTAATATAGATTTTGAGGGAATGCTTGAAGAAGATAAGTACATGTATACTCAATTTTTAAGAGAATTATATCCAATGGTAAAGGAAACAGGTGCTAAATTATCTGTAGACATATATTTTACTAGTTATATAGATAGACAAGGTGTAGGAAAAGCTTGTGACTACGTTATGCTAATGGGATATGATCAAAGAGGAAATTGGTCTAAAGAGGCAGGTTCTATTTCTGAGATAAATTGGGTAGATAAAAACATTGCTTCTTTAATTCAAGATTCTAATATTCCTTCATCAAAGATAATATTAGGAGTTCCTTTTTACACTAGACTATGGATTGAATCGGCTTCAGGAGATTTATCTACTAAAGTATATACAATGAATGACACTCAAAACTTTTTAAGTAAATATAATTTAACACCAACTATGGATAATGTTTCTGGACAAAATTATATAGCAATGAAAGATGGAGATGACTTATGGAGATTATGGATAGAAGATGCAGATTCCATTTCTAAAAGAGCAGATATAGTAACAAAATATAATTTAGCTGGTATTACTGCTTGGCAAAAAGGATATGAAACAGATGATATATGGTCATTACTAAACGAAAAATTAAAAAAATAGTATATTAATAAAAGATTGGGGCATAAATATGAATGTTTATGCTCTTTTTTTATATGTGCAATATTTTCATACTTTTAGGCAGAATATAAGGTTTTTAAAATAAAATTTAACATAAAACATTCACAAATGGCCCCAAATATAGTATAATAGAAGTTATGAAAAACTAGTTTATATAGGAGATGAAGGAATGTTAATAAATGCAGAAGAAATAAATAGTATTTTATTTGAAGCAGGAACAGATGTTACAAATAGAGGAAAGAAATATTTTGAGCAAGATAGGGTAAAAGTTGCAGACTTTAATTTTGTTTCAGAAAACAACTATGTTGCAAGAGCTTATGTTGAAGGAACATATATATATGAAGTTGAAATTAGAAAAACTAATGGTGTTTTGACATATAAGTGTGAATGCCCATCATCATCAAAAAAAGATACTCCATGCAAACACGTTGTTGCAATGGTTTTTGATATGTACATTAATGAATCATCATATGTAAATTACGTGAAAAAAAGTGAATCAGCAGATATAGATGATAATGTAGTAGAAAATAAGTCATATAAGGATAAAATAAACGAACAAAGAGAAAATAATGGACTTATGGCTTATTATGAAAATCTAGAATTGAGTAGAAATATAGATAAAGAAAGTGTTAATATTGAAACTATATTATACTTAACTAATGATATGGAAAAGGAATTAGAAGTATCATTTAAAATCGGAAAAGATAGAATGTATATTTTAAGAGACTTATATAAGTTTAGTGAGGATATGCAAAAAGAAAACATAAATAAATACGGAAAAGAATTAGAGTTTAAGCATTCTATTGAGTCATTTACAAAAGACTCACAGCCTTTGGCAAAATTAATTGTTTCAAAAGCTTTAGAATACAATGAATTTTCAAAATTAGGAACATATCATTTTACTTTAAATAAAAGATATAAGACTAATTTTAAACTAAAATATTCTTTGCTTGATGAAATTTTTGAGTTACTAAAAGGAAAGAAAATAGCAATAGAAGGATATGACTATGAAAAAGCTTTTGGAATGGTTACATTAGAAGATAGTGACCCATCTTTTGATATTGACATAGAAGATATGCAAGAAAAAGGCTTGAATGTTATATCTAACAGTGAAAAATATTATGTTTTTGAAGGTCAAGAATATTCATATGTTTTATATAAAGATAAGTTACATAGATGTAGTAACGAATTTAAAGTAAAAGTATTACCTCTTATTGAAAAATTATCTAAAGATCCAGAAGGAAAAATTACTATATCTACTGGAAGTGCAACAAGTTTTTGTGAATACGTTATTCCAGCATTAAAAACTAGCACAAATCTAGAAATAGATGAAAAACTACTTGAAAAATATAAAGCAGAAAAATTAGGAACAAAGATATTCTTAGATATTGATAATAAAGGAAATATTGTAGCAGAAGTTAAGTTCTGTTATGGAAGTGAAGAGTTTAATCCTTTTGATAAAGATTTAAAAGTTAGTTGCAATAGAAATATAATTGAAGAAGCAAGAGCAAAAGAATTATTTAAAATGTATAATTTTGTAATTAACTTTAAAAAACACATAATATATCTATCTAATGAAGAAGATATCTATACTTTCTTAACAGAAGGAATAGATAAATTCATGGAAAAATTTGAAGTATTAATTACAGATAAATTAAAAAATAAACAAATAATAACTCAGAAATCATTTAACATGGGAGTTAGAATAGAAAATAATTTCTTAGAGATAGATTTTAATGAGTTAGGATTAGATGAAAACGAATTAAAAGATATATTTAAAAGATACAAATTAAGAAAGAAATATTACAGATTAAAAAATGGTAGCTTTATTAACATTGACTCAGAAGGGATTGGAACATTAGTAAATTTAGCTAAAACATTAAATATATCCGAAAAAGATATAGTAAATGGTAATGTAGAAATTCCTAGATATAGAGCTTTATATATAGATAATTTAGCAAAGAATACTAATTCAAATCTTACTATAAATTTAGATAATGATTTTAGAGAAACTGTAAAAAATATAAAAGATATTGATGATACTAAATTCGAAGAACCAGAAGAATTAAAAGGAATTTTGAGAAGTTATCAAAAGACTGGATTTAGTTGGTTAAAAACATTAGAAAAATATGGCTTTGGTGGAATATTAGCCGATGATATGGGTCTTGGAAAAACAATTCAAATAATTGCTTTGCTATTAGACGAGAAAAAGAGAACTGGAAAAACATCAATTGTAGTATGTCCAAGCTCACTATATATCAACTGGGAAAAAGAAATAAACAGATTCTCAAATAATATAAAAACATTAATAGTTTCTGGAAGTGCAGAGCAAAGAGCAGAATTAATAAAGAATATATCTGATTACGATGTTATTATAACATCATATGATTTATTAAAAAGAGATATTGAACAATACAGTAACTTTAATTTCAAATATGTAATAGCAGATGAAGCACAGTATATAAAAAATAACAATACAAAAAATGCTAAGGCTTTAAAAGAACTAAGAAGTGAAGTTAGATTTGCATTAACAGGAACTCCTATAGAAAATTCACTTGCTGAACTTTGGTCTATTTTTGATTTCATTATGCCTGGTTACTTATACTCATATAAAAAGTTTAAAGATGAATTTGAAACAGTAATAATCAAAGAAAATGATACTGCTACAATGCAAAGACTACAAAAATTAGTTGCACCATTTGTACTAAGACGTATTAAGAAAGAAGTATTAAAAGAATTACCAGATAAGACTGAACAAATAATGTACAGTAAAATGGATGAGGAACAACAAAAACTATATAATTCATATCTTGCTTTAGCTAAAGTAAAAATGAAACAAGAAATAGCATCAAATGGATTTGAAAAGAGTAAATTTAAGATTTTATCTTTAATTACAAGACTTAGACAAATTTGTTGTCATCCAAAACTATTCCTAGAAGACTATAATGGTGAAAGTGCTAAGTTAAATCAATGTCTGGAAATAATTGAAGGAGCAATAGCTGCTAAGCACAAAATCTTACTATTTTCTGGATTTACTTCTATGTTTGATATTATAACTAAAGAGTTAGAAAAAAGAGGAATTGAATACTCAATATTGACTGGTCAAACAAAAGTAGATACAAGAATTGAAATGGTAGATGAATTTAATAAAGATGATAATATTAAAGTATTTTTAATATCACTTAAAGCTGGAGGTACAGGACTTAACCTAACAGGAGCAGATATGGTTATACATTTTGATCCATGGTGGAATTTATCTGCACAAAATCAAGCTACAGATAGAGCATATAGAATAGGACAAAGAAATAATGTCCAAGTATTTAAGCTAATAAGTGAAAATAGTATTGAAGAAAAAATACAAAAACTACAAGATAAAAAACAAGATCTAACAGATTCTGTTATAAAATCTGGTGAAACATTTATATCTCAGATGTCTAAAGAAGAATTGTTAGGATTATTTGATTAAGCAATAAATCAAGAAGAAAGCTTTAAAAATAAGCTTTCTTTTTTTCGTCATTTTTAGTAGTTATTTTATATAAGTAATATCTTTTTTTCTACAAATTAATTATTAAAGTAGTAGTATAACATAAATAAATTAGAGGTGATAATTATGATAGATGAAATATTTAAGGTTTTGCCAAAGTATATTTCTAATGAAATTATCAGATTAAATTGCAGTAAGAGTATTACAGAAATAAGGCTAAGAACTAAAAGCAAAGTTATTATAATTTGTTCTAAAAAGGAATTTGTACTAGATTGTCTTGTATCACCTAAAACAATACTTGAAATACTATTAAATGTTTCTAAAAATTCAATATATGCTATACAAAATGATATAAATAATGGATTTGTAGTGATACGTGGTGGACACAGAATAGGAATAAGCGGGGAAGTTGTATATGTTGATGGAAAAATAAAAAATATAAAAAATATATGTAGTTTGAACATACGTATTGCAAGACAAGTTTATGGGTGTGCAGATGCACTATTATCTAAAATAATAGTAGGAAATGAATTTTTAAATACATTAATTGTTTCGCCACCAGGATGCGGAAAAACGACCATTATTCGAGATGTAATAAGACAGGTAAGTAATGGCATTCCTAGTTTGAATTTTACTGGAAAAAATGTCTCTCTAATAGATGAAAGAGGAGAGATTGCGTCGGTTTACGATGGTATTGCTGGACTGGATGTAGGAGTTAGAACAGATGTTATGAGTAATATAAATAAGGCAGAGGGAATGAAGATGATGATACGTTCAATGGCTCCAGATATAATAGCAACAGATGAAATTGGAAAAGAAGAGGATATATATGCAATTAAAGATGCAATTTTGTCAGGAGTTAAGGTTATATTTACTATGCATGGAGATTCGTTAAGCTCAATACTAAAAAATCAAAATATAAGAGAATTACTAAATTTAAATATTTTTTCTAAGATAGTAATATTGTCCAGTGGTAAAATACCAGGAATAATTGAGAAGATATATGACACTGAGAGTATAGGAGGTGTTGCATGATATTTATAAAAATTATAATTTCAATAGCTATATTTTGTATAACAACATATATTGGAATGGAGATGGCTTCTTCTTTAAAATCTAGAGAAGAAATATTAACAGATTATATAACTTTTTTAAGGCTTGTACAAAATGAAATGATATATATGGCAAATAGTTTACCAGTTGCTTTTGAGATGTCTAGACAAAGACTTACTTCAAAACTTAAGGATACTATAGGAGCTATAGTCGTAGACATGTCAGAATTTGGAGTAAACAAGGTAGATATGAGTATAACAAATAATATTAATATGCTAACAGAATTAAGTGATTACGATAGAGATATTATTATTTCAACATTAAAAAATCTTGGTAGAAGTGATATAGAATCTCAAAATAATATTATTGAAAATGCAATTAATATTGTACAAAAGCAAGTCAAAGATGCAAATACAAATAAAATAAAAAGCTCAAAAGTATATAAAACAGTAGGTGTTATTACAGGTTTAATTATTGTAGTTATATTCATATAAGGAGGAGTGAATATGGATATAGATTTATTATTCAAGATAGCAGGAGTAGGAATATTAGTAGCTGTGCTAAATCAAGTATTATCTAAAGCTGGAAGAGAAGATCAGGCTATGATGACAACATTAACAGGAGTTATTATTGTTTTAATGATGGTTATATCTAAAATTAGTGAACTTTTTAATACTGTGAGAAATACTTTTAATTTATAACAGGTAAAATGATTATATTTAAAGTTGTAAGTTTTGGAATAATAGCAGTTTCACTAATAATAGTTTTAAAAAATCAAAAGCCTGAAATAGCATTACTTTGTGTAATAGCCTCCTCAATAATAATGCTCACATTTATATTTGATGAGTTAAAATCTGTAATTAACCTAATCAATTCACTAATATCAAGTTCAGTCATAGATAGTGCATATATAAAAGTAATACTAAAGGTGATAGGAATATCATACTTAGTGGAATTTGGCAAAGATATATGCAAAGATGCAGGAGAAAGTGCAATAGCAAATAAGATTGAAGTAGCAGGAAAAATTGTGGTAGTAGCTATATCAGTACCTGTAGTAGCTTCACTTATAGAAATTGTAACTAAATTAGTATGATGAAAAAAATAGTTCAAATTATAATTGCTTTAGTAATTACAGTTTTTTTAGTAAATAGTGAAGTGTTAGCTCAAGATGGAAATCTTGCTTTAGAGCAAGTGGGTGAAAGTTTACAGTTAGATAAATACTTGAATGTCTTTAAAACGTATATACAAGAAAATGATATAAACGAATTAAATATAAATGAAATGTACACTAGTTTAGTTTCAGGCAATGGAGTAAATTACCAAAAGCTATCAGATATATTTATATCGAACTTGTTCAAACAAATAAAAAGTTCAGCAACTAGTGTAACTACGTTATTTGTAATAATTGTAGTGATGGCTATACTTACTAATTTACAGCTAGACAAAGATAGTGATGTGGTAAAAATATCGAGGCTAATTATAGTTATGTGTGTAGGAGCAATACTATTAAAAAACTATATAGGGATAGTACAAATATTTAACAATATAATAAAAATCCTTTCAAATTCTATGCAGGTAGTTGCTGTTTTTCTAACTGGAATTTTAGTGGCAAGTGGAAAAATTACCTCTGTTGGAATAATACAGCCACTACTATTATTTGTGGCAAGCTTTATATGTGTTGTAACACAGTACATAGTAGTTCCTTTTTTTACAATATCAATAGCAATAAATATAATATCTAAAATATCTACAGATATAAAACTAGATAAAATGTCAGGTATATTTAGAAAATCTTCACTTTGTATATTTAGTTCAATAATAGCTATATTTGTTTTAATTCTTTCAATGGAAACAACAATTACTAAATCAATAGATGGTATATATTTTAAAACAACTCAAAATATAGTATCGGATGTTGTACCTGTTGTAGGAAAATTTTTATCAGATAGTCTTGATACTGTTCTTGGTGCAACAGAGCTTATTGGAAAAGCTGGTGGCATAATAGCTTTAATTGTTACTATTTTAATTGTTAGTGTACCAGTAATAAAAATATTTGTAGTGTTTGCATTATATAAAATACTTGCAGCTTTAAGTGAACCAATAAATGAAGATAAGATATTATCAGAATTTATTAATGGTTTCGCAGATGTATATAAAGATATGCTAGGTATTTTAATAGGTATAACAATTCTTTTTGTAATGGCGACAGGGATAATAATGAGTATGTTAAATTATATAAGTGGATAAGGGGGAATGGTAGAGTGTTAGATGTGTTTAAAGAGTGGATAAGCTCGATTTTGGCTATTGGAATACTATTTACTATTATTAAAATAATAATTCCTAATACAAACTTAAAAAAATATATTTATTCACTTATGGGAATAATAACAGTTATAGTTATTATTAATCCAGTTATATCTTTTTTTAAGAGTAATGATTTAAATAGTATAAAATCTATATTATTAAATGCTACAAATAGTATAGATACTCAAAATATTAATTATACAAGTATGTCAAATTATGAAGATGTTAATAAAAACAATGTAAAAGAAAATTTTAAAGAAAATGTTGAATCAGATATTAAAGAAAAAGTATCGGAAAGTATAGGAGAAAATGTTGATGTAAATATACAGATAACAGATACATATAATATACAAAAAGTTAATGTGACTATTTATAAAGATACATCTTTTGATATAGTTTCCTTTATAAGTAAAGAGTACGATATAGATGGAAGTAAAATTACTATACAAAAGGGAGGATAAGAAGATGAATTACCTTGAAACATTAAAAAACATAGGAAAAGATTCAAAAAAGAAAAAAGAGAATTTGATATTTATATTGGTCTTACTTGTAATACTTTTAGTAAGTATTAACTATATATTTAAAGAGGATAAAATAGAAAACCAAAACACAGTTGAAAATACTACAAGTGAGCAGACTTCATCTAAGAATGATCTTGAAGAAAAAGTAGCACAAGTTTTAAATCAAATATCTGGTATAACAGATGCTTCAGTAATTATTAATTATTCAGACAATGGTACAAACGATATTGCATATGATACAAAACAAACAATGAATGAAAATGGAAATGTACTAAGTATCGAAAAAAGTGTTGCATATAATGAAGAAAATGGAAAAAAGACAGCTATAATTCAAGTATATAATACTCCTAAAGTAGAAGGAGTGATAATAGTTGCAAATGGAGTTAATGATTCAGAAATAAAACAAAAAATTTCAACAGCAATAGGAAATTTACTTGGAGTAGCTTCATATAAAGTTCAAGTATTTGCAAAATAGGAGGTTATTATGATAAAAAATAAAGAAAAATTTAAGAGAATTTTAATGGCATGTGTATCTTTTGCTTTTATGGTTTCAATAGCAGGATATATAAATTATAAGTATAATCCGGAAAGAGAAAAAGATTTAGGTCAAACCGTATATGTTAATTCAAGCAATGATGAGGTAGAGATATATAAAGAGGCACAGTCAGTATATAATAACAAAGATAAAATATCATCTTTTAGAAATGATAGAGATAATATGTATTCAGAACTAGCAAATAATTATTCTCAGATAATAAACAATGCAAATTCTAGTAATGATATAATATCTCAATATCAACAAAAACTAAGTAGTTTAATTGAAGAGAAAAATCAAATTTTGATGGTAGAAAACGTAATAAAATCAAAAGGAATAGAAGATGTGGTTATAGTAATTACCAATAATGAAAAAGCAAATGTTATTTTAAAAAGTGATGATTTAACAGAAGCTTTAGCTGCACAAATTATGCAAGTAGTTGTTGATCAGTTAAATATAAAAGCTAATAATATAAGCATTGAAAATATAAAAACATAAAGAAGATATCATTAAGATATCTTTTTTTATTACAATAAATATTGAAAAATTATTTTTTTTATGATAGTATAATCTTAATTATTGTATAATAAGGAGAGGAAGAAATAGATGAAAGATAAAAAGAGAATATTAATTATAATAGTATTGGTAATTTTATTAGGATTATCAGTAGCATACATTGTATTTGGACCAAATGGATATAAAACTACAGAAAAAGGAAAAGAATTTTTAGATGATGTATTAGAACTACAATCAAATTTATCATATTATGTAGGTGCTTCATATTCAGATGCTTTTGGTGTTTATTCTAAAGATGAAATATTAATGGGTAAAACAACAGAAGGTGAAAAAATAAAAGATAACCAAGATAATCTTTTACCTACTTTAGTAGAAGAAGATAGTGCACAAGACTATGGAAAAGATTCAAAATCATATAAATTAAATATGGATAATGTAAAAACTACATTAAAACTTAAAATTTCAGATTATGAAGGAGTAAGCTTCTATGTTGTAGAAGGAGATCTTGTAAAAGTAAAATTTGATGGAGCAGAACCAGACTGGTGGAATAATAATTATGATGGTTTAATCTTAAAATAAGGAGAAGAAATTATATGAAGAAATTTCTTAGCGGGATGATTACTTTTTTAGGAGTATTACTAGTAATCTTCCTAACAGTATTTGTAGTGTGGAAAATAAGAAAAGATACATTGATAGAAAAAGACAAAGATATAGATATGCAAAATAGTATTGCTGAGTCTGAATATCTTTGTAATATTGCAAATGAAAATATATCTGCAATAAAAAAACAAATTGAAAGTGATGTTGAACAATCTGTTGAAGTAGCAGATATAGGAAGTTTAGATAAAACAGACATTTATTTTGTAACTAAAGTAGATAATGAATATAAATACATAATAAAAGAAAAAGAAGAAAATGTAGAAAAATTCAAAATAGCACAAGATAATGATGAATCAGCAAAATATATTGTTTCAATGAGTCTTTTGAAATTAGATACTTGTATATATACAAATATTAAAGATTATACTATAGATAAAAGCGGAAAAATAACATATAACAAATAGAAGATGAAATCCAAAGATTTCATCTTTTTTATATTATGAATATATGAAAAAATAATAATATATGTTATAATATAGCCATGAGTAAATTAAAAAAATTTACAGGAGGAAGAGATATGAACGAAGAAAAATTACCTATTGGTGAAGAGTTTATTCAAAGAAAAGTACTTAATCAAAAGGAAGTTAATATTGTTTTAAATTATCAAAATGAACATCCAGATTTAAAATTTGGAGAAATTGCAGATGTACTAGATATGTGTGATAAAAAAGATTTACTTGAAGTTTTATCATCAAATTTAGGAGTAAAATCAGCTATTATAGATAGAAAGCTACCAATAAATCCAACTAACTTTTTACCATCAGACATTATAATAACATATAGAGCTTTACCATTTGAAAAAGTAGATAACAAAATACATGTAGCTTTTGCAAATCCACAAGACAAAGAAACAGTGGAATATGTAAAAAAATTAATTGCAAAAGAAGGATATGAAACAGAAGTATATATAACATTATATACAACAATTATGGCTCATATTGAAAAAATAAAAAATTCTAAACAAATAAGAATGTGTTTTAGTGATACTGTATCAGAACCTGAAATAAAAGATGAAGATATAGATAATACAATACTTGAAGATATAAAAAAATCACTAAGAAAAAAATAAAATGATATTAAATTAATAAAGTGAAACTAGCTTACTAATTTTTTAGTAAAACAGTTTCACTTTATTTTTGCCAAAGAATATTAAATGTTTACATAAGTATTGAAATTTAACTCAAATTATGATATAATATTAGCATATTAAAAATAAAAATACACATCAAGTAATCTATGATGTGAGAAAGAATTATTAAGGGAGGAATTAAAAATGGAAAAATTTTTAGTAAAGTATCCGGTAGAGGGCCGGTTTTGGAACAGGAAAAAGTGATTGGGGAAAAAGCCTAATTGTAGCTGATGAAAGCTCAATTAAAATAGTTCATGCTGCTGGAGGAAAACCAATAGCCTGGAGGCTATTTATGGGAATTATGGCAAATTCTCAAATTAGAGACTTGGTAAAAAATTACCAAGAATCTACTACAGAGGATCCAAATGACAGGTATTCGATGTTTACAGAAGAAGGGGTAAGTGGATGTGAAGACATCTACTTAATGAAAGCCTCATTGAAAGCTGGTGAGTATCTGATAAAGAGGAAATACATGTGCCATATAACCATGTATGAAAAGCTAGATGATGAAATTTTAAAATTTTCGATGAGAGAATTTATAGAATTGATGTCATACTATGACTTTAATTTAGCAGACCAAAAGGGAATGCTTGAAGAGTCAGAAGTTCAATTTCTAAAATATAGAGAAGTTGACGATGATAACTTTTCAAGAGCATCTAAGCTACCTTTGTAACAACCGAAGCCTCGTCCTAGGCTTTGTAAATCAGTCTTATGACATGGACAAAGAGCAGTTTAATTTTAACTGCTCTTTATTTTTGCTTAATATACATATTTGCTGGAGCTGGAATTTTAGTTATGGTATTTACTTTAATTACTGGAGTTTCTCCATTATAATCTCCCTTTATTATACTTCCTGTTACTTCTATCCATTCATTTTCTTCAAATGAACCATCACCTACATAATTACATAGATATCCAGCAACTTTTGTTTCGTTATCTAAATCAATGTATCTTCCACAAACGAAAAATCCTTTTTTAAAATCTGGCATAGTATATACAAAACCAGATACTTTTATTGTTTTCCCTATATTTTCATCAATATTTTGATGTATTTTCTCTATATTAGTAATAAAGTTTTCTTCTGTAATATCATAGTCAAAATTATCTATACTAGAACTTGTCAATATAAAAGTATCTTTTATTCCAAATTCCACAATAGATGCAATAATAGCAGCACAAATTATACATACTAATAGTATTTTTTTATAATCCATTTTTATATTTAAAACAAACATAAATTCCTCCATTTAAACTTATTAATATATATTAACAAAATAGTATATTTATTACTAATATATGGCGTTAAACAAAATGAATGTATAATTTATAATAACTATTTTATTTTTTATATATTTATGATATAATAATCACCGAAACGGGGGAAATGACATATGAAGCTTTTAGAAAAAATATTTGGAAGTTATAGTGGAAGAGAAATAAAAAAAATAGAGCCACTAGTAGATAAAATTGAAGAAATAGAAGAAGGATTAAAAAATCTAACAGATGAAGAGCTAAGAGCTAAAACTGAAGATTTTAAGAAAAGACTAAAAAATGGTGAAACTTTAGATGATATATTACCAGAGGCTTATGCTACTGTAGCTGAAGCTTCAAGTAGGGTACTTGGAATGAGACATTTTAGAGTTCAACTTATTGGTGGAATAATAATACATCAAGGAAGAATTGCTGAAATGAAAACTGGTGAAGGAAAAACATTAGTTGCTACATTACCAGTATATTTAAATGCATTATCTGGAAAAGGTGTACACGTAGTAACAGTTAATGATTACCTAGCTAAAAGAGATAGCGTATGGATGGGAAAATTATATAATTTTCTAGGACTTACAGTTGGTCTTGTAGTACCAAATATGACACCTGAAGAAAAAAGAAAAGCATATAATGCAGATATAACATATGGTACAAATAATGAATTTGGTTTTGATTATTTAAGAGATAATATGACAATGGATAAAGAATCAATGGTTCAAAGAGAACTAAATTATGCCATCGTCGATGAAATAGATAGTATATTAATAGATGAAGCTAGAACACCTTTAATTATATCTGGTAACGTAAATAAACAAAGTGATTTATATAAAAGAGCTGATGCTTTTGCAAGAGGCTTAAAAGCAAGAAAAATAGTTGAAAATAATGATAAAGAATTTGATGAAACAGATGACGAGTACGATTATATAGTAGACTTAAAAGCAAAAACTGTAGCCCTTACTAATACAGGTACAAAGAAAGCAGAAAAATATTTTGGAATTGAATCACTTTCTGATGTATCAAATTTAGCAATATCTCATCATGTAAACCAAGCTTTAAGAGCGTATGGAATTATGGCAAGAGATAAAGATTATATAGTAAGAGATGGAAAAGTTTTAATAGTAGATGAATTTACAGGTCGTATAATGGATGGTAGAAGATATAGTGACGGACTTCACCAAGCTATAGAAGCTAAAGAAGGAGTTACAATAGCAAATGAATCTCAAACATTAGCTACAATTACTTTCCAAAACTACTTTAGATTATATCATAAACTTGCAGGTATGACTGGTACTGCTAAAACTGAAGAAGATGAATTTAAAGGAATATACAAATTAGATATAGTTGAAATACCAACTAACAAACCAGTTATTAGAAAAGACTATAATGATGTTGTATATAAAAATCAAAATGCTAAATTTAATGCTATTGTAAAAGAAGTAGCTGAATGCTATGAAAAAGGCCAACCAGTTCTTGTTGGTACTGTATCAATAGATAAATCTGAAATTATTAGTGGATTACTTAAGAAGATGAAAATACCACATCAAGTATTAAACGCTAAGTTCCATGAAAAAGAAGCTGAAATTATAGCTCAAGCTGGTAAATATAAAGCTGTAACAATTGCAACTAACATGGCTGGACGTGGTACAGATATTATGCTTGGTGGTAACCTTGAGTTTATTGTTAGAAGTGAACTTGCTAAAAAAGGATATACACCAGAAGAAATAGAACTTGCTATAACACCTATAGAGAATAAAGATGAGAGAATAATTCAGGCTAAAAAAGATATGAAAGAAATTGAAGATAAGTATAAACCTGAAATTCAAAAAGAGAAAGAAAAAGTTAAGGCTCTAGGTGGTCTTAGAATAATTGGTAGTGAAAGACATGAATCTCGTCGTATAGATAACCAGTTAAGAGGACGTTCTGGACGCCAAGGAGATCCAGGTGCTTCTAGATTCTATATAGCTATGGATGATGATTTAATGAAATTATTTGGTTCAGATAGAATGACAGCAGTTGTAGATGCTTTAGGTATACCAGATGATATGCCAATTGAACAAAAAATGCTAACTAATACAATAGAAGCTGCTCAAAAGAAAGTAGAAGGCAGAAACTACAGTATAAGAAAAAATGTATTAGAGTATGACGATGTAATGAATCAACAAAGAGAAATAATTTACAGTCAAAGAAGAGAAGTTATTGCAGCAGATGATATTTCTGAGATAATTAAAAAATTATATTCTGGAATATTAGCTAAAATAGCTAAAGAATATTTTGCTAGTGCAGATAGTATAGAAAGTATCGACTATGCGGCTGTAAATGCTATTTTAAAGAACTTATTTGGTGAAGATAATATAATTTCAAAGGAAGATATAAAAAGCTTAAATGATGAAGATATGCTTGAATTATTAAGACAAAAAGTAGATGATATTTACCAAATGAGAGTAGACGAAGCTAAGAAACTTAATATTGAAGATCAATTTAATAAAATTGCAAAATACCTTGTATTAAATACAGTAAATGAAAAATGGATGGATCACATTGATGCAATTACTGAATTAAAAGAAGGTATAGGATTAAGAGCTTATGCTCAAACTAATCCATTACAAGCATATAAAATTGAATCATATAATATGTTTGAAGAATTAAATGAGTCTATAAGAGAAGAATCTGTTAAAGCAGTATTCTCATTAAGACCAAAGAGAAAAGAAGAAGTAATAAATGTTAAAATGACAGATAAAATTACAAATATTGCTACAAATGCAGCAGGAGAAGATACTCCTAAAAGAAAACCAGTAAGAGCTGAGAAGAAAGTAGGAAGAAATGATCCTTGTCCATGTGGAAGTGGTAAGAAATATAAAAACTGCTGTGGTAAAAACGCATAAAATCAATACTTTCAGAGATTAGAGTAATTTACATAAATATGAAAACAACCCAAATTGTTTGCATTTTGTTTGCAAATTGTTTTCATACAAGTAAGTAAAAACTCTAGAACTATCTAAAATAAAGACTTTTCGGGTTGCAAACAAACTAAAAACAAATATAAAAAGTGTTATCATTCGTGGTAACGCTTTTTTTGTTTACCTTCGTGGAAGGAGGTATAAATGTGAAATGTCGAATGTAACAATTCAAAAAAGAGGAAAGTACTATCAATATAAGTTTGAAACTGCAAAGATCGATGGTAAAAGAAAATTTTCAAGCAAGTCTGGATTTAGGACTAAAGCTGAAGCAGAAAAGGAGGGGATAAAAGCCTATAACGAATATATGAATACTGGGCATGATTTTACACCAAGTGATATGAGTTATTCTGATTTATTAGATTATTGGTTAGAAAAGCATTGTTATATTAATCTAAAATATCACACAATAGAAGCATATAGCAGTATAATAAAAAATCATATAAAGCCCAATATAGGTCATTTTCGAATTTCTCAAATTACTAGATCAACCTTACAAGACTTTATAAATAAAATGTACATAGATAAATCATTTAGTAATAATTTTCTTAATAATATAAAGAAAGTTATAAAAGGCTCATTCACTTTTGCTTATGAAAATGATTTTGTAAAGGTAAATCCGTCCATTGGAATTAAATTACCTAAATATGATATTCCTCCAGATGATCCAGCACATATTTTTACAAATGAAGAAATAAATATGATACTTAATAGGTTTAAGAATAATCATTGTGTATATTATGCATTTTTAACTGCTTATTGCACAGGACTTCGAATTGCAGAAGTATTTGCACTTACTTGGAATGATATAGATTTTAGGAATAAAACAATTAGTGTAAATAAAAACATACTAAAAAAGAATCAAGTAGGTGGAACAAAGAAAAGACACATAAGTGGGAACTCAACAACAGTATGGTATTTTGGAACTTGCAAGACTCAAACAAGTTATAGAACTATTCCTATTGGAGAAACATTATTAAATGCTCTTAAAGAGTATAAGAAAGAACAAGAAGAAAATAAAAAGAATTATGGAGATACTTATATGAAACATTATAAGAAAAGCGTTATAAATCCATACAATAATAAGCAAGAGATTAAAATATTAAATGCTTATGCAGAATTACAAATACCATTAGATGAAGTAGATTTTGTATTTGTAAAGAAAAACGGAGTATATGAGGGGACAGATAGCTGTAAATACCCATTTAAGGTTATACACTATGAATTAGGTATTCCTTGCAGATTTCACGATTTTAGAGATACTCACGCAACGAAATTAATTGAATCAGGAGCAGATATAAAAGCTGTTTCTAAAAGATTAGGACATAGAAATATCGATTTTACTTATAACATATATGTAAGAGTAACGCAAAAAATGGAAAGTGAAACTGCTGATAAATTTGAAGAAATATGTGGAACTTTATAGGAAGAAAGTATTATGAAAAATGAATTACCAAAAACAAAGATAGACGAAAGAACTGGAATTGAATACAGATTAGAAGGAGATTATTATATTCCTAATCTAACTTTACCAAAACAAGAAGCAATCATTCTTAATAAATATGGAAGAATGAGATTAAACTATTTGAAAGAACATAAAAAAGCTGAATACTCAATTATGTTATTAGATGGTACATTAAACGCACATTTGAAAGAAATTCAAGAAACAGCTCAAAATAGAGTTGAACAGATAATAAACAAACTAAAAGCAGAAAGCGATTTAACTGAAGAAATGAAAGATACAGATATTCTTTATTGGGTTGGCACAATGAATGCTATTAAGAATCAAGCTGAAGAGATAGTGTTTAACGAATTAATATATGTGTAGGAGGAATGTAATATGAATAATTTAAGAGAAGTAAAAGATGATTTATTAAAAGAATGGATTGAATATAGAGAAGAAACAATATTTGCAATTATGAATGAAGAAGATAAAAAACATGAAATAAGATATAATGAAATAACTGAAAAAATATTAAAAAATCTTCCTAAACAAAATCAAAAATATGTAAGGCAACAATTAGATGTACTTGATAGAAATTATATGGAATATTTAGATTATTGGTGTGAAAAATATTATAGAAATGGTTTTGCAGATGTAATTGAATTGTTTAGAATGTAAAATAATGAGCTGTATTGAATAAATATTCTTTACAGCTTATATTTTTTGTTAATTTATTGTAAAAAAATCATAAGATTGATATAATAAGGTGCAAGAGAAATAGTAATTTGTATAAGAAATTATATTAGTAAATGAAATAAATTTAATAAAAAATTAATTGTTTTTGTATTTATA
>CAKOYF010000017.1 GCA_934130595.1 uncultured Clostridia bacterium | reverse complement strand
ACCCCAATTGAATATAAAATCCAATTGGGGTTTAAATAACTGTTCTTTTTGTGTCTACTTTTTATTGACAACTTCACCAAAAGGCTTGTATTTTTGCTTGTATATTTTTTTATCAAGCTAATATAATTTTTGTAAAAATATAGTAAATACAGATTATATTTATAATTAAAATACAAGGAATACCATATTTAAACTGGGGATGCAGAGTTTTATGTCTGAAAGTATACATCCCAATAAGAGAGCCAACGCTGCCTAAACATAGCGGAATAAGTAAAAGAGTTTTTTCAGGAATTCTCCACATATAATGTTTTGCTTTATACTTATCTATTCCCATAGATAAAAATCCAACTACGTTTATAACTAGATAGTAGATAATGAAATACTTTAAATATTGAGTATTTAAATTCATAATAACACCTCATTCTATTTTATTATATAAAATAAATTCAAAATATTCAATTACTTTAAAACCCTTATTCTTTTGTTGTTAGTATAACGCTGAATATCAAATAATATAGTGTATACTAAAAAGTCTTCATCATACAATTTGTTATTTTGTATTAGTTCAATCTGAGATGAGATATAATCTAGATGAAGATTAAATTCATCAAGTAGAGTAGAAAGTGGCATTCTACCACTTTTGTAGTTGTATAACTGGTCTTTGATGTTTAATATTCTAGAAAGCATCTTTGATCTAAATACATTGTTGCTAATATCTACTAAGCCACATATCTGCAGTATAGCAATATAATTTTCTGGTTTAAAATGTAGTAGAGCATAGACAATTTCAGAAGTAACTGCGTTTTTTTGCACGACATCAGATACCATATCTCTAAGTTCGATTAATTCTTGAAGAGCCTTTTGTATAACTTGTTTATTTAGTACAACGGTTGAGTCTTTAATGTTAACACAATTTTCTTTATCATTTAAATACAAATTCAATTCTTGGTTAAATTTGTAAATGCATAAAGCTAGTTGTTCATCAAATCCTTTCGGATCTTGTTTATATTCATTTTTTATATCTCTTAAAGAGAAAATGAATAACTCCTTTATTGGATTATCACAAGACATAATCCTAAGCGCTCTTGTACTGTTTTGGGTTTTAGTGTTAATTTTCAGTAATGCCTCAATTGATTCTTTCGTAAGCATAAATTTCCTACCTCCTTTAATTAAATTAGATATATAACATAAAAACTCATTCATCATTATACTATATATTGGTGTAAAAATAAAGGAAAAGACAAAAATTTACATAAAAAATGATAAATTAGTATATAATTTACATAATTAAGTATATTAAGACAAATTTGTAATTAAATTTGGAGTTAATCTTGACTTTTCTTATCAACTATTATATAATATACGAGTAACAAATTAATTCTAAAGGTAATACCTATGCTAAGCATAGTCGTATATGGCTTGTAAGGAGGGAATATAAAATGGCACAACCAAAAAGAAGATGGTCTAAACAAAGAACACATACAAAGCGTTCAACTTGGAAATTAGAAGAAACAAATTTATCTACTTGCGCAAATTGTGGTGAACCAGTACTTTCACACAAAGCATGTCCTTCTTGTGGATATTACAATAAAAAACAAGTAGTTGAAATTAAAGAACAAAAAGAAAATGCTTAATTGTAAAAGTAACTCCACATTTTAGTGGAGTTTTTTCGTATTTGGAGAAGAGTATGCAAGATTTAAAAATATTATATGAAGATAATCACATAATAGTAGTAATTAAAGAGCCAGGAATACCTGTACAAGAAGATAAAACTGGGGATTTAGATATGCTTACTATTATAAAAAAGTATATAAAAGAAAAATACAACAAACCAGGAAATGTATATCTTGGGCTTGTACATAGATTAGATAGAATGGTTGGAGGTGTCATGGTATTTGCTAAGACATCTAAAGCTGCATCTAGAATATCTGAGTATATTAGACAAAAAAATGTTAAAAAGAGATATTTAGCAGTAGTTAATGGAACTTTACCTGTATCAGATAAAAAAATAGAGCTAAGAAATTATTTACTAAAAAATGAAAGACTAAATATGTCTAGAGTTGTAAATAAAGATACAAAAGGTTCTAAAGAAGCTATTTTGGAATATAAGGTAATAAAGAATTTTGAATACAATAATAAAAAATATTCATTAGTAGATATAGATTTACATACAGGACGTCATCATCAAATAAGAGTACAATTTGCAAATATAGGACATCCTTTGTATGGAGATATTAAATATGGACAGAAAATAAATAAAGTAGGACAGAATTTAGCCTTATTTTCATACTATTTATCATTTTTTCATCCTACAAAAGATGAGTACCTTGAATTTAAATTTATGCCTAATGAATTAGAAAAAAAAGATAAAATTTGGGATGTGATATAATGGATTTTGATAGTATCAGATTGATGCTAGAAGCACTAAAGGAAAAAATAGTTACTTTAAAAGATGCAATAAAAGTTGATTCAAAAAGAGAAAGACTTTCTAAATTAGAAAAAGAAACATTAGAAGAGGGATTTTGGGATGATAATGAAAAGTCATCAAAAATACTCTCAGAAATGAAAGTACTAAAAAGTGATATTCAAAAATATGATAACGTAAAAAAAGAATATGAAGATGCTACAACATATTTAGAGTTAGCACAAGAAGAAAATGATAACGAGTCTTTTAAAGAGGCAAAAAGTATAGCTTCAAAATTAGAAGAAGATTTAGAAAAATTAGAGGTTACAACATTGCTTTCTGACGAGTATGATAAAAACAATGCAATTATTACTATTCATCCTGGTGCTGGTGGTACAGAGTCACAAGATTGGGCACTTATGCTATATAGAATGTACACAAGATGGACTCAAAGAAACGAATTTGAATTAGAAGTCTTAGACTATCAAGATGGAGAAGAAGCTGGCGTTAAATCTGTATCTTTTTTAGTTAAAGGTGAAAATGCATATGGATATTTAAAAGGGGAGTCTGGAGTACATAGATTGGTTAGAATATCTCCTTTTGATGCAAATAGTAGAAGACATACATCTTTTGCAGCGGTTGAAGTTTTACCAGAAATTTCAGATGAGATTGTTGTAGATATTAGACCAGAAGATATAGAAATGGACGTTTATCGTGCAAGTGGTGCTGGTGGTCAACATGTAAATAAAACATCTTCTGCTGTAAGACTAAGACATTTACCTACTGGAATAGTTGTAACTTGTCAAACAGAAAGATCTCAAATGCAAAATAGAGAATATGCTATGAAAATGCTAAAAGCTAAGATATATAAACTTGAAAAAGAAAATTATGATAAGAAAATGAACAACATAAAAGGTGAAACATCAGATAATGCATGGGGAAGTCAGATTAGATCTTATGTATTTTGTCCATACACTTTAGTAAAGGATCATAGAACAGGTTTTGAAACTGGAAATGTGCAAGCTGTAATGGATGGTAAGATAGATGACTTTATTTACGAATACTTGAAAAGTTGCGTTAAAAATGGTATAATTAAGCAGTAAATTTTTTTAGGAGAGAGGTGGTCTAATATGACAAACTCTAAAGTTTTATCTAACTATGATAGAAAGACTATAAAAAAGCTTAGAGAATCCAAACTATTAATTGTTGACTTGGATGGTACGCTAATAGACTTTGAAAAAATTGACAATATTATAATACAAACACTATTTCCAGATAATAGAATTATAAACACTATAGATAATATCTTGTGGAAGATAAACAGATTAGACGTTTTTGGAAATGGATATGCTGGCTTAAAAATAAGACTTGCTGTATATTCTTTTTTTAGTAAACATACACTAAAGTATTGTAAAGAAAGATATAAGCAAATGTACAAAAAGCTTGCAAGAATTGAACTTGTAAACAAATACACAACATCACTTAGAAAATTCATAGAAAGTGGTTATGATATTGCTATAGTAACAAAAAATGTCTATGCACAAGACATACTAAACCATAGTTCTTTTAAATTTGTTTCTAAACAATCAGATAAATTAAAACTTATTGTTTTAAAGAAAGATAAGAAAAAGCAATTTAAAAGCATGGTAAAACAATATGATGGAAAAGTATGTGTGATTGGAAATAATTTGTCTGATGACATTGTTAATTCGTACAAAGTAGGATCACCATATATCTACATCGGAAAGAGTAAAGTCGTAAACTTTATTATATCATTAACGAATAAACTTTTTAATAAAAGTGGAATTCAATTTTCAAGCTTTGATAATGTAAGAAATATTTTTACACAAGAGTAAAAGCAAGGTTTTTCCCTTGCTTATTTTTTTACTCTTTTTCAAGTGATTGTATATCTTCTGGAAGAGGTGCTTCTATGCTTAAATATTCATTTGTTATAGGGTGGTAAAAAGATATCTTTCTTGCATGTAATGCTTGTCTAGATATAAGTTTATCTATGTCTTTTATACCGTAATGATTTGCATATAGTGTATCTCCTAGTAGTATGTGCCCAATATATATCATATGTACTCTTATTTGATGCGTTCTGCCAGTATGTAGTATTACATTAAGTATTGTATAATTTAAATTATAGTTTCTTTTTGTTACGAAAAATTCAGTCTTAGCATAATCTCCAAGAGTATCATCTACAGTTTCTCTTAGTAATATTGTATCTTTCATTCTTGCAATATTTTTTTCAATTATATCATGATCTTTTTTTACAATACCATCTACGACTGCTGTATATTCTTTCTTTAAAGAAATCTTTTGTTTCTTCTTTACAAACAATTCTTGAACATATTCGTTTTTAGCAAAAATACATATTCCAGTAGTATTTTTGTCTAGTCTAGTTATTATATGTATGTTATATATTTGTTGCTTTTTTAAGTATGAAGCAACAATGTTAGACAATGTATTAGTATAGTTATCTGCACTTGGATGAGTTGGCATATTAGCTGGTTTATTTACAATTAGTAAATAATCATCTTCATATAGTATGTCTAAAGGTGCATCTACCAGTTCAAATTTATCTTCAAACTTTGGTGTATTTTTCTGAAGAATGTACTTTTGTAAGTCTACAGTTATTTCATCATTTTCGTGAACAATATAATTTGTATATGCATTAGAATTATTTACATATATACAATTAGAGTATTTTAGCTTTTTTAGTAATTCACTAGAAATATATAGTCTCTTTTTAAGCACATCTTTTAATTTCTTGTTTTCATCTATTGCTAAAGCTGTGTAATTTATTATCATAATTTTCTCCTCAAAGTGCATTATACTATAATTTACACTAAAATAAAAGTGTATATAAACGTTATATTAAATTAAAAGTATACATATTGTTGAAAAAAAGCCATATTTGTTGTATAATTTTTGTGTTAGAAAGAGAGAAAATATGTCAAAAGAACGTGTAGATGATTTGAATTTAAACGGTAAAAAAATAATACAAAATCCTGAATATTTTTGCTTTGGAATAGATAGTGTACTTTTAGCAAATTTTGTTGAGTCAAATAGTAGCAATAATGTTATTGTGGATTTATGTAGTGGAAGTGGAGTAATACCAGTAATTTTATCTCAAAAGAAAAAGTTTAAGCAAATATATGGCGTAGAGCTTCAAAAAGAAATGTATGAGCTATTAAAAAGAAATATTAGTATAAATTCATTAGAAAAAGAAATAATTGCTATAAATTCAAATATAAAAGAATTTAGACCTGAAAGTAAAGTAGATGTAGTTGTTTGTAATCCACCATATAAAGAAGTTGGAACTGGAGTACAAAATGAAAATAAAGTAAAATATATAGCAAGGCATGAGAAAGAATGTACTTTAGAAGATGTTTTTTGTTGTGCAAAGGCTATATTAAAGCAAAGAGGAAAATTATATGTTGTACATAAACCTCAAAGACTTTCAGATTTAATATCTATAGCAAGAAAATATAAATTAGAACCTAAAAATATAAGATTTGTTTTTCCAAAAGCTAATAGCAAACCAAGTATTGTTTTAATTGAATATGTATATTGTGGGGGAAATGAGGTAAATATTTTACCACCACTTATTGAATATGATGAAGATGGAAATTATACAAAAGAAATTTTAGAAATTTATGGGAGTGAAAAATAATGAAAAATGAACAAAGAGGAACGCTTTATGTTGTTGGTACACCTATTGGAAATTTAAAAGATATAACATTAAGAGCAATAGAAACATTGCAAAATGCAGATATAATACTTGCAGAGGACACAAGACAGACATTAAAACTATTAAATCACTTAAACATAGAAAAACATATGATTAGCTATCATAGACATAATGAAGAAAACAAAGTACAAATGGTAGTATCACTTTTAGACGAAGGAAAAAATATTGCATTGGTATCAGATGCTGGTATGCCAATAATATCTGATCCAGGACAAGGCTTAGTAAAATATTTAGTAGAAAATGAATATAAAATAGAAGTAATACCAGGAGTTACAGCATTAATTACTGCAATAGTTCGTTCAGGTATGGATTCTACAAGATTTACATTTGAAGGATTTTTATCTGTAAGTAAAAAACAAAGAATTAAAAGACTAAATGAGTTAAAAGATGAAATAAGAACAATGATATTTTATGAAGCACCACATAAGATTTTATATACTTTAAAAGATATGTATGAGGTGTTTGGACAAAGGAATATATGTATATGTCGTGAACTTACTAAAATTCATGAAGAGTATACAAATACAACTTTTGAAGATGCTATAGAGAAAATAGAAAAAGATGGAATAAAAGGAGAAATTGTACTAATTGTAGAAGGAAAGTCTGAAATAGAATTAGAAAAAAAGAGAAAAGAAGAATTAGAAAAGGTTGATCCTGTTCAATTAGTAAAAGAATATATAGAAGAAGGAATACCTAAAAAGGACGCTATAAAAAAAGCAGCAAAACAATTAGGTGTTAATAAAAATGAAGTATATAAACAATGTATAGATATTTAGTAAAGAAAGTGGGTAAATCACTTTCTTTTTTTCAATTATTGTTATATAATGACAAGTGGTTATGGAGGAGCAACATGAAAGAAAAAGAGGAAGAAAGATTACAGCATATGCTAGAAATTGAACATGGTTTATATGAAAAAGGATATAAGCTTATCTGTGGAGTAGACGAAGCAGGTAGAGGCCCTTTATGCGGACCTGTTGTTGCAGCAGCTGTAATATTAAAACCAGAAGATAAAATTGAAGGGGTAAACGATTCTAAAAAGCTAACAGAAAAGAAAAGAGAAGCTCTTTATGATGTTATTATGAGTAAGGCTTTAAGTGTTGGCGTTGGAATAAGTGATGTAGATGTTATAGAAAAAGTTAACATATTGAATGCTACTAAACTTGCAATGAAGCAAGCTATACAAAACCTAAATGTAGTACCAGAATATGTACTAATAGACGGAAATCAAATGATAGATATAAATATAGAGGCACAAACTGTTGTATCAGGAGATGCAAAATCAGAATCTATTGCAGCAGCCTCAATTATAGCAAAAGTTACAAGGGATAGAATGCTAATTGAATGGGATAAGCAATATCCACAATACGGATTTGCTAAACATAAGGGATATGGAACTAAAGCTCACATTGAAGCTATAAAGGAATACGGACTTTGTCCAATTCATAGGCCAAGCTTTTGTACTAAATTTGTTAAGGAGGGAAAATAATGAAACTTATATCATGGAATGTTAACGGGATTAGAGCTTGTATATCAAAAGGATTTAATGAGTTTTTTAATGAAATAGATGCAGATATATTGTGTGTTCAAGAAACTAAATTACAAGAAGAGCAAGCAGAAAATATAAATTTTGATGGATATAATAGATATATAAATTGTGCTGTAAAAAAAGGCTATTCTGGAACAATGGTTTTTTCTAAAGTAAAACCAATAAATGTTACTTATGGACTTGGAATACAAGAGCATGATCAAGAAGGAAGAGTAATTACTTTAGAGTTTGATAAGTTTTACTTTGTATGTTGTTATACACCAAATTCTAAAAGAGAGCTAGAAAGACTAGATTACAGAATGACATGGGAAGATGAAATGAGAAAATATTTAAAAAATCTTGAAACATCAAAACCAGTTGTTTATTGTGGAGATTTAAATGTTGCTCATGAAGAAATAGATTTAAAAAATCCAAAGACAAATCATTTTAGTGCTGGCTTTACAGATCAAGAAAGAGAAAAAATGACTGAACTTTTGTCAGAAGGATTTATAGATACATATAGATATTTATATCCAGAAAAAATCGAGTATTCTTGGTGGTCATATATGAGACAAGCAAGAGAAAAAAATGTAGGCTGGAGAATAGACTATTTTATTGTATCAAATAGTTTAAAAGATAAGATATTAGATGCTAAAATTCATACTGAGGTATTAGGAAGTGACCATTGCCCTATAGAATTAGATATAGACTTTTAAGATTTTTCCTTGAAATTTAAATGTATATATAGTAGAATTATTTACAGGTGAGGGTGATGATATGGGGTTATTAGATAAGTTTTTTCGTAGTAGCATTAATACAGATGGAGTAAGCCAGCTAGTAATATCTAGATATGGTGGAAAAAAGTCTGTACAAAGATCATATGATGAGATAGGAAGACTTACATCTAAAAAATTTAAAGAGACTTTAGATATTAATGACCAAATACTTGAAAAGTATGCAAGAATTAACAATGAAGATATTCAAGCAGAACTTATGAAGAAGTATTTGAAGATATCTCAAGATGATTTAAATAAGATTGCTATTGAACAAGAACAGCAAGAAAATCATAAAATAGATGAACAAGTAGATCAGGCTCTAAAAGGACAAGACAAAAATATTAAAGAGCAAGTAAAAGAAGATGTAAAAAAAGAGCAACAAAAGGATAAGCAAGAAGGAAAAGATGTAGGCAAAAAAGATAAAAAAGAGGCTCTTAAAACTAAAATATATGAGGCAACATATAATAAAATGTATAAAGACTATGCTTCAAGAGTTATGACGATTAAAGATGCTCAATTTAGTAGTATGGCAGTAGCTTTAACTTCTAAAGAGGCAGTAGAAATACTTGCAATGGAAAAAAATCTTGAAAAAATAGATTTACTTTATCATAATCATACTGGAAAAAATATAGATGATGTTAAGAGAATAAAGCAAGAAAAGAAAGATTTTAAAAATAAATTTGAATATAATCAAAAAGGAATTGAGAGCAATACAAATGCAAGAGCAAGTAAGATAAGTCTTTTGTATAAAAAAAGAGAAAAAGAATATATGGCATACATTTTAGCTTTAAAAGATCCAGCAAAATCACCACAAGAAAAAGCTTTATATAAACGCTCATATCAAGAAGCTAATTTAGAATTAATTCAAAGTATTCCATCTTTAAGTGAATATACAAAGGGATTAGAAATACAAGAAAAAAATGAACAAGCAGCCAAAGACAAAAACTTAGGTGCTACTAGTGCAGTAAACAATAAGATTTCTAGTGATAAACAAAAAGAGCAAAAAGTTACTGAATCAGACATGGCACATAATATATATAATATAAAAGATTCTCAGGAAAAAAGAGAAATTAAAAATTTTGAAATGTCAAGAATTCATCAAAAAGATTTACTTGAAAAAAATGATATTGCATCTGCAAAGCAAATTGGAGATTCTCAAAGAGATAAGAGAGTTTATGATGAAAATATAGAAAGAATACCAAATCAATCTACATATTCACAAACAAAAAAAGATGTAGAAGAAAAACAAGAAATTGGAGATTCGGATTTCTTTTCTAGTCTAAGAAAAGTAAACAATATTGAAGATAGATCATCAGAAGAACTAAAAAGTATAATAGATGATGTAGATAAAGATGCTCAAGATAAAATAAAAGAAAATGCATATAAAGAACAAATAAAGCAAGAAACTGAATATCAGAGATATAGAAAACAAAACAAGAAACCAAATGGGTAATTTTAAGGAGGTAATATTTATGGGACTTGTAACAACAGAAGAAATGTTTAAAAAAGCTTATGAAGGAGGATATGCTATTGGTGCTTTCAATGTTAATAACATGGAAATAGTACAAGGTATAATGGAAGCAGCAAATGAAACTAATTCACCAGTTATACTACAAGTATCAGCTGGAGCAAGAAAATATGCTAATCCAATATACTTAAAAAAATTAGTTGAAGCAGCAATTGAGTGCAACAAACAATCAGGAAAAGATATTCCAGTTGTATTACACTTAGACCATGGTCCAGATTTTGAAACATGTAAAGATTGTATAGACAGTGGATTTACATCTGTAATGATTGATGGTTCAAAATATTCTTTTGAAGAAAATGTTGAACTAACTAAAAAAGTTGTTGAATATGCACATGCAAGAGGAGTTGTTGTAGAAGCAGAACTTGGAAAACTTGCTGGTGTTGAAGATGATGTAAATGTAGCAGCAGATGATGCTATGTATACAAATCCAGATGAAGCAGTAGAATTTGTAAAAAGAACAGGTTGTGATTCTTTAGCAATAGCTATAGGAACAAGCCATGGAGCATATAAATTCAAAGGTGAACCAAAATTAAGATATGATATACTTGAAGAAATTGGAAAAAGATTACCAGGATATCCAATAGTTTTACATGGGGCTTCATCAGTTCCACAAGAATTTGTAAAAATGTGTAATGAATATGGTGGTCAAATTCCAGGAGCAAAAGGTGTTCCAGAAGAAATGTTAAGAAAAGCTGCAACAATGGCTGTATGCAAAATTAACATAGATAGCGATATTCGTTTAGCAATGACAGCTAATATAAGAGAATGTTTCACAAATAAACCAGAAGTATTTGACCCAAGAACTTACTTAGGTCAAGCAAGAACAGCAGTAAAAGATATGGTAAAACATAAAATTGAAGATGTACTAGGATGTGCTGGAAAAGCATAGGAGGAAAAACAATGCAATATACTTATACACCACAAGGTGTTTGTTCAAAGCAAATGATAATAGAAATAGATGAAGATAATCAAACTATAAAATCAGTAAAAATAGTTGGAGGATGTCCAGGAAATACAGTTGGAGTTTCAAAACTTGTTGAAGGAAAGAAAATAGATGAGGTAATAAAAACTCTAAAAGGAATTCCATGTGGATACAAAGATACATCTTGTCCAGATCAATTAGCAATTGCTTTAGAAGCAATAAAAAAAGAACTATGTAAGTAAATGATAAAGGGGATTATAAAAATCTCCTTTATTTTTTTTACTTTTATGCTGTATACTTGAACAATATTTCAATTTATAGTATAATGTTACAAGAGTAATTATAGGAGTAATTGTAGTAATAATTTGTGAGTATAAGTCGAAATTTGTGCTTAGAAATTATTATTACAACCTATAGATTACAATTAGTTTTTTAGGAGGAAAGAAAATGTATAAAAAATTTGAAACTTCATTTGCAGGCAGAAAGCTTGTAGTTGAAACAGGAAAGATGTCAAGTCTTTCAAATGGATCATGTTTAGTAAGATATGGCGATACAGCTGTATTAGTAAATGCTAATATGTCAAAAGAACCAAGAGAAGGAATAGACTTTTTACCATTATCTGTAGATTATGATGAAAGACTATATGCAGTTGGTAAAATACCAGGTGGATACATTAAAAGAGAAGGAAAACCTTCAACAAAAGCAATACTTGTATCTCGTGTAATAGATAGACCACTTCGTCCACTATTTCCAAAAGATTACAGAAATGATACAGCAATAGATGCTTTAGTACTAGCTGTTGATCCTGATGTATTACCAGAAATACCAGCATCAGTTGGTGCATCAATTGCACTTAACATATCAGATATACCATTTGATACTTTAGTTGGTACTGTAAAAGTTGGTATTGTAGATGGAGAAATCGTATTAAATCCAGATTTAGCTCAAAGAGAAAAATCAATATTAGATTTAACAGTTTCAGCAACACCAACAAAAATATGTATGATAGAAGCAGGAGCAAACGAAGTTCCTGATGATAAAATGCTTGAAGCTATAAAAGTAGCACATGCAGAAATCAAAAACTTATGTGAATTCATATATAATATAAAATCTGAAGTAGGAAAACCAAAAGCTGCATATAAATCTTTTGCTATTCCTGAAGACTTAGCAGACTTTATAAAAGATATTGCTTATGACAAAATGAAAGAAGCTGTTCAAACAAAGGATAAAAATGAAAGAGATGAAAATGTTTCTAAAGTAAATGATTTTGTTATTGAACAATATAAAGAAAAATATGGAGAAGAAACATACGAAGCAAATAAATCTATGGTTTCAGAAGCTTTATATAAAGCAGAAAAGAAAGCAGTAAGAGATTTAATAATTCTAGAAGGAAAACGTGTTGACGGAAGAAAAGATGATGAAATAAGACCATTAAGTGCTGAAGTTGGTCTTTTTGATAGAGTACATGGTAGTGCGTTATTCTCTAGAGGTCTTACACAAGTATTATCTATGGTAACTTTAGGAAGTGCATCAGATGTTCAAGAAATTGATGGACTAGATGAGGAAGACCAAAAAAGATATATGCATCATTATAATATGCCACCATATAGTGTTGGAGAAGCCAGAGCATCTCGTGGACCAGGAAGAAGAGAAATAGGACATGGAGCTTTAGCAGAACGTGCATTAGAGCCTGTAATTCCTTCTCAAGAAGAATTCCCATATACAATAAGAGTAGTTTCTGAAGTATTAAGTTCTAATGGTTCAACTTCACAAGGAAGTGTTTGTGGATCTACATTAGCACTTATGGATGCAGGTGTTCCAATAAAAGCACCAGTTGCTGGTATTTCAACAGGACTATTTACTAAAAATGGTTCAACAGATGATTATATAATGGTAACAGATATTCAAGGAATTGAAGACTTCTTTGGAGATATGGACTTTAAAGTAGCAGGAACAAAAAAAGGTATAACTGCTATACAAGTAGATATAAAAATCGATGGATTATCATATGAAATAATAGAGGAAGCTTTTGCAAGAACTCACAAAGCAAGAAATTACATCTTAGATGAAGTAATGTTAAAAGCTATAGATAAACCTAGAGAGCATGTTTCAAAATATGCACCAAAGATTGAAGTTATTAAAATAAACCCAGACAAAATTAGAGATGTAATAGGTGCTGGCGGAAAAACTATAAATAAAATAATAGATGAAACAGGCGTAAAAATAGATATTGAAGATGATGGAACAGTATATGTTGCAGGTGTAGATCAAGAAAAACTAGATAGAGCAATTAGCATAATCGAATCATTAACTAAAGATGTTGAATTAAATGAAGTATACTTAGGAAAAGTAACTAAGATATTACAATTTGGAGCTTTAGTTGAAATATTACCTGGAAAGGAAGGATTATTACATATTTCTAAGATTTCTAAAGAAAGAATAAATAAAGTAGAAGATGTGCTTAGTGTTGGAGATGAAATTTTAGTTAAAGTAATAGAGATTGGTAAGGAAGACGGAAAATTTAGTCTTTCTGCTAAAGATGCAATGAAAGTTTAGAGGTGTTTAGATGCAAGTATATGCATTTGTTGGTAAAACAGGAACAGGAAAAAGCTATAATGCTTTAAAAGTAGCTAAGTCTTTTGATATAAAATATATAATAGACGATGCAATATTAATAAAGGAAACAAAAGTTATAGCTGGAAAGTCTGCTAAAACTGAAGCAAGTAAAATTGCTTCAGTAAAAGCAGCTATCTTCTTTTATGAAGACAGAAGAAAAGAAATGATATCTGCAATAAGAAAAGAAAAGATAGATAAAATATTAATTCTTGGAACTTCAGATGAAATGGTTAAAAAGATTGCAGAAAACTTAAAACTAGGTGAAATTAAAAAGACAATATACATTGAAGATGTAGCTAGTCCAGAAAAAATCGCAGAGGCAAGAAAATCTAGATTTGAAGAAGGTAAACATGTTGTTCCAGTTCCAACTTTTGAAATAAAAAAACAATTTTCTGGATATTTTATGGATCCTCTTAGAATGTTTGATATATATAGAAGAGAAAGTAGTAATATGTATGAGGCAGAGAGTTCTGAAAAGACAATTATAAGACCAACATACAGTTATTTAGGAAAATTTAGAATATCAGACAATGTAATAAAAGAGATAATAACATATGTTGTAGGTAAAGTTGAAGGTGTAGATAAGGTATTAAAAGTATTTACAGAAAAATATATAGACGGTATGAGAATAGAGATGGATCTACAAGTTGTGTTTGGAAAAAATATTCAAACAATAAGTAAGAATGTACAAAATGTTACTGTACACTCAATTGATACTATGACAGGTATTAATCTTTTTGGAATAGACATTAATATTACATCTATTGTAAAGAAAGATTAAAATCTCAAAAAATGTTGAAATACAAAAGATTTTGTAGTAAAATGTACGCGAGGGTGATAAAATGGAGACTATTAGATTTACAGAGAGAAGAAAAACAACAAAGTGGCCAGCTATTATAGTAATGAGCTTTTTAATAATTGGCGGATGCTTTGTTGCTTATGCTATAAAAAATGAAGATAATCCAAAGATGCTAGGATTTTCTTCTGCTACAGTTACAACAGAAAGTAATGGACTTGAAAATGTTGGACAAACTGATGCAGATAAATTAGCACAAGTAATGAATTTAAATTATGAAATAAAAGATATAAGTAGTATAGATAAAAGTACATCTAATTTTGTAAGTAATATACATTTACCTACAATCTATGTTGATGGAAAAGAAGTAGCTCAAGTTAATGCTAAAATACAATCAGAATACACAGAAAGATTTGATAACTTAAAAGAACAAATGAAACAAGCAGAAAGTAACTATTCTTTTAATGTTACATATACTTATTTTGATAACATTGTGGGATTAAGAAAAGTAGTATCAATAGTAGTAAAACAACAAATAATAGATACAGATTCAAATAAAGTTACTTCTGAAAAAGTGACAACATATAATATAGATTTATCTTCTAAATCAACATTATCACAATCAGATGTAGTAGCAGATATACTAGGAAAAGATTATAAAGATATATTAAAAAAACAAGTTAAAGATTATATTGTTAATAATGGATATGCTAAAGAATCTAATTATAATTATGAAATAACAGGTCTTGAGAATTTTTATATTCAAGATTCAAAATTCCATATAGTATTTAATGGTGATTCAGATAACGTAGCAGATACTAATGATGTAATTGATATAGAAATTCAGAATAATTAGGAGGCAATAAAAAATGGTAGATTCAATGGAAAAGATAGTTAATTTGTGTAAAAATAGAGGAATAATATATGCTGGTTCTGAAATTTATGGCGGACTTGCAAATACTTGGGATTACGGTCCTCTAGGATGCGAATTAAAAAACAACGTAAAAGCAGCTTGGAGAAAGAAATTTGTTCAAGAGAGCAAATATAATGTTGGCCTTGATGCAGCTATATTAATGAATCCTCAAACTTGGGTAGCATCTGGACACGTTGGTGGATTTAGTGATCCATTAATAGATTGTAAAGAATGTAAAACGAGACACAGAGCAGATAAATTAATTGAGGAATGGGCACATAATCAAGGACACGATATGATTGCAGATGGTATGACAGATGAGCAATTAGTAAAATTTATTGTAGATAATCAAGTACCATGTCCAAAATGTGGTAAAACTAATTTCACAGATATTAGAAAATTCAACCTAATGTTTAAAACATTCCAAGGTGTTACAGAAGACACAACTGCAACTATATATTTAAGACCAGAAACAGCACAAGGAATATTTGTAAACTACAAGAATGTTATGAGAACAACAAGAAGAAAATTACCTATGGGTATAGCACAAATTGGTAAAGCTTTCAGAAATGAAATAACACCAGGTAACTTTACTTTTAGAACAAGAGAATTTGAACAAATGGAACTTGAATTTTTCTGCAAACCAGGAAGCGATTTACAATGGCATGGTTATTGGAAAGATTTTTGTAAACAATGGTTATTAAATCTTGGCATGAAAGAAGAAAATATTAGATTACGTGATCACTCAAAAGAAGAATTATCACACTATAGTAATGCAACAACAGATATTGAATTTGCATTCCCATTTGGTTGGGGAGAACTATGGGGTATTGCTGATAGAACAAACTTTGATTTATCACAACACATGAAATTCTCTGGTGAAGATATGACATATGCTGATCCTGAAACAGGAGAAAAATATGTACCATATTGTATTGAGCCATCACTAGGTGCAGATAGAGTTGCATTAGCATTTTTATGCAATGCTTATGAAGAGGAAAAAATATCAGATACAGATACAAGAGTTGTATTACATTTACATCCTTTCTTAGCACCAATGAAAATAGCTGTATTGCCACTTTCAAAGAAATTATCTGAAGGTGCAAAAAAAGTTCAAGAAATGCTTTCTAAAAAATATATGGTAGACTATGATGAGTCACAAAGTATCGGAAAAAGATACAGAAGACAAGATGAAATTGGAACACCATATTGTATAACTTATGATTTCGAATCTGAAGAAGATAAAGCTGTTACAATCAGAAACAGAGATACTATGGAACAAGTAAGAGTTAAGATTGAAGATTTAGATTCTTGGTTTGAAAATAAATTTGATATATAGTAAGCGTTAGGGGGAGATATTTATGAATAAAAATTCTAAGAATGAACAATCATTAGGAAGAAAAATTGGAATATATGTTGTAGTAGGAATTATGACATTTACAATGATTTTCTCAGTTTTTGCTGGCTTAGTTGCAGCAATGAACTAATCAAAGCGGGGAGGAACAATATATGCAAAACGTTATAAAATCCCTTACTGGAATGTTTAATGTTATTGTAGATACATTGGATTTAACAAGCCCTGTAAGATATGTCATAACAGCCATAGATATTTTACTTGTTATTGCAATTGTAGCATATATTACTAAAATTATAAAAAGAACAAGAGCAGGACAAATTGTAAAGGGAGTAATATTATTAGCACTTATTTACATCATAGCTAAATTAAGTAACATGGTAGTACTTAGCTTTTTATTAGATAACTTTATGTCTTATGGTATTATATTACTACTTATAGTATTTCAGCCAGAACTTAGAAGTGTATTTGAAAAGTTAGGTAGAAGTAAATTAGTTGATGTTTTTGATATGGATGATAATATATTAGTAAAACATGCTATATCAGAGATAACTAAAGCAGTAGAAATAATGTCTATGAAACAGATTGGAGCTTTAATTGTATTTCAAAGAAGTACAAAAGTATCAGAAGTATTAAAAGAAGGAATACCTCTAAATGCAAAAGTTACATCTGAGCTTATTCAAAACATATTTATGCCACGTACTCCACTTCATGATGGAGCAGTAGTAATATCAGGATCAGAGATACTAGCAGCTAAGTGTATTTTACCACTAGCTTCAGAAGTATCTGTTCCAAAGAACTTAGGTACAAGACACAGAGCAGCAGTTGGAATCACAGAAATATCGGATGCTTTAGTTGTAGTTGTTTCAGAAGAAACAGGTACAATATCACTTGCAGAAGGTGGAAAGTTAACTCGTGATTTAACAGCAGACTCTTTAAGAGAACTACTAGATAAAAAACTAGATAGAACTAAAACTAATGTAATTAAAAATATAGTTAAAAAGTAATATTAGTTTAAATGTATTCATATATAACAAGCAAAGAGGTTATATATGAATATTATTTTTATAGATACTAGTAAAGATATTAGAGATAAAAAAGAGCAAATGCTATATGATTTGTTTGGATTTTATCTAAAAAAGATAAATAAAAAAGATATATATTATTTAAATATTAATACTAAAATAGTAAATTACAAAAAAAGAAAAAATCTATGCTGTTTTTTCTTAGGCAAAAAGATAAAAGAGAGTACAACCTATGTTGTATTAAGTAAGCAAATAGAGTGTGAAAATCAAATAAAGAATATTTTAAATAATAGTATAAAAAATATAACTTATGTTTCAAATCAAAATAATTTATATACTAATGATAGAAAATATATAGATGATTTTATTCATAAAAATAATTTAAAAGCAGAAAAAATAAAAATATTAGTTATAACAGATGAGCTTGAAGTCAAACAAATAAATAAAATTGAAGAATTGCTAAAAACGTATAAAATAGTAGATGTATTTTGTACCCATTTTAGTAGAAAATTATATAAAGATATTAAAAAAATCAACAATAATTTAGGAACAGTAATAGAAATAGTTGACAAAATTCCAAAAGAATATTATAATATTCTCCTTGTTTTTTCAAAAGAATACAAGGTTAGTCAAACAAAAAGCTCATTCGTTTTAGACTATAATAATAGTGATTTAGATATAAAATCAAATACTTATTTAATATATCAAAAATATAAAGAAAATTATGATAAGATATTTGATAATTTAGGTATGGACATATCTAGATATGAAAGAACCAAATTAGGTAAACTATATATACATGCAAGTGGATATATACTTGACATATAGTGTATAATAGTAGTGTTGAATTTTAGGAGGGATATTTATGGAAGATAGAGAAATAATGTTAACTCAAGAAGGATATGAAAAATTAGTAAATGAATTAAAATACTTAAAGGGACCAAGAAAAATGGAGGTTGCCGAAAGAATAAAAATAGCAAGAGAATTTGGAGATTTATCTGAAAATTCAGAGTATGAAGAAGCTAAAAACGAACAAGCTTTTCTTGAAACTAAAATTGCAGAAATTGAAGCAACAATAAGAAACGCTAAAGTTGTAGCTGATCATGAAATTTCAACAAAAGAAGTTGGAGTTGGAACACAAGTAACAGTTTATGACTATGAATTTGATGAAGAAATAACATATAGTATAGTTGGTGCAACAGAAGTTGATATGGCTGAAAACAAAATTTCTAATGAATCACCTGTTGGAAAAGCTTTAATGGGTAAGAAAAAAGGTGAAGATTTCGAAGTTGAAACACCAGCTGGAATAGCTAAATATAAAGTAGTAGATATTAAAAGAATATAAAATTAAAGTTTAGGAGTGAGCAATATGGGAGATATTAGTGAGTTAAAGAAAGTACGTCTTGAAAAAGAAGAAAAACTAAAAGAATTAGGAATAAGCGTACATCCAGAAAGATATGAAGTAACTCATACATTAAAAGATGCCAGAACACTTGAAGATGGTACAAAAAATGTTAGAGTAGCAGGACGTGTTATGTCTAAAAGAAAAATGGGAAAAATAAGTTTTATGGACTTAAGAGATATCGAAGGAAAAATACAATTAGTATTTAAAAGAGACGATATTGGAGAAGAAACATACAAACTATTACATTCTACAGTAGATATAGGAGATTTCATAGGTGTAGAAGGAGATATTTTTACAACTCAAGCAGGAGAAAAATCTATTCAAGTTTCTAAATATGAATTCTTAGGAAAAGCTTTAAGACCTTTACCAGAAAAATTCCATGGTATATCTAATCAAGAAATGCTATATAGAGAAAGACACTTAGATTTAATAATGAATGATGAGACTAAAAAAAGATTCTTACTTAGATCTAATTTCATAAAATTATTAAGAGAATTTTTATGGGAAAAAGGATTTATTGAAGTTGATACACCAGTACTTCAAAATACACCATCTGGAGCAACAGCTAGACCATTTATAACACATCATAATACTTATGATGCAGATGTATATTTGAGAATATCTCCAGAATTGACATTGAAAAAATTAGTTGTTGGTGGATTCACAAATGTTTTTGAAATTGCAAGAGATTTCAGAAATGAAGGAATTAGTGTTAACCACTTACAAGACTTTACTATGATAGAAGGATATAGTGCATATTATAACTATAAAGATAATATGAAACTTATGAGAGAAATGATAACTTATATCATAGGAAAACTTTTTGATGGAAACTTAGTAGTAAATATAAGTGGAAAAGACATAGACTTTGGAGCAGAGTGGGACGAGGTATCTTTTAGAGAATTATTAATTAAAGATTGTGGAATAGATATTAATGAATTCCCTACAGCAAAAGAGTTACTTGCTGAAATAAGAAGAAGAAACATTCAATTAGAAGATGAAAATATAGAAAATCTTGGAAGAGGAAACTTAATAGATTTATTATATAAAAAAGTTAGTAGACCATATATTATAAAACCAACTTTCTTAACAGGACATCCTATAGATTTATCACCACTTGCTAGAAGCAATGATGAGGATCCAACACTTACTGATAGATTCCAACTTATTGTTAATGGTCAAGAGATTATTAATGGATATTCAGAACTTGTTGATTCACAAGAACAAGAAAAAAGATTTATTGAACAAAATGCCTTAAAAGAAAATGGTGACGAAGAAGCTATGAGCATAGACCATGAATACATAAAAGCTATGGAATATGGTATGCCACCTATATCTGGTTGGGGATTAGGAATCGATAGATTTTTACAATTCTTAACAAGTAGTTACAATATCAGAGACGTAGTATTATATCCACTTCTAAAAAGAAGAGACAACGTTGAAGATGATGAAGACGAAGAAGTAGAAGAATAAAATATTAAAGAGCCTATTGGCTCTTTATTTTTATGCTATTATATAGTATAATACAAGTGTGGTGAAGAAAAAATGAATAGAACCAAAAGAAGAATTTTTGAGACTTCTATGGATCTTTTTGCTAAAAAAGGATATGATGCTACAAGCATAGAAGAAATAACATCTGTAGTGGGAATTGCTAAAGGAACATTATATTATCATTTTTCTAGCAAAGAGGAAATTTTAGACTTTTTAATTGTAGAGGGAATAAAACTATTACAACATAGTATAGAATTAAAATCAAGAATGGCAAATACTTTTATAGATAAACTTCGTGCTATAATACTTGTAGAAATAAAAGTAGTAGATAAGTATGAGAACCTTATAACATTAATTATGAATGAATATTGTGGAAATAGTGCCAGAAACGAAAAATGTAGACAAAAGGTATACCTATGTATAGATTCTATAGAAAATGTACTTAAAGAGGCAGTCTCAAGCGGAGAACTTAAAGAGTGTGATACACGAGTATTTGCTTTTGAAATTTTTGGAGTATTATGCTCAGGAATAATGTTAAGATATGAAAGAAATAGAAAAATAGATATTTCAGATATTGCAGATAAGTTTACAAATAATATACTAAATTCAATGGTATAATATATAAAATTGGTAAATTGACTTTGAATTAGAATTATGATAGAATAAATATTGTTATAATAAAAGGAGATTTATATGAAAAATCAAAATAATAAAAAAGAACCTATTGAAATAAAAGATATAAATGATGATTTTTCAAATGAGGTTAAAAATAGAAAAAGAATTATAATTTTAGTTGAGCATTCTAAAAGCTATGCTAAAGAATATGCATTTAAAACATATATTAATAAAAGATTTAATTCTAGAGGAGAAAAGTATGTTATTGCAATTGCTCATCTTGATTATTTAAATGTTGATGAATTAAATCCTAGTGAAGTTGCAGAAAAATTAAAAGCAGACTTAAATAAGGTTTATAGTGAATTTAAAGCTAAATATCCAGATGCTTTACTTGAAAAACCAATATCTTTTAACTATGCTTTAAATTATAGTTCAAAAAGCAATATGGGTGAAATAATGACAGTTGTTTTGATGAGAATATCTGATGAATTTTGTAAAATTCAGATTTCTCCAATTGTAAAAATATCTAAAAAGCAATATGATATGATACTTGGTAAAGATCAATCAGATGAAGGAAAGCTTGTACGTGAAATTTTTACAGAAAAAAGATTGGGAATAGAACAATACGGTTTAATAGGATACTTAACAGATGGAAAATTTAAGACACATAATATGTATATGGAAGGACTTCTAGACTTAATAAATGAGAGTAGAAGTAATGAAGAATTTAGACCTAATGTTTTAGAATATAAAAATTATAGGGCATCAAAAAATGCATATTTATTTTCTATTAAAACAGATGAGGAAAAAAAGAGTATTATTGATGAAGAAAATGAACCAGTAGTATAATAAAGAAAGACAAATGATTTTAGTCATTTGTCTTTTTTATTGGTACCATATTTACAGCAGATTTTAGTATGCTTGCTTTTATTTTGTTTGTAAATATTATTTCACCATCTATACTTAATGGAAATTTTTTATTTGATACAATTGAAATGTGTTCTATATCATTATCTATTCTTACTTGAGGTAGGTCTTGATGTACACATTTTTTATATTTTGGAAGTAAAAATAGTTTTTGAAGTAATGATGTAGATTTTACTGCACAAGTATTAAGCTTTCCATCATTTGCTTCTGAAAGCTTGCAAGGTACAACTCCGCCACCATAGTATCTACCATTTGCTATAGCAACTAAAGTAAATTTGTCTTTTATTGTATAGTTATCTGTATGTATTCTTAATCTATAATTTTTATTGAAAAATAGGGTATATACAATACCTAAGTTATACTTAGCAGTACCAGATACAAAAGGAACCCATCTAAACTTATTCATATTGTATGCTACAAGTGCATCAAATCCTGCATTTAATACATTTATACAGTATCTGTTAGAATTTAACTTCATAACATCATATTTTACACTTTGAGTATTTAAAGAAGTTAAAATAATTTTTCTAAGAGAATTATATTCATTTAAATATCTTGAAAAGTCGTTACCAGTTCCACATGGAAGAACAACTATTTCTGAATCTGTATAAATTATTCCTGATACTATTTCATTTAAAGTACCATCTCCACCAATACAATAAAATCTAGTTTGTTCTTTGTGAGAAATTTCAGATGCAATCTCTTTTAATTGTCCTGAATAAGTGGAAGACACTATATCTGCATCTATATTATATTTTTTTAATAGTTTTTGAACAACTATTGCATGTTTATTTCCGTTTTTTCTACCAGATACTGGATTAACCATTATTACGTGTTTCATTAAATCACCTATATTAATATTATATCATTAAACAACTTAATAAACAATAACATAAATTGACATTGTGCGAGTATAATGATATAATTTCTCTTAGCAAAAATTAAAGGGGAGTATGCTAATGGAAAGAATAGATAAAGTAAATTATTACTTAGAAATAGCAGATACAGTTTTAAAAAGAGGTACTTGTTTAAGAAGAAATTATGGTGCTGTTATAGTAAAAAATGATGAAATAATTTCTACAGGATATACAGGTGCACCAAGAGGTAGAAAAAACTGTATTAACTTAGGATATTGCGCAAGACAAAAACTTAATATAAAAAGCGGAGAAAAGTATGAACTTTGTAGATCAGTTCATGCAGAGCAAAATGCAATTATATCTGCTGCAAGAAAAGATACAATAGGCGCTACAATGTATATGGTGGGTAAAGATGCTCAAACAAATGAAGTATTAGATTATATTGATTCATGTAGCATGTGTAAAAGAGTAGTTATAAATGCAGGAATAGAAAAAGTCATAGTAAGAGATAAAAACAGTGAAAAAGGATATAGAGAAATTAACGTTCAAGACTGGATAGATTATGACGAAGTACTAGAAGAAAAAATAAAAAAGATTGTGGAGGAATAGAAAAATGGCACTTAATATAGTATTAGTTGAACCAGAAATAGCAGTAAATGCAGGAAATATAGCAAGAACTTGTGCAGCAATAGGAGCAACACTTCATATGGTAAAACCATATGGCTTTGATACATCAGATGCTGCAGTTAAGAAAAATATGAAAAGAGCAGGATTAGATTACTGGGATAAAGTTAAAATAATAGAATATGATAATTTAGAAGATTTTAAACAAAAAACAAAAGGAAAGAAAATGTATTTACTTTCAACAAAATCTAAAAAAAGTCATACAGATATAAAATATGAAGATGAAGCATACTTAGTATTTGGACCGGAAACAAGAGGATTACCAGAAGACTTTATATTAGAAAACTTTGAAAATGCAGCAAGAATTCCAATGAGAGATATAATTAGATCTTTAAATTTATCTAATGCTGTTGCAATTGTTGCATATGAAGCAGAAAGACAACTAAATTATAAAGACTTATTAGAAGTAAGTCCATATTTTGATAAAAAATTAAAATAAAATGTTGACAACTGGAAAGAAGTAGTGTATAATAATTCTCGTAGCTTGAAACTAAAAGATGGTTTTTAAGTTACAAATGGCGGCATAGCTTAGTTGGCTAGAGCGTTCGGTTCATACCCGAAAGGTCATTGGTTCGACTCCAATTGCCGCTACCAATAAATAATTAAGAGTTAATTAGTATAAGCTAATTAACTCTTTTTTTTATTATAGATTTTCTTTAAATCCAGAACGTCCCCATAACCATAAAGGAGTATGAATATCTATTGGTGCAAATTTAGTTGATTTTAAAATTTCATTCCAATTTTGTATACATATAATTTGTGCATTTGAAGATTCAAATTCTTTTTGAGTTATGATTTCAAGTTTTACACTTGAACGTAACACATGAATGTCTGGTGCTATAGTTAAATCTTCTTTATTAATATAACGCATATTTGTATATTGGTATATAACATACATCCAATAATTACAAAGTTTATTACCAGACAAATAAGGAAAATCTTTTTTATGCTGTTTTTGCATATAATCTCTAATTTTATCTACATCATAATCACAAATTTTAAAAATATTTCTAATATCTCCATTAAGAAGAGTCTCTATAGTATAGCAAAGTTTAATCCATATTTGAGTTTGCTTGTCTTTTTGTAATGCCAATCTATATTTTATAAGGGCAGCTTGAACATCCTCGTAAGAGGCAGATATTACTTTTTTAGGGTCAAATATAAAGCAGGTAGTAGAATCTTCATATGTCTTTTTTGCGCTTTCCCATAGTGTATATGAATTTCTTTGGTAATTAAGAGCCATAGGTAAAGTAAAATATAAAAAGTTTTCTTTTGAACCAATATCTAAATGTGGGTTAGAGTCTTCTGGCATTATATCTCCGCCAAGCTTTCCACTTTTATATAAATCATATAGTTTTTCTATTTTTTGCAATTTTTGTTCTTTTGTCATAATACTAATCACCAGTAGTGATTATATCATAAAAACACAAAAAAAGAATGTCTTATTTGACATTCTTTAAACATTCAGGACATATGCCATGAAATTCTAATGTGTGACTTGTTATATTAAATCCAGTTTCTTTTTTTATTTTTCTTGTAAGTTTTTCAATATTGCACATATCTGTAGGATAAGCGTTGTTACATTTATCACAAATAAGGTAATATTTGTTCTCGTTTTCGTCATTGGCAATTTCATAGTATGCTATTTTATCTTGACGAACTACTTTTGTTACTAAATCTTTATCTACTAAATTATTTAAAGTTCTATAAACTGTAGATAGGTTTATATCTATATTTTGTGAAACATCATTATAAATTTCCTCGGCAGTTAATGAATTTGGCGAATTTTTTAATATATCAAAAATATAATCTTTTTTCATTTATATTATGAAATCCTCATAATAAGATCAATGAATACTCCACAAAATGCACCTATTAAATATACAAGTCCTAATATACTTAAATTTTCTTTTAAATTTTTATTTGTTTTAAACAATATAATTCCTCCAACTCCAGCTCCAGTAGAAAGTCCTGCAATAATTGATCCTAAACTTAAAGCTCCATCAACATAAAGCTTACTTAAAAGAACAGATGCTGCACAGTTTGGAATTAATCCTATTATACTAGCAACAAACGGTTGAAGTATAGAACCAGAAAGAATAATTTTGCTAAAGTTTTCATCTCCAATTAATTCTACAGCTATATTTATGATAAAAGTAATAACTAGTAGAAATAAAAATATACTTAGAGTATGTTTTATACTAGATTTTAGTAATCCATGATCACAATCACAATCTTTGCAAATATCATGCATGTGAGTGTGCATTTCATCATTATCAAATTTAGCTTCTTTATTCTTCTTTAAGTTAAGAATAGCATCAATAATAGTACCAGCAACTACTGCAATAATAAATTTAATAACTAGAATCATTATTAAATCTTTACTTTTTTCTGGATAAGTAAGTAAAATAGGAATTGCTTCATCAGATGTTGCTAAAAATACTGCAACTAAAGTTCCAATTGTTATTACTCTACTAGAAAAAAGGTTAGCAGCAACTGCAGAAAATCCACATTGTGGGATTATTCCAAGGATGCTTCCTACGACTTTACTATATTTACCAGAGGCGGATAATGCTTTTTCTAATTTGTGAGACGATTTATGCTCAATATATTCAATAAGCAAATAAGACAAGAATAAAAACGGTAAGATTTTTATTGAGTCAATTAGTGTCTCAGTAATTATATCTATCATTTCTTCCTCCTAAAAAAATGCGCAAATCATTTGCGAGTACACTATTATACAATTTTTTTATATACTTGTCAATATTTAAGTTAAAAATAATATTAAAGTTTACAAAAAAATATAGCAAATTGTGTGAAATATAGTTAAATATGTTGCACTTACGGGCAAACTGACTGCTTAGTCAATTGACAAATTGCATATTAAAATAGTATAATACATGTTGAAATAAAAGAGAGGGGAAACTAAAAAATTATGATGAGTTTAAGAGATTTTAAAGTGCCAGATTTTAAATTTCCTAAATTTAAAATGAATAATATAGAAAAGATAGATGATTTAACAGAAGAAATTAAGAAAAAAGGAAAACAAAAAGAATATAAACCAGGAGATCCAATTCCTCCTGCAATAAGATATAATACAATGCAAGAAGTATTTGAAGATGTAACTGTAAAGTTTAAAGATAATGTTTTAATAACTCAAAAGTTTGATCACAAAGGAAAATTTGAAGATATAACTTATGGAAAATTTAGAGAAGATGTTATTGGATTAGGAACAGGTCTTATTGAATATTTAGGATTAAGAGATAAAAGAGTTGTAATAATTAGTGAAACTACATATGAATGGTATGTATCATATATGGCTCTTTTATGTGGTGTTGGTATAGCAGTACCAATGGATAAAGAATTACCAGAAAATGAGTTTGAAAATTTAGTAAAACGTTCTAAAGCTTCAGCCGTTATTTTCTCACATAGAAAGAAAGAACTAGTAGATAAAGTAAGAGATAGATTAGATGGAGTAGAATACTTTATTGAAATGTATTCAGATGCAGAATTAAACGGAAAAGATGTTGGATTTGAAACAATCAAAAATATAGGAAATAAACTATATGAAAATGGTAATAATGCTTTACTTGATACAAAAATAGATAAAGATGAATTTAAAGTATTAATATTTACATCAGGTACTACTTCTGCTTCAAAAGGTGTTATGGTATGTAATAGAAACTTAACAGAAAATGTATATGCATGTCAGTGCTATGTATATCTTAGACCAAAAGATAAATTATTTTCTGTTTTGCCATTACATCATACATATGAATCTACAATAGGATTTTTATATCCATTTTCACAAGGTGCATCAGTAGCTGTTTGTGAAGGCTTAAAATATCTAGTATCAAATTTAAAAGAAACAAAGCCTACAGCTATACTTGCTGTTCCATTATTACTAGAAAATCTATATAAAAAGATAAATCAAAATATTAAAAAGAGTGGAAAAGAAACAATAGTAAATTCTATGATTCATGTTACTAATGCTTTAAAGGCAGTAGGAATAGATATTAAAAGAAAAGTATTTGCAGAAATTCTTGAAAATTTGGGTGGAAATTTAAGAATAATAGTTTCTGCTGCAGCGCCAATGGATAAAAAAATAGCAAAATGGCTTGAAGATATTGGCATTGAGTTTTTACAAGGTTATGGTTTAACTGAGACTGCTCCAATATCTGCATTAACACCAGAAAGTGATCCACGTACAGGTTCTGTAGGTAAAGCTGTTGTATGTGCCCAAATAAAAATTAATAATCCAAACGAAGATGGAGAAGGAGAAGTATGGATTAAAAGCTCTACTTTAATGCTTGGATATTATGAAATGGAAGAAGAAACAAAAAAAGTTGTAAAAGATGGTTGGTTTAACAGCGGTGATATAGGATATTTAGATAAAGATGGATACTTATATATAACAGGACGTTCTAAAAATGTTATAGTAACAGCAAATGGAAAAAATATATATCCAGAAGAAATAGAACTAATATTAGGAAATATACCATATATATCTGAATGTATGGTATATGGAAAAGGAGAGAAGGATAATCTAACTGTTTCTGTAAAAGTAATACCTAATTACACTTATATAAAAGAGAATGTAAAAGAAGATATGACTGATGAAGAAATATATAACTTGATATGGGAAGAAATAAAGAAAGTTAATAAAACTTTAACATCATATAAAGCAATAAAATGTTTAGAAATTAAAAAAGATGAATTTGAAAAAACAACTACAATGAAAATTAAAAGATTTGCAGAAATAAAAAAGGATAAAGAAAAAGAAGAAAAGGAAAAGAAAGAAAAATCTACTAAAAGTAAAAAATAGTATAATTTAAAAAGCAGCTTTTTAGTAGCTGCTTTTTTAGAAAAATTATTCTCTATGCTTTGACACCATTTCCTTGCTGTGATATAATTATATTGTTAGAGTTATAAGTTAAAAGCTACTTTTTAAAAGTATCTTTCATTATTGTTAATAACTCTATCTTTTTAGAAGGTGCGGTACATGCACCTTCTGCTTTTATTCTAGCAAAGATGTAATCCAACTGATTATCTATTTCAGTTGGAATTTTTTAATTTAAGTAATTCATAAAAAAGAATTAAAGCATAATATTACAATAAAAAAGTAGTAATATAAATATATAATTTAAAAAGCAGCTTTTTAGTAGCTGCTTTTTTAGAGAAATTATTCCTTATGCTTTGACACCATTTCCTTGTTGTGGTATAATTATACTACAGAGTTGAGATTACGAATCTACTTTTTAAAAGTATCTTTCATAATGTTTAGGAACTCTGTTGTTTTAGAAGGTGCAACACACGCACCTTCTGCTTTTAGTCTTTTAAAGACATATTCTAACTGATTATCTATTTCAGTTAGGATTTTATCTTTTTCAGAATCCAAACAAGTTATTGCTTGTAGATATTCTGCATC
>CAKOYF010000016.1 GCA_934130595.1 uncultured Clostridia bacterium | reverse complement strand
TTCCAGTTTGAGCATCTTCTTTATATATTGTTATTTGCATTTTCTTTGCTATATTTGTTATATCTCCATATACATATTTTTCAACTGTTTTATCTTGGAAAATACTACATTCAAATGCTTTTACTACAGAATTTGAAATACCTACATAAAATCTTCCATTAAAAGCAGTTGATGGGACAGTACTTTCAACTATAGTATATGTACCATACGGTAAATCTTTTATTATTGCGTAACCATTTTGATCTGTTTCTGTAGAATAATATTTCTTTGTATTATCACTATTTAATGTAGCCATAAATATAGCGCCATTTAATTTCATCTTTAATGATGAATCTGTCTTTTCTAGATATTTTGTTAATTCTATGTTATTTTTTATTACTTGATCTGCTACATCTATTGTTACAGATGTTGTTGCACTAGTTAATGCATCTATATCTACTGTAGCAGAATATACATTAGAATCTAATAGGTATCCTTGTGGAGCTTTTGTTTCTTTTATATAATATGTTCCATGATAAATATAACTATTATTTACATTTTCTGCTAATGGTAATTTACTACTTGTAGCTGAGTGAGTTCCATCACTGTTTTTGGCTATTTTTAATGTTTCAACAGCTTTTTTACAATCTGCATCTTGGTAAATTGTATACTCAGCTCCATCTAAACTAGCATCTCCTTGAGGAGTTGTTCCTGTTTCTTTATCTGTCTTTTTTAATGTAATACTAACTGTTTGTGGTTTTCCTACTACTTCTACTTTATGATCATCTTGAATGTTAGAAAAAGTATAAGAACCAGACATAATTGATGTAGGAGTAACCTCTTGGTTATCTACTTTTAAACTAGATATATAATATCCTTTTATATGACTATAATTTATAGTTTTATTGCTTCCTGCTGGTACATCTGGAATTGATGCATCAATTTGTGCATCTATTTTAGATGTTGTTATTTTATATAATGGTGAAAATTTTACTGTGTTTGTTCCAAATGATGTAGAATTTATTGTAATATTTGCTGAATTATCTACACTGTTTTTTCCTTTTATATTGTCACTTACAGTACCAGTTATTACAAATTTATATGTTCCTCCATCATATACATAACTACTATTTAAGTATGTTGATGAAAAAGTATATTTAACATCTTGTCCACTTATATTAGCACTACCTGCACTACTAGTAATTTCAGTTCCATTAGGTGCATATACCTTAACAGCTTTAGGAGTAATTCCTACTGGTAAAGTATCTTTAAATACTAAACTTGTATACTTTTCAAGCGTATCAACACCCATTTGGTTAGCTTTTTGATTTATTGTATAAGTAACTGTATCTCCTACATGTCCTGTAGAAGTTGTAATAGATTTTACTGGATCTTCTATTCTACCTATTGTTAAAGGGTTAGTAGTAAATGTAAACCACCAATCACTTGTTAAGCTAGAAAATTCTACACTAGTAATAGCATTTTTTAATGCAACTACTGCTGATGCTTTATAGAAAGTATCACCACCTAAAAAGTCATCAAATCCTTCAGCTGTTCCTATTACTTTTACCAAGTTTCCACTTGAAGAAGCAGATACAACTGTTTGAGTAGAAAGTTCAACATAGTTTACCTGACTTTCTGGTATAGTAAATCCTTCGTTTGTATTTAATGAGTTAAAACAAAGTGCACTTCCTGAAACTGCTATACTGCTTCCATTACTCATTTTATAAAAAGTTAATTTTGTTTTTACTCTACCACCGAAAAATACAAATCCATTAAATAATGAATTTTCACATCCTTGTATCATAAATGAGCCAGAGCCATCAACACTTTCTAATGTGAAATCTAGATATACTCCTATTTTTTCTCCGTTATATGTTCCAATAGAGTCATATTTTACTCTTATTGAATTTCCTACACTTGGATTTGTAATATATGCAGCCCAAAATGTCTCAGATGAATCTTCAACACCTTGCCATAATTGGAAAGCTACCCAATTTTCCCAATTTATTTTACTTACTCCATTATCATATGATATATTTGTAGGGTGTTTTCCTGTTCTTAAAGACCAACTTCCATTTGTAGAAGTTAGACTTGAAACTCTTCCTGATGATGGTCTTTTTTCAAATATCATAGCATTTTTATTTACTATTGTTCCTGGTGAAACATTTGATATTTGAACAGCATATATATCATTTCCATTTACTAATATAATGCTTAAAATAACCATGATTATTGTTCCTAAAAATAATTTTAGTTTTCTGTTCATATATGTCCCCCTCTTTTTTACATTATCATTGTAATTTTATCAAATTTACGTAAAATATTATATAATTAACCATTATTATGTGCTTTTTCAGGAAGAAATGTTACCTTTTCTTTTCCGGTTTATTTCATTTTTATTTCTAAAAAATATATAAAAAAATGACCATAAAACGGTCATTTTTTCTTACTACATCTCAGTATAATTCCAAAATCCAAGTTGGCCTTTTGCTTCAATAGGCTCATCAAATTTTTCTATATTTTCAAGCTTAAAAGCATAATTTCTTGAAAATGAATGAGTAGTATAAATATCATTATTTTCTGCTGCTAATTGTCTAGCAAATTCATCATTCATTGCAATACAATCTGTTAGCTCAGCTTTTCCAAGAATTTTTCCAAGTGGTAATGGTTCATTCGGTAAATATTTTTTTAAACGTACAACTGCCTCTTTATCTATTCCTTTTCCTGCGTGTATTAAAAATTCACCTCTAAATTTTGTATTCCAACTTCTAAATTCATATCTTTTTACTCCTTGCATTATAAGAGTAGCCCAAGGTTGTCTTATTGTTAAAACTTTCATCATTTCCTCCATACTATTTTTTCTTTTCAATATTTTTATATACTTTTCCGTCTTTTAGTTTTACACTATCCCTTAATTTTCTATGGTATGTTATTACAAATCTATGGATTTCATCTTGTAAAAATGTTAAGAAATTAAGTATTTGCTTTTTATCTGAAAGGTCAAATTCATTACCGTTTTCATCTATTAATCCTCTTGTTCTATGCTTATCATTTTTTACCATACCATATATATTTGTTCTCTCTTGTGCATCTTCCATAGCTCTTTTTACTGCATTTAGTTGATTCATTGCACCATCTATAAACATAACATCCGGAAGTGGCCATTCTTGTGCATGTTTTAGTCTTCTTAATACTACTTCATACATACATTGTGGGTCGTCTTGTGTCATAGTACTTTTAATTTTGAATTTTCTATACATGCTCTTATTAAGTTTTCCATTTTCAAATCTTATCATACATCCAACTATGTACTCATTTCTTAAGTTAGATATATCATAACATTCAATAGAATCTATTCCTTCTTTAAATCCTAAAAGATTTGATAACTCCTCAATAACATTATTTTTATTGTCTTCTATATTTATATGAATATTATTTTCTACCATTTTTACAAGATTTGCTTTTTCTCCTCTTTTTGGACAAATAACTTGTAAACTAATTTCTCTTTTTTTGAAAAGACTATTGATAAGTTCAATTTGCTCTTCACTTAATGTTATATATACCTTTTTAGGCATATCTTTATTATCTGTGTAATAATTAGAAACAATTTGTGCTAAGGATTCTTCTATTTCATCTTCTGAAACTTCATTAAGTTTAACATTGTCATGAAGTACTATCTTATAATCTCTGATTTTAAATATTTGAATGTATAGAGTTTCATCATTGTATACATATCCCCAGATATCTGTACTAATTTCATTTAAATTAGATACGTTTTGCTTTTGGCTAAATTTTTCTATATTATCTAGCCTTTGCTTTAAAACTGCTGCTTTTTCAAATTCTAGTTTTTGTATACATTCTTCTATTTGTGCTTCTATCATCTTTTTGACATCAGAAGTCTTTCCCTCTAAAAACAACACAACTTGATCTATCATATCTTTATATGCCTTAAGATTTACTTCATTTATACATGGTCCTAAACATCTACCTATATGATAATATAGACAAGCATTTTTTATTTTTGTTTTATCTAAATTGTATTTACATCTTTTAACTGGAAATATTTCCTTTATTGTATGTAAAGCGTCTCTCATTGCACCTACATTTGTATATGGTCCAAAATATAAAGCTTTATCATCAATTCTTCTACGAGTAACATAAATTAGTGGATATTTATCTTTTATAGTTACTTTTATATATGGATATGTTTTATCGTCTTTTAATAATACATTGAATTTAGGAGATAATTTTTTTATATAGTTACATTCAAGGTTTAAAGCTTCTACTTCATTATTTACTACTATATAATCTATGTCTCTAACTAATGAAGCCATGTTTTCTATTCTCTTTGTTTTATTATTCTTTTGAAAATATTGTCTTACTCTTTTTCTCAAAGAAATAGCTTTTCCTACATATATTATCTCACCTTTTTCATCTTTCATCATATAGATTCCTGGCTCAAAAGGAATTTTAGCTACTATACCTTTAACATATTCATTAGTCATACATTTATCATCTCCTTACATATATAAAAAGAGGGTCTTAAATAACCCTCTAGTTTTCATCATAATTTATCTTATAAATTACTCAGCCTCATTATATTTATCAATAATTAATTTTTGTAACATTTCTCTTGTTTCAGTATTGATAGGATGAGCAATATCTTTAAATTCTCCGTTTGGAGTTTTTCTGCTAGGCATTGCAATAAATAACCCTTTATCACTTTCAATAACTTTAATATCGTGAATTACAAAAACATCATCAATAGTTATAGAAGCGATAGCTTTCATTCTGTTTTGAGAAGTTACTTTTCTAACTCTTACGTCTGTTACTTGCATGTTCTACACCGCCTTCCTTGAATGTTAACTTTATTATCCCATATTAATATATCAATGTCAACAATTTGTTTACCATAATTTATATCATTTTTGTTACAAGAAAATTTCAAGAAAAATCGGCAAATTTTAACTATATAATATCTTTGTTCTTTTTACTTCGTAATCAACTTTTTCATTTATATATTCAAAATATCCATTCATCACTATTGCTGGTGATATATTGGATCTTGGACCTGCAGACAAAACTAAATCTACACTATCATCTATATTAAACACATATTTTTCAATTTGAGGCTTAATATCTAATCTCTCCATTCTATCGTAGCTCTTTTTTACTACAAGAATTTGATTTTGTGATAAATACATCTCCATCTTTTTTCTATAATATGCTTTTATCTCATCTTTCTCTCTTAAAGATTTATCTTTAAATTTTTCAGCATAATCTATATTTATTACATACTCAGCTGCATAAACCCTTAAGTTAATACTTTCTTCATTTGGTGATACGTTTTCTGCAGACATAACTATAAATCCTGCTGGAAGAGTTCTATTTAATTCTCTTACTAAATAACGAGTGTCCACTTCTTCAGTAAGATTTATTTCAAAAATTTCTCCAGTACTTTCATACCCATCAGTAAGTGGATGAGCAAACATCATATCTACCAAATTTGTACTTTTAGATCTAACAACTGGTAGTCCTGCCTTAGAGAATGCATCAGAAAAAATTTTAATAGTGTCTTCCTGAGATATATACATTGCATCTCTAGATTTACCATAAACTAACCTTAGCTTGTTCATCATACCATCTTCCTTCCTGTGCGTATTATATCACAGTACAGCGCAAAATTAAAGATTTTTTGACATTTTTCTGTAATAAATTATCTAGTAATTTTAAACAAATTCATCTCTTTCTTATAATACCCTTTTATTGCCTCTTTCAATATATCTGCTCCTATTAGCATTTGAGATATAGATGAACTTCCCATACCCACATTTAGATATACATTAGGTACATTTTCTATTTCACATATTATTGGAAGATTATCTTTAGAATTGTATATATTTCCACTATAATTTATTATTTCATCTGATATTTCTATTTTAGGAAAAAGCTTATACATAATAGACTTTAACTTTTTACCATTTTCCTTTTCTAATGCACTAAGATACTTTTCGTTGTCCATTTTAAAAGAATATCTAGTATCTATACCAGATACTATTGCATTTCCATTTTCATCACAACGAATATATATTGGAATATCATTTAACATTTTAACACAAACTCTTTTTTTAAGATTTGTTTTTAAGGCTACACTAAATCTTTTATACAGTTCAACGTTTGAAATATTAGGGATCTGAATATTGCCTATTCCTGTTGTTAAAATTAAGGCTCCAGATTTTATCCAAAAATCATTTTGTGTTTTAATCTCTACAAAATCATAAAAGGATTTCATTTCTTTTAATTCTGTATTTTCAAAGATATGCACATTAGGAAATCTCGATATATACTCAAAAATTCTAGATGCAAAATCATAAGAATCTAACATTCTTGCTCCTTGTTTTATATTAATACCTGTATTATTTTCATTTATATCTACTTTTTCTCCAATATCATTTCTTATATTAATCTCATTTTTTAGCATAGACCTTTGAAACATTCTTGTATTTAATATTGTATAATCTGTCTTTTTTAAATATTCATTCTTTTGTATATCTACTGCTATTTCATCTAAAAGAGAATTTGCTTTTCTTTTTAAATCTAATAACTTTCTTTCCATATTTTTTTCTTTGTTTGCTGTACTTTTTATGTATAATTCATCTATAAAATCCGTTACACAAGCAGATGAAACCCCAGTAGTTTGATACCCTATTAAATTTTTCTCAATTACTGCAATTTTAAATCCATCTTTAGCTAAAAAATATGCTGTTATAGCACCACTTATTCCCCCTCCAACAATTACTACATCACATTCCATATTATCTGATAAATACGGATAAATATTTTTTATTTTATTCTTTTTTAACCATATTCCTTTTTGCATATTAACACCTCATAAATATTTTTCATTAAAATTTTAAATTTATACTATTTTTAATAATATTCAGGAAAGTTTTGGTAATAATATTTGTGAGGTGAAGACTTATGTCTAGAAAAAAAACATTAATAATAGTAATTGTAACAGTTTTATTCATTTTAGTTTTCTCTAGTATATTTGCTGTTTCTACCATTACACATTTTGCTCCAGAATATGGTGTAACAACAGCAAACGTTAACTTAAGAAACAAACCAACAACAGATTATTCCTCTTTTATTAGGACTTTATCTCCAAATACTAAAATTAAACTTGTTGGTTCAATAGACAATTACTATATAGTTCAATTAGAAACAAATGAAGTGGGAATTATATCTAAAGATTATGCAAAAATTACTGGAAATAAAACAGATAATTTAGTGTATACAGATTATTCTCCATTTTATGGTACTATAAAAGGAGATAATACAATTGTACGTGGAGGTCCGTCAACTTCATTTAGAGTCTACGGCAAATTAAATGCCGGAGACAGAGTATATGTAATAGGTCAAATTCAAAACTTTTTGTTAGTTATAACTAAAGATAATCTAGTAGGAATGATAAGAAGTGATTTGATTGATTCTAATTCACAGACACAAGAAAATACAGATTATACTCAAAAAGAAGAAACAAAAGTAGAACAAAATTCTAACGAATCCAAGGCTAATATCTCATATATTCTAGAAAAAATTAATCAAAAAAGAATAGAAAATGGCTTACCTGCTCTTACTCTAGATTCACTTTTAACCGCGACTGCTCAAACAAAGGCAGAAGATATGTCTAGAAACAATTATTTTTCACACAACTCGCCAACTTACGGTACCCCTTTTGAAATGATGCAAAATGCTGGTATAACTTATATATCTGCTGGTGAAAATATTGCAGGAAATAGTGATATAGATGATGCAATAAATTCTTTCTTATCTTCTGAAGAACACAGCAAAAATATACTTTCAAACTCATATAATTATATTGGAATAGGATTAGAAAAAAATAATACATATGGATATATAATAGTACTAATGTTTATTGGAAAATAGACAAAATTTAATCGAGTGATAAAACATCACTCGATTATTATTTTTATTCCCACTCTATTGTTGCTGGTGGCTTAGAAGTTATATCATATACAATTCTATTTACATGTTCAACTTCATTTACAATTCTTTTTGAAATTATCTCTAAAATATCATATGGTATTTTTGCAAATTTAGCTGTCATAAAATCATCTGTTACAACTGCTCTTAATGCTATTAAATAATCATAAGTTCTCTCGTCACCCATTACTCCAACTGATTTAGTATCTGTTAATACAGCAAAGTATTGGCTAAGCTCTTTTTCCATGTTATTTTTTGCAATTTCTTCTCTGAAAATATAATCTGCATCTTTTAAGATATCTAGTTTTTCTTCAGTTATATCTCCTATTATTCTAATTGCAAGTCCAGGACCTGGGAATGGTTGTCTATTTACTAGGTAATCTGGCAATCCTATTTCTTTTCCTACTTTTCTTACTTCATCTTTAAATAGGTCTCTTAATGGTTCAACTATTTCTTTAAAATCTACATAATCTGGTAATCCACCAACGTTATGATGACTTTTAATTACTGAGCTTTTACCAAGACCACTTTCAATTACATCAGGATAAATAGTTCCTTGAACTAAATAGTCTACTGTTCCTATCTTCTTTGCTTCTTCTTCAAATACTCTTATAAATTCTTCACCTATTATTTTTCTTTTTTGCTCTGGTGAAGTTATACCTTTTAGCTTATTTAAAAATCTATCTTTAGCATCTACTTTAATAAAATTAACATTAAATTTCTTTGTAAATATTTCTTCTACTTCTTCTGCTTCATTTTTTCTTAGTAATCCATGATCTACAAAAATACATGTTAAATTTTTACCAATAGCCTTAGATAATAAAACAGCTGCTACAGAAGAATCAACTCCTCCTGATAATGCACATAAAGCTTTTTTATCTCCTATTTTATCTTTTAAAGACTCTATTGTTGTTTTAGCAAATAAATCCATTTTCCATGAACCACTACACTTACAAATATTTATTACAAAGTTTTCAATAATTTTGTTTCCATTTTCTGTATGATTAACTTCTGGATGAAATTGTACTCCATAGAAATTTTTCTCTTTATTTTCCATTGCTGCATTTTTGCAAGTATTAGTTGATGCTATATTTTCAAATCCTTCTGGTAATTCATCTACAAAATCTGTATGACTCATTAGACATACATTAGGATTATTTAATCCATCAAAAAGCTTAGATGTATTATTTATTTCAACTTCTATTTGTCCATATTCTCTTTTAGTAGCTCTTTTTACTTTTCCACCAAGAGTATATGCCATAAATTGCATTCCATAGCATATACCTAATACTGGTATGCCTAAATCAAAAACTCTTTCATCACATTTGGGTGCATCGTCTGCATATATGCTTGATGGTCCTCCTGTAAAAATTATTCCTTTAGGATTTTTCTCTTTTATTTTGTCTATAGATATAGTACATGGAACAACTTCACAAAATACATTTTTTTCACGAACTCTTCTTGCTATTAATTGGTTATATTGTCCACCAAAATCTATTATTAATATTTCTTCCTTTTCCATTGTACATCTCCTTATTCAACGTCTTTAGTTATTACATCATGAGCTCCACCCTCACGAATACTAACTGCAGAAACAATAGTAAGTCTAGCATTTTTGTGTAATTCTTCGATTGTTGTAGAACCACAGTTACACATAGTAGATCTAACTTTACTTAAAGTAATATCTAAGTTATCTTTTAATTTTCCAGCATAAGGAATATATGAGTCAACACCTTCTTCAAAGGCTAATTTTGTTTTGCTTCCACCCATATCATATCTTTGCCAGTTTCTTGCTCTATTTGAACCTTCTCCCCAATACTCTTTATAGAAACTTCCATTTTTCTTAACTGTTCTTGTTGGACTCTCATCAAATCTTGCAAAATATCTACCCATCATTACAAAGTCTGCTCCTAAAGCAAGTGCTAATGTAATGTGATAATCATGAACTATACCACCATCAGAACATACTGGTATATATATTCCTGTTTCTTCATAATATTTATCTCTTTCTGCAACTACATCAATAAGAGCACTAGCTTGTCCTCTTCCTATTCCTTTAGTTTCACGAGTAATACATATAGAGCCTCCTCCTACTCCAACTTTTATAAAATCAGCGCCAGCTTCTGCTAAATATCTAAATCCTTCTGCATCTACAACATTACCTGCTCCAATTTTTACAGTATCACCATATTTTTCTCTTACAAAGTCTATTGTCTTCTTTTGCCATACTGAGTATCCATCTGATGAATCCATGCAAATAATATCTACTCCAGCTTTTACAAGTGCTGGTATTCTTTCTTCATAATCTCTAGTATTTATTCCTGCTCCAACTACATATCTTTTTTCTTCATCTAATAAAGAATTTGAATTGTTTTTTCTATCTTCATAATCTTTTCTAAATACTAAATGTTTTAGTCTTCCATCTTTATCTAATATTGGTAAACAACTAATTTTTTCATCCCATATTTTATCGTTTGCCTCTTTAAGTGTTATTCCTTCTTCAGCATACACTAAGTTTTCTTTTTTATTCATAAACTTTTCGATTTTTTCATTTAAATTGTCTCTAGATAGTCTATAATCTTTGTCTGTAACAAGGCCTAAAAATTTTCCATTTTCTGTTCCATCATCTGTTATCATAACAGTTGAATGACCTGTTCTTTCTACTAATTCTACTACTTCACCAAGTGTTGCATCTGGTTTAACATTTGAATCACTTACTACAAATCCTGCTTTGCTCTTTTTTACATTTTCTACCATTTTAGCTTGTGATTCAATAGATTGAGAGCCAAAGATAAACGCAATTCCTCCTTCTCTAGCAAGCGCAATACCCATTTCCTCTCCAGAAACTGATTGCATGATTGCAGATACCATAGGAATGTTTGCACAAATCTTTGGCTCTTCATTTTTCTTAAATTTTACTATTGGTGTTTTTAATGATACATTTTCAGGAATACATTTTTCTGTTGTCAAATTTGGTAACAAAAGAAATTCACTAAATGTTCTTGAAATGTCTGTTAATATTTTACTCATTTCTATCCTCCTTATATAAAATATGTGTTGTTATTATATATTGTTTAGAGGATATTTGCAAGAGATTTATCTAAATTACGCAAATTATTTGCTTTTATTATTTAAAATTTTTATTTATATATTGTTTAGTTTCTGTATATCCTAAATTAACCATATAATCTATTTTAGAAACATCTAACAGTCCAACATCTCTACTTTCAATGTCTAACTTATAATCTGCCTGGCTAATTTCCCATTCATTAATCTCATGTCCCATTATATCAAAAGACTTCACAGCAGTGTCTATTATATTTTTAGGTGCAACATTATTATTTTCTTTTTCAAAATATATTACTAAAACTTTTTCACCATTTGATTTATAATTTTTTAATACTGTTACTGGACTATTTACTCTTATTCCACCATCAACTAAAAGATATTTTCCTATTGCTTTTGGAGAAAATACTCCTGGAACTGCAGTACTTGCTCTTACAATATCTGATACTTTTCCATAAAAAACATATTCAGGCATATCCTCATAAACAGTAGTATTTCTGATATTTTCTATTTTTCTACTACAAAAATATACTATTGTACCATGAACTACATCTACTGCTGGAATAACACATGGGATTTTCAATTGTGAAATATCATATATACCTTTTTTTGAGCATTGATTATTTATTATCCATTCAAGATTATTTCCTTTTGCAAGTGATTTTAGCCTTATCTTTCCAGTAAAGAGCGTATTTAACACCTTAAATGGAATTAGCTTATCATAATCTGTTATACACTTGCAGTATCTTTTAAAAATATAATATATTTGTGTAGGGGTATATCCACAAGCATATAGTGATGCGACTATACTTCCACTACTTGTACCTGAAATACAACTAATTTGTATATTTTCCTCTTCTAATGCTTTAAGTGCTCCTATGTGAGCTGCCCCTTTTGCTCCTCCACCACTTAGAACTAAACCGATTTGCATAAAACACCTCCTATCTTAGTTAGTGTATTTTATGCTATTTATTTGAATTTAGTTAATTTCAAAAAAATCCAGCTATTTTTTTATAGCTAGATTTTTTCATTATGACATCATAATAAATCCATTGTCATATTTTTCGTAATTGATTTTACCATTTTTTATTTTTAATATATATTTTTGTCTTATCATATTACCAGAATCATTTTTAAGAGTTAGTTCTATAATTTTTTTATTATAATCATATTTTAATGACAAAATGTAATCTGATTTTGAATCAGAATAGCTTGTTTCTACCTGCTTTAAAATATCTATAGAAGACTCATCAAAGTATTCTTTAGTTATTAAGTTTTTTATAGCAGAGTCATCTAATGAAATATTATATTCATTTATATTAGTATCCAAAACAAAATCTTTATACATTTCAGACAAAAGTTCAACCTGATTTTCATTATCCAAAAGAACTTTTTTATTTAAGTTAAAAATTAATAAATAAGCTATAATTGCAATCATTAAAATTACTATGATAGTAAATATTATTTTTTTCTTCATAAAATCACCAATTGGATTATATCATATATGTTTTTAGTCGTCAATTTAAAAAATAATATAAAAATTTCATAAAAAAAGAGGTTAAAAACCTCTTTTTACTATTTATATCTTTTTACTTATTCTACTATTTTTTTCTTTTTCCATTGCTTTTTTTATCATTAAATCTCTTTTTTTCTTTAAATCTTTATCCTTTTTTGCTTCCTCTAGATAAACTTCTTGAAGCTTTGTCATAGTACCTTTTTTACTTTTATCTGTTCCTGTAAATTCTGTATATCTATTATATTGAGTATGACAAATAGCTAATGCTAAAGCATCCGCCGTATCATCTAATTTAGGCATATTTTCCATTTTTAAGAACTTTTGAAGCATCTCCATTACTTGATGTTTGTTTGCTCTTCCATATCCTGCAATAGCTTGTTTTGCTTGAATAGGAGTATATTCGTATATATCTATATTATGTTTAGATAAAGTATTTAAAATAACTCCTCTTGCTTGAGCAACTTTTATTGCAGTAGTAATATTTGTATTAAAGTATAGATCCTCTATAGATGCAGCATCTATATTATCATATCTAGAAATTATAGTTTCTAAATCTTGTTCTATTTTGTTTAATCTTTTTGGAAAATAGCTATTTTCTGGTGTTGTGATACAACCATACTCTATAACTTTATACTGATTTTTATTAAAAGAGATAAGTCCATACCCTATTCTTCCAAATCCAGGGTCTATTCCAAGTATAATCACATTATCACCTCTTACTTTTTTTTCTACATAGGTGGAGCAACTATAGAGTCAGAAATAAAATAAGATATTGAAAATAACATATAAGTAACTATGGATAATACTATACCTAATATAATTTTTCCACTGTAGTATTTTAAAGCAAGTTCTTTTTCTTCTTTATTCAATTTTCCTGTAATTCTTATATATATTCAATCATATTTTCCTTCACTACATAAACATGTGATATAATCTTATCATTTCAGCATTAGTAAGAATATCATAACTCATACTATCTATTGCAATCCCTCTGTCGCTATATATTTTCTTAGTACCACCATTTACATATTTTCCTACATCTTGTAGTAATTCTTTAACTAAATTAAACGCTATTTTTTGTGAAGCTCTAGTAATTCCTGTAAGTCTTAAGTTTGCCTTAATAAAATGTGCCATATATTTTGGATATATAAGTCCATCATATTTAGTTGAAATCTTTGAAGTCATTCTTAATCCATAAGGAGTATATAATTCCTTAAATACTGTATCTAAAATCTTATTTGGAATATCATCACTTACACAAGGAAAAGATAAACTTAATGTATATAGCATTTCTACATTAGCATATTGTTCTTCTTCTCTTAAATCTCTTTTCATTATGTTTTTTTCTTTTACCCAGAATTCTCGTTTAATTAAATCACTAAAATATTCTTCTTGAATTTCCATCTGTTTGTCTGAGTCTCCAATCCAAGTTAAAATATTTAGGTATATTTTAATAGCATTTAGCATAAGCGCTGTTATTTCAATAGTCTTAAAACAAGTTGCTCTGTTTTCTGGTTCAATAAAATAATACAAGATATCTTTTATTGAATCCATATAAAGTTCTATTCTTCCTTCTTTTTGAAGAACTCTATTTACAGATTCAATGTACCATAACTTTAATACATTTAATCTCTCTTTTTGATGTTCTGTCAACTCAAGTTTTGACATTTCTTTTATTATTTTATATACATTTAAAACTGTTACTTTAGCCTCTTTAACTTTTTTATAATATAAATATTGTCCTTCAATAGAACGTGTTATATTTATTAGTTCTTCTATATCTTCATTTAATTGCTTCTCTGAAATCTCTGGTAACAATTTTAAATACTCATCATTATATTGCTTTCTATATGGAATAGTACTTATCATAAGATCTTTAAAATGAGTATTTAGCATTGATTTAGATAAATCTATAAGTTCAACAAAATTTTCATCTACATCAAAAGTTATATTTTTATTTCTTGCTTGAATATTATTAAATATACTTAAAACATCAAGTTTTTCTATATCAATATCCTTATATGAAACAAAAACATATAATTTTGTTTCAGAAAGGCCTTTAATATCTGCACAAAAATTGCCGCAAATTACTAAATCCTCAAAATATATCTCTTTTTTATAGTCCTTTGTTATTAGCTCATGCTTTACATCTTTTAATACATTATTATCATTATCCCAACGCATTTTATCTGATTTTAATACTATATTTTCTTGATTTAATACACTAAGAGCTACAAAAGTGCCATCATCTGTATCTCTTTGATTAAATTTTAGCATGCTCTTGTTTTTCATATTATAGTAATCTCTATATGTAATTAATGGAATAACTTTAAATTTTACATCACTTCTAGAATTATTTTTTATTATATATTCAATGCATAATGTTCCATTTTGTTCTTCAAAAGCAAATCTTTTAGAATAACTTAGATCTGCAAAACTATACTCAAACAAATTATTGTCTAAGTCTATATTAGTTACATATTCTCTAGCAGTTAGCTCTTTATTTTTTGTTTCTAATTCTACTATTTTATATGTTGTTGTATCTGTTTCAAATGTTTCTACTAAATTTTCTAGCAAAACCTTTGAATCTTTAATATACATTCCATGATATGGTTTCTTTGTTTGTAAATTTCCAGCTGTGCAAAAACATACCTTTGAATTATCTGTAAAATCATATTCAATCTGCTTTGCTTGCTCGTAATTGTTTATTTCTCTTTTGTACTTGAACATTTATTTTTACTCCTTTGAAATTTCATCTTTAAGTTTATTTATTGTCTCTTGTGCTTTTTCACTAGTTTTTACTTCTTTTTGTTTCTTTTCTTTTTTCTTAGGAGTCTCATTTTTTAATTTTTCTGCTTTTTTCTGTGCTCTTTTTCTTTTGAATTCCTTTATTTTATTTTTTATAATACGTTTATTTGAAAGAATTCTTTCTTTTTTCATATGTTTTCTCTTCATAGAAACAATATTTAAATCCCCTATAGATTTAGTTAATGATAATGTCATAATTATTTCAGCTAATCTATCTGAGTCATGTATTAATGCGTTTTTAGCAGTTACTACAAAGTCCTCTTGAATTACGCAAATTGCTCTATTTTGTATGTTTTCAAGATCAACTTTAACTGCAGTTGAATCTTCTTGGTTAAAATCTTTAATCATTTCAGGAGTTATTTCTCCATTATTTACTATTGCATAATCTAATACATGTTTTCCTAAATATCTTTCAATTTCATTTATATATCTAGCTAAAGTATATCCTTCAGTTTGACCAGGTTGGTTCATAATATTTGCTACATATACTTTCTTAGCTTTTGATTTTACTATTGCTTTACTTACTTCTTCAAAAAGTAAATTTGAACAAATAGATGTGTATAAAGAACCAGGTCCTAATACAATTATATTTGCTTTCTTTATTGCATCAATTACTTCTGGAACTACTTTTAAACTTCCATCTTTTAAGAATATTTGCTTTATTGGTGATTTAGTTTCTCTTACTCTTTCACTTATGTTTTCTTTTCCTACTACTACTTCACCATTCTCTAATCCTGCACAAAGTATTAAATCATCTGTTGTAACTGGATATATATCTCCTTGTACTTGGAATATATCTGATAGCTTGTCTATAGATTTTGGAAAGCTTCCAGTTATATCTGTTAATGCATTTATTATTAAGTTACCTATTGATGTACCTTTTCCATCATCTGTTTTATATGTTAATAATTTAGAAAAATCTGATTCTGATCTTGATAATGCTGATACACATTTTCTTATATCTCCTGGTGTAACTCTTTCTTCTTTACTCATTGCAGATGTTAGAGTGTAATCATCTGCAGAAACATTTACTACTGCTGTAATATTTGATGTATACTCTTTCAATCCTTTTAATAAATTTGGTAGTCCTGAACCACCACCTATAACTACAACTCTTGGTCCTTTTTTTAGTCTTGGATCACCATATAATAATTGTCTTATACGTACATTTTTGTTTCTTTTTGATATATTTTTCAAAGATACTAGTAGTATATTTCTTTGTGCTAGTATGAATGAAAATATTATTCCAAATATAGACAAAGATATTAGTAATACATAAGCAACTAACATTGTTGGTGTTAAATCACTTGTTTTTCCTAAATTTATACCACAAAATATTAATAACAATACTGATACTAATAATGTAAATATATATCTTTTTACTCTAGAACCTGGTTTCAACCATTCTATTAAATCTCTCATTTTATTTTCCCCCTAATATTACAACCTCTTCTTGTAACATAACATTAAATTTTTCATATACCATTTTTTTAACATATTCTATTAAATCTAATACATCTTTACATGTAGCATTAGATATATTAACAATAAAACCTGAATGCTTAGTAGAAACCTGTGCACCACCTATTGTATAACCTTTAAGTCCACAATCATCTACTAGTTTTCCAACAAAATATCCTTCTGGCCTTTTAAATACACTTCCAAAATTAGGATATTCAAGAGGCTGCTTTTCTCTTCTTGAATTCATATTTGTTGTCATCTTTTCTGTAATTTCTTCTTTGTTACCTTTTTCTAATTTATATATTGCATAAAGTATTACATATTGTGGATTTTCAACAAACATACTATGTCTATATGTAAATTGTGCCTCTTCGTTAGATATCTCAACAACATTGCAATCTTCATCTAAATATCCAACTTTACTTACTACATTTACCATTTCTGAGCCATATGCACCTGCATTCATTCTTATTGCTCCACCAACACTTCCTGGTATTCCACAAGCAAATTCTAATCCTGATAATGAATTGTTTTTAGCGACTTGTGCTAGCTTAGGAACAGAACATCCTGCACATACTTTTATATAATTATCATTTACTTCATAATCTGAAAACTTATCTGTGATTTTTATAATTAAAGCATGTATTCCTTCATCTTTAACTAACAAATTACTTCCATTACCAATAACATAATAGTTTATGTTGTTTTCTTTTGCATATTTTATTACTGCTTTTATTTCATCTATACTACTTGGCTCAACTAAACAATCACAAGGTCCTCCAACTTTAGTGGTAGTATGATTTTTCATTGGCTCATTATATTTTATATTTTCTTTTTCTAATATGCTCTCTAAACCTTTATATATATCCATATACTCCTCCTATATTATTGCTTCTACAAATGACTTTGCATCAAATTTTTCTATATCATTTATTGTTTCTCCAACTCCAATATACTTAACTGGAATTTTCAATTCATCTACTATACTAAATACAACGCCACCTTTTGAAGTAGAATCTAATTTTGTTAAAAATATTCCGCTTACATCTGTTTTTTCTAAGAATAATTTTGCTTGAATTGCACCATTTTGACCTGTTGTAGCATCAAGCACCATAATAGTTTCTTTATGTATATCTTCAGATATATTTTTATCTATTATTTTCTTCATTTTCTCAAGTTCATCCATTAAATTCTTCTTGTTATGAAGTCTTCCTGCAGTATCACAAATTAGTACATCATAATTTCCATCATTAAATTTTTTAGTAGCATCAAATATTACTGACGCTGGATCTTGCATTTCTTTTCCAACACAAATATCTACATCGTTTCTTTTTGCCCATACTTCTAGTTGCTCAATTGCTCCTGCTCTAAAAGTATCTGCTGCTGCAAGTAATACTTTTTTTCCACTATCTTTATATAATTTTGTTAATTTTCCAATAGATGTTGTTTTACCAACACCATTTACTCCTACTACTAATATTACTTGCTTTTCATTCAAATTAATACTATCTACTGTATTTATTTCATCTGACATTAAAATCTCTGTCATTTCTTTTCTAAGTAATGTCTTTATTGATTGCTCATCTTTTTCGACTTGCTTTTTCAAATCTTCTCTTAATTTTTTACATATTTTAGTACTTGTTTCATATCCAACATCAGACAGTATTAATGTCTCTTCTATTTCATCTATTACTTCTTCAATATCTTTTTTATCTGCAAAGATATTGCTCATCTTTATATTTAAAGCTTCTTTTGTCTTCTTTAAGTTATCTTTTAATTTGTCAAAAAACATAATCTTCCTCCATTTACAATTGTTCAAGTTAATTATACCATATAATGATATAATTTCAATAGACTTTTCTAAGGAAAAAGGCAAAAACAAAAGGCCGTTAAATTTCTTTAACGACCTTTTTTATTTACTCAGAATGACTACTAGATTTTGCCTTTTTTCTTCTGAACGGATTTATTAGTCCTTCAGCAGTTGATGGTAAAACTCCAATTCCAAGTATTAATAATATTATTGATCCTACACCCGCTACGCATGACTTTTTGGTATACTCTGTATTTAAATTAAAGTTCCAATTTTTTAGTCCATACTCTCTTTTTAGGTTTTGTTGATAGTACAATATTTCTTTCACTACTCTAGGATCATTGTCTATATTCTCTTTTGTCTTATTTACTACATCATTTGCAGTATCATTAATATTGGTTGTGATAACTAACTTACCAGTATCTTTAAAGTATGTATATACTACATATTTCTGATTCCTATACACGTTATTTACCACGTTACTTACCGTCTTATCTATATAAGTGTCGGTAATATCAAAAGTCTGCAACTGGTAGTCTAAAACTATTGCAATTTTATTTTCTGATGATGCTTTTTTGATTGCGTTTTTGGCATAAGTTTTGTCTGGTTCACTCATAGAACCTGACACATCCTGTACATAATCTGCCCCCTTAACAACTGGCAATTTTGGAATTACTATTGTGTTAATTAAACTCCATAATAGTACCCCCGCTAATACGATTAATGCGATTCCCACAATTAATCTTGAAATGAATTTGTATCCTCTTTTCATTTCTTTTCCTCCTTTTAAAAAATTTTTTTTGCATAAATTTCTTAAATGCCTATTGGCAACGCATCCTTTCTATCATTTGTATTATTTTCATGTAATTCAAAATTATGATTACATTTAAAAAATTTAGCTACGCGGTAATTATATCACTCTTTTATTTTTATGTCAAGTAAAATTTATATGTTATATAAAGAATGTAATAAAATATAACATTTGTAACTTTCATAGCATAATATACTATATGGTGGTGAAAATATGAGTATAATTGTACAAAAATATGGTGGAAGCTCTGTAGAAAATAAAGAAAAGCTAGAAATCATATGTCAAAAAATAATAAAAGAAAAAAATAATAATAATGATATAGTTGTTGTAGTATCTGCCCAGGGAAAAACAACAAATAATTTAATACAAAAAGCCAAGGATTATACATCTGATGAAAATAAGATAGATAAAAAAGATTTAGATTTTCTGCTTAGTACAGGAGAAATGCAAACTGCATCTCTTTTATCTATAATGCTAAACTCAAAAGGTTATGATTCAATTTGCCTTACTGGTCAACAAGCAGGAATAATAACTGATTCAAATTTTGGAAATGCTAAAATATTAGATGTTTTAAAAGAAAATATATTAGTTCATTTAAACCAGTCTAAAATTGTTATTGTTACAGGATTCCAAGGAAATGATAAATTAGGTAACATTACCACTCTTGGTAGAGGTGGCTCAGATTTAAGTGCAGTTGCTATAGCATGTGCTCTTGAAGCTGCAAAATGTGAGATATTCAGTGATATTGATGGAATATTCTCTGCCGACCCAAAAGTAATTCCTAATTCAAAATTATTAAGTGAAATATCTTATGATGAAATGCTTGAAGCTTCATCTGCTGGTGCAAAAGTACTACATAACAGATCTGTAAATCTTGCTAAAGAATATAACTTGCAAATTGATTCAAAATGCACTTTTACTGATTCTGAAGGAAGTAAAGTACATAAAAAAATACAAGAAGATTTTAACATTCACTTCATAACTAAAAAAGATGATATATCTAAAATATGTATTGTTGGTCCTATGATGCTAAGTAATAAAGATGCAATATCTAAAATCTTTAAAATTGCAAGTGATGAGAACATAGAAATATATATGATATCGTTTAGTGAACTTGCAATAAACATAGTAGTTGACACATCAAAGTCTAAATATTTTATGCAAAAATTACATTCTGTTTTAATAGAAAAAGAAGAAGCTTAAAGAAAAAACATAGCACAAAAAGTGCTATGTTTTTGAATTTTATATATTACATTACTTAATACTTTTTTCTTTTTTTAATATTTTATTTTTCTTGTTATTTTTATCTTCGTCATCACTTTCAAATTTTATACCAAACTTATATTTGATATATATTTTGACTAAAGCTAATACTGGCATTGCTATAACCATACCAACTATTCCAAATAATCTTTCAAATACTAGCATTCCACAAATTACAACAACTGGATGTAATTTAACAGATTTTGCTATTATATTTGGTTGTAATATATTTGCATCTATAAGTTGAATTATGAATGAAGCTACAAATGTTATTACTGCAAGTACAGGTCCTCCAACAGTAAGTGCATATAATGATGTTATACAATATGAAATAATAGCTCCAATATATGGAATCAAATTTAAGAAAGTTATTATTATTCCAAATATTACTGCATATTTTAATTTTAATACTAGACAAAGTATAGTAGTCATTATACCTACTATCAAGCTATCTATTAATAATCCTCTAATATATGAATTCAATATATCGTCCATTTCAACTAGCATTTTATATCTCTCTGCATTTTTTCCATTTTTAGAAGCCAAAACTATTAAACTATTTTTTGTTCTGTCCATATCTTTTACCATAAAGAAAGATATCATTATTGCTGTTACGAAACTAACTAATATGCTTCCTGCTTTTTGTGCAGTATCAATAGAATAATTCAATATATCTCCTGTTATATTAGATAAGAAACTTAAATCTCCGATATTTGAAGATATAGTATAATCTAAATTAAATCTGTCATGTATAAATAAATTAATTCTTGTAACTGCATTACTATATAAATTAGGAATATCTTTTATAAACTGGGTAAGCTCTGTAACCATAACTGGAATAATGTATGACAAAGCTAATATTATTATTGCAAAAATTATAATTAATGATATAGTTGCCGCTACTCCTTTACTTATTCCCATTTTTCTAAGTTTATTTGCTAAAGGTTTAGATACCCAACAAATTATTACACCAATATAAAAAGGTGTTAGAGCAGCTAAAAGCTCTACTATTTTGTCTAAAATTCCAAACGTTTTCAGAGCAAAACAAATTACAATAAAAGTTCCTATATACATGACTTTGTTTAAAAATTTAAAGTCAAATTTACTTTCTTCCATTTTTCCTCCTATATATATTATTTTATTTATTTTTATTTAAATTCATGTTCTATTATTTTTCCACTTTTTCTACTAAGTTCTACATCTATTGCTCGTTGATTAGAGCTTCCTCTGTACATTAGATTTTCATCTTTTTTATCTTCTTCAAACTTTCCATCTATAAGTATATCTGTTCTATCTAATAATTTGTAAAACTTATTTTCATCATTTGCATTTTTTATTATTTCTTCATATTTAAATCCTGTATATGTTATTATATCTAATTTTGTATCAGATAATTTATCTATAAGCTTAGCAAGTTTCTCAGCTTGCATAAAAGGTTCTCCACCACTTAAAGTAACTCCTTTTAGTAATGGATCTTCTTTTATTTTATTTACTATTTCATCTATATTTACATCTTTTCCACTATTAAAATCATGAGTTTGAGGATTGTGGCACCCTTTACATCCATGTGGACATCCTTGCGTAAAGATTACAAATCTAATTCCAGGACCATCAACTATAGATTCCTCAACAATGCCAGCAATTCTAATCTCATTTTCATCATTATGATAATATATCATGTTTTACTCTATCTCTTTCTTCTGCTCTTTTTCCATCATTAAATCTATCTAGTGTACCTACTAAATATCCTGTTATTCTTCTTATTCTTTCAAAAGGAACTTCATTTGAAAATACATAACTTATATCTACAAAATCTCCGTTAACGTTTATATTTAATTCTGCAATTTCTTTATCTGGATTTTTCTCTTGTACATATGCTACATATTCATTTATTTCTTCTTGAGAAATTGCCTCTCCTTTAGTATTTATAACCATATAATCTCCCCCTTTTTTATAATTAAATTATATCAGCTTTTAATATCTAAATCAATTAAATAGTTTTACAGTTATACTTAGTATTTCTTCTTAATCTTTCTGTAAAATATTTTGGCTCTTCAAATTCTTTTCTTCCACAACAAGGACAAAGCTCTTTGATTATTCCAGTATATCCACAAATTGGATCTCTATCTACAGGATGGTTTATTGAACCATATCCAATTCCTGATTCTTTCATACATCTTATTACTTGTTCAAAAGCTTCTAAATTCTTAGTTGGATCTCCATCTAATTCAACATAACTAATATGTCCACCATTAGTAAGCTCATGATAAGGTGCTTCTATTTTTATTTTGTTAAAAGCACTTGTTTTGTAATAAACAGGTACATGGAATGAGTTAGTATAGTATTCTCTATCTGTTACTCCTTCTATAATTCCATATTTCTTCTTGTCTATTTTTACAAATCTTCCGGATAATCCTTCTGCTGGTGTAGCAAGTAAAGTAAAGTTTAATCCATCTTTTTGAGATTGTTCATCCATTCTTTCTCTCATATGAGAAATTATTTTTAATCCTAGCTCTCTTGCTTCTTCACTTTCTCCATGATGTTTTCCAATTAAAGCTTTTAAACATTCAGCAAGACCTATAAATCCAACAGTTAAGCTTCCGTGTTTTAATACTTCTCCTACTTTATCTGTACTTTTTAATTTTTCAGAATCTAGCCATACATGTTGTCCCATTAAGAATGGATAGTTGTATGCTCTCTTATTTGCTTGAATTCTAAATCTAAATTTCAATTGATCTATAACTAAATCTATTTTTTCATCAAGCATTTCAAAGAATTTTTCAACATCTCCATGAGCTTCTATTCCAAGTCTTGGTAAATTAATAGAAGTAAAGCTTAAATTACCTCTTCCACAAGTAATTTCACGTTCTTTATCGTAAACATTTGCCATAACTCTTGTTCTACATCCCATGTAAGCAACTTCTGTATTATAATCTCCTTTTCTATAATATTTAAGATTAAATGGTGCATCTATAAATGAATAGTTTGGAAATAATCTTTTTGCAGAAACTCTACAACTCAATTTAAATAAGTCATAGTTTGGATCTCCTTCATTATAGTTTATTCCTTCTTTAACTTTAAATATTTGAATAGGAAATATTGGTGTTTCTCCATTACCAAGTCCTGCCTCTGTTGCTAGTAGTAATTGCTTCATTACAAGTCTTCCTTCTGGAGTTGTATCAAGTCCATAGTTTATACTACTAAAAGGTACTTGTGCACCAGCTCTTGAATGCATTGTATTTAAATTATGAATTAGGCTTTCCATAGCTTGATATGTAGCTTTTTCAATTTCTCTATCTGTATATTTTACTGTAAACTTTTGAATTTTTTCAATAGTTGAATTGTCTACGTATTTACTTAAATATTTTCTTTCTGTTTTTAAATATCCATTTGAATCTTTATATGTAGCTACAAGATCTTTATCATATTTTATTGATTTTACAATATCTTCTGCAACTTTTTCAGATTCTTCTAAATCTGTTAGCAATTCCAAAGCTTTTGTTAAATTCTTTAAATATTCTTTCTTATAGCTTACTTTTACACCTTTTGCCATTGCATATTCAAAATTTGGTATACTTTGTCCACCATGTTGATCATTTTGATTTGATTGTATAGCAATAGCTGCAAGTGCTGCATAACTACCTATGCTTTGTGGTTCTCTTAAAAATCCTTCTCCTGTACAAAAGCCATCTTTGAATAATTTTATTAAATCAATTTGACAACAAGTTGTAGTAAGAGTTAAGAAGTCTAAATCATGAATATGAATATCTCCATTTTTATGTGCTTGTGAATGTATTGGTTTTAATACACATAAATGGTAAAAATTCTTTGCTCCTTCTGAACCATATTTTAGCATTGTTCCCATTGCTGTATCAGCATTAATATTTGCGTTTTCCCTTTTTATATTACTGTTTATTGCATCATCAAAAGTCAAACTCTTGTATGTTTTTATTATGTCAGTATCTCTCTCTCTTACTTTATCACGTTCTGTTCTAAAACTTTTATATACTTTTAATGTTGAATCATGTCCTTGTTCTTTTAAGACATTTTCTACGACCTCTTGTATCTCTTGTGATGAAACCTGCTTATTTACTTGTTTCTTATCTAATTTTTCATAAACTATACTTGCAAGCTCTTCTGATCTTGAATAGTCTTGTCCACCAATAGAATTTGCCGCCTTATATATAGATTTTGCTATTCTTTCTACGTTAAAATTTACTTTTCTACCATCTCTTTTTAATACTTTTGTTATCATATATATTTCACCTCTCATGTTACTTTTTCTATCTACTTTGAGATTATACCATTGTATCTTTTACTTTTCAATATTCAATTTCTAATTATTTTTATAATTGTCTACTATTGTTTTTACTATTGCTTCTATATAAGCCTCTTTATTTTTTTGCAGATTTTCTAAATCATCTTTAGAATTAATAAATCCTAACTCTAGTAAGTATGATTCTGCAGAAATATTACTTGATGAATATGGATTATCTTTTAAGTTTTTATTTCTTCCATCAATATACGCTCTTGTCATTATGCCACCAGTTTCCCTTATCATAAAATAATATGGTGTCTGTGTGCTTAGATTTTCATAAGGAGTGTATCCAACATCATTTGCATATTCTATTGCTTCTTCAACCTCATCTTGAGTATATGTTCTAATATAGACTCCATCTAATACTCTAAATTGATTATTCGGAGAATATTTAGTTTTAGCAATATTTACAATATTATCTGCGAAACTCTTAGCTAAAGCTGTATTCATATTATTTGCACAATATATCTCTATACCGCCTTCTGGATTACTAATAGCTGTACTATTTAGATGAAGAGATATAAAAAGCTTAGCCTTTACTTCATATGGAACAATTGCTCTTCCACCTTTTCCATAAGTGTCTACATACTCATCTTTTTCACGTGTTAGTTTTACTTTATATCCTATACTTTCTAATCTGCTTTTTAGACTATATGCATACTCTAATGTATATTCTGCTTCTGTATTATTCTCATACATAGCACCCGGATCTCTTCCACCATGCCCTGCATCAATTACAATATCATATACATTATTTGGTAAAGCTATATCACTAGAAGTAATCTTCATATAAGGAATTTTGTTATTATATTCTAAAAAATCTATGCTTATTTTTCTGTTTTTATTTTCATTAGTTAATGTGTAATACTCATTTCCATTATATTTAGTATCATTTTTCAAGCTATAATAATATGTTTTCTTATTATTCTTTAGTTTAATGTAAAAATAATAATCACCTGAACTTATTTTTTCTAAATCTATCCCTTCATTTATATTTTGAGATAAATAAAATTCTATATTGCCTTCATTTATACTATATTCTAAATTGTATTTTGATTCATTTTGATCTAAATCCATAATAACTAATTCAAGATTTTCTACATTTTCATCTTCGATTTGATCAATTGTACCTTTTATATTTAAGTGATTACCATATATGGTGTATTCACTTATAGTTGCATATTTTTTATTTTCAACTAAGGTAAACATAGACTTGATTTTTTCGTTTTTTATTTTTTCTTCTTCACTTGTTTTCTTATAATTAAGAACACTTCTATAAACTATCATTAATATAATCATAATTATAATTGCTAAAAAAATTTTCAAAAAATTCCTTAGACTTATCTCCATATATCACCCCCACCTATATAGTTAGTTATATCTTAATACCTCTATTGCTACTTTTATTCCATCAACTGATGCAGTCATTATTCCTCCTGCATATCCAGCACCTTCACCACATGGAAATAATCCTTTAATATTAGACATTAAGCTTTCTTTTTCTCTTAATATTTGTACTGGTGAAGATGTTCTTGTTTCAACAGCAGTAAGAATTGCATCTTCATTAGCAAATCCCTTTAATTTTTTATCTAAATTTATTATCGCCTCTTTTAGAGTTTGGCTAATATAATCTGGAAAAAGTTCATTTAAATTTGAAAGCGTAACTCCTGGTTTATATGTAGGCTCAACTTTTCCAATTTTAGAGCTTTTTACATTATTTAAGAAGTCTGCCACTCTTTGAATTGGTGCAAAGTAATTTTTTCCTCCCATATCAAAAGCTTTTTTTTCTAACTCTTCTTGCAAATACATCCCCTTTAATGGGCTATCTCCTTTTGCATCATCTGGTGTAACGTTTACAAGTAACGCACTATTAGCATTTTTTCCATCTCTACTAAACTTGCTCATTCCATTTGTTACTATTGTATTTTCTTCAGAAGAAGATGCCATAACTTGTCCACCTGGACACATACAAAAAGTATAGCAAGTTCTACCATTAGAAGCATGATATACTAGTTTATATTCTGCTGGTGGAAGAGAAAACTTTGGTTCTTTTCCATATTGTGCTACATTTATATCCTCTTGTAAATGTTCTATTCTAGCACCTATAGCAAAATTTTTAGGTATCATGTTAACATTTTTTTCTAATAGCTTTTTAAAAGTATCCCTTGCACTGTGTCCAATAGCAAGAATTACTGTATCAGTTTCAATTTTTTCTTTGTTATCACAAACTACTCCTTTAATTTCATTATTATCAATAACAAAATCTGTAACTTTAGTATCAAATAAAAAAGTTCCGCCTTTAGATATTATGTACTCTCTCATATTTCTTACTATATTAACTAAATTATCTGTTCCAATATGTGGTTTAGCAATATACATAATTTCCTTTGGTGCTCCAAATTTTACAAATTCTTCTAATACTTTTCCTGAAAAAACAGACGTATTTCCTGTAGTTAATTTTCCATCAGAAAAAGTTCCTGCACCACCTTCACCAAATTGTATGTTTGTCTTAGTATTTAATGCTCCTGTTTCAATAAAATTATTTACTTCTTCTATTCTTTTTTCAACTCTTGATCCTTGCTCTACTATTATTGGCTCTATACCATTATCTACTAGTGTAATAGCTGTAAAAAGTCCTGCAGGTCCCGCTCCAACAATAACAGGTTTATAACTACTTTTTCTTGTATTTTGTATTTTGGGTAATTGCTCTTCATCTATAGCTTTAGCACCTTTTACTTTTATATCTTTATTTAACTTTACATCAACTACATAGCTATAATATATATCACTCTTGTTTCTAGCATCAATAGATCTTTTGTATATGTATGCCTCTTTAACATTTTGTGTATTAATATTATATTTTTTCAAAGCTTGCGCTATAACTTTTTCCTCTGTTAAGTTTTCTCTTATTTTTATATTTGATAATCTATACATTCTTAATCTCCTAAATACATACTATATTTTCTACTTTCATTCTTTTTAAATCCGACATTTTCATAAAACATATGAACATCTTTTTCTTCCTCAAGACATGTTAAATGAATTGTCTTATATCCATTTTTCTTAGCATATTCTTTAACGTAATCTATAAGAAGTTTTCCTAATCCTTTTCTTTTAAACTCTTTTTTTACTGCAACATTAAATAGCTCTATAGTTGGTTGAAAAGAAAAAGTAAAAAGATTTAGCTTATACATTGTTAATGTGGCTATTATATCTTCATTTTCTTTAATTACCACTATCTCATATGATTCATTTTCTGGATTATATTTATTATATGAATTAATATCTGTATTTGCATCAAAAGCTTCATCTATTAACTCTTTGTATTTGACAAAATCCTCTTTTTTTAATTTTTCGATTACCATATAATTTTCTCCTATCAATTGCTTCTATTATACTACTAAACCCAATTAAAATAAAGAAAAAATTTATTACATCATTTTAGTTGTAAGATTTATTATGCGTTATTTTCAATTTTTTAGCTTTCCTTTGCTATATCTTATAGACTCTCACACTATTAAAAAATAAAAAATGCACCTCTTATTTTGAAGTGCATTCTATCATATTTTACATTATTTTTATTAAGATGTTCTCTGTAAAATATAGTCATATTTTTTTAGTAAGCATTAGTTATGTTTCAAATTTTTTCTTAGTTTTATTATTCCATACATAGCTACAATTAAAATACCTGTTATCAAAGTAATATTTATATCAGAAGTCTCCACGTTATCGGATGTGTTTTCCTCATTATTATTTGAGCTATTTATTTTGCTATAATAATATACTACTTCTATTATATCTTTTTGATAGTTACCACTCTTATTATATGGAATCTTGCTTTCAACTAATTTCCAGCCTTCAATATCTTTTGGCCTTGTTGAATATTCTTTTCCAATATAGTCTTCATATTCTTCTCTTTCTGATATTTCCTCTTGTGTATCTTCTGATAAGAATTTTACAACTATTTTAGATTTTACTTTTTTATAATAATATGTTATTACTTGTTTTTCTTTTAAATAGTTTCCTTTTTTATTTCCATCTACCTTCACGAATTCATAAAAATACTTTTGATTGTCATTAATTTCATCTATTTTGTCTTCTGTTGTATATTCAGTACCGATTTTACCAGTAAATTTAACTTTTTCTACCAAAGTTTTGTTAGTATCAATATCTACGTAGTTTACTTCAACTTTTCCTAAATATTTTTGATAATAGTATGTAACAATTATTGTCTCTTCTTGTAGATTTCCTTTTGTATTTCCATCTACTCTTACAAACTCATATATATCTCCATACTTTTTATTTATATTTTCTAATTGGTTAACTGTAGTATACTTTTGTCCAACTGTACCAGCTTCAACGTTGAAATCATA
>CAKOYF010000015.1 GCA_934130595.1 uncultured Clostridia bacterium | reverse complement strand
AAATTCATGTGGCTCTTCATTTAATTTGTATATTTCAGGAGCTTCGATTTCAGTGTATGTATATGTTTTTCCATCTTTAAATAAATCTAGTGGAATATATGCATCACCTTTTTCATTTGTTTTTGAATGTAAAATAGTTTTTCCTGTTTCATCTTTTATTTCAAATGTACAATTTGGAACTACTTCTCCTGTGAATATATCTGTCTTAGTTATAAAAGGATTTATTCCTGAATTTTCTATTAATGCTTGATACATTACTGAATCTTTATTAGTTATATCTAATGTTACTTTTATAACTTCTTTAGATAATTCATATCCTTGTGGTGCTTTTACTTCTTTTATCCAGTATTCTCCTAAAGGTAAATCTTCTAATTTTATTATTCCTGTTTCATTAGTTACTAACTCTGCTGGTTCAAATTTTCCAGTTTCCTCATTTTTTATCAATAATTCGTTTTTACAAGCTTCGTCTGTATATAATTTATATTTAGCTCCACCTACTGCTTTAATATTTTTCTCTTTTAAGTAATCTTTTATTTCTTGTTCTGTCTTTCCTTTTAAGTCATTTATTACTTTTTGAATTTCTTCTTCTAAGTTTTCTGTTTCTAATTTATCTCCATTTAATACTACATTTCCTATTGTAGTTGATGATAATTTTATTAATGTTAATGTTGCACTATCATATGTATTTTCTACATCTCTACCTTGTTTTACTACAAATTCTTGTTTAGAGTTTCCATTATATTGTAGTGCGAATTCTTGTCTTTCTACACTCTTTGTATATGGATATGATACATATAACTCTTCTACATAGTATGTTCCTTCTGGTAAATCTATTGTACTTGTTACATGTCCATTTTCATCTACTTCTATTAGATCTACTAGTTTGTTTGCTGGTATTGCTGTTTTTCCATTATATGTTTTTATTGCATTTTTTGTATATACTCCAAATAATGCTTTTTTCTCTGGGTTCTCAGCATTTGCAAAGTTTATATCTTCAAATGTTTTATTAAATGTTAATTCTAGTTTTTGTCTTACATCTGTTAATTCTTTCTTTGTTGTTGCTGATTTTACATATTGATTATCATTTTCTATTGTAACGTTTGGTATATTTTCATCTTTTAAATATCCCTTTGGTGTTACTGTTTCTTTTATCTCATACTCTCCTAAGTATAAGTCTTTTGTTTTTGCTATTCCGTCTTCCCCTGTTGTTATTGTATCTGCTATTTCACCTGCTTTTATGTATGTTATTCTTCCGTCTGGTGATTTTATATCTTTAGCAGCTACTATTTTGTATGTTACTCCTTCTAGTCCTACCATATTGTAGTTTGGTGTATATTTTTCTTCTTTTTGTGTTTGTGATTCACTTGTGTTGTATTCTACTTGTGTTGATGTTGCTCCTGTAATCTTTTCTCCTGTTTTCTTTATTTCTATGTTTCCTTTTAGTGGTGCATCTTTCATTGGTACTTCTACTACTAGTTCTCCTGTTTTAATTCCACCTTCTGGATATACTGTATCATCTTTTAATCCAGTAGATACTTTGCTTACTACTACTTTTTGTCCACTTACTTGTGTGTTTCCTAAGTCTTTTTCGTTTTCTGGTACTCTTAAGTTATCTTGTAAGTAATATCCTTTTGGTGCTTGTGTTTCGTATACTACATATTCACCTGGTTGTAATTGTTGTGGTGTATAGAAGTATCCTTCTTCATTTGTTGTAAACTCTTCTATCATTTTTCCTGATGGAGTTTCCATTAGGCTTACCCATTTTTTATTTGTTACATCCCAGATTTTAAATTTTGCTCCATCTAATTGTACTGTTTCTCCTGTATCTGCATCTTTCTTCACTATTTTCAACCAAGCAGGAACTTCTTCATCTGAAAGGATTCTGTATCCTGTTTCTGTTTGTTTTCCTATTGTCACAGATTCTGGTTGAATATAGAAATGAGTATGTTCTTGTGGTTTACTTTCTTGTGTTTCTGTTATTGTATATTGTCCATATGGTATTGTATATGGATAGTATTTATCTCCATAATTTGTCTTTACTGCTGTTTTATGGCTTGCATCATTTCTATCTATGAATTCTCCATATCCATTTTCATCTATTGTTACTTCATACCATATATCTTTGTTTGAGTTTAGTGTTAATCTTAATATTGCTCCTTTTGATTCAGCTTCTTCTGTTGAATTTGGATTATTATTAAATTTGATTACTTTTACACTTCCTCTTGCTATTTCTTCTTTTGATACATCTGTTTTTACTACTCTTTTTACTGTTTGTGTTTCTGGATTTTGCTCAAAGTAGTATGTATTTGGATCTACTAAATATCCTTTTGCATATGAGTAATTATATGTTGTTCCATCTACTGTTTCTGTAGATTTTACTTTTTCTTTTACCATATACTTTCCTACTAGTAAATCTCCTGTTTGGGCACACCAGTATCCATCTTCATCTTTATGATCTACTGTTATGTCATACACATATTCTGAATAATTATCTTTTTTAGGATCATATCTATATACTTGATAGATTGCTCCTTTTAATTGTCCATCTCCTTGTGTATAATCTGGTGCTTCTGTTGTTCTATCTGCATCTACTTTTCTCATTTTTATTTGTATTGCTTTTGGTTCATCTACTAGGTAACCTTTTTCATCTAACCAATCTTTTTGTACTGTATCTAATGTATTTTTCTCATCTACAAATTTTACATCTGTTAGATTATATTTTCTTCCTAGTTGTTCTTCTGTTTTTTCTACTTTAAACTCGAAATTACTACATTTTAATGTTATGTTTGGTACTGTTGTTTCTTCTACTACATATGTTCCATATGGTAGGTCTTCTATTATGCAGTATCCGTTTGCATCTGTTGGAGCTTTACATTTATATGTTTTTACATTGTTTGTTCCTATTGATGATTTTAATGTTGCTGTAAATTCTGCTCCTTCTAATGGTAATTTTTCTGAACTAGTTGTTTCATCTATATATTTATGTATTTCTATTGAGTTATATATTGGTGTTTCACCTATTTCAACAACACCCTCAGATGCTTCTGATTTATCTTGTCCTGTATAACTTGATGATACATAAACTTTTTGAGTATTAATTAAGAAACCTTCTGATGGTTTTGTTTCTACGTAATAATATCTACCTATCGGTAAATTTTTTACTTCATCAGTTGATCCATCTTCTTTAGTAGTTACTGTTGTAATTGTTTGATTTGCACTATATATTTTAGTTGTACCTTCATATATATCTTCAGCTGCTTTTAAATCAAACACAGCCCCTTTGATTGTTGCATCTCCTTGAGTGTTTCCTCTATTTCTAGCATCATATTTAGTTAAAGTTACTTTACCTCTTTGATATGCATTTGTTCTTGTATATGTAACAGTTTGTCCTGCGTTTACAGTAACATTTACTGTTCTACCAGCTTCTTCATTTAACATATTATTTGGTGCTTTAACTTCTGTTATTGTATATGTTCCAATAAATATGTTATTTAATGAAATTTTGCCTGTTCCATCTGTTGTAAGTTCCCAGCTTCCACCAGGTCCTGATATTTTAAATGTTGCATCAGATTTATATGATCCAAAATTATCTTTTTTCTCAATTACTAAATTTCCAAGTGGGTTTAAATGAATTTCTCTACTTGTTGTATCATTACCGTAAGTTGATCTCATTCTAGGTTTAATTACTAATTGGTGTGCTGCATTTCCATCACCATATCTCATTGGCCAACCGTATACGTCTTTAGCACCTTCACCTCTAACGCCAACGCTTACATTCATTTCACCAGTTATTCCATCTACTGGTACAACTATTCTATAGTCTCCACTTCCAACTGAAGTTCCATAGTTTCCACCATCCATACCCATTAAGTATGAATTTCCTGTTGCTCCGTTTAACTGTGTACCAAATGAATTTCCAATATGTACTACTGGTGAAACAAATGCGTTTAGATTTCCATCATAATAGAAATCTCCTCCATCATCTGATACTGTAGCACTAAGTGCATCACGTTGATTGTTTATTGCATTAGTTGCATCATTTAATACTTGATTTATTGAATCATCACAGTCAATAACATAAGAGCCATATCCAACTTGTCCTGCAAGTTGCCATATTGCTGCTTGTTTTAAATCCTGATCTGCTATATTATATATTATCCAACTAAATCTAGCATCTGTTAATTCACCTTGTTCGCTGTAAACATATTTACTATTTATTGGTATACCAGCTTGAATACAATATGCTGGCTCACCATCAATATAGTATTTTACTGCTGAGTGATCTGTTTGTGATCCCGCACCTGTTGCTGTATATCTACTGTTTGCCTTGTTTGATATATCAACACCTACAGTTGCAGCATACACATTACTTTGTTGGAAAAATGTACATGATAAAATCATCATACAAACAATTCCAAAAAGTCTTAGTTTGTTTTTCATAATTACTTTCACCCCTTATACTTTTTTGTTAAATGTTTTATCTTAAAAACTACAAATATTATATCATTTTATCCTAAAATATTTTCAAAACATGCTTATTTTTTATATTTTTCACTTTTTTATTTACATTTTTATTACAATATAGTTAAATTTGCTTTAAATGAAAAAATGAGGAGAAAATTCCCCTCATTTTTATTAAGTTATCTTACTTTACTAGCTTTTTATTTTTTCTTGAAATAAAAACTATTCCAGCTATGCAAGCAATACTTACAGCTACAAAAGCTACAACAGCAATATCTCCTGTATTTGTTACTTCAAATATTATTGTTTCTGGAGAATTATTGTCTATTGTAAATACAAGTCCTGTTAAATCTTCATCTAATTCATATCCTTCTGGTGCTTTGATTTCTGTAAATTTATATGTACCCATTGGTGCATCTTCTATTACATATTCACCATTTTCATCTGTTTCAACATTTTGAACTAAATAAATTGGTTCTCCTGTTTGCGCATTTACTTTTTGTTCACCAGTTTCAGGATCAATCATTGCTATTGTAAATACACATCCTTTTAATGGATCTCCTGTGTCTGCATCTACTTTTCTTACAATTACTTTTCTTGTTTTTCTTGTATTTGTAACTTTTGTTTTTTCTATTTCTCCATTTTCATCATATCTTACTGTAAACTCATGTGGAGTTGTATCTATGTTATATATATCTGGAGCTTCAATTTCTGTATAAGTGTATGTTTTACCTTCTTTGAATAAATCTATAGCCATCTTATACTTTCCTTCAGAATCTGTAGTTCCATTTACTATAATTTTTCCATCTTCATCTCTTATTTCAAAAGTACAATTTGGTACTAATTCTCCTGTTAATAAATCTGTTTTTATTACTTCTTTACCATAAGACATATCATCCCATAAAGCTCTACATACTCTTGCATCTTTAGAATTTCTATCTAATATTATATGTGTTGGATTTGGATCCAAATTATATACAAATTCTTTATCTTGATATACAAATTTAGGAGCTTTTGTTTCTTTTAACCAATACTCTCCAAGTGGTAATTCGTCTAGTTGTGCAAATCCTTTATTATCTGTTGTTACAGTAACAACTTTGCCTGTTTTTGCATTTAATAATGGGCTCTTACAATCTTTATCTGTATAAATTGTATACTCTGCTTCAGTTAATAAATAATCTTTGAAGTGATAGTTCTTTATTTGACTATCTGTTGATTCTTTTTCTCCTGTTAAAACTGCTTTTATTTCATCAATTGAGTTTCCATCCATCCAATCTATTATTGGAGATGTTAATCTTCTTACTTGTTCTTCTGAAAGAGTTCCTTGAATTCTTTCTTTTTCATTTTCAGATACTAAGCAAGATGTACTTATTTTTACAATTGAAAGTGATGTAACTGTATCTGGTTTGTTTACTATTATAGGTCCTTTTACTTTTAATACTTGACTTTCAGAGTTTGCATTAAATTTTACATTAACTTCATATTTTGTATCATCTATAGCATATGGGTAATCTACAGATAATTCTTTAAAGTAGTATTTACCTTCTGGTAAATTTACTCTTGATGTTAAAGTCATCTTGTTTCCTGGGGCTATTTCTCCATAAACAACATCTAATAATTTATTTTTCTTAATTGCAACTTTTTGATCGTAAGTTTTAATATCTTCGTTACTATATATTCCTAAAACTACTTTTATTTTTTCATTTTCAGTTGTATATTTTGCTTCTTCTAAGCTTTTTTCAACAGAAACTTCTGTTGGCATTTTAGTATTTCTATATTCTTTAGATGTTGTTTGAATTGCTTCTGTTTTATCATTTACTACATCTATTGAATCAAGATTTGTCTCTTTTATATATCCAGCTGGTGTAACAGTCTCTTCTACATCGTATGTTCCACAATATAGTTTGTCTGATTTACCATATCCATCAGCTTTTGTTGTTATTTTAAATTGTGTTCCTTTTTTTACTTTTACATGTTTTTTATCTGGAGATAAAATATCTTCTTTTGCAGTTAAAGTAAATTCAACACCTTCTAGTCCTTTATATTCGTATTTTGGTGTAGATACATCATAGTCTTGTCCATATACTGTTTTTGTTGATTGATCAGCTCCTGTAATCATTTCACCAAATTTATGTACCTCTACCATTCCTTTATACTCTTCATCATCCATTTCTACTGGATAAATTACGTCTTTTTTAGGATCAAACTCCTCATTATCTTTTAATCCAAGTGTTATCTTATTTAAATCTATAAGTTTACCACCTTTTCCTTCTACGCCATAATCTTCTTCGTTTTGTGGTAATTTCCATTTTTCATTTAAAACATAACCTTCTGGAGCTTGTGTTTCATATATGATATATTTTCCTGGTTGTACTTTAGTAGGAGTTATAAAATAACCTTTGTCATTAGTTTCAAATTCACTAATCCATTCACCCTTTGGTGTATAGAATTGCTCTAAGAATTTGTTGTTTTGACAATCCCAGATTTTAAATTTAGCTCCTGCTAATTCTACCATTTCGCCATTGTCTGAATCTGTTTTTATAACTTTAATATATGGTGTTATTCCTACATCTGCTACTACTACTGTTTCTGTTTTATGATTATCTGTTAATTCGAGTTCATATTCTTGAATATAAAATTGAGTATGTAAGTTTTGATCTTTTGTACTTCCTTTTACTTCTGTTATTTTATATCTACCATATGGTATAGTATAATCTTCATCTGGATGTACTTTTTTGAATTCTTCATCAATAAATTCAGCAGATCCATCTTCTTGTATTGTAGCATCATAATATTCATTTGGATTACTTATTAGTGATAGTCTAATAACTGCTCCAACTGCAATCTCTTTTTCTGAAGAATCATCTGATGTATCCATTTTTATAACTTTTGCTCTGTTATATTTTGGTAATTCTACAGATTCTCCAACATTTTCACTAGCTATATCTGCGTTTGCTCCTGCTGTAACATCAAACTCAATGTTTCCTTCATTTTTTGTTTGAGATACTGGTGCATTTACTTCTTTCCAATAATATCTTCCAACTGGTAATCCTTCTACCCAATTTGAGTATCCTGTAGTATCTGTTTCTACAGATCTTACTAATTGGTCTTTAGTATATCTTAAAGTAGCGCCTTGTCTTATTTCTTCTGCTGCATATAAGTCATATTTAGCACCTGCTAGGCTTGTATCACCTTTTGCTAAATCTGGATCTCTATAAACTTTGTGTACTCTAGCTTTTCCTGATGGATACTTATTTACTTGAGTTAGTGTTGTTGTATCTCCAGAATTTACTGTAATGTTTTTTGGAGTAGTATCTAATGATAAATCTTCACGTACTCCTATTTCTGTTACTGTATAATCTCCTGTTGCAACATTATTAAGTTCTATTATACCATTTTCATCTGTTGTATAATCTTGATCTATTTGAGGTCCTGTTACATGGAATATAGTTCCTGGAATAGCAACCCCATGTTCATCTATTTTAGCTATTTTTAAATTTCCACTAGCTGCTTTAGCTATACGATAAACATATATATCTCCCTGCTTATTACTATTTACTCTGTCAATATTTAATAGTTCAATACCTTTTGAAGCAGCTCCAAAAGTTTTAACTACTCCATCTTCTATATATGCAAATGCTACGTGACCTGAGCCACCTGTACTAACTGGTGTTATTAATAAATCACCATTTTGTATTCCTAGTGTTTGAGCAACACCGGTTGAATTTTTTGGTATCATTCCTATGTATTGTGCTGTTTGATTTTGTACCATATTATCTAATTGCTCTTTAAATCCTGCTGGGCCCCATGCTGCTGTATGAATGTATCCTGGTTTATCCCAAGCTTCATCTGTGTAGCAATAATTCCAGTTATCATTTCTACTTACTAGATTTAATCCTACCCTTAAATGTACTAGTACTCTAGTTACAAATCCTGTACATGTACCTACATTATTATATGTAAATCCCTTGCCATATAAATATCTACCTGTATTTACTATGTCATCACCTGTTACTTGATCTCCACGATTAGTAGGCAATTGATCAGCTGTTATTGCTGTTATAGCAAATACATTCTGGCAAGAAGCTAATATAGGTAAACATAATAGCATTATTAAAACTGCTATAATTAGCTTATTTTTTGCTTTCATATATATCATACCTCCCGTGTAAAATATTTACACAAATAATATATCATTTTACAGCATTTTTTTAAAGTAAGATTACACATTTAACATATTACAGTCACGACTATTTCTTGTATATTTCATTTTTGTTTCGTAAAGATTACAAAAAAAGTTAGTGAATAAAAATTCACTAACTTAAATATTTTTAATTATTTGATGGAGCTTTTGCCTCTTTACTAATTTTCTCAATAAACTCATCTTGTGACATAGAAACTAACTCTCTTGATTGTCTGTTACGTACACTAACTTTTCCCTCGTTAATTTCATTATCTCCTACAACAAGCATATATGGTATTTTTTGTAATTGAGCTTCTCTTATCTTATATCCCATCTTTTCTTCTCTTGAATCAAGTTCTACTCTTATTCCCATTCTTTCAAGTTTTTCTTCTAGTTTTTCTGCATATTCTATATGTCTATCTGCAATTGTTAAGATTTTTACTTGAACTGGACTTAACCATACTGGTAGATTTCCTTTTGTTTCTTCAAGTAAGAAAGATATAAATCTATCTGAGCTTCCTAATATTGCTCTATGAATTACAACTGGTCTTTGCTTTTGTCCATTTTGATCTACATATTCAAGTTCAAATCTTTCTGGTAAAGCAAAATCTAATTGACAAGTTGGAATTGTAACATCATGGTTTAAAGCAGTTTTAATTTGTATATCTATTTTTGGACCATAGAAAGCTGCTTCACCTTCTGCTTCATAGAAATCTATATTTAATTCTTTTAATATTTCTCTTAATTGACTTTCAGCAGTCTCCCACATTTTGTCATTATCTATATATTTTTCAACATTATTCTTATCTCTTAAAGATAATCTATATTTAAATGAATCTGGTGAGAAACCAAAATCTTTAATATATACTTCTTGGATTAATTTTAATACATTTCCTACTTCATCTTTAATTTGATCTGGTCTTACAAATAAGTGAGCATCATTTTGACACATTTGACGTACTCTTTCAAGTCCGCAAACACTACCACTAGCTTCATATCTAAAGTCATTTGCAAGTTCACCAATTCTTATTGGTAGGTCTCTATATGAACGTAATTTATTTTTATATACAAGCATATGATGTGGACAGTTCATTGGTCTTAGAACCATTTCTTCATTATCCATTTTCATAGCTGGAAACATATCTTCTTTATAATGATCCCAATGTCCACTTGTTTTATATAGTGCAACATTTGCTAAGCTTGGTGTATATACATGTTTGTATCCTAAAGCTAATTCCTTATCTTGAATATATCTTTCTAGAGTTCTTCTGATTGTTGCTCCATTTGGAAGATATAATGGAAGACCAGCTCCAACTAATTCATGAGTCATAAATAACTCTAAATCTTTTCCTATTTTTCTATGATCTCTTTGTTTTGCTTCTTCTAAATCTTGTAGATATTTTTCAAGACCTTCTTTAGAATCAAAAGCTGTAGCATATATTCTTTGAAGCATTTTATTTTTTTCGTCGCCTCTCCAATATGCACCTGTAATATTCATTAATTTAAATACTTTTACAGCTTTTGTATATAACATATGTGGTCCAGTACATAAATCTACGAATTCACCTTGTTTAAAAAATGATATTTCTTCCCCTTCAGGTAAATCATTTATTAGCTCTACTTTATATGGCTCATTTCTTTCTTCCATTAATTTTAAAGCTTCATCTTTTGGTAAAATAAAAGCTTCTACTTTTAAGTTTTCTTTTATTATTTTCTTCATTTCAGCTTCTATTTTTTCTAGGTCTGCTTCAACTAATTTTGGTTCAACATCTATATCATAATAAAAACCATTTTCTATAAAAGGTCCTATTGCAAGCTTTGCTTGTGGATATAATCTTTTAATTGCTTGTGCCATTATATGTGATGCTGTATGTCTTAGGACGTTTAAATCCATTTCTCCTTCATAAACTTCATTATTTTTATTTACATATTTACTCATTTTAAATCACTCCTTAATATTATTATCTTTCATCTTAAAAACATTGTTTAATACTATTTTTTCGTGACTTTAATATAAATATTTAACATAGAACCATTTCCTCCTTATTTCACTGTTTTTAGCATAAAAATGTACCCCTATAAGCACATACTTTATGCCTATAGGGGTACAATTTATTTATTGCACGGTTCCACCCTAATATTTAACTTAATTTATTGATTGTACGTAATCACCGGCAGTTTCCTGCTAACTCAGGGGTAGTCTTCGGTTAAATCTTTTTAAAATTGGCTTCCAGCCCACGACCAATTCTCTCTTTTAATAGTGTTAAAACTTACTCGTCCCTTCAACGTTATATGATATATTATACTATCTTACATAAAAAATGTCAATTGCAAATTATTATTTTTCCTTCATAGTTTCGCATAATACTTTTTTATACTGATCTTTGCTGTATTCAAAAACGTTATATGTTACGTTAAACTCTGTAACTTCTCTAGTAACAATTTCTGCATTTCCATCTCCATTAAAATCTGCTAAAAATTCAACAGAATATAATGGAAAATCATAACTATTTTGTAAATCTTTTGTATAGCTGTATTGTAAAATCTTAGCTTTATTAGTTTGTAAGTTTGCAACTACAATAGCACTATATACACCACCAAATGTTCCTTTGTTAGAACTTGTTAAGCATATTATTCTTATTGGATTATCTATATTGATATATCCTGAGTATACTTTCTTTATGTTCATACTACTATTATATAATCTATATATTCCTAATGCCTTTTTAACATAGTTATAATCTGATTCTGTTACTTCTGCTTGATTAAATTGTGAAGATAATGCATAGACATCTGTTGGAATTGCAAAATATTCATCTATGTAATTTGGATAACTAACGTTTACAAAAACACTATCTCCATAAGTATATGTATCTTTAATCTTATATTCTCCAGCTCTTTTTTCTTTGCTATAAACATATGTATCTAAGTCTGTCTTATTTTTGCTCTTTAAATAATATTTGCTTGCACTAACCCATGTATTATTGTATATTCCACCAACTACTAGATTATCTATAACAATTGGTTGTGAATTTATTGCCACATCTTCTGAAACATTCATAGCATCGTTTATATCTGAAGAAATATCAAACCTATCTTTTAAACAAAAGCCAAAAAGTAACACTAATCCTATTATTAATAACATAACAAATAAAGCTACAAAAAAAGCAAAAAATCTTTTAAATCTTAGCTTTCCTTTAGAATATTTTTTCATTTTAATACACCCACTTTCCTGCATCAAATGAAAAGACACAACCGCAATATTTCTGCATATATAGTCCATATTCTCTTGCTTTTTTCTGTCCTTCATAATATGTATGTCTATAATCTGAATAAACATACTTTACATTATATTTTTTAGATAATTCTTCTGCTACACTATTTATTGCTTCATGATTTTGGAATGGACTTCTAGTTAATGTTGTAGAAACAATATCATATCCATTTTCACTAGCATATTTAAATACATTATCTAGTCTTCTGTAATAGCAATATTTACATCTGATATCCCATTTTTTACCTTTACCAGTCTCCTCAACGACTTTTTTTATGAACCCATTCATATCATATTCATCACAGATAACATTTTTTACATTTTTCATCTGACAATATTTTATAAATGAATCTTTTCGTCTTTCATATTCTGCTTTTGGATGTATATTAGGATTATACCAATATGCTGTTAAATCAACATTTTCTCTTTTTCCATCTATTAACATTCCATTTTCATTAATATCTTCTTCAATTGTAATAAAACATGGTGCACAGCACACATGCATCAAAACTTTTCTCATCTTTACTCCTTGTTAATTACTTTTTATCTTCTGTTGGATATTTTTTACCTAAATGTTCATATGCAAGAGGAGTTGCAATTCTTCCTCTTGGACCTCTTTTTAAAAATCCTATTTGCATCAAGTATGGTTCATAAACATCTTCTATTGTATCTTTATCTTCACCTATACAAGCTGCTAAAGTATCAATACCTACTGGTCCGCCGTTAAATTTTTCAATTACAGCTTCAAGCATCATTCTATCTGTATTATCTAGTCCAATCTCATCAATTTCTAGTCTATCAAGTGCACGCTTTGCTACGTTGTAGTCTATAAATCCTTTGTTTTCTACTTGAGCAAAATCTCTTACTCTTTTAAGTAGTCTATTAGCTATTCTTGGAGTTCCTCTACATCTTGAACCAATTTCTAGCGCTGCCTCTTCGTCTATATCTGCTCCTAATATATTAGCACTTCTTTTTATTATTTTTGCTAAATCTTTTTCAGTATATAGTTCTAATCTATGTATTATTCCAAATCTATCACGTAATGGTGAGGATAAAGATCCAGCTTTAGTTGTAGCTCCTACTAACGTAAATCTTGGAAGATCAAGTCTAATAGATTTTGCTGCAGGTCCTTTTCCAATTATTATATCTAAACTAAAATCTTCTAATGCAGGATATAATATTTCTTCTACAGACTTATTAAGTCTATGTATTTCGTCTATAAATAATATATCTCCTTCTTGTAGATTTGTAAGTATTGCTGCTAAATCCCCCGCTTTTTCTATAGCCGGTCCTGATGTTATTTTAATATTTCCTTCCATTTCATTAGCTATAATTGCAGCAAGAGTAGTTTTTCCAAGTCCTGGTGGTCCATATAATAAAACATGGTCTAGTGTTTCTCCTCTTGCTTTTGCAGCTTCAATATATACTTTTAGATTTTCTTTTACTTTATCTTGTCCTATATATTCAGAAAAATCTTTTGGTCTTAAACTTAGCTCATTTTCTTTTTCTTCAAATTCTGAGTCTTCAAATATCTGTTCTGGTGATATAACTCTATCTTCTATCATTTTGTTTTACACCTCTAGTACGTTTATTATATCAAACATAAGTTTTTAAGTCAATTTATAATGGATATATTTGTGGCTTTTTCATATACATATATCGAGGAGAAAAATTAATGAAAATTAAAAAAATAAATTTAAAATTTGTACTTTTTATCTTTATATTATTAATAATTAATTTATGTTGTATCTATATAAATGGAAATGAATTAACCATGTCAGAAAGGGAGAAAAATCTTTGTAAATTATACCAAGAAAAGAAACTACTTGTACTAACTTTTGATGATGGTCCAAGTAACTATACACCTCAATTACTTGAAATTTTAAAGAAAAATAATGTAAACGCTACTTTTTTCGTACTAGGTAGCCAAGCTGAAAAATATCCAGAAATAGTAAAAAAGACTAGTGAAGATGGAAATTTAGTGTATATTCATAGTTATACACATACTTTTTTTACAAAAATAGACAAAAGTAAAATTTTATCTCAAATAAATAAAACAAAAGATATAATATCGCCACTTGTTCAAAATGAAATTAAGTATATACGTGTTCCCTATGGCATAATAAACGATAATGTAAAAGAAATTCTTAAAGAAGAAAATTTAGAAAATGTGCTATGGACTGTTGACTCTTTAGATTGGAAATATAAAGAAATAGATATAACTGTATCAAATATAAAAAAAGATGTAACTGGTAACGATATAATCCTTATGCATGATATATTAAAATCTAGTGTAGAGGCTGCAGATAAACTTATATCATATTATAAAGAATTAGGATTTGAATTTGTCACAATTGACGAATTTAATCATATCAAAATAATTTCTAATAGTTTAAAAAGCTGATTTTATTTAATTTTTTCAAATAATATTATATAATATACTTGGTGATAAATTTGAAAACAAAACTAAAAAATATTATTTATATCGTGTTAGTTATAACATCTACCATACTACTTTCTCTATACTTAAGAAATTATATAAGTAATAAAGCAAATGATATCATTAATGCTAATACAACTGATACTAATAATGTGCAATCATTAAATCTTGAAGAAGCCTATGTTACTAAAGTTGTAGATGGAGATACAATATGGGTAGAAATAGGAAACGAGAATAAAAAAGTAAGATTTATTGGGCTAGATTGTCCTGAATATACTAAAGAAATTGAGCCATATGGAAAAGAAGCAACGCAATATACTTATGAAAATCTACTAAACACAACTGTCTATCTTCAAAAAGATATAACTGATACAGATAAGTATGATAGACTTTTAAGATATGTTTGGACAAAAAAAATTGATTCTATAACAGAGGAAAATATTGAAAAATATTTGTTTAATTATAAATTATGCTATGATGGAATGGCTGAAAGTAAAACATACAAACCTAATGTACTACTACAAGAATATTTAAATTCCGCACAAAAAATGGCAAAAGAACAAAATAAAGGAATGTGGAGCAACTAATTATTGCTCCACTTTTTTATATCATCTTTTGTATTAGTCTTCCTTTGCCTTCATTATATTTAAATTTTCCATATGCTCCATTTATTACATACATCTGTGGTGGCACATGCCCTATATCTACATTGTATACTATTGGAACATTAAACTTTATTAACGCTCTTTCTACAGCATCTTTAAAGCTAAACCACTCATTATCATTTTTTTGCATAAATGATCTACCAATTAAGAACCCTTTAACATTTTTAAAATATCCCATTTGATCCATATACCATAATCTTCTATAAAATTCACATGGTGAAAGTTCGCAGTTGTCTAAATACCAAATTACTCCCTCTTCTTCAAATTGTGATACAAAATTTGATATATTATCTAATTTAGTTCCTGCTATTAGATTAAATGTATCTATACATCCACCTATTAATCTTCCAGAAAATTCGACTTCTTTTTTTGAACACTCATATATGTTTTCTTCTGTTAAATTATATCCTTTTAAATTTCCTTCTTCAAACTCTTCTTTTTGATACTTTTCAAAACTATCTTGAACATATACTTCTTTATTAGTAAAAATAAAATCAATTGCATTTTGTATAGATTTATATCTTGGATTCATAGCGTACTCACTTACGTTTTCCATGTTTATTGTTGCTATATTAAAATTTGTTGTTATATAAAGATTTAAAAGCGACGGATCAGAAAAACCTTGAAACCATTTTGGATTGTTTTTTATTATATCTCTATGCTCATCTAGATATGGTAACATTTCCATTAAAAACTCTCCGCCTCTTGCTGATATTATATACTTAACATCTGGATTTTTATATAATTCAAGTAGTTCATTTGCCCTTTCTTGTCCTGATGAGCTTACTATTCCATCTGTTCTAACATTAGGTGTTTCTATTACTTTTAACCCTAATTTTTCGATTTCTTTAATTGCTATATCTATTTTTTCTTTATTTGCAGGCATTGATACGGCAGTTATTGCAACAGTATCTCCTTCTTTTATTTTTTCTGGATATATTATTTTTGACATTATATACTACTCCTCCATTTCATAAATAACAATAGATAGTAAATTTAAAGCTGCTGTTTCTGCTCTTAATATTCTTGTACCTAAGCTTACACATGAAACATTTTCAATACTTATTAGCTCTTGTGCCTCATTAGGAGTAAACCCGCCTTCTGCACCAATAACTATCCCTATCTTTTTAAGTTTTGCCTCTTTTGCTTGAGTTATCTCTCTTCTTAAAGAGTCTTTTGATGCCTCATATGCAAAAAATACCTTTTCGTTTTCTAAAACATCTTTTTTAAGCTGTGAAAATTCTAAAAACTCAGCTACTTCTACAGTATCCATTCTACCACACTGCTTGCACGCTTCATCTGCTATCTTTTGTAATTTTTCTCTTCTTTTTTTTCTATCTTTACTATCTAGTTTTACAATAACATTACTAGAGAAAAAAGGTACTATCTTTTTAACACCTATTTCAACTGCTTTTTGTATTACAAAGTCCATTTTTTCAGATTTTAAAAAAGCAATATATAATGTTACTTGAGTATTTGGTACTCCAACAATTGGAGCTTCTTTTATATACTCTAGTATTACTTCGTCTCTTGTCATTTGACATATTTTAAATATGCCACTATTTACTACTACTTCATCCCCAACATTAAATCTTAATACTTGAATATGTTTTACCTCAGGTCCAGTTATTACATATTTATCTTGAAATTCATTAATATTTTCTTTATCTACTATAAATCTTCTAGCCAATTTTATTTTTCCTCCAAATTTCTTTTTAAATTATATAATTATGACGTAATTTTGTCAAATAAAAAATGAGCCTATAAAGGCCCATTTTCGATTCATTATTTTGCTAATTTACGAACTTTTAAAGTATATACTATTCCAAAAGCACATAATACACTTATTCCAATTAATGCAACTACTGCAATATCTCCTGTGTTTGTTACCTCAAATATTATTGTTTCTGGAGAATTGTTATCTACAGTAAATACAAGTCCTGTTAAATCTTCATCCAACTCATATCCTTCTGGAGCTTTTATTTCTGTAAATTTGTATGTACCCATTGGTGTATTTTCTATAATATATTCTCCATTTTCATCTGTTTCAGCATTTTGAACTAAGTAAATTGGTTCTCCTGTTTGTGCATTTAATACTTGTTCTCCTGTTTCAGGATTAATAAGAGCTATTGTAAATACACATCCTTGTAGTGGATCGCCAGTGTCTGCGTCAACCTTTCTTACTATTACTTTTCTTGTTTTTCTAGCATTTTCTATTTTTGTTGGTATTATATTTCCTTCCTCATCAAATTTTATTGTGAATTTATGTGGAGTTGTATCAATTTCATATATTTCTGGTGCATCTATTTCAGTATATGTATATTCTTCTCCTTCTTTAAAGATATTTAATGGTATTTCAAAAATTCCATTTTCATCTGTTATAGCTTCTACTAATATATTTCCATCTTTATCTTTAATTTCAAATTTACAATTTTCAATTAATTCACTTGTAAATATATCATTTTTAGTATACTTACTAAATGGAGCTACATCTATAAATGCAGTATATACAATTTGGTTTTTATCTTCTTTAGTTAATACTATATGTTTTGGCTTTTCGTCTATTTCAAAAGAGAATTCTTCATTTGCATATTCCATAGTTGGAGCTTGTACTTCTTTTAACCAGTATTCTCCTAATGGTAGATCATCTAGTTCTCCATATCCTCTTTTATTTGTTTTAATTGTTGCTTTTTGTCCATCCTTATACATAAGTGGTGTACTTAAAGATTCATCTAAGTATATCTCGTATATAGCACCTGTTTTTAATTTAGTTTCACATAAAGATTTCATATATAACTTGTCTTCAGCTGTTGATAAGTTATCTTGAATATCTTCATAAGTCTTGTCTCCTTTAAGAACTTCAGATATATATTTTCTATCTGCTAATTTTAACCATTTAATCATTCCATCTAAGTACTTATTCATTTGTTCTTCAGTTAATCTACCTTTTACAGTTTCTTTACCTTCTGTTATTACAGTTGAAGAACTTAATTTTATCATAGATAGTTTGTCTAAAGTTACAGCTTCATTTTTTACGTTTGGTCCATATACTTCTAATACTTCATCTGTTGTATTTTTGTATTTAACCTCTACAGAATATTTTTCTTCTGTTTGAGTATATGGATAATCTACATATAATTCTTTAAAGTAATATTTTCCTGCTGGAAGATTTACTTGTGAAGATAATGTAACTGTTTCACCTGGATTTGCTTGTGCATATACTACGTCTACTAAAGTATCTTTTTTCATAACTGTAGTTTTATTATCATAAGTTTTTATTTCTTGATCAGTATATAGTCCAAAAGCTACTTTTATATTTTCATATTTGTATTTGCTTTCTCCAAGTTCTTTTCTTATACTAATTTTAGTTTGTTGCTTTGGATTCTTTTCGTTTAAAGTAACTATTTTTATTTTTTCCATTTGGTCGTCATTTGTTATTACCACATCTGGCATATCTGACGCTGCAACATAACCTAATTCTGTTTTTACTTCTGTTATTTTATATGTTCCAACATATAATTCTTCAGATATTGCTCTACCATCTTCATTTGTTACTACTTTATGCTCTTTGCTGTTTGCTTTTTCATATACAGTAGTTCCATCTGGAGATTTTATATCTTCTTTTGCTACTAATGTATATTCTACATTTGCTAATGGTTTTTGTTCATATCTTGGAGTTTTTACAGTATATTCATTTCCTTTATTATCTGTTTTTGTTTCTTCTGTATATCCAACTAATTTTTCACCAGTTTTTATTATTTCAACTTTTCCTTTTAAAGGTGTATCTGCTATTTCTGTTTTATATATAAACTTATTATCATCTGTTTCTTCTACTGGAACTAATTTTGTAAGTTTTAATTCTTTTCCATATTTAGCTAGATTTTCATCTGTTAATTCATTTGGTAATCTATATTTTTCGTCTAAATAATATCCTTTTGGTGCTTCAACTTCATATATTCTATAATTTCCACCAGCTAATTGTTGTGGAGTTATAAAATATCCATCTTCATTTGTTTCTAATACTTCTGTATCGTGTCCATCTGCTCCAACTTTAAATGTCTCAAAATGCTTTTCATCTACATTGTATATTTTAAATTTTGCACCTGCAAGTTTAATAGGATTATCTGTATCTGAATCTACTTTTTGAACTCTTACATATGTCATAAATAATTCATCAGCCATTATTAATTTATATTTTATTACTCTTGATGGCCCTGTTAATTTTATTGTTTTTTCTTTAATCTCTAAATGTGTATCTGATGCTGAATCATCTTCAGATAATATATATGTACCGTAAGGTATATTTTTAAAAACTGCATATCCTGTTTCGTCTACTATTGCCTTATAAGTTTCTTTTGGATTACTCTTAAGAGTAATTCTTAGTATTGCTCCTTCTGCTGGTGAGTTTTCAGTACTATCTTTTGATTCTCTTTCTTTTATCATTCTTAACTCGGTACTTACAATTTGGTTTGTTGCCTTTATTGTAAATACTAAGTCACCATCTTCGTCTATAGTAGCTTGAGTAGGATCTATAACAAATTTTTGAGTATTTCTTTCTGTTGATTCGTTGTTAGATGTTTCCAAAGCCCAGTATGTTTTATATGGTAAATATTTACTCTTTTGTGAATTTCCATTTTCATCTGTAACAATTGTATCTACAGGTATTGTACAAGTTTCGTCTTCGTAAATAGTAAATTCACAACCTTTAGGAGTTGCATCACCATAGTTTCCACCTATTGGTTCTAGTTCTTTCTTTACTTTTATTTTTACTGCTTGTGTATATACAGCAACATTTGCATATTCTTCTATTACACCTGTTGTTGCTACAGCTATTGGTTGATGCGCTGTATCTTTAGATTTTGATACTACTGCAACTCCTTTTGCTCCATTTATACTCTTTTTAATTGTAAATACATTAGGAGCTTCTTGTGAACCAACTACGCTTCTTGTCCAAATTGTTACAGAACCATCTGCTTGTTGTTCAAAATTTAGTGATTGATTTTGTCCTTGATATTCTAATTGAACTCTTGGCACTTGATTTAAAGCATTAGTATCTTTTACATTAGTTTCAAATCTTTGATTTGCTTCATTCCAATCTAATTCTATAGCTGCCTCTTTAGCTTCTTGAGCTGTATTTCTAGAATAAGAAGGCATATTCATTGCTTTTTGAATTAAATTTTTATATTCATAATAGAATCCATCGACACCATCTCTTACTACATTTCCATTACCATTCCAGTTTCTTTCAAAGAAATAGTTTTCAATAGCTTGTAGTGATTGATTATCTCTTATATAGCCGGCTGATGCCACCCAACATAGATATTGTGTAGCTTGAGCTCTAGCTTGGTTGTCCCCACTTACAATCTCACTTCCATAATAATGTAATCCATCAAAGATAGTAGTTCTACTTGAATCTAGATTTACACTACTTGCAGATACTACTGGATATTCGTATCCATAAGTTAGTACATATTTTACATTATTTATTTCTGTTTGAGAAAGTTTTTCACCATTTCTATTTTTATTTAAACTACTCATCTCATACTCTTGCATTATTGTATTTGTTACATTAAGTGTCATTCCTGCGTCTCCAAAAGGAACACCCCATCCTATACAATAACCTGCTGTGTATGCAACAGCGTATTTTCTTAGAGTAGAACTGCTATTTGATGATAGTCCTAGTGCAAATATTACTTCAGGGTTATTTGTTAATTTTTTATCAAAAGGAAATGGAGCTGATGTGTTAGATGTTGGCATACCATCATTCCAGTTTCTTTTTGAGCCATAACTTCCATTATTCCATTCATTTCTCCATCCAAATTCTGCACCATATATTGCATTATAACTTTGTCCATTTAGTGTTCCTGATTGTACTGATATTCCAGCGTCTACTATCTCTTTTAGTTCATCTGAACCTGGAAATACTAATTGTGCATCTAATTCATCTGCATTTACAAATGATAGAACACTAGAAAACATCATTAAAAACAATATGGTAAATAAAGCTTTTCTTTTCATATATTCCTCTTTCCTTTCTTTATATAGAATAATTTTATCTCAAAATATAACTTTTTTGAAATGTGTGTACACTATTTATATGTTTTTTTGCTATTTATTTCACTAATATTAAATTAATGTTTCAAAAATAAAAAAAGAAAAAGCGCTAATTTTTTTCTTAGCGTTTTCTCTTAACATCTATATATTTTTTATTTTTTCTAATACCTCTTCTTTAGTTAATGTTTCTTGCTCACCGGTAGTCATATCTTTTAATGTATAAACACCTTTTGCTTTTTCATCTTCTCCTATTACAATAACATAAGGAATCTCTAAATTATTTGCATAACTAAATTTTGCTTTTGTTTTAGAATCTTCTTTGTATATTTCATTTGGAATATTGTTATCTCTTAATAAGTTAGAAATTTCTACTGCATTTTCTACTCCTATTCCCATTGTAATTATATCTACTTTAGAAATAGATTTCTTATCTGTTTTAAGTAATCCTAGCTCTTTTAAGTTATAGAATAATCTAGTAAGTCCTATAGAAATACCTACACCTGGTAAATTTTTCTTTGTATAATATCCTGCAAGATTTTCATATCTTCCACCAGAACATACACTACCAATAGATTCATATCCTTTTAAATTAGTTTCATATACAGTTCCTGTATAGTAGTCTAATCCTCTGGCAATTGTTAAATCTATTACAAAGTTTTCTTCAGGAATATTGAATAATCTAACATATTTTATTACTTCTTCTAATTCTTCTATACCATTTTGATATATTTCACTTGCAAAATTTAAGTCTTTTAATTTTTGAATTTTTTCATCTGTATTTCCAGATATATTCAAGAATTCTTCTATTTTCTCTATTTTTTCTTCTGTTACACCTATTTTTAAAAGTTCTTCTCTTACTGCTTGAGGACCAATCTTTTCTAGCTTATCTATTATTATCAATATATCTGTCATTTTTTCTGATATTTCTAATTCATCAAAAAGACCATTTAAAATTTTTCTATTATTAATTTTTATTACAAAGTTAGAAAATCCTAAATTTTTAAAAGTAGTATAAATTATACTTGGAATTTCAGCATCATTTATTATGCTAAGTTTTCCATCTCCTATAATATCTATATCACATTGATAAAATTCTCTATATCTTCCTTTTTGTGCTCTTTCTCCTCTAAATACTTTTCCGATTTGATATCTTCTATATGGAAAAGTTAATTCATTATAATATTGAGCTACATACTTTGCTAAAGGAACAGTTAAGTCAAATCTTAAGCTTAAATCTTTATCTCCTTTTTTAAATGAATATATTTGTTTTTCTGTCTCTCCTCCAGCTTTTGCTAAAAGTACTTCTGAAGATTCTATTATTGGAGTTTCTTGTGGTAAAAATCCATATAATTCATATGTTTTTCTAATTGTTTCTAGCATTTGATTAAATTTTATTTGATCTTGTGGTAAAAGCTCCATAAATCCACTTAATGTTCTTGGTTCTACTCTTTTATTTTCCATCTTTATCTCTCCTTAATTTCTTTTTTATATAATTTCGTTTTTTATAATAAAAAAACACGTAAGTTTTTATGGCCTTACGTGTAAGATATATCACACATCAGGCACACTAAACTATGCCTGAGTTTATTTTCATTAAAACGCAGACATAGAATAAATATGATGATGTGCTATAGTATTTAATATTTTGTTTTTCATTTTTATTCTACTCCTTTCAAAACTGTTTATATTATACAGCAATTACGCTTTTTTGTCAACTAAAACAGAATTATAGATAACATTGAATACATAATAAATTCGCCTATTAATACTAGAAAAGTTATACAAGATGAAAAAATCAAATTATATTTTTTAGTATGTATATTTGTTTTTCCTGCTTTCCAAAAGCAAATTATAAGTTGCATAATACTTGCAAAAAAAGTAATTACTATTGGAATAATAAAACTTATATTCCATGCTTTAGGTAATATGTATAGTCTATTTAAAAGTATTATTAGTACAAGTATTATTATTCCTATTACACTAAAAGCTTGTAGTATACTAATCGCACTTTTTGTCACAATCTCATAATTTTTCTCTTCTTCCATTTTAAGTACTCCTTATCTTTTTACGTATATTCCTGTCATTAATTCTTCTATTGCCATATCTTTATTTGGCATATCACTATTTTTTAAATTATCTATTTCTTTTTCATAGTCATATGGCAGCCTTACTATTTCATAAGATATACTTGCTGCCTCTTTAGAACCATATTCACCCTCTATTATCATATATGAAGAAGACTGTATTTTTTCATCATTTTTTTTAATTATGTCACAACTATTTGCAACAGGTCCAGGATTAACTAAAGTCTTATCATTTAATCTATATAGAAATGGTGAATGTATATGCCCAAAAATCACAACATCTGGAACATCTTTAAACTTAAACATATTTTTTATCTCTTCATTTGTTTTAGTAGTAATATTATAATAATTTATACTATTGTATAAATCATCTGGACTAGCATGTATTAGTCTTATTTTTAAACCACTCATATAAAAATCATATGAAAGTGGTATTGATTTTAGATATTTCACATTTTCTTTTCCAATTGTTTCTTTATTCCATATATGTTCTTTTGTAGAAAAATTCTGGCTTACTACATCATCACAATTTCCTTTTATTATAACTTCACATTCTTTTTTTACTAATTCTATTGCCTCTTTAGGTTGAGATCCTTTTGCAACCAAATCTCCTAAACAAAATATATGATTAATATTTCTAGACTTTATATCTTTTAGTACTTCTTCTAAAGCTACTAAATTTCCATGTATATCTGATATTATTGCTATTTTTTCCATTTATTCATCTCCGCTTCAACAATAATTTGCTTTCTATTAAAGTATTTTCCTGTTCTTATTTCCTCTGCAGCTAGTTCTTTATTTGGCATATCTGTGTCTAATATGTTTTGAACTTCTTTCATATAGTCATATGGGAATTTTACTATTTTATACGAAATCCTACTTAATTTCTTACTGTACATTTCTCCTTCTAAGATTAAATATGATCCAAAGGTATATTTCTTTCCATTTATATTTATTACATCACTTGTATTTGAAATTGCCCCAGGGTTTATTAATACTTTTTGTCTTTTTCTATATAAAAAAGGTTTATGAATATGTCCAAAAACTACTATATCTGGTTCTTTTTCACCAATGTTATTTAAATATTCTGTATTTTTAAACATATTATCTATTCTATTTTCATATTCTTCATCAAAATCCCAATAATATGATTTTTCTTTTATCGAATAAGGACTAGCATGCATGATTCTTATTTTATATCCGCTCATATAAAAATCATGTGATAAAGGAAGTGATTCAATTTTTTCTAATTGCTCTTTAGTAAGTTCCCTTTGATTCCAAAAATGTTCCTCTATTCTAGGACAAGACGCAACTCTTTCTTCACAATTTCCTTTTATAACCACTTCACATTTGGAAAAGACTTTTTCTACACATTCTCTAGGAGATGAACATTTTATTACCATATCTCCTAAACACATTATTCTTTTTATTCCTCTTTTTTCTATATCTTTTAGCACTTCATTTAGTGCTGTTATATTTCCATGTATATCTGATATTATTGCTATTTTTTCCATTGTGTTCCTCCGTTTAGATTATATCATAAAAATATACAAAATAATAACTAATTATTACTAAAACTATAACAAATTTCTAATTTTTTACATTTACTATAATATGGAAAGGAGTAACACATTTTGAATTTTATTTTTTTACTTTTATTTTCAATATCTACTAACTTAGATAATATTCCTGTTGGAATTTCTTATAGTTTAACCCCTTCTAAAAAGAAATTTAGTGATATATCTATAATTTCTTTTTTTACAAGCTTTATTACATTACTAATAATGATTGTTGGTACAAGTATAGGAAACCTATTTCCATTAAAATTTGCAGATACATTAAGTTCTAGTATATTAATTTTAATTGGTGGATATGGAATAATAAAAGAATATATCTTAAACAAAAAGAATAACAATTGCTTAACTCAAAATAATTCCAAAAATCTTTCTAAAGCAAAACTCATCTTACTCCTATCTTTAAATAACTTAGCAACTGGTCTTAGTGCAAGTATTGCTAGTATAAACATAATTCTATCTACAGTATTAATTTTTATTTTTAGTGTTCTATTTTTATATTTAGGAATCTTAATAGGAAATAAAATAAATTGTAATAAATTAGAAAAATATTCTTCATATATTTCAAATGGCATAATCTTGTTACTAGGAATAATACAATTAATTTTTTAACAAAAAAAAGCAGACTTTCGTCTGCTTTTTATATGTTATGCATTTTCTTGTAATACTGGAAGAATTTGTTTCTTTCTAGAAACTACTCCTGGTAAAAATGCTGTATTATCTTCTAATTTTGTATTGAATCCTTTTTCAAATACTTCTGTTGCTTTTCCTAAAACAATAGCTTGAGAATTACTGTTAATTATATCTGTTATTGCAAAAACAAATATATCTAAGTTATTTTCTTCTATGTCTTTTGCTATGGCTTCTTCAAATTCAGCTTTTCTTTTCATCATTTCTGGAATATCTGCTGTATTTACTTGAGCAATTTTAGCTTTTTTATCTTTTAATTCACATTTTTTGCAATCTAATGCAATTAATTCTTGAGCTGTGTAATCACTTAGGTCTGTTCCTGCTTTTAACATTTCAAGTCCATATTCTTTGTAGTCTACGTTTGCAATTTTTGCAAGTTCTTCTACTGCTTTTTCATCTTCTACTGTTTTAGTAGGTGATTTTAATAATAATGTATCTGAAATAATAGCACTAAGCATTAATCCAGCTATTTTTGGAGTAACTTCAAATCCATGTTCTTTGTACATTTTAAATAATATTGTATTAGTACATCCTACAGGTTCTGCTCTATAATATAATGGTTCTGCTGTTGAAAAATCACAAATTCTATGATGATCTACAACCATTCTTATTTTTGCTTTTTCTATTCCATCTGCACTTTGAGAAAATTCGTTGTGATCAACTAATACAACTTCTTGTCCTTCTTCAACGCCAGATATCATTTCAGGAGCTTCTACTTTAAAATATTCTAAAGCAAATTTTGTTTCTTTGTTAATTTCTCCTAATCTAACTGCTTTTACTTCTTTTCCTAATTTTTCTTGAAAATCAGCCATTACAATAGCTGAACAAATTGTATCTGTATCTGGACTCTTGTGTCCAAAAACTAACATTTTTTCCATAATATATCTTCCTTTCTTATTATTACTCTTCACCTTTTTTTCTTTCACGTATTATCATATGTATTGGTGTTCCTTTAAATCCAAATTGTTTTCTTAAGTGATTTTCAATATATCTTACATAAGAAAAATGCATTAATTCTTTTGAATTTACAAATATTACAAAAGTTGGTGGTCTTGTAGATACTTGTGTCATATAATAAACTTTTAGTCTTCTTCCTTTATCTGATGGTGGTTGAGTTATTGTTGTTGCTTCTGCAAGTACATCATTTAAAAGACCTGTTGGTATTCTTTGACTATTTTGTTTATCTACTTCATTTATCATATCAAATAGTTTATCCACTCTTTGGCCTGTAACAGTAGATATAAATATTATTGGTGCATAAGATAAATATGCTAGTTTATTATAAACTTCTTTTTTGTATTTTTCCATAGTATTAGTTTCTTTTTCTACTAAGTCCCATTTATTTACAACGATTATTACGCCTTTTCCACCTTCATGAGCAAGACCTGCTATTTTTTCGTCTTGTTCTGTTACGCCTTCAGTTGCGTCTATCATTATTAAACAAACATTAGCTTTTTCTATTGCACTCTTAGCTTTTAGTACTGAATACTTTTCAAGTTTATCATAAACTTTGTTCTTTCTTCTTATACCAGCTGTGTCAACAAATATATATTTTCCATGTTTATTTTCAAAATATGTATCTATTGCGTCCCTTGTTGTTCCGGCTATATCTGAAACTATAACTCTTTCTTCTCCTAGTATTTTATTTATTAGTGAAGATTTTCCTGCGTTTGGTTTACCAATTACTGCTACTCTAATTGTTTCGTCATCTTCTATTTCTTGTGATACATCATCAAATTTATCATATACAGCGTCTAAAAGTTCACCAATTCCTAGTTTTTTTCCTGCAGATATTGGATATGGATCTCCTAGTCCTAAATTGTAGAACTCATACATTTCATCTGGTGGAGCTCCAACTCTATCACATTTATTACAAACAAGAATTACTGGCTTTTTAGTTTTTCTAAGCATTTGCGCAACTTCTTCATCTGATACTGTAACACCTGCTTTTACATCAGTTATAAATACTATAACGTCTGCTATATCCATAGCAAGTTCAGCTTGTCTTCTCATTTGTTTTAATATTATATCATCTGATTCTGGCTCTATACCACCTGTATCAATCACTTGAAAAGTTGTACCACGCCATTGACAATCAGCATATATTCTATCTCTTGTTACTCCAGGTATATCTTTAATTATAGCAATTTTTTCTCCTGCCAAAACATTAAATAATGTAGATTTTCCAACGTTTGGTCTTCCAACAATTGCTACTACTTTTTTTGCCATTATTTACGTACCTCCTTTTTAAAAAATAAATTTAACACATATATTTTAACATTTTTTATGTAAAAAGTCAAAAAAATTAGCATATACACTATAAATTTTAGGCTAAAATTAGTAAAAAAAATTGAAGTAGCTTTAAGTACTTCAATTTTACTTTATTTTTTTATATATTCATCTATATTAATATTTTTTTTAGCCTTTCTACTACGTATTGTATTAGAAAGCACATCTATTACAATTGTAAGTACAATCATAAGAGATGGATAAACTATACTAATGCCATAAATCTTGGATATAAACACAAGTGCTATACTTACTATTGCAAATATTATAACAACATATTCCATTATTTATATCTAATCTCCTCGCCAAAATACTTTTGAATTATTTGAGCTAATGCCTCTTTATTAATAGTGCTTTCATCTATTGAGCGGCTATATAAGTATTTTTTAGTTCCGTCAGCAAATTTTAAATATAAGCTCCATTTTTCATCTGGTTGCTCTGCTTGAGTTTCTATCATATAATCTGCTATACCAGTTGCATAAACTTCTTCATTAAAATCTAGATATTTTTTACGTGACATTTCTTTTACATCTTGAACACTTAATGAATTATGCTCAGTAAATATTTGTTTTGTATCTGTCTCAGTAACTGAATATACGTCATATCCTTCGTCTAGTGCTTCTGTATACTCAAAAGTAACAATAGCATTATCTTTATGTGCATGGTATTTATCCTCTTTATATACGTATATACCTACAGCAGTACATACACATACTATAGCTACTACTAGGATTATGAAAAAAATATGGATATTGTCTACGTTAATAATGCTTTCTTTGTTACCTTTTAGAATTGTTTCTTTCTCTTTTTTTATCTTTTTTGGCATTGTTATTTAACTCCTTCCTCTTGTTCTTTTTGATTTAGTTCTCTTTCAGAAGTTAATTCTCCTTTTACTACAATTCTTTTAGTTGCTGCTTGTGTACATGTAATCATTGTTATTTCTCTTTTTGTACCACCTTTTAACACGTCTGTTCTAGTTGGGTCTACAGTCTGTGTAGAAGTTACAGTATATATATACTCGTGAGTCTTTGTAACTACTCTTACCTTATCTCCAACTTGTACTTTATGTAAGTTTCTAAATAACTCTGTATAAATATTATTATGTGCGGCTAAACTAAAGTTACCAATTTGTCCTGGATCAGCACTACCAACAAATTTTCCAATGTAATTTTTTAAAGTTTCATCATCTGTTCCTTCTACAATTTGTCCTCTAATTGAATAATCTGGAATATCTAAAACTGCTATAGCATTCCCTGTTACTCTAAGGGGCGTAGAAGCCAAATTTGCAATTATATTATTTTTTTGTGAATCTCCGCCACTTGTATTAATCTTTATTTGTTCTGTAAGTGATTTTATTTTTTCTTGATTTAATAAATTTTTTACCTCTATTATTGCAAAAGATGTAACAGCTATAAAGATAATAAGTATAACTATTTCTTTTGCTCTTGTTTCAAATTTGAATCTTCCAATTTTTTTCATTTGTACCATCCTCCTATATAAAATAATATTTATATTACCTCTACTTTTTAATTATAACATATTCAATAATTTTAAGTCAATGTTAATTGTAATTATAGTTTATGTAATCTCATATACTTTAACATAAATCTATTTTTTCTTTATATATGTAGCTTTAAATTGACTTTTTTTTCAAAGTGATATATAATATTTGTGTTATTTTAACTAAAATGTAACTTATTTAAAATACAAACTTAAGGAGTTGTAACAAAATATGAAAATAGGTATTTTTACTGACGCATATAATCCTGTTACCTCTGGTGTTGTCACATCAATTAATATGGTTGAACAGGAATTAAAAAAGCGTGGACATGAAGTGTATGTTTTCACTACTTCAAAGTCTATACAACCAAATGAAAATCAAACACTTTATATGTTAAATAGCATTCCACTACTTATTGCTAAGCAATATAAAAATAGAATAGCAACTTTCTATTCTAGAGAAATTGCTAAGCAAATAAAGGAAATTGGACTAGATGTTGTACATACTCAAACAGAATTTAGTGTTGGTGCATTTGGAAAAATCATATCACGAAAATATAATATACCATTTATTCATACATATCATACAATGTGGGAAGATTATGTACATTATATTTCACCAATAAAAGGAAGAAATATTTACTTAAAAAGGTTGGCTCGTGATTTTTCTAGAGCTTTTGTAAGAAAAGCTGAATGTGTTATAACACCTTCAAATAAAACTGCTAAATATTTAAAATATAAATGCAATGTAAAAAACAAACCAATATACGTTATACCAACAGGTATTGATATTGTTCCTTTTAAACATTCTAACTTTTCAGATTCTCAAAGAGATGAACTCAAATCTTCTTTAGGAATAAAAAGTAATGAAAAAGTTATACTTTTTCTAGGAAGAATTGCAAGCGAGAAAAGTATAGATGTTATTATGGATGTTATGCCTTCTATCTTTGAAGATCATCCAGATTATAAATTCTTAATTGTTGGAGATGGGCCTTCAAAAAAAGATTTAGAAGAACAAGCTAAAGAACTTAATATTCAAGATAACGTTATATTTACAGGAAAAGTTCCATACGATCAAGTACCAAAATACTATAATATAGGTGATGTATTTGTTAATGCTTCTGTTACTGAAACTCAAGGACTAACTTTTGTAGAAGCAATGGCTGCTGAAATTCCAGTAGTTGCTAAATATGCTCCTAACCTATCTGAATTTATACATACAAATGAAAATGGAATTTTAGTAAAAAAAGTATCAGATTTCAAAAATGCAATAGTAAATGTAATTGAAGATTCAAATTTAAGAAACACTCTAATTTCTGGAGGAAGAAAAACTGCAAATGAATATTCTGTTGAAGTCTTTGGCGATAAACTTGAAATGCTATATTCAGAAATTATAGAGCTTCATAAAGCAAAACAAAACGCTCTAACAAAAGAAGAAGAAAATGAACAAAAGAATGCAATATATAAACGTATAGAAGAAAAACTAATAAATTTAACAAAAAACGAAAAATAGGATGTGATATTTTATGTGGCTTATTACAGCTTTGCTAGCTATACTAATTTTTTTATTACTTGTAGTTATAATGGATACTGCAATGAAACTTGCACTTATGATTACAACACTTTACAATTATGATACCAAAAAACTATTTATTCCAGCTATCTTAACAGTTATTTTATGGGGAATATTATTATTTGGATGTTATAATTCTATAAATGCAAATTTAGACAACAATGCAATAGATATGTTGTTTGCTATGGTATTTGATAGAACTTTAATAGAAGGATATGAAGGAATTCTAATTAGAACAATAGTTTCTACTTTTCTAATTGGTACCCTACTTCAATCCCTTACATACTACACTGTTAATATTAATTATCAAAAAGTAACTGGTACTGTAAGATTTTCTCTTAAAAAGTTAATTAAGAAATTATACTTTAAGATATTTAAAAAAGATATGACTGAAAAAGAACAAGTTTCTGCTTTATCTGAAGTTCAACGTGGACCAAAAAAATTAACTTTTGTAAGAGCTATAATTACTAGTATTATATCTGTATTACTTACATTTATAATATGCTATGTACTATTTGTAATTGGTACTTTACTAAGTAATAAAGTTATAACAATGTTTTAAAAAAGTATCCTAGATTTACTCTAGGATACTTTTTTTATCTCTTCATCCATATATTCATTACATATTTTTAATAGCTCTTTTGTAGTTTCTATTATTTGCTCATTATCAAAAGTTGACTCTATTCTAGTTAAGAATTTTTCTAAGTAGTTATTCTCTTTTACTATTTTCAAACTATTTGGAAAATTGAAATCATATATATACCCGTAAAAAACATATATAAGATCTGCATTATTTTTTATATCTTTATATTTTATCATTTTTTCGTATTTGAATTTTTCCATTAATCCATCTGACATCGATAATCCTTTAAATTCTTTATACCAAAATATATCTTCCATTTTTTCTTCATTAATTACTTTATATATATCTAATTTGTCTGCGTCACGTATAATTTTTGCAAAAATAAGTGCTTCCCCTTCTACTTCTTCACCGATACTTAGTTTATTATGATAAAATACAGCCTTCTTTATAATATCATCATATTCTGATGTATCAATAAATTTCTTTATTAGCCCATCATCATATAATACTTTAAGACTATATGCAGCATGATCTAGTCCAGTATCCTTATCTGAAAAAGTATCATATATTCTTACTTGCTCAAATCTACCTATATCATGAAAAATTCCAATAAGCTCAGCAAGTTTTATTTGTTCATCAGATAATTTTAATTCTGTAGCAATTCTTTTTGAATTTTGTGCTACTCTTAAAATATGATCTGCTTTTAGTCTTATTCTACCTGAATTAAGATCATATTTTTCTACATATTTCATAAATTCTTCTCTAGCGTTTTCTATGTTTAACATACTATTTCTCCTATCCTACAACATTTTTTAGTTGTTCACCATATTTATTATATAAAGCGTTCCTTATCTTACTATTTTGAGGCAATGATAAAGTTCTATCTTCTTCAATTAATGTTTTTACTGCCTCTTGAGTACTTTCAAGTATCTTAGTATCAGTAAGTAAATTTGCAAGTTTAAATTCTGGCATACCAGATTGTCTTACTCCAAAGAAGTCTCCAGGGCCACGTAATTCTAAGTCTTTTTGAGCTATTTCAAATCCATCATTACTTTTTCTCATTATATCCAGTCTTTGTCTTGCAATAGCTGATTTATTATTGCTTTTTAATATACAATAAGATGATGCACTTCCTCTTCCAACTCTTCCTCTTAATTGATGTAAAGCTGCAAGTCCAAATCTATCTGCATTTTCAATTACCATTACAGTAGCATTTGGAACACTAATTCCAACTTCTATTACAGTAGTAGAAATTAAAATGTTTATTTTATTAGCTTTAAATTCTTGCATAATACTATCTTTTTCTTTATTTTTCATTTTACCATGTAATATGGCTACATTATATCCATTAAATTCTTTTTTATATTCTTCATATAATTTTTCAACAGAATTTAAGTCTAAATCCTCATTTTCCTCAACAAGTGGACATACTACATATACTTGTCTACCCTCATTAATTTGTTTTTTTAAAAAATTATATACTCTTTGATTATATGAATCATTTACAACACAAGTTTCTACAGGTTTTCTTCCTGGTGGTAATTCATCTATAATTGAAAGATCCAAATCTCCATATAATATTATTGCAAGAGATCTAGGTATTGGGGTAGCAGTCATTACTATAGTATCTACAACATTACCTTTTGCAGATAACTTCATTCTTTGCTTAACTCCAAATCTATGTTGTTCATCTGTTACAACAAGTCCTAAATTATTAAATTCTACATTATCTTCTATTATAGAATGAGTTCCAATTAATATATCTATATCATTATTTTTTAGTTTTTCTATAATTTTTTCCTTTTGTTTTTTTGTTGTACTTGAAGTTATAATTTCTACATTTATTCCTAACTTTTCAAAATATTGTGAAAGTTCAATATAATGTTGATTTGCAAGAATAGTTGTCGGAGCCATAAGTGCTGCTTGATATCCATTTTTTACCGCTAAATACATTGCTATAGCCGCAACCATTGTTTTTCCTGATCCAACGTCTCCTTGAACTAATCTATTCATTACTGTTTTAGATGACATATCCTTCTTTATTTGAGAAACAACTTTCTTTTGTGCACCAGTAAGTTCAAATGAGATTAATTTTAAAAATTCTGATTCATCTAAGTCGCTATATGTATTTGTATTAGTATGTTCTACCTCTATTTGCTTCATATTAAGTAATGCTAGTTGGAACAAAAAAAGTTCTTCAAAAATTATTCTATTTCTTGCTACATTTACCATTTCATATGACTTAGGAAAATGAATATTTCTTAAAGCATAATTTGCTTCTGCAAGTCTATATTTTCTTCTGAATTCTTCGTTAAATATTTCATTAACCATAATTCCAGAATCCATTAGATTATTTATTAGTTTAAATAGATAATTTTGAGTTATTCCAGCAGTTAATGGATAAATTGGATATAGTCCTTGAATCTTATCTAAATCATTTACATCATATATACTGCAAGAATCTAATGTTGCTCTGCTTCCGCTTACACTACCTACTTTTCCATAAAATAAGTAAGTTCCACCCTCTTTTATTCTGTCTTTTATATATACCTGGTTAAACCAAGTAAGCATAGCAATTGCTCCACTATCGTCTACAACCACAGTAGAGAGTATTTTCTTTTTCTTTGCATATACCATAGTTACTGGTTTAACTAATGTTCCTAAAAATAATACATTTTGATCTTTTTGAAAATCACTTATTGGAGTTATTTTAGTTCTATCTTCATATACTCTAGGATAGTACTCTAATAAGTCTTTAACTGTATATATAGATAATTTGTTCAACAGTTCATACATTTTTGGTCCTACACCTTTTAAGTATTGAACACTTGTATCTAAGTTAATGTTTTCCATTATATCACCACTTAAATTATACACAAAAACATATGTTTATTCAAGAAAAAAAGCACCAAAAGGTGCTTTTTTACTATTTGTTTTGAAGTTTTTTAGTTTTTCTAAATAATAGAGAAATAGTTACTATACTCATGATAATATATAGCGTAACATTGATATCTCCAGTTTCAGGAATTTCTACTTTCTCATATACTACATCTATTATTTGTTCTTCTTCAGTATACTCTGTTTTTATCTGTCCA
>CAKOYF010000014.1 GCA_934130595.1 uncultured Clostridia bacterium | reverse complement strand
TTGGCTGGGCTGACCACTATAAAAGTACTAGTTTTTCTTTATTTTTAAGCATTTTTCGTATTGTGGTTTGCAACTAGTTTGCAATCAGTTATTTTTTTATAAAATAATTTTCTATTATTTGATTAATTACACTATTAAAACTAATTTCATTTTCTTCTCAAATTCCGTATAATTACCTTCTTTTCGAAAATGATTATAATATATAAACGCACAAATTCATTTTGTTAAATTGAACTAATTAATATTATATTTTAATAACTTGTCCTACAATGATTAAATTTGGATTAGAAATATTATTTTTAGTGACTAAATCTCCAACTGTTGTATTATACATTTTAGCTATTTTACTAAGTGTATCTCCTTGTTGGACTGTATATATTCTATCTGTAATATTATTCTTACAGCTGATTTTTATAACTTGTCCTACTTGTATATAGTTAGGATTACTTATATTATTTATTCTTGCTAGTTCTTGATATGTTGTTCCATATTTTTGAGCTATTTTGGATAATGTATCTCCTTGTTGAACAACATAAGTATTATTTTCAACTTTTGACAAATCGTCACGTCTTAATTTTAATATTTGTCCTACTAATATTAAATTTGGATTAGTTATATTATTAATTGATACTAATTCTTCAACTGTTGTATTGAATTTATTAGCAATTGAGCTTAATGTATCTCCTGCAACTATTTGATACTCTGTTGTTTCTGTATCAATATATTCTTTAACTGTTGTATTAGTAGTTTCTGTATCGAATCTAGTTAAATTATATTGTTCTATTATATTAATAAGTTTAATACTATAGCTAGGATCTGTTGCATATCCGTCTTCTCTAACTTTATTACATACATCTCTATAATTATAATTACCTCTTAAATTTGAATACCTATCCCATCTGTTAAACAACGCACTATGATCCGCTAAACTTTCTGACCATGATGGATATTTTCTAAAATTAGCATTTACCGTACACCACTTGCCATTAACATATTCTGATGTAGGAAATGTACAATAAGCTCCATTATAATCTCCCTTAATTCCAAATAAATTATAGTTTGGTGCTTGAGCTAATGTACTTCTTCCCCAACCACTTTCAAGTATTGCTTGTGCTATTGTTAGACTTGCAAGAATTTTGCTTTTCTTCATATCTTCTCTTGCTAATGCTCCGATTTTCTCTATAAATCCTGTATTTGTCATAAAACTTTCCTCCTTTAATTAATCAAAATAGATTAATTTAATATAAAAACAGACCATCTTCCCATTATCAGAAAAATGGTCTCTAGTTTACAATAATCGGCTTTCATATTGCCTTTTTAAGCAACTTTTATTCCTTGGGTAATATACTTTCATTACCTAGTTTTTCGCTATTTTCATCATTTTTTACAGTATCTTCTTTTTTAGTGAAATAATAAGTAAATACGGATGTTATTAAATTTGTAACTAATATTAAAATATTATCATCTAGCTTTATTCCAAAAATATTTGCTATTACAATTCCAGCGAGTAATAATATCATTGCTACTGTTACAAAGCTTTTTAAATCATATAACATACTTTTCATAATTTCATCTCCTTACTTAATATGCTCTTCAATTTTTATAAAATGTTCATTTATTTTTCCAAATTCTTTTATAGACCTTTCATCATGCTGTCTAAATTCTGTTGTGTTTGTATCGATACTTGTTTTTAATAAATTTAAACTTTCAGCAATATTTTTATTAGAAGCAGATAGCTCAGTAAGTAATTTGTTATTTGCCTCGCGTTCAATCTTACGTTCTTCTTTATCCTCTTCTCGTTGTTGTTTTCTATCTTGCCTATCCGTAAATAAAAACACAATAAAAAGAACTGCCATTGCAACAGTGCCACCGCTGCTTAATAAAACTTTTACTATTTCTTCCATGTTGTCCCTCCTATTCTAAACTTCCAGTATTCAACATATCAATTAGTTGATTTTTTGCATAAAGGTATGGTGCAGTTCCTTTATCAACTTGATATAATTCAGCTTTTAAAAATATATTTGAATTCTCGGCGTCTAAATAATCAAACGCTTCAGCTTGCATACAAGTAGTATTAGCTCTAGCAATAAATTGTTCACTATCACACCAAAAAATTGGAGTATCTCCTGACGGATTAATATATGGAAACGTGCTTCCACTTGTAGAAATTCCATAAGGCATATATCCATTTGTAAAAGTCTCTCCGGATGCTCCGTTATTGTATAGTGTTACATCTTGATTAAAAATTGTTTGTGAGTTATTTACTTTGTTTACATTATTCACATAATACATTTTTCCCACGTCATAAATATACTCATAAGCTTTTCTTTTTATGTATTTGTAATCAAATGGTATATCATCTGAATATTTTAAATCTATAATTATTTTTTTTATAACAACATAATCATATTTTTCGGTATTTAAAGTTGTATTATTTATTAATCTAGAAGAAGCCAAAATCGTTTGAAGATTAGTTGATGGAGTGATAGAATTGTAAGTAGTATCATTTGCTAAATTTTTTACTTTTTCAACGCTGTCTATAAGAATAGGATTTCCACCTCCTGCCCATAATGGTGTACTGCCTTGCTGAATGCTATCAATCAAGCTTGAATATTCTTCTAATTTTTTGTTATCTGCAACCGCTATTCCTTTATTTTTAATTGAAGTTTTTATTGCATTCTTGGCATTGTTTAATCTCGTTATTTCTGTTTCTATACTCATAAAATTTACCTCCTATATGTTTGAAAGAAGTGTTTCTATATTTCCCAGCTTTTCATCAACATAATCGCTCATTTCTGTGGCAGATATTAAATTCAAACTTTCTTTTATTACTTCTGAAAGTTTTGGAATTGATGCAGGGACAAGCGGTCTATAATTATCATTTTTTTGCTCTATTGAACCATCTGGTGCTTTAACAATTTGAACTCCCAACATATTGATATCTACTCCAAAAGCACCACTAAAATTAGATTTTTTTACAAAGCACGATGTATCTGGAATTTCACCTGCTGGACCTTGTGGACCAGTTTCACCCTTTTCACCTTTTTCCCCTTGGGGTAGTATTAAATTTAAGGTTTGATTTGGTGCCTCTCCTGTTATAGTTGCACTGGCTTCGTCTCCTTTGCTCACTGTTCCAATATTAATAGTATTAACTGGCCCTGTATTTCCTTGTATTCCTTGAGGCCCTCTCAAACCTTCTAATTGTTCTGACGTGAAGTCATCATAAGTGAATGCATCACCTTTTGGACCTTGTATACCTCTTTCTCCTTGAATTCCTTGTATTCCCTGTATACCTTGTGGTCCAATTAATCCTTCATCTCCCTTGTCACCTTTTTCTCCTTTATCTCCTTTTTCTCCCTTCTCTCCTTTTTCTCCTTGAATTCCTTGTAAACCAGTTTCTCCCTGAATTCCTTGCTCTCCTTGAGGACCTTGTATTCCTTGAGGTCCTTGCGGTCCAACTTCTCCTTTTTCTCCATTTTTTATTTGAAAATCACTTGAAGTAGCATCATTGTATGTAATTCTATATGTATCCACTAAATTATTTGTATCGATTTTTTCTATATTAGAAATTCCTCTTCCTTGTATACCTATTGGCCCTGTATCACCTTTTTCGCCTTTTTCTCCTTTAAGAAATATATTGTTAACTTCTGTTACTATTTCTTCAACTTTATAATCTTCTAAATCTACTTGCATATCTATTCCTCCTATTCATTTTCAATGTGCGTTACTTCTTGTGTTAATGATATTGTTCCTAGTACTAATGTGGAAACTATCTCATCACTCATTAATTGAATATCATATACATATGTACCATATTTTAAGTTTGCGGTGTCTTCATGCGCTAGAGTAATAAAATAGTAGCCACTTTTATAGTAGATACTTCCATCGGATAATTTTTTCTGTAATATTACATTTTTAGTATTATAATTCTTCTTTATTGTAAAAATCAGTTCATCATTTGAATCCATCTTTAGCAAATTACCTTTGCTATCTTTTACTTGAAATTTTAAAGGCTTTGTGTCTCCTCTTATAAATTCTATATCCATCTTCTTCACTCCCTTCTATTCTATTTTTGAATTTATATAATCTACTAGTTTGTCTAAATAATCATATATTCTACTGCTCTCTAAATTATATTTTTTTATCATTTCTTCTGCAGTTTTTGGTTGCATTCTATCTTGCCTATCTATTTTTTTAGGTCTACTAATTTTCTCAAACATACTTATGCCTCCAATATATAAATAAAGGAGTTGATTTTGACTCCTTTAACCTAACTTTTATATAACATATATATTAATTTTATTTTTTCACTTTTACTTGAATTTGAACTTGTAATATATTGTAAAATATCTTTAATATACTTCTTTCCAAATGATTTATATTGTTTTGCTAAGAGTATCATTTTTTGAGGTACACTCAACTTCAATGAATTAACATAGTTAAATATAAGTTGTTTTTTGCTTCCTGATATTGTTTTACCATTCTCATCTTTTAAAGCTTCTATATTTCCTATTTGTTCATAAAATTTATTTAATTCATCTATATCTATGCCAGCATTTATTAATGACATATATTTTTCTCTAGCAGATAACCCACCTGTTTTAGGAACCTTACCACTTTGTTGAAAATATGTTGTATAATTTCCTTTTAGAGAAATTAAGTCATTATAAGAAGTACCTTCTGACAATACATTTAGTAATCCATTTTTTTGCTCTTTTGATATATCCATATCCATTATATATGTAGCTTTTTTTGCATTAAGAGTACCTGATATCGTCTTATCTTCTTCATCTTTGTCTGATTTAAACTCCTTTGTGCCTATTTGAAAATCTGTATATGTACTTAGTTTAACTTTATTATTTTTAAGTTCAACAAGTTTTTTCATAGTGGGAATTGAAATATTATTCTCTTTGCACTTTTGATATGAATTCATATACTCTTCTTTAGTAGCAATACCATTATTAACAATATATAATGCGTCTTGTAAAGCAGAATTTCCATCACTTTCTCTTACTTTATCGCTTATAATACCATCTATAAACATATTCCACTTATTTTCAGTTGTATATTCTTCATTTATAGTATCAATAGCACATTCAGTATAAGAATTAATCTCCTTTTGAATTTCTTTTACTAGTTGTTTCTTTTCTTTATCTGATAGAGTGCTATCCATTTGAATTTCTCTTTTTTGTGTATACAACTTTCCAACCTTAGAAGATATTTTATTTAAATAATCATATTTAATTTTTTCTTCTTCTGTTGCTTTTGAGTCATTTTTCAACTTTTCATATTTATCCAGTGCATCATAAAACTCTCCAACAGTTTTGTTTTTTGATACAGAGCTCGTCGTAAATTTATCTGCAATAATGTTATTTTCTGCTTGTGGAGTAAGCATTGGTAAAATAACATCACCTATTCCTCCACTATATTGATCTATTAAATAATTTATTTTTATTGGACTCATATTCAAATTTTCCCCAAGCCATAATGATATTTTATCTGTTTTTTCATTATATTGGTTCTTAGATAATTGATTTTGTAATCTGCTAGGGACTAAATCTGTTCCATACCAAGTTTTATTGTTTGTTACTTGAATAATTGGAGCAAGCAAATTATCTTCTAATGGGTTATTTGGAGCAAGTTGTTTAACTGCTTCATCTTTAAATCCTTTCAAATCTACTTCGCCATTTTTTGTCCCCTCTATTAATGTTCTTGTTGCAGAACTAATGGTAGCTAAAACTCTCCCTTTAGGTATTCTTACAAAATCTCCATCATCACTTATTTTTATCAAATAATATTCATCTTTAATATAATTTTCTAATTTTTCGTAATCATCATCATCTTTATATAATAGTCCATTTAATAGTGTAGGTAATATTCCCATACTTGCAACTCTTACAATTAATTTTACTGCACTTTCAGTATTCAAATTAGTAAATGTTCTTACAAACTTATCCAATCCTTGTACAGAAGCATTTAAGAAATTAGCACCATATTTATTTGCTATTTTAGTAAGTTCTCCACCTCTTTTAAAATTAGTTGTAATATCTGATGCGTTATACATTGCTTCATTTTGTGTAGCTCCATTTTGAATACTAGTTATATATTCTGCAAGTCTTGGAGCAGTTTCAAGTATTCCATTTATCTTTTGGATTTTATCAAATATCTTCTTTACCCCACTTGCTTCACTTTTTATTCCATTTCCATATTCAAAATATGAATTATCCATACCGCCTAGAGCCATATATTTTTTATAATATTCTCCCTTGTTTGCGATTTCCTGTAATGCTACAGTATAATTTTTTAAAAATTCTCCTGTACTATATTTAGTATAGAATAATCCATCTTGAAAGTCTTTTATAGGATTATTTAATGCGAATCCAACACTATACGTTGTAAGTAAATCTCTTTGTGCTTTTGTAAGTTTTTCTACTGGTGTAAGAAGAGTATTTAAAACTTTATTGTTTCTTATTTTAGAATCTAAAGTGTCTTTTCTTAATCCTTCGTATAACTCCTCTGTTATATTAAATTGCTTTAATTCTCCATTTATATATACATTATACAAATACTTTCCATCTTCATTTAATATTACATCACCATTTAAACTCATAATTGCATCTGGTGTCCATTTAGGTTGATACCCTATTTCTTCAAGTATAGCTTGATTTCCTGTACTCTTTGCTAATTCTATTCCTAGCTCATTCATTCTTATAGCTTTTTTAGATGATAGTACATTTTCTGCCATTGCAGTTTCTATATCAAGTACTTCTTGAAATCCACCTTTTGCTCTTTTAATTGGAGAAGTTGCACCTGTTTCTTTAGTAGTTTTAGAAGCTTTATTTACAGTTTCCTCAAGTATTCTATGTATTGGTACATAATCTCCATACATATTATGGAATAGCTCTTGTGTATCTTTAGAAATAAATCCTGCATCTACCAAATTTTGCAATTCATTATTATTATATCTATATACATCTTCTGCCCACCCCTTAAATTGTGGATATTGCTTTTCGTATTTTCTTATTTCATTTCTTGAAGTTTCACTTGTTATTTCTGGACCGAAAAGAGATTTTTCAACAGCTTGCCTTTCTATATTTAGTCTATTTAATAAATAGTCATTAAATTCTTTCCTTAATCCTGCCTCTTTAACCGGTTTAAATACATCTATTAGAGATTTACCAATTTCATTGCCTTTATTATCTGTTTGAGCAATACCTATTGAATATTGTGCTTCCGCAAATGTACTTAACCTTTTATCATTTGCATATTTTAATTGAGGATTATTAACCTCTTTTGCAAGTTTATCTATATAATGCCCTCTGTTAACAAATTTTTGCATCAAAAAATCAACTATTTCATTAAAAGATGATTTACCACTTTTTCTAGCATCTTTTAAATATTTTAATGTTGGTGATTCTTCGTCAAGAAAACTATTACTATTTTCTTGTGCTCTTTTATTTGATTTTTCCCATTCGTTTCCAGTCCATTCTTCTACATTATATCCTTCTTGAACTTGTTTTTTATTTTTGGGAGCAAGTCTTTTTTCACCTTTTTCGAAGTGATTTTCTAATCCATTTTTATATTGTTCTGCTGTTGGTTTAGTATTATTTAAGTACATATTTCCATTTTTGGATATTTCAATACTTTTATCATTGCTTATAACTTTTGTATTCTTTGTTCCTTTTTTTACTTCTATATTTCTTCCATCAAGCAATTCTTGTGCTTCCTCAGAACTATTATTTACTAATTCATTCCATAATTCATCTGAACTTTTAGACTTAATATTTTTATCTTCTATTACTTGTTGTATCTCCTGAACTTCAACTTTATCTAATCCATTTATTTTTTCATAACTTTTTCTTTGCTCTTTTAAAGCTTTATCTTTACTTTTATTTTTATTCTTTGTTGGAGCAAGTTTAATATCTTTCATATATGTTTTTGTACCATCATTTGAAAAATTATCTTTTAAAAATTTTTGATATACTCCATTATTTGATTTTGAATATCTTATATCGTCACTATTAGTAGGATTAGTATTATCTACACTCTTTATTTGGTTAGAGTAAAATGGAATAGCAACTTGATGTTCATTTCCTCCATTTTTTCCACCTGTATCTATAATGCCATCATAGCCTTTTGATTTTAAATAGTTAGTGACAAAATCAGGAATACTAGTCCATGCATGTGAAGTTCCATTTTTATAATCTTCTTTCAATCTATTTATCCAACCACTAGGTTTTATATTAGTTTTGTCCCATTGATCTGCATTATATGGTTGTAATAATGGAGCTTTTCTAGCCACTTCTTCTAACTCTTTTATAATATCTAGTGTTATTTCGCTAGTATCAAATGGATTAGTAATATTAAGATATACTTCATAGACTTTTGGATCTGTTTTATATTGATCTAAATATGTTACATTATTTATTCCTGCATATTTTAAAACATCTTTAAATTTTTGCATATCTTCAAACATTAAATTTCCATCTTGTATAAATACATCATATAGAGCTTTAATTGCATTACCTTTTTCTTCGTAATTCAAATAATAATCATATTGAGTTGAAAAACTATTCCTTGATGCATTTTTTTCATGTACTATATTTTCGAAGTCATCATCAAGCCCTATATTATATCCTTCTTCTGCGACTCTTCTTTGCTGTTCCTTTGTTAAAGAGCTCCAGTATTCATCTAAAGTTTTTTCTCCAACTTTAAATAAATCATACTCGGTATTAACTTCTCTAGAAATCGAAGTATCTTGTTTATTCTTAGAATAACTTTCGGCAATTTCTTGATTATCAGTAAAGAAAGCCATAGGTCCCGATGTTGCTTTTTTACTATCAAATATATTTCCTACTCTATCTGCTCTTTGTGTCCCATGATAGTATGTTTTTAATTCGCCATCTTCATTTTTTAATTTATTAGATACATTTTTATACATTTCTTGTTGCTGTGCAGAAAGCTGTCTACCTTTGTTATCTTTTGTTGATGATTTAGAATATTTTGGTGCAATGCTTACACTAGCATATTGTCCTTCATCACCATTTATCCATGCTACACGATTTGGATTTACTTCTTTACTATGAACTTTAGTAGGATCATTACCTGCATAATCTAATGCTTGTCTATATGATGTGCTAACAAATACTCCGTTTTTTATTGCATAACTGCTATATATTTTAATCTTATTTCTTTTCAAATCTCGTACTGCATCTTCTTTTGTATAATCTCCCCATGAAAAAGCACTATCTGCTTTAGCATCTCTTACACATTCATCAAAAGTCTTAATATCTTTTGGACTCCTTATTCCAACATGCTCTTCATCAAACATAGGATTTGTCTTTTGAATCAATTCATATTGTGCTTTTTTAAATGGTGTTGCTTCTTCAATATCTTTTTGAAGTTTAATTTGCTTTTTCTCAGCCTCTTGTTTTTCTTCAATTTTATCTATAATTTTTTGAGGATCAGATTTTATATCCTTATTTAACTCATTTAAATCGTGATTAACTAAAAAATCATAAACATTATCATATCCATTTTCAAGTGCTTTTATTTTTTGATTTATCTCAAAATTTTTATCCCATCCTTCATCTGTTTCTATATCAATTTTATTTTTCTGTGATTTTAATTCTTCAAAAGTTTCGATTATTTTTTCTTTACTCTCGTTCTTATATCTCTCTTCTATTTCTGGTAAAATATATTTTCTTATATTTTCATCTGATAAATTTATTTTATCTTCAAAAAAAGAACTAGTTGGTGCTAGTTCTTCTGATGAAATATTATTTTTTGTATCATTATTGACATAATTCTTATTTAATGGTATAATATTAGCAATAGGATTACTATCGTTCTCAGTTGAAAGACTGCTGGATAGTAATCCTTTTTTTATATTTACAATGTCATAAAACATCTCATTATTTTTAGAATTCATACCTGTTAATACTTCTATATTATAAAAATCATTTCCTATTTTTACTCCAATATATCCTCTATTATAGCTTTTATAATTTTTATGTCTAGCTACCTCATTTTTTATGTTAGATGCATTCTGTACAATCTCATCAAGATTATTTGCCATTTTTAATTTAGCTTTATATATATCTTTTTGATTTGCCTTTATTTCTTGTGTATATTTTGAATTAAGAAATTCTCTTACGCTTTTGGCATTTAATCCTACATTAAAAAATCCCATATCAATTCCATCTGGAAATTTGGTTTTAAATAATTCTCTAATTTTTGACACCCATTCTTTCTTAGGAATATCTTTTAGTATATCTTCTTCTATTTCAACATAATTGTTACCATTAATATCTTTTTTTATGCTATACTTAGTTTCTCCATTTATATTATTAAATTCACTATCAAATGCTTTTTCAAATTTATTTTTGACATCTGACCAATATAGTTTTTCAAATTTATATCCAGTTAATTTATTAACTTTATTTAATTTGTCTACAACCCAACTATAAACATTTTGAGCTACTCCTCTATTCGAAGTTACTATATCGTTTACAAATTCTTGATTACCTAGCTTTTGTCCTAGAATATCTGCTACCATTTCCTGTTCTATTCTACTATTAAATTCATCACCTTTATAATTCTTATATTCTTCTGAATACATATCTGACAATTCTTTAAAGGCTGTATCATAATTATTTTGTTTTTTGGCATAGTCTAATACAACTTTAGATAGCTGTTGATAAGCTGGAGTATTTTCCATATCATGTGTCATTTCATGAATTGTTAAATTCTGTAAGGCTTTAGTTGGATTATTAGGATTTACAATAACTTCTCTTTTTCCTGTTTCTTTATTTAACCTCCATAAAGCATCTTGATTTTGATTAGTGAATGCTTTACCGTCAATACTTATATTTACTCCCCTTTGATATGCCATTTCAAACATAGAGTCTAATACTTCTGTGTTATTATTTACATCAATATTATTTAATTTTGCGCTATCTATAAAAGCTTGTTTGACTATATCCTTTTCGACTGGCACATTTAATATGTTATTTTGTGCTAGAGCTAATTGCTTATTAATATTATCATAACTATTAATCATTTTAGATATAACATTTAAGTTATTAAAATCCTCTGTAGAGTCTATCTTACTTAATATTCCAGTCTTCATAGATTTATTTATATTTTCACTTTTATTAACTATATCTATTAATTCTTGTTTAGCCTTATTTAAGTATATTTTTTCTGTTGCTCCTCTCTCGATTTCGAGCTTTTTAGCAGTGTTTACTTTTTCACCATTTTCTTGTAATGCTTGAATTTGTGATTGAACTTCTTGATCTATTTGTGCTTGTACTTGTTTTGTATTCCCTGTTATAACATCATTACCTTTAACCAAATTATTTATTGTTCCACCACTTTGAGTAATTTCTGTGCTTACAAAAGCAGATAGCATATTTTGTAATACTTCATCACTATTCCACTCCTCATAGAATTTTGCACCTTTTCCTTGACTTATCATATCAGTGGCAAGATTTGTTAAGTATCCACCTGCATACTCTAAAAATTCTTCTGCCGCCTCACCACCTGCTTTTATTCCAAGTTGTGCCATTCCTTTTGCAAGTTGTGAATTTAAATTTTGAGTTATTTTTTTAACTAAAACATCGTCTAATTCACTTCCACCTACACCAAATGCACCAAATATGCTTTCTGATATTGCAGAAACAGTACCTTTTCCTGCTCCATTTAACCAAGCTTGTGCATCTGTTACACCTTCTTTATTAAAGTTCTCTGTTACACTATTTCCCATTTCTGCTAAGCCCATTCCTATTGGTATATCCTTAATTTTCCCTACTGTTGCACTTCCTAATGGTTGAAGTCCTGCTGATCCAATAGTAGTTCCTATCCCAGATGCAACTTGATCTGAAGAATTACCAAAAATAGAATTATTTTCAAAATATTTTTCTCTCCAATCGTTTAATTTAGGTGATAACATTGATGTTGTTTCCGGATTAGTATCCGAAAGAGAATTTCTCATAATATTTGCTACCTTATCATTTCCAGTCCAATCTATAACCTGAGCTACTCCTTGTAGTGGCAATTTTACTACTCCCTCTACTAAATTTGTTGCACCAGTAAATACATTCATTCCGGCATCAACTAATGAACTACCTACAGTCTTTGATACATCTCCTATTTGATATCCATCTTCAAATGCTTTTGGTTTTTTTAATAAATTTCTTCCCCAGTTTCTAGCTGAGTTCCTTAATCCTTCAAGTTGCTCACCAACATCCCCAATTTTCTCTTCTAACCAGCTTTTATCTGCCTTTTTAGAACTAACTACACTACTTATAGATTTTGTTCTTATCTCTTTTTTGTCAGCTTTTGAATTTAATATTGATTGATTATTATTACTCGAAGGTACTGTGTTCTTCGTTAGATTATTAGAACTTTTATTATTTTGCTTTGAACTTTCTATTTGATTTATAAGTTCTAAATTTTTTTTAAATTGTTCAAGAGTCATATTAATCCTCCTTTTTATCTACCACCCTTTTTATCTTCTTCTGTATACGGCATTGCAAAATAAGTTCCAGAAGCTTGTGATAATGGCGTTCCTTTTTCTTCACCAACTGCTACATACCCTTTTTGGGCTAAATCTTCATCATATCCTGCATCTTCCTGTTCTTGTAACCCTGCTAAATATTCCTCTAATAACTTTCCATAGTAATCATCACTAGATGATGATTTAGAATATAATGATTGTCTTTGTAAATCCAATTGGTCTCTTGCTAACTGATTTGCAATTTCATCTTGTTGCTTTTGATAATTAAATTCATCTAGCCACTGATTATAATTTACTTTATTTTGTGTTAAAGAAGAATCAAAATTTAATTGTTGCCACAAGTTATCCATTTGTGTTTGAAGCTTACTTAAGGCTACTTGTGCTTTCTCTTTGTTTCCTTCTAATTGAGCTTGCGTCATTTGATTATTGAAGTCTTCCATCAATCTATCTGTGCTTTCCTTAGCTGTAGCATACCTATTTTGATATGTATTGTATGCATTTAATTTACTAGTTTCACTATATCCGCTATTTCCAAGCCCATTTGAAAATATATTTTCAGCTTGAACTCCATAAGGATTTACTAATTTTTGGTAGTCTTGATAAGCTCCTTGAGCTTCTTTATTAAAATCTTTTTTAGTGTAACCTCTTTGTCTTTCTATTTCAGCTAACGTTTGTTGTGTGTTAGCGTCTATCTGATCATTTTGTATTTTTTCCGATTGATTTAATAAATCATTTTGTTGGTTTACGCTATTTGCATACTTTGTTTCTAATTCTGTATAAGGATTATTGTTATCCATATCTATCTCCCCCTTACATTTCCGCTATTTGTTCCGATAGTTAAAATACCTTGTTTATTACCTGTACCTGTTCCAACCCATACTTTTCCTCTTTTTAATACGCCATTTTCCTTAATATAGCATGAAAAAACATCACCTGTTAAAGTGATGCGTGTGTTATAATCTATAGATGCTCCTCCAGTTTCAATTCTTAATATAGCATCAATAGAATTATTTGTTCCTATTAATTGGTATATTGTATCTTTTTCTTCTTGTGTTAATACTAAATTATATTCTCCTACTCCTATATTTTCTCTTGTAACAATTACTTGATTGTTTACAATTACTTGTAATGTACTTGTATCTCCTGACTTTCCACTTATAACTAATTTTACTCCATCTAATGTAAAATCTCCTATATCCGATATTGTAGATTGAGAATTTGTTGTAATTGTAATAGATGCTTCATCTCCATATCTACCATTAGCATATCCATAACATTTAATAGTATATGCCTTATTTGGTGTTAAATTTTCAAAAGTAACTTGATTTGAAGAGGTTTCCTTTGTTTCACCATTACAAACAAATTTATATTTACTTGAACTTACACCATTTGTTACACTTGCTTTAACACTTATAGTCGTAGCAGTTGTTGACACTTTTTCCACCTTGACTGTTGGATAAAGTGTATCTAGTGTAACGTTAGTTGAATTACTAACATTTTCTGCATAAGTATATATTCCTCCATGCAATTCTACAGTAAAATTTCCTGCGCCAATTTCAAAACTTCCACTTGCTATTACATCGCCATCATAAGCTTGCTTAGCAACGTCTGTAGATTCAAATCTATTCCCGTCAAAATATACTCTCAAGTAATGAATCCATGTGTAATATCCAGCGCCATCGCCATACTTTTTTACATTCCAATTTACTGTGTATTTTTGAGTTTGTCTATTCGCTACAGCTTCCCAATTTAATTGTAAATATACTCCATTGTAATATCCTGCTATTAAATTTCCACTTGCCATATTATCTCACCTACTAATCAAATATTTGAATATATATTTGTCCTTCCTCTAATTGTGGAACTTCTTTTCCATATCCTATCACATTCTGCTTTTCATCATTTAATTTTTTTCCCATTTCTGCACTTAAACTTTTAGTTGTTCCACCAGAGGTTAAATTATTTACTACTTCTGTTGTACTTTTTTGAAGTTCGGGTATCAATATTTCATTTATATATTTCTTTATTGTTTCAGATCCACGATCAAATAATCTCTTTAATTCGTCTGCCGAAATTGCAGGTTTGTCATCTAAGTTACTTATATTACTTACATTATCTGTTAATTTAGTTAATGCCATTCTATATTCCTCCTTTACGTCCTCTTTACATAGCTTCCTTGAAAAACTTCAATTGTAGCATCATATAGCCCAAAAGGTCTATCTTCTGAATAAAATTTTAAAGTTAAATCTATAAATTTTTTCATCTTTATTTTAAAAACAATGTAACTCATATCTTTTAATGTAAAAGTAAAATTATTAAAATCTATATTATTGAAATCAAAACCATTTGCAGAATATTCTTTTATAAACTTTTCTGCTTTTCTATTAGTTTGTACAGCTACTTTTACTTTACTGTTTGGAATTGTTTTTATTTTTGCAATTCCACCTCTTTTGTTTGTTGTTTTTAAATTGTTAGTATCTCCAAAAATATCATACGGTGTTTGCCAACATGAATAAATATTACTACGTTCAACTTTTAAACTATTCACATTTATTTCTTCTTCATCTATTTGCGATGCTCTATCAAGCTTATATATAAATCCTTTAGTTGTACCAATCAAAAGCTCTTCATCAATGCTTTGAATCATGCATGGAGAACCAAAATTTTCTTTAAAATTTTCACAGAAATTCCAATAATACCATTCATATTCATATTCTCCCTTTGTATTTTGAAACACTTGTCTTGAATCTGCTAAATAGATCGAGCTATTTACTAATATTAACAAATATCCCTTCCATTCTATCATTATTGCATCTGAATAATTGCTTTCATTTATAAATTTTCCATCGATTAATGTGCTTCTATGATTTATCAATTGTTCACTATCTATATTTCCAGTAATTCCTTCTAGCCCTAACGCACTTAAAAACACGATGTCATCATTAAAATTCAAGCATCTAGATATACATCCCGTACTAATGTTTCCTTGTTTAGAAGGATATATTTTCCCCTCATCAGCATCAATTGTTGGAGTATGATAAAAAATCGTATCATTTTGCTGAGAACTTTCTTTAAAAACCCATAACAAATTATTTCCTACTGTAAAATCTTTTATAGCACTATCTGTTGTACCATCTTGATAATAAGCTAAATCACTTATATAAGCAGGATTGTTTAATTCACAATGAAATATAGCATTTTGATATTGTTGATTTCCTGTAAAAAATATACGATTATCAAATACAATACTTCTTTTACAATTAGCAATCCTATCCTTATAGTCTGTTCCCCATTTTGAAAATTCAATTATTACATTATCTTGTCCATCTGTCAATGGGAGAGCAGGAGCTACATTAAAGGTAACAACTCCATTCACTCTATTCACACTATATTCACTTGAGCTAACCTCAATGTCATTTACATATACTTTGACTGCTTCATCATCTAATAGTTTTGTATCTAAATAATATTCTTTGGTTTCTCCATCTGAACAAAAGCTGTTTTTTCTTCTGCCAGTCAAAACATTTACGTCTTGATATAAAACACCTCCTCCACTAGGTTTTCTTGATATAGTAGTGGTAGGAATAAAAGCTTCTTCAGATACGTTTTTTAACGTTTCACCATCATATACAAAATAGTTTTTTCCATCATTTATATATAGCTTATTTTCAAATACAACAAAAGAGCTTTTTTCGTCGTTCATATTCTCTGATAATATTCCAGTAGATGTATAGATTTGAAATGGATAATCGCTAACATATAAATTATTATTTATATGAAACAATATTTTCTTTTGGTGTTCTTTTTTAAACACAAAAATACCATTTACTTTGCATTTATAGTCTTTCTTAGAAATCGTTAAATACGTTTTTGCATTTCTTTCAAACATTGGCGTTAATCCCGGTCTTGTTTGTATACAATTTCCATCTGTACTTGTATAGTCTTTATACATATTTACACAGTTTGGACTTCTATTAAGTGATACTTTTGCAGGATCGTTAGTAAAATCACAACCAGCTAAATCTGAATAAAGTCTTGTCATCATGTTTGCCATATTATCACCTCCTAGAAATCATAATCATTTTTAACACTTACAAGCAACCCAGTTTCACTTAAATCTAATCTATTTATTGCATCCTCATAAGCCTGTTTAAACGCTGTATAGTCTGCACTAGGATCTGTTTTTAATATATTATCTATTGCCTTATATGGTAATATCATTTGAACATCTTGATCTATTTCAAGTTCAAAATCATCTTCTGTTTCGTCTTTTATTACTTCAGGATAAGCATAATAAACCAATATATAATTTGCTTCTAACGAGTCATTTAAATATATCTTTTTGTTTTGTAAATAATAATCTCCATCTATTAACTTGTTAGTATTTACATCTTGTACTACTATTTCTTTAATCTTATATACATCAACTGGTAAACTATATGCACTATATCTATCTTCTGAATTATCATTTACTTTAACTGTATATGTCTTTTGTTTTTTTATCTTCTTTATTTGTGAAAGCTCTTGATATGGTTGAGCAAAAAGAAGTTTTAATTTCTGTTGAAAGTCTTCATCTTCTGTGTACATTTGCTCATATCCTGCATCTTTTGAATACTCATCTGCAAGTGCTAAAGCTTGTTTTATAACTTCAATTAATGTCATTTATATCAACTCCTTAAATATCTTTAATCGCCTCTAAACTCTCTATTACTTCTGGCACCGTAGCCATTTTATATGGACTTATTACGTATCCTTCTTCTTCTCCCCAAACAAGTTCTGTGCCTTCATGAAGCTCTTGTGTTAAAACAGTCTTTTCAACTGTTTTGATTCCCATAACTTCATACTCTCTTGTAACTTTTGTTGTAAGTTTTAAATCTTTTATTGTTTGCTTTATTTTACCTTTTCCATCCGCTGTTATAAATTCTGGTTCATCTAAATAAGTATCCTTCTTTACCTTAATACCTAAAAACATTTGCATTGATGGACTTAATATTACTTTCTTAAATTCCACATTTTTGCTTTTACCTATTTTATCCATTTAAAAATCCTCCTCATGGTTGAAGGAGCAGGACTCGAACCTGCACTCATAGTGTCAAAGACTATTGTCTTACCTTTTGACTATCCTTCAATATATAAAAAAAGAGGGAGTCCTAATTTGAACTCCCTAAAAAATTAAGCTACTTTTACAACATAAATTTGTTCAGGACGTACAACTTTAGCACCAAATACAAATAAACCTTTAACAGCATCTGAGAATGAATCCTCAGGTCTATATGCTTCAGTAGATTCAATTTGACCTGCATAAGCAACAGCTTTTTTAGTTCTTAAGAACATACCTTTTGATTTGTCATCAAATTCTGGTAAATTATTATCTATGCAAATTAATGCATTACCATATTTACCTACTGCACCCTTCTTAATCATTTCAACGTTAGTTGTTGCAAGTTCAGTCATGCTTTGTCTCATTAGTGAGAATACTTTTGGAGTTACTTCATAATAAAGTTCCTCATTAGTTTTAACATTGTTTGCATATAAAACTGTTAATGCTTCTTCTAATGTAGCAATAGCATTAGTTTTAGTTACGTTAACCGCTGATGCAGATGCTTGTACTTCTCCTGCATCTACTGCATCCTTAACTACTTTAGCTATATATTTGTCAGCTTCCTCAGCTAATCCCTTGCCTGCCTCTGCTGTTAGAGTTGCAAGTAATCCTTTTTGTGATTGTGCTTGATCTATATCTTCAACATCAAAGTTAAAGTATCTAAATTGATCTATTTTTAATATTTGAGAGTTATCTGTACCTTGTTCTCTAGTTAATTTTGTACCAGGTACGTAAGTAGAAATAGTTGGTCTTTGTACACCCAATATTTTTACTTCTTTAGCTCCTTTTATTTCTCCTTCGTATTCGTAGTCGGAGTGATTTTTTAGTCCTGTTGTTGTTTCAAGTGCAGTTTGAATTTTTGCAGACCACACTGTTCTTTGAAAATGTGTAATAGCCATGTTTGTTCCCTCCATTTCTTATTAAGGGAATAGTTTTATTTCCATTTAGCCATACTATCTTCAATTGCTTTTAAAAGTTCTGGATTATCCATAAGCTCTCTTTGAGTAAATTTACTTGCTTCTTCTTCTGTATAATACTCTTTAATTGTATTTGTTTTAGCAATTGTCTTAGTACTTCCAGTAGAAGCAGGCCTCTCTCTTTTGGGAGTTTCTACCACTTCTTTTGCATTTATTTTTTGATACATATCATATATATCTCCAATAGATGTCTGAGCTGTAAATTTATTAGCAAACTCTTTAAATGAGTTGTCTTTTAAAATCGACTCATCTATACCTTTTTCTTTTAATTGAGCTTTTGCCTTTTCTTGCATCATATGTTTACCTAAACTTTCAAAAATTTCTTTTTGCTTTATAGTACGTTTTTCTGCTGGAATATTATAAATTTCATTAGCAATTTGATTAATATACTCTTCGCCTCCACTTATAATTTCTTCTGCTTCTGCTTTGGCAAGTATCTTTTCTTCTCTTTCAGAAAGTCCTCTTGATATTACCTCTGGAATTTCTATTCCTTGTTCTTTATAAAATTTTCTTAAATCTTTATTTAAGTCTTGGACGTTCCCGTCATCTTTTCCCATACCTTTTCTTAAGGTATAAGCTAGGTCTTCATACTCTTGAATTTTTTTAGCATACTCATTTTCTGCTCTCGCAAGTCTTCCCTTTACATTTCTGTCAATAGCTTCTTGCAATTCTTTTTGTGTATAAAGTTTTTCTTTTACACTATCTTTTTCCTCTTCTACTTTGCTAGCATCTGTTTCTGAAGTATCTTCAAGTGTACCTACCACTTCTTCATTTTCTTCTACATTTTCAGTAGGATTTTTTGTGTCAACGGATGTATCGTCGACAATAACTTCTTCGTTATTTTCTTCCATCTTAAATTCCTCCTTGTTTTAAGTCCTGTCGGACTGCCTTGATAACCTTTTACCCTCATATACATGTTTTGGAGCATATAAAAAGCAACTGTCAATTTTTACTTGATAGTTGCTAATTAATCTTTTTTATTTTTTTCTTCATATTCTTTTTGCAGTTCTTCTTCAGTTTGTATAACTTTTTTTCCACACTTTCTACATATAAATTTATAACCATTATCTACAACCTTATCAAACCACATGTCAATTTTACATTCTTTACAATTCATTATTTTTGACCTCCTGCTTGTTGAAGATAATTTTGAAATTGTCTTATGTTCTCATTTCCTTGATTTGCTATATTTGATATATCTTCTTGTCTTGCTTGTTGATTTAATAATCCTTGTATTTGTATCATTTGATTTTGTGCATTTTGTTGCATCATTGATATATCTTTTTTGGTTTGCTCTCTTTGTTTGATTATTTCTTCCAATCTTTTTTTCGGATAACTTGAGTCATAAGGTAATGCATTTACCCACTCTTCAAAGGTAATCTTGTCTGCTGTGAATAAATTTTCAAGCGACTGTTCCATATCCATTTTACTAAATGGTGTAGTTGGTGTTATATCTACCTTAACATTTGTCTTTAATTCGTTTAATGTTTCATAAGATACTGGTATTCCTACAGTAACAGTTTCTGTAGTAATATTCCCCATCTCATCTACAGCTTGTTGTTCTACATCATCTGATATAATTAAACCATTTATCATATAATTTTGAAGCATATCTAAATAAATTCGCGCTATACTTTCCAAAAACTCTTTAAATCTATATAATTGTTCATTTAAAGGTTGTTCTTGTGCTTGTTGCACTGCAAGTATTGCTTTCGCACTTGTCTGTGTAACGTCTATATTGCCTGAAGCATTATCCCCAGCACCAGCCATATTTTGTGTATAATTCACCAATTCGTCAAGTAAGTATTTACTATCTGAACTCATTGAAGTACCATTTATATATCCTATGTATTTTCTTATATCATCAACCCCTGCTCCCTCTATCTCAATCGATGCTCCAACTTGGTTTAATGATTTTAAATTTTTGATATAACTCTTGTTATATGCAAGTTTAGGATAAGCAGAGTTCTTAACAATGATGGCTCTTCTCATCTCTGTTTTGTTTATTTCAATTTGGTTTGGTATGTTTGGTTCTACATCCCCCATACCTCTTGCATTTCCTTTTTCTTCTTCCCATACAAAATGCGCTACCGGATAAAGTTTCATCTTTGTATCTTGTCCTTTTTCTATTTCTACAAACTTTGTACATTTTGTAAAATGAACTGTTTTTACTCCATCTTCGTTCACTTTTTTATACAATTTCAAAAGTTCTAAACACATTGGAGTAAGCTCCTCATTATTTGTGTTGTTTGTATATCCTGCTCTTTCCTTTTTCTCATCATCTGATACTATAAGTTCAATATCTTCTTTTGATACGCCTTTTAATTGAGCTTCTTCTCTTACTACACTTACAGGCTTTCGAAAAGCTATTATAATGTATGGTTGTTCTTCAATATTTTCATTTGTTTCATCACCATAATAAATATTATTTTTATCTACTACTTCGCCTATAACCTCTCCATCTTCACCTTCATTTTCATCAAAATACATAAAAAAGACGCCCTCGGAGTTTATACAAGCATCTTTTACAATAGTTCTTAATTTTGATGTAATATTTTGATTTTCAAAAAATCTATCTGTATGTTTAGATAATAATTCGCATAGCTTATTTGCCTCTTTAGCATTGCTTTCTAAATACGAAGGACTAAACACAACACTGTAAGCATTTTGGTTTATCACACCCACTTTATATTTAACAATAGGTTTAATTACATTTATTACAATGGGACTCATATCCCCAAGCTTCGCGTTCTCCCATTGCTTGCCATGAAAGAAGTTGTAATTCCTATCTGTATTCGTATAAAGATTCTTTCTTCTGTTGTAGTTTATTCCTCTTTGATACTCTTGCCAAATTGAAGTAGGATTACAATTATCTAAATCTATTTCTTCTATCTCTATCATATCTTACCCTCCTACTTTATAAAATCTTTTTGCCCTTTGTCTGTTCCATCGTAAGCTTCAACATTATTGATCAATATTTCTTCGTTTTGCTTAATTCTTTCAATATCGTCTTTTAAAGCATTTTCTTCTTCATTAGAGTAATTATCTACTCTTTCATCAAAACTTATTTTTTGACCATATTTTAGTCCCAGATAGTATGCTATAAGTATTAATATTGACTCACAAGTCATAAATAATAATGCTAGTATCATACCAATAAGTAAATAAATCATATTATTACTTCCTCACTTCCTCTATCTCCCTGATAGTTGTCTTCTCTTTCTATTTCAAAATTGTAAAATTCCTTGTGTAGTTCTGGTTTTTCTACATAAGTTCTTTGTTGTTCTCTAATATAATATACAATTGCAAGAGCCATTACTAAGTCATCATGATAACCAACTTGTGCTTCTTCTCGACCTTTATCGTTCTTTATAAACACTAAAAGTTCATCTAAAGTGTCTTTATCATTGATTTTATCTAAATGCTCTTTTAATACTCTTTTTAAATCTCCTATTATTATTGGTCTTGTTAAAGATGTAGTTTTAAATCCAAATGACTTTTTAACTCTATCCTGTGATGTATCTTCAACTTTTCTTACATAGAAGCTTTTATATCCTAGTCTTTCAAGTTCAAGTTGTGGATAAGTACTGAAATTAGTTTCAATTCCTATTAAAGCCTCTTTATAGTACATTCCCAAGCAATACATTTGCTTTGTATATTCTACCTCATCTGTTTTTTCTTTATATACTGCTACTTGTTCTCCAGAAGTATTTTCTATAACTTGTCCTGTAAAGAAATCCGAGCCATCTCCTGCTGTATCTCCAGAAATAACATACGGATAGCCTATTTTAGGTAATTTATATATTTTAATTGGGCCATTCACATCATCTTGCCACTTGATTTTTGTTATTTTAAGTCCGTCATATTTATATGAAAAATATCCTTGTTTGAGAGGCTCTTTTAACTCTGCTATTCTTCTTATAATTGCTTCTTTATCAAAAACGCAATTACCAGATGCCAAAAAAGCCTCTTCGGGGGTACAAGGATACTCTTGCTTTATTAGTTCTTTATCTATATATCCACTATATTTCTTGTAATACCAGTAAAGTTGCCTACTATCTAATTTCTTTTTATCTTTAAGCCATCTTAACCTATCAAATATCCATTCTTTAGATACTTTAAGATTATTCATAAACTCTTTTTTCTCTGTTGTGGGTATATCTAATCTGTATTCTGGTGTTCTCCACCACTCGTAAAAGCAATTTATATGTGCTTTACTATCCCACATTGCTTTAAATTCATTAAAGCCATTTGCTGTTGACTCGTAGATTTTGATGCAATTCTTTGTAAATGCTTCACCAATACCAGCTTGGATTAATGCAATACCATCTCTCCAAAAAGCACATTCGCTTCCATGAAAGAAATTTACTGTACGAGATCTACCCATATTAGCTGTTGCTGTATCTACTTGCCATGAGCTATTTAACTTTTCAAATAGCAATTGCCTTTTATTATTAAACTTTTCTGTTGGCTTTACTATATCTGGTAATTGCTCATAAGGATATTTTGCTTTGTTTTGGAATATTGCTTCAGTATTTGAAGATTCGTCTGCGACTGTAAAACCTTGAAAATTCTTATTGAGTATTGTACTCGCAAGTTGATAAGCTGTTATAAGAGTAGTAAATCCTTGTTGACGACCTTTTAATACTAATAAAGATATATCTACTATCTTTCCTTGTTGAAAGTCTTTTTTAGCCTTATTTAGCTTTCCTATGAAGTCTTTTTGCACATCATTTAATATAAAAGGTACTGTCTTTTGCTCTTTATCTACGACAAAAAAGAGAAGTTCTATCAACTTCTCTGGATTTTCTTGTACTTCTTTTCTTAATTCTTTATTGTTTAGTAACTCATTACCAACAGCATCCCTAAACTTTTTATCTTCTTCAAGTCTTACTTCTACATTATTCTCATTCCATTTTTCAATTCTTTTATCTATAAGATATTTAGCTGTGTATTTCATCTACAACACATCTTCCAATCTTATAGCTCCACTATGCTCTATTTCATGTTTATCTCTCCACACACATGGTTTTCTATTTTTTAACCAAAATATCATGTCTGTATCTGACGGTGGGATATAAACTTCTTCATCTACATAAACAATTTCTTCATCTTCTGAAATTTTTTTGCCATTATCATTATATTCAATATGTTTCACTTTAAATGGTTTAGATATATTTACTTTATATCCTAAACTTTTTTTAAGTAACATATTCTCTACTTCTATGTCAACAATAGGTTTTGTTCTTTTTTGGAGTTCTTTTAGTTCAAGATGCTCTTTAACATATTTATAAAAAGTGGTTTTACCTATTCCCAAAGCTTCATATACTTCTTTATCTGTTGCACCATCTCTATACCAAGCTTCAATTTGCAACAAATTTGGAAGTATTATATCTTCATATTTTGTACTTTTTTCTTCATCTTGCATCTAATCACCGCCTCGTTTTAATATGGATGCAGGAGTGGGAATCGAACCCACAATCGACAGAGCATGAATCTGTTAAACTACCATTGTTCTATCCTGCAATAAATAAAGAGCTGGTATGGTAGTACCAACTCTATGCCTTTAGCAACAAAAACCATTGATTTTTTAGAGATAATAACCTACTACTATTACTACCTCTAAAGGAGGTGAATATATTCATACTCACCGTTGGTATTATAGACTTTCGCCTTACAACTTATATTCTTCTCAATTATTCAGCCACGATGAAGACAAGTCTGAGCATTTCGGAGCTACCTAATACTTCTTGCCTCTTTACTAGCACCCGCAAGAATGACTACTTGCAAATTTCACCCATCATTCAGAAATTGTTTTATAGGACTTGAACCTATATTATCTTTCGGCTAGATAATTACCAAGTTGATGTCTCTTTGGCTACTTTAACCTGTTATTGTCTTATAGTGTATTTTACTACACATCACGAGAAACAGTCTTGTTTTAGCTTTACTTATATTGACTAATACCTGCAACAGTACTGTTTATAAGCTTCAACTCACAACTGTGATGTCTATTACGACTGCGACAAACTCAGTGCTTTATTAAGCGAATATAAATTGCACATTACCCTTTAATTGACTTTTATATCTTTTAAATATACATTGCTATACATTTAAAGCTTCCTTTTACAAGTATCCTTGTACCTGAAAACTCTTTTGAGTAACTCCATGACACATGATATTGTGTTTATACACATGGTTATAACTGGTGATAGGTTAAGCCTATCAGTCTTCTTATTCATAAATAAAATAAGAGGTTTTAATAATATATGAAAAATTTATGTTTTAAGCTTTACGCCTATTATAATTATAAATTACTTTATTTTATTTGAAAAGTGGATAAATGGGGTACATTTAGGGACATTTTTATCTTTTGTATTCATTTTGAAGTCTTATAAGTATTCTTTTCTTTCTTTTTTTCACAGCTTCAATTGTTATATCTAACTTTAATGCTATCTTTCTATTTGTCTTACCCAATATATAAAATTCTTTTATTATAGTTTTTTCATCCTCTTTTAAAGAATCTGCTAATTTTTCTAAAAATTTAATTTTTCTTTCTAATTTTTCTTTCCTATTAAGTAATTTATTCTCTTTTATAATATTTGATATTGCAATATTTTCGGTAACATTCTTTTTATATCCTGTAGCTCTAATTCCTGTTACATCTAGACCACCATTTGGAAGTCCAGATTCATTTTCATGTAACTCATTTATCTGTGCTTCTATACTTAAAATTTCTTTTTTATAATCAAAATATTTGCTTAATTCTTTTTTTATATCCATATTCCACCTCTTTATTTTAAATTTCTTCTATCTCTACTATAATTTTATCTCCATTTATACTATCATAGCCTATTTTATGATTAATTTGAGTCACATACTTTGGACTGTCATTTTCCAATATCTTAGCTTGTACTAAAGCATCTAAAATAAACTTTTGCCCTGACTGTATATTATCTACATCTCTTTTTTTTGTTTTTTCTATCCATAAAATGTTTAATTTTACTGATTTAGTACATTTTTGCAGTTTACATTTCTTTATATACGCTATTATATCTTTTTGAACATCTCTTTTATAATTATTTGCTAAATACACATTTCTTCTATTCATATTTATGTAATTATTATAACTTTCTAATCTAAAAGGTAATTTTAAAACTTGTTTCATATATCAACATCTCCTTTAAAACGCTAAGCTCCATAAAAACAGTAAAAATAATGGAAAAACATTTCTAAAAATTAAACATAACATTGTGATAAATACGAGCCATATTGTGGTCCAAAAAAGTAAATATATTTCTCTTTTCATTATTTATTTCTCCTATTTAGGCATTCTATAACATTTAGTATTATTAGACATAGCTTTAAATATATTATTCATAATATATTTTACGTTTTTTTCATCATATTGTCCTAATATAATATTTTTATCATTTTCTCCATATATTGCTAATATATTTGTTTTTCCATTTAAACTTTTTCCTTTTCCAATTATAGTAATTTTATTTGTGTCCATAATTGCATTTTGTTTTTGGTCTATTATAATCATTTGTTTTCCTCCCCTATAAAATTTTATTTATATTTTGATACCAACTTAAAAATCTATTTCTTACTCCTGTTATCTCAACTAAATAAACATGTCCTATATTTAAACTATTATATATATCTGTTGAATTAAATTTACCTATAAACATTAGATCTGTTATTTTATATGTATTATTATTTATATCTACTACCATATATGTGTCTTTTTCTTTAATTCTTTTTACATATTTATCTTTTACCTCCATTTCTATTATCTCTTTATTACTATAATCAATACTCATTAGCTTTATAAATAGTATTCCTATTATTATAACTATTATTGCTACTAATATTGTTTTAAATATTTTCATTTTAATTTCCTCCTTAAATTAGACATTCTCTGCTTTTAAATTGCTCTTTCGTTACTATTGATTTAATATCCTCTTGCTTAAAATGTAAACACATGTTGTAATCTTTACCCTTTTCAATCAAATCTTTATACCAAGTAGTTGCCTCTCTGTAAGGTCGTTCACTCCTTAAAAAAGGTACTTTGCAATCTAAATCTATATAATCTATCAAAAATCCATTAACATAATCGCCTTTTTCTATTAAATCAATTATATTGGAGCTGTATTTTTTTATTAAATTAAAATCTAATAAAGTTATGTTTTTATTATTTAATTTTCTTGCCTTTATTCTTGGTGAAATTTCTTTTATTATTGCTAATTCACCATAATAAGTTCTTATATAATCTCCTACTTTTATTTCATCTTGCACAATATTTACACCTCTTTCTATTAATTCTTACTCAATCCAATCTAGTTTTTTATGTTTCTTATTTTTCTATCAATCCTGCTTGAATTAAATCATAAACTTTGTCAAATAATCCGTCAATGTCTGGTCCTTCATTATGATAACTGCAATCGTTATTTATTATTTCTATCCAAAGTTCTCTGTTAAATATTCTACTTATGCTTATTCTCCAGTTATAATCAAAGCCATTTTCATCTTCATATCTTGTTCCATCATCTTCTAATGGATAATAATTTTTATATTCATATTCATTATCTTTATTTAGTTTAAATCCAAATTTTTCTAATTCTTTTAAATCTACATTGTCTTTTATTTTTAACATAAATATTCTCCTTTATAGTCAGAAAGTAAATAGCCTCTATTCCAATTTTTGCAAAAATAATTTATTCCTTTTTTATTTATCATTTCTAAATATATTTCTATTAATTTTTGAGTATCTTTGTGGAAAATTCTTTCTTTTTTATGCTTATTATAGTAATCTAATGGTTCAGAATATGGCTTATTGTAATCTGGATTATTTTTACTGTATACTATTCCTGCACCCAACCAATCGCATATCATTTCTACTACATATTCGTAAGGTATTTTACAAGGTGTATTTTGATATGTACCTACGTTATCTATCCAATATTCCCAGTGATGTGGATTATGCCCTTTATGATGTTGCCAGGCAATGCTATATCCTTTTTCTGCTTTCTCTACATCTATTGGGCTACTTGTCCCTTGAAAATATTTTGCACTACTAAAAAATTCTGTAAATCCATACTTACTTAAGTCATGAAGTATTCCTCTTTTGAATAGTCCACATTTAAAGCAAAATTTACCTACATAATACTTGTGCTTTGTTATAGTAATAAAATGCTTTATATATTGTTTTATCATTTATTCACTCTCCTTTAGCAATTCTGGATTATCCCATACATTTCCTATTACTTCACAGCAATGATTAATTTCATTCAATAATGGGTGATAATCTTCTGAATATTCAACACAAAAAGCTCCTCTATCATATATTACCTCGTTATTTTCAGTACTACCTATATAATGAACCTTTAATATATCTCCTTCAAAAATTTTTACTCCGTTTTTATCTTCCAAACCTGTATATTGACCTATCGTATCATCATCTGTGATATAATATTGATTATATTCATTATACTGATCTAATTCATCTGTTTGAATTAAATAATTACTATGTTTGATTTCACAGTTTACACAGCAAACTTCATCTTTTTCTGTTTTCAATAAATGTCCATATACCCATTTGTCACAACTTTTTCCTCTAAACTCTAACTCTCTCATACTTACCTCCTAGCAGTTATGCTTCCCTTTTCTCCATTCAAATTTTTCATCCATCAAATACTTTTCAAACATATTACAATCTGTATATCTAATGAGTTTAAAATCTTCTTTACTATATCTTATTGTGCTATACTCTATTGCCATAAATCGCCTTGAAGGTCTTGTTTTAGGTATATGATATATTCCATATCCCTTTTTTAGCTTGTCCTCTGGTACATCAAAAATACAGCATACATCTGGAAATATAGCTCCTATTAAAAACTTATATGCTTCTTCTGGTGAATAGTCATCTTGATTTAAAAAGCAAAATCCTATACTATCTGTTAAATTAACATTAACATGTTGTGTATCATTATAGAGCGTACATCCTTTTTTATATTTTTTAAACTCTTTTTTAGACATAAATCTTATTACTCTCATCAGTCTTTTTCCTCAGTATAAATAGTCTTATTCTTTATTTTAAATTCCTTTTTTAGCATCTTTTCTGCTTCTTCAACTTTTGGGTCTTGCTGTCTTAGTGCACATATACTTTGCTCTAATACTTCTATCATATATGCCATTTCAAGAACCCCAACGTTATTTACTGTAAATTTGCCTAATGGCTTTATATCTTTGGAATTTTCTTTTATTTTTGGTATTATAATTTTTACTTCTAAATATTCATTACTTTTTTTCATAGATTCATATATTTGATCTAGTGCAACACCTTTATTTATTTCTATATTGTCCATTTGTTTCCTCCTCTTTTATTACTTTTGCTACTCGATTTTTAGATTTATTAAGTGCCTTTTTTAGTTTTGTATTTTCTTTTCTTAATTTACGATTTTTTTCTAATATTTTAAAATCTTTTTGAATAATATCTAAATTATTTTTTAAAACTTCATCATATAATTCTGTACATTCTTTAACAAATCCATACTCTAATTCATAAAAATGTTTATACATCATTTTCTCAATCCATAATATTAATATTGCAAATACGATATATATCAATGCAAATACTCTCATCTATTCTTCCTCCTTATCTTCCTTGTTTTTCTTATTCATTTCGTACATAACTAATATTACAAATATCATAACTACAAATATATTTATAAAACATAATATATTTGATTCTAATAACAAATTAGTTGTCGTTGTTAAATATGTTAATAATTCAAATATATCTACTAATCTTATTTTCATTTTTTAGCTCTCCTTATATTTCTTTCGTTTTTTATAAATAAAAAGGTAGTCTTAAGCAATATAAAATTTATTTAACTCTTAACTACCTTTTCTCCTTTCTTTATTTTAATTTTTTTATTTCATCTAATATTTTTTGTGCCAATTTTTCATCTTCGTCTGATATTTCTTCTTCGTTTTTTAATTCAGATATTAAACATGACAATATTCTTTTTTTCATTTCTTGCGATAATTCTTTAATCAAATACTTCATTAATAAAACTATATCTGTAGTTGCATCAAATTGATTTCCAACTACTCCAACTGCTCCTCTTGTACTTATAACAAAATCATCATTTTTTTCGATTTCACTTATTACTACTTTTCTAACTTTTTCTAGATCTTCTTTAGTCATTGCTCTTTCCTCCTAAAATGGTAAATCGTCAGTGTCATCTACTATAATTTCATTACCTTCGTCTTTTCTTGAGTCTGCAAAATATGCTTGTTCTACTATAAAATCTGTTGCATATCTTTTTTGTCCGTTTTGATCATCCCATGATCTATTTTGTATCCTTCCTTCAACTAGTACTTGTTGTCCTTTTTGGTAATATTTTGCACAAAAGTCTGCAAGTTTTCCAAAAGAAGTTATATTAAAAAAATCTACATTTCTTTCTCCATTAGCATCTGTAAATCTTCTATTTACTGCTAAAGTAAAACTTGTTACTTTATTACCTGATTTTTCCATTATTCTTGTTTCTGGATCTTTTGTTAATCTTCCTAAAAATTGAAATTTATTCATTTGTCTCGTCTCCATTCATACTAAATATATCTTCTATTTCTTCATCTGATACAGATATAAAACTATCTGAAATTTGTTTAATCAATCCACTATATACTTTCTTGCCTTTTTCTGATTTACAAGTCTCAACTAAATTGTTAAGGTATGCTTTATCTTCAACATACGCCTCTATCCACGTTTTATCTTTATATTTTCCAAAATTCATTGGTTTTTCAATATCTGTTATATTTGCTTTTGGCTTGTCTACATTCTTTTCTAGTTTTTTAATATCTTTAGTTTGCTTTTGATACTCATTTGTATCTGCATCTTTTGTATCATCTATACAAAAAAGCCCATTTAGTGCATATTTTCTAGCATAGCTTGATGCAGTTCCTGTAATCTGTGAACTATCCATTCCTTTTTTTTCTGAAGGCTCTCTAGCAAATGCTTGTACTTCAATTGCAGTATTATAATCATCTACATCTCTTAAAATAGCTCTTGCTTTTACATATACTCTATCCGCTATTACTTCAATATCATCAGTCAATGTTAATAAAGCTCTATACTTCTGACAAAGTGGTTTTACTGCTTCTAAAATATCTTCACAGCTCCTATAATTATATTTTCCAAAGTCATTATAATTACTTTTAGGAGCTTTAAGCTCACTTTGCATAAGAATTAATTTGTCATAAAGCTGTTTTTCTTTATCTTCCATAAATTCCTCCTATTTGATTCTTAAACTTGTCTTTCCCTCAACCAAAGTAGCACCTTGTATATTTTCTCCATTTTTTAATGCTTCTTTTATCGCTTTTTTATCTGGAGATTTAGTTATTTTTTCTACCATATATTTTGCCGGTATTAAACTTTCATCATATACCTCAACACTTGCTGGATTATTAGCTATTGAAATTGTTCCAATTGAGGTTTCTAACTTTGAAATACCTAATTTTTCTAAAGCATCTTTTACACATGATTTAATTTTCTCTACTCTTTTTTCTCTTGCTTTACAATACTCTTGCAGACGTTTAATTTGTTCTTTTACTGCTTCTATTTCTGCTTCTTGTTGCAATATATATCCTTGTGTAGAAACACCTTTATTTTGCAATTCTAAGGCTAATTCATCACCTTGTTCTTGATATTCTTCTGGAGTTAGTTCTCCATCTTCATTTTTTAACACTAATGCTATAAAACGATTGCTAATACCATACCAACTATTATTATTTTCCATTACTTTTCTCCCTATAAACTATAAATCATCATAAAATTCATCTAAATTATCATATTCTCTTTGGGAATATTGTTGATAGCTTTTCTTATCTTCTTTTTTTAAGTTTCTCTGGACTGGCTTGTCATTTTTTTCCCATGTTCTTACACATGCTTTCCAGTCTTTCATAGGTTCTTTACCTACCCTCCAACCTTTGCTTTCGTAGAAATCATAGAAACGTTCTGGATCCACACTATTTTTTCTGTCAGTACAATACTGTTGAATTTCTTCTATGGTTGGTTTTTGAAAAACTTTTCTTTTTTTAATATTTTTTTCTTTAATAACATTTTCATTATCATTTACATTATCATTATCAGTTATTTTTGTTACGTCTGTTATAACATTTATAACATTGTTATTTTTGTTATCATTTGTTATATTTTTTTTCCAACGCTTTTGCATACCAATTCTTCCCGCTTCTGCTTTTTTTCTTTTAGCTTTTTCATATTTTTCACCATCTAGCAAAAGTTGATTTTTTATAAAAGCAAAAGCAATTTTGATATCACTATCTACATTTTCTTTTTCTGTTAAATTAAATTCAAATATAGCTCTAAATAATTTTCCTAATTGCTCATCGGTTAAACTTTTTAGAGGTTCGTAAAAACTAGTATACAAAACAAAACTATCCTTCATGCCTTCAACCCCTATCTATTTTTAATCTTCAAATAAAGCTTCTTCGATTTTAAACACGAATAACATATTAGACAAATATTGAGAAAATGAAAATTTATCTATTTCTTCTTCACTTTTTCCTTCTTTTCTTAACATTTCTTCATATTTTTTATCCAATCCTACTGCTGAAGCAGTAATATTTTCAAATATATTTTTTATTTGTTCGTAAGTATAAGCTTTACCTTTTTCAAATTTTATTATTTCTTTATCCATTTTTTACCTCCGTTTGATTTTTCTATTTATTTTTGATATAATGGATTTATAGTACTTATATAAATACTATAAAAAACTATTTAGAAGCATTATCTTGAACACATGGTGCTTCTAATTTTTTGGCTTTTCTTTCATCTACTATGTCAATTAATTCTTTTAATTTAGCTTTTACATCAATTTTATTACAATAAGAAAGCCTTACATCTGCAATCTTATCATGTAGCATTGATAAAAATTCTAGTTCATTCATCTAACTCACCTCCAGTTCTTTTTTTGCTAAGTTTATCTTTTCTACAATTTGTTGCATATTTGAATAACTAATTGCTTTACTATATGGTGCATATTTGGTTCTAAGCCAGTCCATAAATTCAAATTTACAAACTTTATATACTCCTGCATCAATTGCGGGAAAATCTTTTTCTTTAAACCATTTATCTACAACAGGTCTACTAAATCCCATTAAATTAACAATATTTTCAATCGTCAAAAACAAAGGTAATTCAGATAACTCTTTTATTTTAACTTCTCGTGCTTTAGGCATATTTTTCACCTCTCTTTCTTTTTTGTGTTAGGTCGTCGATTTATTTATCGTATGCCTACATTAATGCTCCTTGAGATTGATAAATGAAGATTGTACGAAACATATTATTAAAAAATTTTAAGGAGCATTAATGCAGACATACGAGTAATTTTCGTTATTTTTAAATAGTCTATGTTTTTTGTTCAACATGTTGTACTTATTTGTTAAAAAAAACTTCTGGTATTGAACTATCTAAACCATCAACAGCTATTTTTCTCATAGTAGCAGTTGTTATATTCATTACTTTTTGTTTTTCTAAATCAGAAATTGTTGTTCTAGATATTCCAGATTTTTCTGCTAACTCTTTTTGTGTCATGAATTTATCTTCACGTATTTTTTTTATTTTATTATACATTTATCTTCCTCCTTTTTGTTCATCATGTTGTACATATTATAATATATGTGCTTTCCGTTGTCAACTATTTTGAACATTTTTGCATAAAATTATTGACTAAATGTAAATTATAATGTACAATCTTTGTATAAGGGAGGTTTTCATATGTTTTTAGGAGACATTATTAAACAATATAGAGAAGCAAATAATCTTTCTCAAAGAGATTTTGCAAAGAAATGTAATCTAAGTCACACCTATATATCTGCATTAGAAAAGAAAATTGATTCACGCTCAGGTAAAAAAATAGCTCCTACAGTTGATGCTGTTAAAAACATAAGCATTGCTCTTGGTATATCTCTATATGATTTGCTAGAAATGCTTGATGATAACCAAGAATTTACTGTTAATGCAAATAAAAACCTAATTGACTTATCAAATCTATCTAGAGAGGACATAGACTATTTAAAAAAACAAGCAGATTACTTAAGATATAAAAACAATAAATCTGACAAGTCATAATTTCCCCCTTACTATATAGACGAAAAAAAAGAGTATTTCGTCACATTTTTTGATGAATTATGTAAAATTTGTATATTTTTTTATGTATCATGTAAAGAAAAGCGGTTTATATATGAAAGTGGGGTTTATAATATGTGGATAATTTCAACTATATTTTCGTTAATGGGTATTATTTTATATTTAAATAATATACACTTCTTATTGTATATAGGAGCTATTTTAGTAGTTATAGACAATTTTTTAAATATCAAATATGGAAGGCAAAACAATTATTTTACTTTAATTTTAGCAATTTTATTAGGATTTATGTATTCATTGTGTACAAGCAGTCCTATACTTATAACTATATGTTTATATGTTTGTTGTGGTGATTTAATTGAAGGAATCTTAGGAATAATATTATTACTCTTTGCCATGATAGTAAACTATCAAAATAAAAAGATAAGTGGTAAAAAATTACATGATGAGCAAAATACAGATTATAATGATGGCACTAAAACATATATAAAAGATATACAAGTTCAATCAAATGAAATAGAAAATAATTTAGACAATTCTAAATTATACTATCTACTTGATGTTCTCAAACGAGAAATAAATGTTAAAGATGTTGATGATGCAATTAATCAATTATATAATTTTTACGTAGAGCAAGGCATAGATATACCATCCGATTGGATTTCTTATTCTGAAAGTTGCAATGAAAATCAAAAGCTAGAGATATTATTAAATATATTGCAGACTGGTATGGGAACAAATAATGTTGACGATACCATTAAAGGATTAGAAAAATTTTATGACGAACAACATGAGTCAATTAATCAAGAAAAGAATTTTTGTAATAATGACAAGCAACAAGACTTATATTTTAGATATTTTTTTGAAGTACTTTTAAATGGATATATGGAAATTGAAAATTATAATCCACAATGTATAAATGAAAATTTTGATTATAATATAATTGAAAGTAAATATAATCATTTAAAAAGTATAGCTGAAGATTATACAACTCAATTACATAATGAGTCTCAAACCTACTTAATTATCAAATTAATAAATTCTACTAAGCTATATCTTGATTTAATTGATAAAAGTATTTTTTTAAATTCATTATTAATCAAAAAAGCTGCTGGAATAAATATATCTGTTAATGAATATACAAACGCTTTAAATGATATGTTTAATAGTAGAAAAAAACTCGAAAAATTTATAGAAAAAATATAGTAAAAAAATGGATATGCGTTTTAGTTTTCGACGACCTAACACATATCCGAAAGTAACAAACTACTTGTGTAATTTGTATGTGATTATTATATAATATAACTCACTCTTTTTGCAAGTAGTTTTATAAATAAAATTTAATTTGTAAAAGGAGTGATTTTTATGTCAGGAAAAAGAGGAAATGGAGAAGGATCAATATATTATAACAAAACTAAAAAAATATGGATAGGTCAATATACAGCAGGACTTAAAACTAATGGACGTCCAAATAGACATAGCATATCTGGAAAAACTAGAAAAGAAGTTGCCAAAAAGCTCATAGAAGCGCAAAACAGTGCAAATAAAGGCATTTTAGTTAATAATAGTAAAATAACATTATATGATATATTAAATATTGTTAATGATGAAGATTTAGCGTCTAATAGAATAAAAGAAGTTACTTACAAAAGAACACAAGATAATTTAAAAATAATTGATAGATTAAATTGTAGCCATATACCAATTCAAAAAGTAACTAGTGAACTAATTAACAATGATTTGATTAATAATTTAAAAGATTATTCAAACTCTGTAATAAATAAAGTATTTGGCTTGTTAAGAAAAGCATTTAATAAAGCTGTACTTTTAAATGTATTACCTTCTAACCCATTTAATATAGATGGACTTATAATAAAGCCTAAAAGTAATAATATTACAAAAACAATTGACTCTTTAACCATTGAAGAACAATTAATTTTTTTAAATGAATTAAATAATACTAGAAATAAATATAAAATTGTTTTACTTATTGCAATTTTTACAGGAATGCGTATTGGTGAAATACTCGCATTAAAAAAGGCTGATATTGATTTAGACAAAAAAGTTATAAGTATAAAAAGAACGCTAACTAAAAATAAAGATGATAAGATAATAATAGGAGACTCAACAAAAACTTACTCTGGAATGAGAACAATTCCTATTCCTGAAAATATATTTAATAATATTGAACTTGCTTGTAAAAGTACAAATGATTTACTTTTTACCAATCTTGGTAAACTAATCAGTCCTTCTACTATAAATTCTAGCTTTAAAAGAATATGTACTAACTGCAAAATCAGGCTTGTGGAAAAGTCAGATGAAAAATTTGAAAGTGATGTTAATACCCACATGCTTCGTCATACTTATGCCACTCGTTGTATTGAAAGTGGAATGACTGCTATTGTATTATCAAAACTTTTAGGGCACAAAGATGTTGATGTAACGCTTAATACTTATACAACTGTATTTAACAAATACAAGCAAGAAGAAGTAAATAATAGCATTTGTTATTTGAAAGAATTAGGAATTATAGAAGCTACTAATTCAAAAAGAAATCAAAAGATATTAGAAGAAACTATTGAACAATTAACCAATATATATTTAATTGATGAATATAAGTTTAATGAAGTTGCTGACATCATAAAAAAAACTAATTCTAGTTTGCAACCAGTTTGCAACCCAACATAAAAAAATATAAAAAAATATAAAAAATAATAAAAAAAGAAAGTTGAGAAAAGCCTTGTTTTAAAGCTTTTCTCAACCTTTTTAAAAAATAAAAACTATTATTTTATTGGCTGGGCTG
>CAKOYF010000013.1 GCA_934130595.1 uncultured Clostridia bacterium | reverse complement strand
ATAAAGAAAGCCAAAGAGCAATTAGATAAAATAAGTCAAGATAAAAAAGAAAGAAGATTAGCAGAACTAAGAGAAAAAGCAATAAAGGACGAGATGGCAATAAGAGATAGCGGATACAACGAGGGCAGAAAAGAAGGAATAGAAGAAGGAATAAAAGAAGGATTGAAAAAAGGAAAAAAAGCAGAAAAAAAGAGTATTGCTCAAAATATGCTAGAAATGAAAATAGATAAAGAAACTATATCAAAAGTTACAGGATTGACTATTAGTGAGATAGATAATATGTAATAAAAAGAAAGTAGAGGAATCTATAATAATGAAAAATGAGGAAATAAAGAAAGCCAAAGAGCAATTAGATAAAATAAGTCAAGATAAAAAGGAAAGAAGATTAGCAGAACTAAGAGAAAAAGCAATAATGGATGAGATGGCAATAAGAGATAGTGGATACAATGAGGGCAGAAAAGAAGGAATTGAGATAGGATTGCAACAAGGAATACATCGTGGAATTGAACTAGGAAAAGAAGAAGGTTTGAAAAAAGGAAAAGAAGCAGAAAAAAAGAGTATTGCTCAAAATATGCTAGAAATGAAAATGGATAAAGAGATTATATCAAAAGTTACAGGATTAACCATGGATGAGATAGAAAATATGTAATAGAACAAGACACTTTAGAAGAACTAAAGTGTCTTTTTATATTGAAAAATTAATTTATATATAATATAATTAGTCACTAGAATAAAGAGAGTTAAAATTTGAGGTGGTTATTATGATAAGAAATGCAGTTCTAGAAGATATAGATGAAATATACAATTTAAACACAGAACTATTTATAGTGTTGAGTGAATTAAAAAAGGACATATACAATCCAATTGGATTTCCTAAAGAGTTTATAACATCTATAATAAATTCTAATGAATCTGACTATATAGTTATTGAAGAAGATGATAAAATCATAGGATATTCATTAATAGAAGAAAGGAAATCTCCTTTTAAAAAGTATCAAAATTTTAAAGAAGATCATTTTGCATCTATAGATGAACTAGTTATATTACCACAGTATCGTACAAAAGGTTATGGAAAAATTCTTATAGAAGAATCAGAAAAATGGGCTAAAAAAAGAAATTTAACAAGTTTAGAGATAAGTGTATTAAATAACAATTATAATGCAAGAGCTTTTTATGAGAAGAGTGGATTTGAAGAATTCCAATTAAAACTTAGAAAGGGGATATAAAGTGAAATATAATAACTTTTGTATTGAGCTTGGAAAAATTAAAGTTATGATGTCTGCACCTCATTGTGTAGATCATTTAAGAAATAAAAAAATAAAGAAAGGTGAGGTAAATACAGACACCTTAATAAAGCATATAAAAGAAAAAATAGATATTAGTATTATATATAAAACTACACCTTTAAGTGGTGATCCAAATTATGATGAAAAAAGTGAGTATAAAGAAGAACTTGCTAAAGTAATAAAAGAGCAAAAAGTCCTTATGTTATTAGATATACATGGTATGGATTATAGAAGAAAAGAAGATATTTGTATTGGTACAGCTCATGGAAAGAATTTAAATAATAGAAGTGATATATTAGAATATGCTGTTAAAGTTTTTAAAGATGCAGGATATTTTAATGTAACAATAGATGAGCCATTTAGTGCAGATAATATTAATTGTGTTAGCACATATATAAGTAAGAATTGCTCTATTCCATCTTTACAAATAGAAATAAATAATAAATATAGATATGAAAAAAGCATAGAATTTGATTTAGAAAAACTGTCAAATTGCTTTGTAGAACTCATAAAAAAGATAACTGAATGATTATTTGACAAAATATGAAAACTGTGCTATAATTCAAACTATGAATACAAAAAACCGTAGATAAAGCAAAGTAGGTAGTAGACAATATATTTTAGAGAATGTATGTCATCGGCTGTAAGCATACTAATATACTATTACTGAAATTTCACTTTGGAGGTCTTACTTTGAACATTAAAAATAAGTAGGAGTAAGCGGGTATGCCCGTGATAGCTGTGTTGAGTGCATTCATGAAAATGAATGAATTTAGGTGGTAACGCGGAATTTAAAGTCATTTCGTCCTATGATAGGATGAAATGGCTTTTTTGTTTTTAAGGGAGGAAAAAGTAATGGAAGAAAAAATAGCACTTTTAAAGAGTCAAGTAAAAGAAAAAATAGCAGAAATTAAAAGTACATCAGATGCAGAAAATATTCGTGTAGAATATTTAGGAAAAAAAGGTGAAGTAATAGAAATACTAAAAAACTTAAAAAATGTTGAAGCATCTAAAAGAAAAGAAGTTGGAGAAAAAGCAAATAAGTTAAGAGTAGAAATCGAAGAATTAATTGAAAAGAAAAAAGAAGAACTAAAAGAAAAAGAATATGAAGATAAGATAAAAAATGCAGAAAAAATAGATTTAACTCAACCAATAGATGATGAAGTTGGTTCATTACATCCAATAACAATAGTTCAAAGAGAACTAGAAGAGATCTTTTCTAGCATGGGATTTACAGTTGAAGATGGAAATGAAGTTGAAACAGAATATAATAACTTTGAAGCAGTAAATGTACCAAAGTATCATCCAGCAAGAGATATGCAAGATACATTCTGGCTAGAAAATGGAGAGTTATTAAAAACTCAAACATCTGCTGCACAAAATAAAATTATGTTAAAATATGGTGCACCTTTAAAAGCTATATTCCCAGGTAGATGTTTTAGAAATGAAGCATTAGATGCAAGTCATGAAAACACATTCTTCCAAATGGAAGGTATGATGATAGACAAAAATGTTTCAATTTCTAATTTAATATATTTTATGAAGACTTTACTTTCAGAAATATTTAAAAAAGAAGTAGAAGTAAGATTAAGACCAGGATTTTTCCCATTTGTTGAACCAGGATTTGAATTAGATATAAAATGTCCTTATTGTGATGGAGCAGGATGTAAAGTTTGTAAAAATGGAAGTTGGATAGAATTATGTCCATGTGGAATGATTCACCCTAACGTTTTAAGAATGGGTGGAATTGATCCAGAAAAATATTCAGGATTTGCATTTGGACTTGGACTTAGTCGTCTAGCAATGATGAAATATAACATAAATGATTTACGTGCTTTAAACTCTTGTGATGTTAGAGTATTAAAACAAATGAATATTAAGTAGGAGGATAAATAAAATGTATATATCAATAAATTGGATAAAAGATTTTGTAGATTTAGAAGGAATAGATGTTGAAAAATTAATATATAAATTTACAATGTCAACAGCTGAAGTTGAGGGTATAACTAAACATGGACAAGATGTAAATGGAGTAATCGTTGCTAAAATTTTAAGTGTTGAAAATGTTGAAAACTCTAAAAAATTACATAAATTAATGGTTGATACAGGTAAAGAAAAATTACAAGTTATCTGTGGTGCACCAAATGTAAAAGAAGGAGCAAAAGTGGCTTTTGCTCAAGTAGGAAGCACAGTTGGAGGACAAAAGATTGGTCAAGCAACACTTGCAGGACAAATAAGTAATGGTATGTGTTTATCTGAAAAAGAATTAGGTATTAGTGATGATCATTCAGGTATAATAATACTAGATGATGATGCAAAATTAGGAGAAGATATTAAAAATATAATTCCTGTTGATGATATAGTTTATGAAGTAGATAATAAATCATTAACTAATAGACCAGATTTATGGGGACATTATGGAATAGCAAGAGAAATTGCTGCAATAACAGGAAGAAAATTAAAACCATTAGATGTTGAAAATCTTGAATTATACAAAGATTTAGAAAAATTAAGTATTGGTGTAGAATGTCAAGATGATAAGCAATTATGCTTAAGATATAGTGCTTTAAGAGTAGAAAATGTAACTAAGAAACAAGCATCATGGAAAATGAAAGTTAGATTATATTATTGTGGAATGAGAAGTATTAATTTACTTGCTGATATGACAAACTATATTATGCTTGAATTAGGACAACCAATGCATGCTTTTGATAACAGAAAAGTTTCAAGTGTACAAGTTAAAACTATAAAAGAAGATTCTGAATTTACAACTCTAGATGGTCAAGTAAGAAAACTAGAAAAAGGAACTTTAATGATACACAATGATAAAGAACCTGTTGCAATAGCTGGTGTAATGGGTGGATTAGCAAGTGAAATAGTGGATGATACAACTTCATTATTCTTAGAGTCTGCTACTTTTGATGCAGTTGCAATACGTAAAACTGCAAGTAAATTAGATTTAAGAACTGACGCTGCAGCTCGTTACGAAAAGACTTTAGACCCTGAACTTACACAAATAGCTATAGCTAGATTTATAAAAGTATTAAGAGAAGAAGATAAAGATATTAAAGTTACATCAGCATTTTCAGATGCTTATATAGAGAAATATCCACATATCACAATAAATTTAGATAAAGAATATATTGATAGAAGTATAGGAAAAGTATTACCTATGGAAGAAGTAACTACTACTTTGAAAAATCTAGAATTTGGTGTTAAGACTGATGGAGAAAACATTACTGTTGATGTTCCAACATTTAGAGCAACAAAAGATGTTAGTCAAAAAGCAGATATAATAGAAGAAATTGCAAGAATTCATGGTTATGATAACATAGAGCCAAAAACAAATTTATGGGCAATAACACCAGTAGCAAAAGATCCAGTAAGAGAACTAGAATATGCTACTAAAGATTTACTTGCAACAAAATTTGGAATGTCAGAAATACATAGTTATGTATGGTACAATACTGAAATGAACCAAGAGTTAGGAATTAAAGTAAGAGATAATTTAAAAATCGTTAATGGAATAGTTAGATTAGACAATACTTTAAGAAGAGAAATGGCTCCAACAATGTTATATGCTATAAATAAAAACCTAAAATATATGCCAGAATGTAAAGTGTTTGAAATAGGAAGAACTTTTGATTACAATTTTGATGGAAAAAATGCAGACGAGCACAAGGTATTAGGTCTTGCAGTTGCAACAACAAAAAAATCAGAAAAAGAATTAGCTTTTGAAGTAAAGAAAATGATAGATAGTATCGTAAAAATAAACAAAAATTTAGATGTTAGATATCAAAATATAGAGTTAGTTCAAAACAACTGGATGCATCCTATAAATAGCTTTGAAATTTTTGTTAACAATCAATCACTAGGATATATTTCTGTTGTACATCCAAAAGTAAGAGATGCAATAAATTCAAAAGCTTCAATAGTAGTAGCAGAATTAAGAATAGACTTATTAGGAGAAATAGCAAAAAAAGAGATTAACTATAAAGAAATATCTAAATATCAAACAGTTACTTTTGATTTATCATTAATTGTAGATAAGGATACAAAATATGCTGAAATTGAAAATGCAATTAAAGAGGCAAACATGGAATATTTAATGGAATACTCTTTAGTAGATATTTACGAAAACAAAGAAAAATTATTTGGTAAAAAGACTGTTACAATTAGATTTACTATTGGTTCTTATACAGACACATTAACTAAAGAACAAATAGATAGTGAAAGAGAAAAAGTTTTAACAGCATTAAAAAATAACAATATGTATATTAACGAGTAAAAAAATAAAAAGGACTTGAAAGTATTTTTCAAGTCCTTATATTTTTTCTAATCTATCAAACATAGTACCAAAAATAGAGTAAAAATAATCCATTGGTGTCTTTTTTTCTATATCTTCTTCTAAATAAATATCCTTTGAATACAAAATCTCATTATTTACAGATACAGTATAAGTACCAAGATAAGTTCCTTTACAAAGTGGAGCTTCAATTTTAGATATAAAGTTTTGGCTTACATATATTTTAGAATATTCATCTTCTGTTAAAGCTTCAACTTTAGTATCTGAATAAGATCTTATATAATTTTCTTTTTTTCCTTTTATAACAGGAATATTTACATATATATTTAAAAAGTTTGAAATGTCATAACTGTGATATTTTGAAAATGTATCTTCTAATATTGCTTTTGCATCATTAAATCTAATGTCTGATGTATCACTTCCAAGAACCACAGCTATTAAATTAAGATTATTATAACTGGCTGAAGCAGCAAGGCATCTATTAGCACCATTAGTAAATCCTGTTTTCATACCAGTTGCTTTAGGATATGTTCTAAGCAATCTATTTGTGTTACGTAAATTTACGCTTTTATTTCCAAAAGTAACATTTGTTTCAGTAGTAGAAGCAACTTTCTTTATAATGTCATATTTTCTAGCATATCTAGTAATTAATGCCATTTCATAGGCTGTTGTATAATGTGAATCATTATCTAAGCCATGAGGATTTGCAAAACTAGTTTTTGTAAGTCCTAGTTCTTTTGCTTTTTCATTCATTAACATTGCAAAATTTTCAATGTTTCCACCAACATGGTATGCAACAGCTAGTGCACAATCATTTCCAGAAGGTAGTAACATACCATATAGTAAATCTTTAGCAGTTACTTCATCATTTGGACTGATACCAGCTTCAGAACCACCAATATAGCATGCTTGTTTTTCAACAGTTATTTTTTCATCCAAATCACAATTTTCAACGAGTAATATAGAGGTCATAAGTTTTGTTAGAGAAGCCATTTTTCTTTGCTCATTACAATTTTTATCGTACAGTATTCTACCGCTTTCTTCGCATATTACAACTGCTGCAGGAGATTGGATATCTACAGCATAGATTTTAGAAAAAGATATAAGGAAAAAAACAAAAATATTAACAAATACAAATTTAAACAATTTATTCATATATATACCTCGTAATATTATATTTTATTATTAAAAAAAGTATTCATTTTATAAAATTGTAATTGCTATATTTTTTTATTTAATATATAATTTTAAATATGAGGTGATTGCCTTGAAGAAAAAAATGAATTTAATAAAAGTATATATAGAAGCTATTTTATACAGTTTAGCAATAATAGTAGCTATGTTTTTATGTTTATCAGATAATTTATATATTACAATGTTTCCAATTGCTTTTGTAATAGGAGCATTAGGACAGATTATTTTTGGTAAAAAAATAATGACAACATTTTTTTCTGGAATTTTAACCATTTTTTTACTACATATGAAAAATCCGCAATTATTAAAAGAAAATATAATTAAAACAATTCAAGTTATAATTTTAGTATTAATTGGAGAAGCATTTGGTTGGGTGGTAAAAAGACTATATAGATTATATTTTAAGAGTAAAAGAGCTAGTAAAAAAATAAAAAATGAGAGAATTAAATGTTTAGGAATAGGTTTTGTTACTTTAATATCGGGAATTATATTAAGTGGAGTAATAAATGGTAATTATTTTACATATTTAGCTTCAAAAGAAAGTCTAAAAAATTATTTTTCAGAGCAATATAATTCTAGGAGTAGATTTAAAATTACATCATGTAATTATACATTTTCATTTAATCCTAAATATACTTTTTATACCGAAGATACTTTATCTAATAATGTAGTAGGAAAATTTAGTGTATATGTAAAAGACAAAAATAATGTTCAAGATGACTATAAAGAGCAAATTTTTAAAAATGTTTCAGATAAACTTAACCAAGATGTTCAAGCTATAAATAGTACAAAGGATATGCAAGTATTTGTAACTAATACAGAACTTGATGATATAACAATTTGTTTTAAAAAGAGTGTAAAAAACGTTTCTAAAGAGGAAATAGAAATATATTCTAAAGAGATTGTAAATTATTTAGAAAAAGCAGAAACTATTGATAATTTTGATACAATTGAACAAGTTAAAATTATATTAGAATCTGAGACTAATTCAAAAGAAAATGTTGCAGCATATCTTTTTATGGATGGATATAAGAAGATGATAGCTGATGGGCAAGATGTTCATGTGTATATAATGAAAGCTTTAAATGTAGAATATTTTAATTAAGGGGATTGAGGTATAAGAATGCAAAAAGTAGCTATAAGAAAAGGGAAACTCTCTGTATTTACGTATTTTTTTATTTTTTGTGTTATATTTGGACTTACTGCATTAACAGTAAAAGAATTAGATATTTCATCTGGATTTGAGGAGATATTATATCAAAAAGACATAAAAAGTAATGTTGACCAAGAAAATAAATATTATATAAATAAAATAAAAAATGAATATGGCATCATTATTGGATATGGAGAAGAGGAAAAAATTTTTTTAAATTCAGTAAATGCTAATGGACAATATGATAAAAATATTGTAAATAATAATGTAAAAATTATATATAATGCTTTAAAAAAATATCCAAAAGATGTTTTTGATATTTTTAAAAATGAAAAATATAGTATGTACATATTATTAGTTTCAAATTTTAATGATAATAATATAGCGTTAGCTTCTAAAAATACATTAAATCAATATAGAATATATTTAAGTAATGATGTTAATTTTGAAAGAGCATTTCACCATGAATTTTTTCATGTTTTAGAGTATTATATGAGTGATAAAGTAAAATATTTATACTACTCATGGAACTTATATAACCCTCAAAGTTTTGAATATCAAAGTGATATATCAAAATTAACAGACAGTAATGTATACAATAAATATTTAACAGAAAAAGAAAACAAAGATGCATATTTCTTAACAAAATACTCAAAAGTATCTGAAAAAGAAGATAGAGCAGAAATTTTTGCAGAGTTGATGATGCTTAATAAAAAAGAAGGATATTTAAAAAATGGATCAGCAATTCGTCCAAAAATAGATTGCTTAATAAATGAAATATATGAGAATATATCTATAGATAATTTCCATTTTTCAACTTACTTAAATTAGTAGTATGAAAGTCTTATAGCTTTACATATTATAACAATCATGGTATAATAAAAGCACTGAAAAGAGGAGTGTACAAATGAAAAAAATTAAGTTTTTATTCATAGCACTAGCTATAGCAATATCTTTAAATTGTCTGGCACCAGTAATGGTATATGCTGAGGAAGAAAAAAGCCAAACAGAAGAAGAGGAAAAAATAAAAAAAGAAAAAGAGAGTCTATTAGCATTAATAGATGAATATATAGATGAAATAAATACAAGAATTATTGAAGCAGATAAAAAAATTGATCATGCAAAAGAGCAGAAGGAATTTGAATATTATCCAGCAATAAGACTAAATGTAGATACTCCAATGTTTGGACTTAGCTCAATAGTTGAAAATAAGCTTAGAGTAAAGAAAGATATTTCAACATCTGATGTTGCAAATAAATATTCAATAAGAAATATAATTACAAATAAAAAAATAAGAATACCTGATTCATATTTAGGTGCAATTGTTGTTTCTACAAAAGAATATGAGATAAATGAAAATATGACACTTGCACAATTAAAACTAACACTTGTAAAATGTATTCAATACCTTTCACAAGTAAATAGTGTTAATGAGTTCATGGATACTCAAATAAATAATATATTTAAAGATTATATAAGTGAAAATAAAAAAGCAGATATAAATGATATAAAAAATAGAGTAAAAAAAGTCTCTAACCAAATGACACAAATATCAGATAAAATTAGTAAACTAGAGTTTTTAGGTGTAGATGTTAGCGAATATAAAGAGACATATTTTAAGCTATCAGAAGAATTAAATAATATAAGTGAAACTTCAAAAGATACATTAATTTTAGATTCAGATTTAAGTGAACTTATAAGAACATCTTTATCTAACGAATCAAATGTTATAGATTTAGATACAAAAATTTCAGATTTATATCAAACTAAACTAGAAGATGTAGATTATGAATTGTTACTTGAAAACGTAGCTAAGGTATATGAAGATAAAGTAAAACAGATGAATGACTATATAGAAAAATCAACAACAGTTACAAAAGAAGAAAAGACTGAAGAAAATGAAGAAAATAAGACAGAAGATAGTCAAAAAAATAATGTTGAGGTTAAAACAACAGTTAATTATAATGTAACTTCAAATGCTACATTAGATTTCTTAAAACTTACATTAGAAGATATTAATTCACAAATTGATGATAATAAAAAAGCGTTAGAAGCTCAAAAATCAGAAGAAAATAAAGATAAAGAAGAAAATTCTGAAGATAGTAAAGAAAAGACAGAAGAACAAATTAAGCAAGAAAAACAAGCAAAAATTCAAGAAAATTCTAGTAAGGTAGATACATTATATTCAAAATATAAAGAAGTAATATCAAGAGAATATAAATTCTATACTAGTAATATAAATATGTTATTAAAAGATAGTAATGATAAAGTTTCTACAATTATTTCTGAAATTGATTCAGGAGTTGAAATAGATGACGAAATATTTAATTATACTAAGTATATATATCTTGATTTACCAAGTAATCTTACAACATATATTAAAAACAATAACATAAATTCTACAATTGAACTTGAAAACTTAATTAACTTATTAAAAAATGAATTAAAGAATTTATCTAATAAAAATATAAATATAACTAAATTATATAATGACATATCTCAAGAAATATTAAAAAGTTAGTAGGAGTTTAAATGAAGAAGCAATATACAGATAAAAGTAATATACAAATAAAAAACAGAGAAATAAATTTTAAATATGAAATAATAGATAAAATAGAATGTGGAATAGAGCTAAAGGGAACAGAAGTTAAATCAATAAGAGATGGTATGTGCAATTTAAAGGATAGTTTTGCATTGATACGAAATGGTGAAATTATGCTAAAGAATATGCATGTTAGTCCTTATGATCATGGTAATAGATATAATACTGATCCTTTAAGAGATAGAAAATTATTAGTACATAAAAAAGAAGTATTAAAGCTTTTAAATTATATAAAACAAGGTGGATACACATTAGTGCCATCAAGACTATATTGTAAGGGAAGATGGTTTAAAGTAGAGCTTTGTGTATGTAAAGGTAAAAAGTTATATGATAAGAGAGAAAGCTTAAAAGAAAAAGAAGCTAAAAAACAAATCAATGCATTTAAGAACTAGTCATTTTGACTAGTTCTTTATTGTTATGAGGCTGTAATAGAAAGGATATGAGTACAATTAGAAGGTATTAATATATCTGTTTGAACACCATTTAATATGTTTCTTATTATTACACAATCACCATTTTGAATAAGAATTGTTGTCTTGTTTGCATATGCGTCTAACACGTTTAAAAAATATTCATTTTGAAGCTCTATAGAAGTATCACGTGATGTTACATTTATATTTTTTTCTGTTGAATTTTTAAAACATTTAGAACAACATGTATCAACTATATTTAAGTTTACATTCATAAAATCACCTCACTAGTCTAGGACATTGGCAAGTATTTTTTACAGTACCAACTAATACTACAAATGTACCATTGTATAGTGGTAAATCAAAAGTTTTATATGTATCATATGGAATATTAAATTTTACAGTATTAAGGAGCTCAAAATTATATAAAGAAATAGTTATGCCACTAGAACTTTTAGATGTAACAGTAAGCACGTAACCGTATGAAAGCAGAATTTGTGAGTTTATCTCAACATTAGTATAAATATTGTCTGTAGTAACAGCAATTCCATTTTGACATTTTATTTGTCTTACAGCTAAGTCATAGCATAAACTATCCATATAATCACCTCAAATTAAGTTATTATAGTATATGAATATAATAAAAAAATGTTAAAAAAAAATAAGCATTGTGTTACAATGCTTATTTTGATGAAACATAGCTTGCAGCGTGGTTTGTTCTAAACTTTAGCTGTTTATTTCCTTTTACTTCTACCACTCTTAAGGATATCTCATCACCAATATTATATATATTATTTTTATTATATTGGTTGATATCAAAGATTCCACTATATAGAGGATTTTCTACAACCTCTACAAAGTAGCCTGGATCCTCTTTAACTTTTTGAGTGATCCTGCATCTTACAATATTTCCAACTGAAACATTGTAATTGAAATCTTTGTATAGAGATAATCTTGAAAGTAAGAACTTACCATCGTCTTGCTTTTTTAAGATTTTACATTTTACCTTGTCCCCGATATTATAAATATCAAGAGGTCTTTGAAGCTTTGACGTAGTTATTTGATTAACATACATTTTTCCTACAAGCCCCTCATCGAATTCAAGATAAAGTGCATTACTTGAAGCAGACACAACTGTTGCTTCTACTATATCTCCTTTGTTATAATTTTCTATCTTTTTCTGCATTACTTTTTTGTGAGATAAAATTACACCGTCTTTTGTTTTTCCAATTATGTCACAGGTCAATGTTGACCCGATTTTACTATGTATTAACTCTTCTTCATTTTTTAACGGATATATTGATATATCCTCACGAGCAAGTAATGCTCTTTGGTTATTTACTTGTGCAATTAAACAGTTTGTTACGTAATCATAACTTACTATTAGTGCTTGCACCTCCTCTTTTGTTAAAAACAACTTAATGCTTTTTAACAATGTTCTCATTTTTCTACCCCCCTTGGTAATCCATCCAGCATAGTTAACTGGATTTTACAATTTTTTAATTGCTTCTATATTATACCATATATGACAAAAAAAGTCAATTGTTATGTAAACATAAAACGTATAAATATAAAGATAAAATAATGTAAAAATATAAGTTATACCTAAGTTTAAATTAACATTGTTTTTTTGTGCTTTTTTTGGTATAATACATGTGTGGAGGATAAAATTATGTTTAAATCTGGATATATAACAGTTGTTGGAAAACCTAATGCAGGAAAATCTACATTAGTAAATAAGTTAGTTGGTTTTAAGGTAGCAATAACAACACCTAAGCCTCAAACTACAAGATTTAATATAAAAGGAATTATTACAGATGAAAAAGCTCAAATGATACTTATAGACACACCAGGAGTTCATGTACCTAAAGATAAAATGGGCGAGTATATGATGAAAAACGTTGAAAGCGCAATTGATTCTGTAGATGTAATAATTTATATGGTAGATGCAACAAAACCAACAATAGATAAAGCAAACGAAACAATAATGCAAAATATTGCAAGTAACAAAAATAATGTTATATTGTGTATTAATAAAATTGATAAAATAGAAAAAGGTAAAATACTTAAGATAATAACAGTATATAATGAATATTTTAAATCAGTTGGAGGAGAATTTAAAGAAATAGTTCCTATATCTGTATATAAACAAGATGGACTGGATATATTAAAGGAATGTATAACAAAATATTTACCAGAGGGCGATTTAATTTATGCAGAAGATGAAATAACAGATATAACTGAAAGAGAAATAATAGAAGAGATAATTAGAGAAAAAGCTTTAAACAACTTAGATGAAGAAGTTCCACATGGAATAAAAGTAGAAGTGGAAAGATTTAAGAAAAGAAAAAATAGACAAAAACAAGCTGTTTATGATATAGATGTTAATATAATATGTGAGAAGATGTCACATAAAGGTATTATAATTGGAAAAGACGGAGCAATGCTAAAAAAGATTGGTTCGCAAGCAAGAGTAGATATTGAAAACATGTTAGAAGATAAAGTTAATTTGAAAATATGGGTAAAAGTAAGACCTGATTGGCAAGATAACGACAATTATCTAGGAAATATAAAAGCAAAAATTTAACTTATGTATTTAATATGATATTTTACATATAATATTATCATGAGGTGGTATTTATGTATAAAGACTTAGCATGGAATCATTTTATAAAAACTGGAAACATTGAGACTTACATGGAGTATAGAAAAATACAAGCTTTAAATAATAAAGAAGGGATAATAATAGATGAGACTTATCAAGGTAAAGGGGATAGTAATAAGAGAAGTAGCGTATAAAGATAATGATAAAATAATAACAATTCTTACAGACTCTTTGGGAAAAGTTTCGGCTATTGCAAAAGGAGCAAAGAAAACTAATAGTCCTTATCTTGCAAGTTCACAATTTTTAGTATACAGTGAATTTGTACTATATCAAAATACAGGATATTTTTATTTGAATTCAGCTTCTGTAATTAATACTTTTTATAATGTTAGAGTTGATTTTGATAAATTACAAATAGTGTTTGAAATGACTAAGATATTAAATTCAGTAACAGATGAAAATCAGGATTGTGAAAAAATATTAAAGTTATTTTTAAATACTATTTACGCTCTGGACAAGCTAGACAAAGACAGAAAACTTGTTACAAATGCTTTTAAAATAAAGCTGTTCGCAATATTAGGTTTTGCACCAAGTCAAGATAAATGTTGCGAATGCTCAAGGTCTTTGTTAGAATATAATGAGGATTTTGTGTATTATGATTATATTAATAATACATTTTTGTGTGAGGAATGCAAAACAAAGGTTGAGTCTAAAAATAGAATCAGAATAACTAGAGCAACTTTTAATGCTATATTTTATGTGATACGTTCAGATCTTAAAAAAATATTTTCTTTTGAATTAAAAGATTATGTGGATTTTGAACTATTTGGACAAGTATTTGTAGATGCAACAATGAGTGGATTATAAAAAATAGGAGGGGAAAAAATGAAAAATAAAGTGGTTAGTATTGTTTGCGTGGTTTTAATAATTGCTGCAATTATATGTTTTGGATATATATTTATTAATTCAAAATCTAAAGAGAAACCAGCAGATGATGTTAAACAAGAAGAAACAATAGATAAAGATTCTACTGATGTAATTGAAAGAGAAGAAAGAGGCAAAAACATTAACGTCAATAGTAGAATAGGTATACAATTAAAAGAACTAATAAAATATTCAGATATTTATTCAAATGATATAATTAATGAATTAGATAATGGTGGATTAACTAGTAAAGCAAAGCTATTAATTGGACTTGATAGAATTTATAGAAAAAGTGAATATCAGTCATACTTAGAGTATTCAGAAGAATATAACAATAGTTATATTTTACCAACTAATATGAATGCAGTATTATCTGGTATTTTTCAAGATCCAACAGTTTCATCAAAAGAAGTAGATGGAATTTTAAATTATGATACTGCGACAAATGTATATGTAGTAGTGTCTAGAGGATTTCAAACAGGAAGTATAGGATATACTTTAGAAGTACCATATAAAATAACTGAATATTCAGATAGAGTAGAACTTGATGCTTATAGAGTGTATGTAACTAAAACAATTGAAATGAATGAAACACAAAGTATAACTAAAACAGAGATGTTTTATGATAAAGCAAAATCAAGATCTGCACTAACAATTGATGAAAACAATTTAGATTATACTGAGGAAAAACAATTAGATTATATTAAAGATAAAGTTGATACTGGTGTATTAAATGAAAATAGTCTAGAAAAAGTGAAATATACTTTCATATCAAATGAAGGAGAATATAGAATACAATCATTTGAAAAAATAAAATAAGTAAATAAAGGATGAAACATAATTGCAATGTTTCATCTTTTTTTGCGTAAAAAAACTCTTAAACATAAGAGTTTAAGAGTTTAGTTATATTCCATAGTAATATCTCATTAATTGATTCCATATACTATTTACGTTATAAATTGGCAAAGACTGAGGTGTATCATATCCAGCCCATAGACATAAGGTAGCATCATCTGTAAATCCGCATGTCCATACATCTTTTACATCATTGGTTGTTCCAGTTTTTAAGTAAGTTGTAACCGAACCAAGATTAGCTGTTTTACCAGTACCATATCTTGCTACTGCATTAAGTGATATTTTTAACATATTAGCAGCATCTGCTGAAATTACTTGATGCTCATTCTTAGATTTACTAATTGTCTTAGAATCTATAACTATATGATTAATAGTAGATATGTTTCTAAAAACACCATCATTGCTTATTGCATTATATGCTTGAGTCATTTCATAAGGGGAAATACCATTTGTTAATCCACCTAAGGCTAAAGCAGGATAATACATATCATTTTTACTATCTATTGAAGTTATACCAAATTTTTTTAGATATTCATATGAATTGGCAATTCCAACATCTTCCAAAGTTGTTACTGCTACAGTATTTAAAGAGTATGCAATAGCATCATTTGCTGTTATTTTTCCTTTGAAAGTATTACTAGCATTAGTTACATTCCAAGTACTAGTAGATGTTTTAACAGAAACAGGGACGTCATATACATAACTTGTTGGTTTTAGTATTCCCATATCATATGCTGGTCCATATACACTTAATGGCTTTATAGAAGAACCGGTTTGTCTTTGAATGTTATATGCATGATTTAGTTGAGAATCTCTTCTAGAGCTTATCATTGCTAACACTTCGCCAGACTTGTTTGTAAGAACGCCACCGACTTCTATTTCTGGATAATCTGAATATGTAGATTTTGCAATAACATATGCTTGATTTTGTAAGTTAACATCTAGATTTAGATATATACTTGTTTTGCCATTTAAAAGCTTGTCTATTGCTTCTGTATTGCTGCAATTACAGTCTTCTTTTACAACATCAATTGCTTGAGAGAAAGCAACATTTAAATATGGACTAATAACAGGACTATTTTTGTTTAGACTAGCACTACCATTGCTAAATTCAACGTTAAAGTTAATAGCATCAGTATACTCATTTTCATTAATTAATCCTAATTCTAGCATTTTTTTGAGTACAAGTTTTTGTCTATTTATTAGTCTTGTTTTAGCAGAATCACTACCATATGGATTTAAGTTGTCTGGTGAATTAGGAATAGAGGCTAAAATAGCAGCTTGAGCTATATTTAAATTTTTAGGCTCTGTATTAAAATATGTCATTGAAGCTTCATAGATTCCATATGCACCATTTCCATAATATACAAGATTAATGTAGCTACCAAGTATTTTAGATTTTGACCAATGATCAGTTAAATATAAGGCACTACCAATTTCTCTTGCTTTACGAGTAGGGGAGTGAGAATCATCTCCTGTTGCTACCTTTATAAGTTGTTGAGTTATTGTACTTCCACCAAAAGAAGAATCACCTTTAATAAGATAATTGAAAGTAGCATATAAAAGCCTATTTACAGATATACCGCTATTGTCATAAAAAGTTTCGTCTTCAATTGCTGTAAATGCATCTCCAACATATTTTGGTAATGAATTTATTTCTGTATATACACTAGAATAGGTTGGAACAAAATTTTCTTCGCCTGAGTCATAATACCCATACATAATAAGTAGTAAGTTTCCATTCCTATCATAAATGTGTGGAACAGAATCAATATCTATTCGTGTTGTATCAAATCCGTTTTCATAAGATTTAAATGCTGTTGAAATGTACGGTACAAAAAAAGCAGTACAAGCTACAGCAGCTGCTACTAGTAAGAACATAGTAACTTTTAATGCGTTATGTGATTTTTTCTTTTGCAAAACAAAAGATGCAGATTTTAAATTATCTATCTTCTCTGAATGCACATTTCCGTTAGTACTGCTGCCAGTATCTTTGTTTTGAAAATATTCATCCTTAAACATGAAATGCTCGAATTTGTCCTTCATAGTTGGACTTTTTGCATGTTTCTGAGATGGTTTAGCATTGTGAATTTTCCTTTTATCATAACTCTTTTTCATTAAGAATCCCTCCAATTTCTTTAAAATATTAATTTTAAGATAAAAATATTAAAATCCGTCTAATATTTTACCATTGAAGAGCGTAAAAGTCAATAAAAATATGATACAAGTTACCATAAAGATAACACAGTAAAAATAAAAAAACCAGTGCATAAAGCACTGGTAAATATAGTTTTTACTCAACAGTAACAGATTTAGCAAGATTTCTTGGTTTATCTATATCACAACCTCTTAATTTTGCTGTTTCATAAGCTATAAGTTGTAGTGCAACTACTGTAAGAATTGGTTGAGTAAATGCAGTTGTTTTTGGAAGAATAATAGTTTTATCTGCAAATTCACTGCAATTATCTTTATGATTTTGTGTAGTAACAAAGATAGAGTATGCACCTCTAGCTTTAGTTTCTTTTATGTTACTAACAGTTTTTTCAAATAGATTTTCATCTGTGGCAATAGATATTACAGGAGTACCTTTATCTATAAGAGATATAGTTCCATGTTTTAGTTCACCTGCACTATAAGATTCAGAGTGCATATAAGAAATCTCTTTAAGTTTTAGAGAACCTTCCATACATACAGTTGAATCAATTCCTCTACCTATAAAGAATAAATCATTATGATTATATATTTGATTTGCTATATCTAAGTATAAATCTCTATCAGATAGAACAGCTTCTATTTTTTCTTTTACAGTAAGTAAATCTTGTTTAATTTCTTCAGCTTTTTCATCAGTTAATAATCCTTTTTGTTCCATAGCCATTAATGCTAGAGTAGAAAATACTGCAACTTGAGTAGTGTATCCTTTAGTTGTTGCAACAGCAATTTCAGGACCTGCATAAGTATATATGCATTTATCTACTTCTCTTGCTATAGTAGAACCTACAGCATTAACTATACCAACAACATAAGCTCCTTTTTGTTTTGCAAGTCTTAATGCTGCTAGAGTATCAGCAGTTTCTCCAGATTGAGAAACAACAATAAGTAGGGTAGAAGGAGTAATTAACTCTTCTGAATATCTATATTCTGATGCAATTTCAACCATAACAGGAATTTTTCCATAAGTTTGAAGAAGATATTTTCCAACAAGTGAAGCATGCATAGCACTTCCACAAGCAACAATATGAATTTTATCAAATTTTGAAAAATCTAAATCTTTATATGTGCAATTAGAGTAGAATCTTTCAAAAATATCTTCTATAGCTTTAGGTTGTTCGTAAATTTCCTTTAGCATAAAATGCTCATATCCATTTTTTTGGTATTGAGTAGCATCCCAAGTAGCTGTTTGAGATTTCTTTTCTACTTGATGTAAATCTGAATTATAGAAAGTAACGATATCTCTAGTTATCTTAACAAATTCACCTTCGTCAATTAGTGAATATTTATTTGTATATTTTAATATTGCAGAAATATCTGATGCTGCAAAATTTCCATCATGAGCATATCCAACAACTAGAGGACTGTCCTTTCTTGTTGCATAAATTGTAGTAGGATCATCCTCATAAATTACGTCAAAAGCATAAGAACCTCTAAATACTTTACAAGCTTCAATTAGAGCACGTAATTTATCTTGGTAAACAGAGTAGCAGTAGTCAATATAAGCAGTTGCTACTTCAGTATCTGTTTCTGTTTTAAAAGAATATCCTTTTTCAATAAGTTCTTTTTTTAGTTCTGAATAGTTTTCAATTATTCCATTGTGAACTAGAGTAACCTTACCAACGTGGTGTGGGTGAGCATTTGTCTCATTAGGTTCACCATGAGTTGCCCATCTAGTATGTGCAATAGCACAGCAAGAATCCGTATTTATTTTTTCAAGCTTAGATTCCAAATTTGAAATCTTTCCTTTAGATTTTACAATATCGATTTTTTCTCCGTCAAAAAATGCGATACCTGCAGAGTCGTAGCCTCTATATTCTAGATTTTTAAGCCCATCTAGAGCTACCTCTACTGAATTATTTTTTCTTGTAGTATATCCAATTATTCCACACATATTATATAACCTCCTAAAATATTTATAATTTTCAATGTACGTTTTTATATAGTATTAGAATAAATATAGTTTTGTTACAATAAAAATTTTGATTTTTAGCTATATTTTAACGATATCTAAATTACCGTGGTAGCATCCGCTGATAATCGACAACTACCATCCTCGTCAGCATATAATATGCCCATGCGCTAAGAGTAAAAATTGATTAAAAATTCACCTCCGTCAAAAATTACACTTTTGCTCATTATATTATATACTTTTTTTATTGTCAAATGACAGTTTGTTTAAAATATTGGATTATGTAACTACTTTAATAAATAAAGTTTAGTATAATACAAATATGAAAAAAATGTGAAAGTTTTAATTGCCATAATAATATAATCGAATTTTTATATAAACTCTTTGACAAAGTATGCGTTTATGATATAATTTTTGTATATAATGACGTATTAGGTCATAAGGGGGGAAAAATGTATAAAAGAAATTTAGGGTTTAGAGCAATAATTTCATTAGTTATTATATGTATTATTACTTCAACTATAAATTTTCATGAAATAGAAGCAAGTATATCGTCTAATTTACCAGTATCATATATGGATGAGAATTTTCCAGACTCATATAAGCCATATATAGAAGCAATGAAAAAAAGACATCCAAATTGGACATTTAAAGCTGTACATACAGGATTAGATTGGAATACAGTTTTATCTCATGAATCATATGAAGTAAATGAGGGGATTAGTTTAGTTGAAGATATTTTTTCATCTGAATGGAAAAAAGATGGACAAAACAAATACATAGATGGATCATATGTCGTAGCATCTAAGCAAGGTGTAGCATACGTATTAGATCCTCGTAATTTTATTAATGATAGCGGAATTTTTCAATTTGAAACATTGAGCTTTTCAGAAGCTTCACAATCTGTAAATGCAGTTCAAGGTGTACTTGATCCAACACCTATGGGAAGTACATACAAAAGTCAATATAAATTATATGGACAGTGGAAAGATTTAGGTACTACATATGCTGAGTTAATTTATAGATTATCTAAAAATGTAGGGATAAATCCAGTACACATTGCTGCTAGAATTAGACAAGAAAATAGTGGAAATATAATAAATGGTAGTTTAATAAACGGAGATTACGGTGTATATAATTTCTTTAATATTGGAGCATATGATACTTCAAATGCTTCAGCTATAACAAATGGACTTAATTATGCAAGAAATCATGGCTGGACAAGTGTATCAGCTGCAATAAATGGTGGAATAGAATACATATACAATAAATATGTAAAATGGGGACAAGATACTATTTACTTTGAGCGTTTTGATGTAAACAACCCAGGTACAGCACAATGGTTACTTGGAACTGGATACATGACAAACATATTTGGAGCTAAAAATGAAGCAAGTATGTCATACAATACTTATAGCAGTTATTCAATGCTAGATTCAAGTTTTGAGTTTCATATTCCAGTATATGAAAATATGCCAGATGAAGCGGCAAGTATACCGCTTCCAGATGATGTATATTTTACAGAAGATAATACAAGAGTATATCTAGATGATCCATCGGATTCAGGAGTAACAGATGAGTTCTGGATTAGAACAGGCCCTGATACAATAGCAAATGTATTAGAAAAGGTATATGAAACACAAGAAGGTGGAGCCAACAGAACAAAATTTACTAGAATTGGAATAGGTCAAAATACACTTTATGATAAGATTAAATATGATGATGGCAGAATAGGATATATGTTGAAAAAATGGATACATGAATATAAATATTCTAAAGTGGAATCTGTAAGCTTGAACACTACATATTCAGACTTAAGTGTTGGAGAAAAACTACAACTTACAGCAAATATAAATCCTAGTGATGCTGAAAACAAGGAAGTTACATGGTCATCTTCAGATAATAATATTGCTACTGTAAATTCAGATGGACTAGTAGAAGCAAAAAATAGCGGAGTTGCTACTATAACAGTAACAACAAAAGACCAAAATAAAACAGCAATATGTACAATAAATGTACAATCAAACAAAGTTACAGGAATAAAATTAGATAAAGATAAGTATGTAGTAAGCGTTGGAGATACAATTACTATTACACCTGAAATTTTACCAAGTACAGCTAAGAATACAAATTATACAATAACTTCACAAAATACAGATATTGTAACTGTACAAGGAAAAGAACTTAAAGCACAAAAAGAAGGAGAAGCAATAGTAACATTTAAAACAGAAGATGGTGGCTATACAGCACAAGCAACAATTGTTGTTACAAAGAAATTAGAAGATATATATGTAGATGATTCTTTAAAAGTTGAAAATGATGTTATTTCAAAAATAGATCTAAACAATAATACAGTATCTGATATAAAAAATAAAATAACTACAAAGTATGATATGAACATAGTAAACATTGATGGAAAAGCATTAGAAGATTCAGAAAAAGTAGGAACAGGTACTAAAATACAGTTCTTAGATGGTAGTGATATTGCAAAAGAATATACAATAATAGTATATGGTGATGTTGATGGATCTGGAACAATAAATGCAAGAGATCTATTGATGCTACAAAGATATTTATTAGGAAAAGTTCAAATAAAAGAAATACAAGTAAAAGCAGCTATAATAGATAAAGTGAGTCAATTACCAAAAGCTGCAGATTTACTAAAAATTCAAAGACACATACTTGGCAAATATACTATTGAGCAATAGGAGGATAGAGAATATATATGAATACTAAAGTACTAAAAAGAGTAAGTTTATGCTTAATGTTTTTAATGTTAATTGTTGGAATTAACATATATGCCGCAAGTTTAACTGGAAGTTCAAATGTTTATGTTGGAGATACAGTTACAGTAACTTTTAATTTTGGACAAAATGTTGGAGCTTATGACAATTTAACTGTTTCATATGATACAAACATGTTAGAATATGTTTCAGGTGATAGCTTAAAAGAAGATGTATGGTGGGATAGTTCAGAGGCATCAAATGGAATATCTACTAAGACATATACATTTAGAGCAAAAAATGCTGGAACTTCAAGAGTAGTTGTAGTTGCAAATGGTGTAACTAGTGCAGATGCAAATATGACATCACTTGGAACTGTTACAGCAGAAAAGATGATTAATATATCTCAAAAAAATGAAAATAAAACAGAAGATAAACCAAATAAAACAGAAAATACAAATGGTAATGTAAATTCAGGTTCTAAAACAGCAAGTGGCAATAACTATTTAAAATATTTACAAATTAGTGAAGAAGGACTTACACCTAATTTCACTAGAAATGTTACAGATTATGCTATCTCTGTAGGTGAAAATGTAACTTCAATTGATGTATTAGCAAAAGCTGAAGATGCAAATGCAAGAGTAGAGATATCAGGAAATACTAATTTAGTAGATGGAGACAATACAATTAATATAAAAGTAACAGCAGAAAATGGATATTATAGAATATATAGTATAATAGTTACTAAAAGTGCAGATAAAGAAAAATCTAATGCATACTTAGAAGAGCTAATTGTTGAAGGTTTTTCTCTAGACAGGGATTTCCAATCTGAATCATTAGAATATAACATTGGTGAAATATCATCTACAGTAAAATATTTAAATGTAGTTGCAACTACAAAAGATAAAAATGCTAAATTAGAAATAATAGGAGCAGATAAATTAGTTGAATCAGGGGATGGAGAAGTAATTATAAAAGTAATTGCCCCAGATGGTACAACTACAAAAGAATATAAAATAAAATATACTGTTAAAGAGGCCACTCAAGAAGAAGTATTACAAAAAGAAATGAAAGACTATCTAAAAGATATTCAAGATGGTAAAACTAAAAAAGAAATAGCAATAGCATATTTAAAATATATTTGGGCTGCTATTAAGAAAAACTACTTATTAGTAATAATGTATTTAGTAGTTATAATTGAGTTTATTATAATTTTAGCAACTAAAAAGAGTAAAAAGAAAAATGATGATGGACCAGATGATAATACACCAGATAAAACTATATTAAAAGTAGAGCAAAAAAAAGAAGAACCCAAATTAAATGATTCAAATATTCAAAATAGTGTAACTATAGAGCCCCCAAAGGTAGAGCTTTTAGATGAAGTAAAACCAGATGAAATGGATACACAAAGAATAGGAAGAAGAGGAAGTTTAGAAAAAGGTTATAGAGCAGAAGAAGTAGAGCAATCTGGAATAAAACTTGTTGACTTAGATAAAAATGAAGGACCAAAGGATGAATTAACATTTAATATTTTTGAAAATTTGAATGACGACGATATTAAAAGAATGTTAGAAGAACAAATAGACAAAGATGATAACCAATAGAAAAAAGAGGAACGATTTAATTGTTCCTCTTTTAATTAATCTTTATTTGGCTTTTTCCATCCTGGAATATCAGAACGAATAATTGAGCCAATTAAGTTTTCACGTACTTTAGGAATATCTTTTCTTAGTTGTATAACAAGTTGTTTCATGTATTCACGCATAGTATAACCGTCTTTTGGACAGCATTTTCCCATTACTGGAAAATTCATTTTTCTTGCAAGTGCACGTGTTTCTTTCTCGTATACATAAATTAATGGACGAATAACAGTAATTTGATTGTTCCCAAATGTTGTTACTGGTGCAAAAGTATGTATATTACCATTTAAGCACATGTTCATAAGTAGTGTTTCTATAGCATCGTCTAGATGATGTCCAAGCGCAATTTTATTACATCCATGTTCAACAGCAATAGTATTTAACATACCTCTTCTTAAATTAGCACATAAAGAACAAGGATTTTTTTCTTGTCTTACATTAAATAATATATTAGAAAGATCTGAATGGTAAATAACATATTCTATGTTTAAATCTTTACACATTTTTTCTAATTTCTCAGTATTAAAAGTATCGCTATCTGGATGTATAGTTATAGCCATTATTTCAAAATGTTTTGGATAAAATCTTTGAAGTGTGTGAAGTGCGTAAAGTAGTGTAATGCTGTCTTTTCCACCAGATAAAGCAACAGCAATTTTATCTCCTTCATCTATCATATTATAATCATCTATAGCACGTCTTACGTGTCCTGTTATAGTTTGTAACATATTATCCTCCTATAAAAACTCAACTTAGTTTAACATAATTATATAAAAAATGCAATATAAATGGCTATATTTTATTGACTATAAATCTTTTTTTTGATATAATGAAATGGCTAAATATAAGCACTTTTAAGGTGCTTTTTAAATTTGAATAGAAATGGAGATATGTGTATAATGGAACCAGTAGAAATTAGAGAAAAATATATTAACTTTTTTGAATCAAAAGGACATAAACAAATTCCAAGTGCTCCTGTAGTACCTGAAAATGATCCTTCTGTACTATTTAATACAGCAGGTATGCAACCTTTAGTACCATATTTAATGGGTCAACCTCATCCATATGGAACTAGACTTTGTGATTATCAAAAATGTATGAGAACAAATGACTTAGACGAAGTAGGAGATGTAACACATCACACTTTCTTTGAAATGTTAGGAAACTGGAGCTTAGGTGATTACTTTAAAAAAGAAAGTATATCATGGAGCTTTGAATTGTTAACAAAAGTTTTAAATATTCCAGTAGAAAGATTAGCAGTTACAGTATTTAAAGGAAACGATATAGTTGCTGCAGATAATGAATCTGCTGATATTTGGAGACAAATGGGAATTAACGATAAAAGAATAAAATTCTTAGGGGAAGATGATAACTGGTGGCCAAATATGGAACTTACAGGACCATGCGGACCAGATACAGAAATATTCTATTTTAGAAGTGAAGATGAAATACCAGAAGAATTTGATCCAGAAGATGATCGTTGGGTAGAAATATGGAATAATGTATTTATGCAATATAACCATAATGAAGATGGAACATTTACTGAACTACCTAAGAAAAATGTTGATACAGGAATGGGGCTTGAAAGAGTTACAGCAATACTTGAAGGTCAAACAGATAACTATACATCTTCTATTTGGAAAGACGTTATTGAAAAAATAGAAGAAATTACTAAATTACCATATAAAGGTAATGAAAAAGCAATGAGAATAATTGCTGACCACATTAGAAGTGCTGTATTTATAAGTGCTGATCCAGCTGGAATTAAACCAAGCAATACAGATCAAGGATATATATTAAGAAGATTAATTAGACGTGCAATAAGATATGCTAAAAAATTAGATATAGATATAAATAGTAATTGGGAAGAACAAATTGCAAAACTAATAATTGAAAAGTACAAAAAGTATTATGCAGAACTTGGAGAAAATGAACAAGTTGTTATGGATGTACTAAAAAATGAAAAAGTAAAATTTAATAGAACTCTTGAAAAAGGTTTAAAAGAATTTGAAAAAATTGTAGCTAAAATAGAAAATGGAAAAATGGATAAAGATACAGCGTTTAGATTATATGATACTTTTGGCTTTCCAATAGAACTTACAGTAGAGTTAGCTTCTGAAATGGGAATAGAAGTTGATCAAGAAGGATTTAAAGAAAAATTCAAAAAACATCAAGAAATATCTCGTGCAGGAGCAAAAGAAAAATTTAAAGGTGGCTTAGCATCAACAGGAAAAACAGAAACACAATATCATACAGCAACACATTTATTAAATGCTGCATTAAAAATTGTGATTGGAAAAGATTCACATCAAAGAGGAAGTAATATAACACCAGAAAGAATGCGTTTTGATTTTTCTTGTGATCATAAATTAACTGATGAAGAAAAGAAACAAGCAGAAGATTTAGTAAATAAATGGATAGATGAAGCTATACCAGTAAAAAAATATGAAATGAGTAAAGAAGATGCTATAAAAACTGGAGCAGAATGTATGTTTATTGAAAAATATCCAGATTTAGTAACAGTATATAAAATCGGTGATGTATCAGCTGAATTATGTGGAGGACCTCACGTTGAAAATACATCTGAAATTCCTCACATAAAAATCAAAAAAGAGGAAGCAGTATCAACTGGAGTAAGAAGAATTAAAGCTGTATTTGTAGAACAATAAAAATTAGGAGGTAAAAATGATGGATGAAAACTGTATTTTTTGTAAAATAGCAAATAAACAAATACCAAGTACAATAGTATACGAAGATGAATGGGTTTGTGCATTTAAGGACTTAAATCCAGTAGCACCTGTACATGTTTTAGTTATTCCTAAAGTACATATTCAAGATTTAGAGCATGTAAATGATGAAAATTCAGAGTATGTAAAAAAAGTACAAGAAGCTTTTAAAAAAGTATCAAAAATAATGGGAATAGACCAAAGTGGTTATAGAGTTATTTGTAACTGCGGAAAAGATGGCGGACAAGAAGTTAAACATTTACATTATCATTTAATTGGTGGTGAAAAACTTCCAACAAAAATAGTTCATGATTAGTTTGTGTAATTATTGATTTTTTTGTTAAAAGCGTGACTTTTAATCTAAAATAGGATATAATATAATCAGTTAGTAGAGTATTTCTACAAAGGAGGATTTTGATTATGAGTAAAAATGAAGAAAAAGAAGTAGAAGAAATAGTAAATAAGGATACTAATACAGAAGAAAAGGTAGAGATTGCTACAAATTTAAACATCTCAGAAGATGTTATAGGAATAATTGCAGGACTTGCAGCTTCTGAAGTAGAAGGTATTGCTGGAATGCAATTAGGATTTGTTGATGGAATCAATCAAATACTAGGAAGTAGCAAAAAATATTCAAAAGGTGTAAAAATCGAACTTAATGGTAAAAAAGTAACAGTAGATATTTTTGTTAATGTTAAATATGGTGTAAGAATTCCAGACGTTGCATGGGCAGCTCAAACAGCTGTAAAAAATGCAGTTGAAACAATGACAGGTCTTGAAGTTGTTGCTGTTAATATTAACGTACAAGGAATTATATTTGAAAAAGAAGAGAAAAAAAGTGCAGAAGTAGAAGTTAAAGAGGAAACAAAAGAATAAATTTAACTGTAGTGTTGTAGCCCGAACTGAGTGATATTAATTTGGTTTGGGCTACGTGCTGCATTAAAATAGGGGGATAGATGATATGAGAGGATTTGAAAAATTTATATTATGCTTATTTTCAATAGTTATGATAATAGAGGCTGTATTTTTTATACTAGTATCTACAAATATGATACAAGTAGGAGAACTATATACAGTTTTTGTTAATTTCTTAGTTGCAAATAAATTATGGGTTCTTTTAATTGGAGCAATTGTATCATTACTTGGTTTAGTTGGACTATTTTCATCATCAGATTCATCAGATGAATCAAGAAGTGGACTAGCTATAAAAAATGAATCAGGTACTGTATTTTTAAATAGAGATACTTTCGAATCAATGATTATGTCAGTAGCAAGAAATTATCCAGAGTTAGTTAATCCTAAAGTAGATGTTACTATTTCTGAAGATGGTGTAAAAGCTAACGTTTATGCTTTAATATTACCAGATACAGTAGTACCAACATTATCTAGCAAACTACAAGAAAATATAAAAACAGTAGTAAAGAAACAAACTACAATAGAAATTAAAGAGGCAAACGTAAAAATTAAAGGCGTTTATATTGAACCACAAAAAAAGTAGAATAGTAAATTTAAGGATGTGATAAATATGAAAGATTTTTTTGAATATGTTGCAAAAAATAAGTATGTAATAATTTGTGTTACTATAGTTGTAGTATTATATGCTTTAGGTATAGTGGATTTCTTAACTAAAGCAGTTGTATTACTTGCTTTAATTGCTGGTGCAGTATTTTTAGGAAAGAAAATACAAGACAACGAAGAAAGAATAAAAGATTTTTTCAAAGGAAAAGGATTTAACAAACAAGAAGTATATTATTACAAAGAAAATAACGATAAAAAATAATATAATAGATTTTAGAATAGGAGTTTAAAATGAGTAGAAAAAAAGCAAGAGACAATGCATTTAAATGCGTATATGAATTAGAGTTTGGTATGAATGAAAACATAGATAAAATCCTTGAAAATTGTTATGAGGAAAATAATAATAAACCAGATGAAAAAGAATATATAGAAAGAGTTGTAAAGGGAATAAAAGCTAATTTAGAAGAAATAGATGGAATTATTTTATCTAAATTAAAAAACTGGTCTATGGAAAGAATAGCAAAAATAGATTTAGCTATTTTAAGACTTGCTATATATGAAATAAAATATATAGAAGATATTCCTGTAAAAGTTAGCGCTAATGAAGCAGTTGAACTTGCTAAAACTTATGGAAATAACGATTCAAAATCATTTGTTAATGGAGTTATTGCAAAAGTTATAGAAAGTAAGGAAAAAGAGAATGGAACAGAAGAGAATATTTAGTGTATCAGAAATAAATAAGTATATTAAGATGCTTTTTGATGGAGATGAACTTCTAAATAGTATTAGTATTAGAGGAGAAATCACAAATTTTAAAGCACATTATACAGGACATTATTATTTTACATTAAAAGATGAATCTTCAACTATAAAATGTGTTATGTTTAAAGGTTATGCACAATTTGTAAAGTTTAAACCAGCTGACGGAATGAAAGTTGTAATAAATGGGCAAATTAGTGCATTTGAAAGAGACGGAGTATATCAAATATATTGTAAATCAATGAGCCCAGAAGGCTTAGGAGACCTTTATCTTGCTTATGAGCAATTAAAAGAAAAGCTAAGCAAGGAAGGTCTTTTTGATATCTCAAAGAAGAAAAAAATACCTTTTTTACCACAAAGAGTAGGTGTAATTACATCTAGAACAGGAGCAGTTATTAGGGATATAATAAATGTATCAACCAGAAGATATCCAAATGTTAATATATTAATTTATCCAGCAGCTGTACAAGGTGTAAATGTAGCTAGCACGGTTATAGAAGGATTAAAAGTCTTTAATGAATTAAATAATGTTGATGTAATTATTATTGCCAGAGGTGGTGGATCTTTTGAAGATTTGTTTGGATTTAATGATGAAAATTTAGCAAGAGCAATATATGCTTCAAAAATACCAGTTGTTTCTGCGGTTGGTCACGAAACAGATTTTACAATTTGTGATTTTGTATCAGATTTGAGAGCACCAACACCATCTGCTGCAGCTGAGCTTGTATATCCAGAATATACAGAGATAGTAAGTAGAATAGATAAAGATAAAAATAGAACAATTATAGCTATGAAAAACTATATTGAAAGAAAAAGACAGTATGTAGAAAGATTAAAGGCTGCAAAACTTGAAAAAGTGCCACTAGATCAAGTAAATAAATATAGGCTAGCAATTGATAGTATGATGACAAAGTCTGAGGCTACATTAAAATATATGATAGAAAAATATAGAACAAGATGTGTAAAAAGTATAGCTAAAATAGACACATTAAGTCCACTAAAAACACTTACACGTGGATATAGTGTAGTTGAAAATGAAGATGGAAAAGTCATAAAAAGTGTAAATGACGTAAGCTCAAATCAAGAGATAAAAATAACAGTAACTGATGGTAAGCTATCAGCTATAGTAAAATAAGGAGAGATTATAATGGAAGAGAAAAAGACTTTTGAAGAAAGTTTAGCTCAATTAGAAGAAATTGCAACAAAACTAGAAAGTGGAAATCTAGGTTTAGAAGAAGCAATAAAAGAATTTGAAAAAGGAATAAAACTTTCTAAAGAATGTAGTGAAAAACTAGATGAAGCAGAAAAGAAAATAAATATCTTAGTAAAAAAAGATGATGGAACTATGGAAGAGGAAAGTTTTATATCTGAAGAATAAATGTAAAAAATTATAATAAAAAAGTATAAAAAACAAATAAAATTAAAAAAAATACAAAAAATTCAAAAAAATTCAATTTTTTTGTGACAAAAAGCCCTTCTAAAACGTCTATATTATAGGAGGGTTTTTTATGAGGAAATTTTTTATTTGTTTTATTCTTACAATTTGCGTATTTAGTTGCAGTGTTTTTGCAATGACACCAACTTATACAAATGACGCAAAATATTCAAGGGGCGTTTCAAATGCTTGCTATTATATAGATGGTACCGCATCAGGTTACACATCTAATATTAATAGTGCTGCAAACAATTGGGTAGATACAGGTTATGGTTGGAATCCAATTTATATGACAGCGGTATCTAGTAACTATGCTACTCATATGGACTTCTATGGAAGAACCCCACAATCAGATGTACACTTAAATGGAGATGTTTTAGGATATGCAACATTTTGGTACACTGATGGAACTTTAGTAGCTAAGAGAGGAAGTTCTCCTACTGAAAACTATTTCTACAGCGAATTAGTTTTTAATACTTCAGCATCTCAATCATATGATGCAAGAGTTGCTAAACATGAAATGGGACATGCTTTTGGATTAGCACATAATAGTTCTTTTTACAGTATTATGTTTGGAAATGTAAATTATATGCAAGTATCAACAGTACAACAATGTGATCATGATACAATAAACTATTTATATAATTAATTTTTATGATATAATATATGTAGTATAAAATAGTGAAAGAAGAGGATGAATATTATGAAAAAAGAAGAAAATGAATCATTCGAAGATATGGATCAAATGGATGAAATAGGAAAAATTCTACAAGAAAAATTTAATGAAGTTAAAGTACCTGAGCAAATGTTTGATACAAAAAGAGTATTTGAAAGGTATGAAAGAGAACAAAAGAAAAAGAAAAAAATCTTAAGATTAGCAAGTCTTGTAGTTATTATTCTTATGGTTTGCCTAGCAATTGGTGTTCAGATTCACCTAAATAAGAACACAGAAAAATTAACACCAACTGGAGATAATACAGATGTCATCGAAAATTCTAAAAATGATGATACTCAAGTTGCAAAAAGTATACATATTAATCCAAATGAAATTAGTATTGAAAATTTGAAAGTATATTCTTGTAATATTGTTGAAATCGAAGAAATTTTAGATTATGAAATTGTGGATGATATGCCATATACAAAAGTAAAGGCTAAGGTGTTAGAAAATTATACAGGAGATACAACTGGTGAAATTGAAATGATGGTCCCAGGTGGAGTATTTACTGTAAAAGAAATTAAGGAAAATTTTAATGTACAAAAAGAAGAATTAAATGGATTAAAAGATGAAGATAAGATAGAAATAAGTTGCTATAATGCATCATTTATACCTGTTGCAAAAATAGGTAAAACTTATATAACAACACTTAGTAAAGTAGAAGATAAATTATATGTTTGTACAGATATGCTATATGGATTCAAAGAATATAATAAAAACAGTAACACTATAAAGGATTCAGACAGTAGCGAAATACCTGCAAACATAGAAGAGTATTTATCTATAATTAAAAAATAATAAGAATAATAGAATTGCAAATACTATAATTGAGGTGAAATTATAGTAAAAATGGAAAAAAAGAAAAACATAGAATATCAACTAGATATTGAAAGAAAAAGCGCTCAGAATCCAAATATGGAAGAATATGATTTTATATATCCGTTTAATCATATAACTAGTTTGGATGAACAAAAAGTAAAGGTAGAAGAGTTAACAAAAATTTCTGAAATAAAAAAAGCTGATCCTAGTAAAAAAGACAAGAGATAAGAAGATAAGAAGATTGTACGAGCCATGCAAAGTAGAGCATGGCTCATTTTTTGAATATAGACAAAAAAATATCAGCATTAATATGCTGATATTTAAACCATTTATTTGGTGGGCAGGGATGGATTCGAACCATCGTAGGCGTAAGCCAACAGATTTACAGTCTGCCCCCTTTAGCCACTCGGGCACCTACCCAAAGTAATATATAAATGGTGGGCCTTCAGGGATTCGAACCCCGGACCATTCGGTTATGAGCCGAGTGCTCTGACCAACTGAGCTAAAGGCCCACATCTCTGTGGACAGTTATTATTATAATCTACATAGAGGCAAAAGTCAAGCTTTTTTGTTAAAAAAATATATAAAAATGTAAAAAATTTTTTTGACTCAAAATTAAGTAAATTCCTTATGTTAAGTAATGTTTAACGTATGTATTAAATAATAAAAAAGCATGAGTTTTCTCATGCTTTATACATTAAATCTAAATAATATTATATCTCCATCTTTTACAACGTAATCTTTTCCTTCAAGTCTTACAAGACCTTTTTCTTTTGTAGCATTCATACTACCATATTTCATTAAGTCATCATAAGATACAACTTCAGCTTTAATAAATCCTCTTTCAAAGTCAGAGTGAATTTTACCAGCAGCTTGTGGAGCTTTTGTTCCATTTTTTATAGTCCAAGCTCTACATTCTTGTTTTCCAGCAGTAAGGAAAGAGATAAGTCCAAGTAGAGAATAGCTTGCTTTAATAAGCTTATCAAGTCCAGATTCTTCAATACCATAGTCTTGCATTAACATTTCTTTATCTTCATCATCAAGTTCAGACAATTCTTCTTCAAGTTTTGCACATAGTACAATTACTTCTGCACCTTCAGCTTTTGCATATTCTTTAACTTTCATTACATTTGGATCTGTTTCCATATTTGGTATTTGTGATTCAGATACATTTGCAACATATATTACTTTTTTATCTGTTAAGAAGAAGGCATCTTTAATAGTTTCTCTTTCTTCATCAGATAGTTCCATAGTTCTTAATGGATTTCCATTTTCTAAATGTTCTTTTATTCTTCTTAAAAGTTCCATTTCAGCAATAGCTTTTTTATCTCCAGATTTAGTCATTTTACCAACTCTATCCATTCTTTTTAATAAAGTTTCTAAGTCAGCAAATACAAGTTCTAGAGAAATTGTTTCAATATCACTTATTGGATCTATTTTTCCATTAACGTGAACAATTTGTTCATCATCAAAGCATCTAACTACGTGAGCGATAGCATCAGTTTCACGGATATGAGATAAGAACTTATTTCCAAGTCCTTCTCCTTTAGAAGCTCCTTTTACAAGTCCAGCTATATCTACAAATTCTATAGTTGCATAAGTAGATTTATCTGTTTCATACATTTTAGATAATTCATCAATTCTTTTATCTGGTACACATACCATACCAACATTTGGTTCTATTGTACAAAATGGATAATTTGCACTTTCAGCACCAGCTTTTGTTATGGCATTAAAAAGTGTAGATTTTCCAACATTTGGTAAACCAACTATTCCTATTTTCATTTTTTTGCACTTCCTTTTTTATACAACTAATATTATATCAAAGATAAGTAAGATGTCAAGAAAATTAACAAAAACAGATATTTAACATAATATATATTGGTGGTTAATATGAAAATAAAAAAATATTATTTAACAAAGAGTGATAATACAAGAAGAATGGAAAAAATAGAGAAGGTAAAAAAAGTAATTATAACTTCATCAAAATATAGAGGATTTAGTGGCCTAAAAAATAAAAACATAATTGAGATGAGTAAATATAAAGATGGAAGAGAGTTTTCTTGTCATTACATAATAGGAAATAGTGGAGAAGTACTAAATATTATTCCAGAAAACGAAAGGGCAATCTGTACAAGAAATGAAAGTATAGATACTCAAAGTATAAGTATAATGTTATCATTAGACAGTGAAGGAAGATATACAGAAAATGAAATAAAGACTCTTAGAGAACTTGTTTTAAAAATAGTTGAACGATATAATTTGAAACTTAGTGATGTTCAAATGGAATATGATATAAATTGTTCTAGGAGACCAAAGATTTTGGTTGATGAGCCAATAATGTTAGATGATATATTAAAGAAAAAGCCTTTAAAATTAAAACTATAAAAAAAGAGTATATTGAACTTGATTCAATATACTCTTTAAAATTTTTGATGTTATTATTTGTTATTTTTTTTGTTTTTAATATCTTCAAAGTAATCTGATAGGTGAGTTATATTACCTGCTCCCATAGATAGTACAATATCACCAGGTTGAACTTCTTGTTTGATTTTTTCTGCTATTTCTTCTAGTGTAGGAGTGTAGTATGCTTTTGTACCACTTTTATTTACTAAATCTGATACATCCTTTGAAGAAATAGTACCATCGTCTACTTCTCTTGCAGCATATATATCCATTAAGTATACTATGTCTGCATCTACAAAAGCATGAGCAAAATCTGGCAACAATTCTTTTGTTCTAGAAAAAGTATGAGGTTGGAAAGCACATATTATTCTATTGTGTTTCTTTTGTTTTGCTGCTGCTAATGTTGCTTTTATTTCTGTAGGATGGTGAGCATAGTCGTCATATAATTCTACATTTTCAGCAATTGTTTTTTTGTATTCAAATCTTCTTTTTGCTCCACAGAATTTACTTAAGCTTTCTTTCATATCTTCAAATTTTATTCCGTAAGCAAGGCAAGTAGTAATTGCAGCAAGTGCATCATATACATTGTGAATACCTGGAACTGTAAGGTAGAAGTGGTAGTTTTTACCATTTCTAGGATCTGTAACATCAAAAGAATAAAATCCTTTCATATTACATTTAAAGTTCTTAGCATATATATACGCATCTGGATCACTTAAAGAGAACTTAAATACTCTAACATTTTTCTTTTGAAGTTCATCTTTAACGTCGTCCAAAACTTCCATGCAGTGTGAATCATCTTGATTTATTACTAATATACCTTCTTCAGGAAGCATTAGTATGAACTTTTTAAATGATTTTTTAATATCTTCTATATCAGAAAAATAGTCAAGGTGTTCAGCTTCAATATTTAATACTGTAGCACAGTGATGAGGGAAGTTAAGAAAACTATCTACATATTCACAAGCTTCAAGTATAAAGTAATCTGAATTTCCAAGTCTATAGTTTGAATTATTTAATTTTTCATATTTTGATCCTACTTGAACATTTGGATCCATATTTGCATCAATAAAAATTGATGATATCATTGATGTTGTTGTTGTTTTTCCATGAGTTCCACAAATACAAATAGGCATTTTATAACTAGTAAGTAGTAGTCCTAAGAATTTTGCTCTTTCATAAGTTGGAATTCCTAGACTTTTAGCTCTTACAAATTCAGGATCATGTTGGTTTATTGCAGAAGTATATACTACAACATCAGCATCTTTTACTAAGTCTGCATTAGAACCAATATATACTGGAATACCATTGCTCTCTAGAGTATCAATCATATCTCCATAGTTTTTATCTGAACCAGTAACTTCAAATCCGTCTTTTTTTAATATTAGAGCAATACCACTCATGCTTACTCCACCAATACCTATCATATGTATTTTATGTATATTCTTTAAAGCATCAAAATTTTTAGTCATTATAGTCACATCCTTCTTTATACAACCATTATTATACATTACTAAATAAAATTAGTCAATTAAATAAAAAAAATTAGATACAATATGTCTTATAAGCTTGAAAGTTGACAAAAAATGTTATATAATACCTGTGCGGAGGAGCAGATAAAATGATAATTGATAATATAATAGTAATAGCTGTAGCAATAATCTTAATAACATATTTATCAATCAATTATGTTAAAAAATATGCGCCAGTAAATATACTTCTAATTGCAATATGTGCATTTTCTTTAGGAGTATACCTACCAGTAGTTTTTTATAATGTATATTTGAGAATTAGATATCAAATTCCTGTTGGAATAGGAATTTTTGTATTACCATGTATTTTTGCTATATTACAATATAATAATATTAGTTTTGGGAAGAATTTATTATTCAAAAAAGCAGAAAATTATTATAATAGCCAAAAATATGCAAAATGTATGAATACTTTACAAAAATTAATTGGTAAAGAAGGAAGAAAACCTCAAACAATATTTCTTTTAGCTGAATGTTTTTACCAAATAAATGAATTTGAACAAGCAAAAGAAACTATATATGAAGTAATTGAAAAAGATCCTTCTAATTATAAAGCATATTTCTTATTAGGAAATATATTAGAAAAAGATGATACAGAAAATGCTATTGATATGTATAAAAAATGCTTAGAAATAGAGCCTTCATTTTATGATAGTTATGAAGTTCTTGGAATTTTACTTGCTAGTGAAGGAAAATATAAAGAAGCCGAAGAAGTGTATAAAAAAGGAATAGAATATCATGCAGAATCATACGAGTTAGTATATAATCTTGCAATGGTTGAACTTGAACTTGGAAAAACAGATGAGGCAGAGAAAAACTTGGAATTTGCACTAGTAATAAAACCAGATATTAATGAAGCTATATATAGTTTAGGAAATATTAAGCTATTAAAAGGTCAATATAATGATGCTTTAAGCTTATATAGTGAGATAACAAAATCTCCTAATTATGGACTAAAAGCATATTATAAAATAGCTATAATATATGTTACTAAGAACGAGTTTGAAAAGGCTATGAGCGTAATAGAATATTTAATAAATGAAGATAGCAATTACATTAATATAATAGAAAATGAATTTGTATTTAATGCAATGCGTTCAAAAATAGATAATTTTTTAAGAAATAGAATGGCTGCAAAAAATCAAGCAGAAATTGAAGCTGAAGAAGAAAAAGAAGTAGAAACAATAAAAAATAATAGAAGAAATTGGTTCGGAAAAAGCAAGAATGAAAACCTATTAGATAAGCCTAAAAATGATAATAGCATTCTATATGATGACATAGATATGAATAGAATTGGCTTTAGAAAAGATGATTCAAAAAAAGATTAATATTACTTGCAATCTGAATTTAAATATTGTATAATAGTGAAGTAAATGAAAATTTACTTCTTTTATTTTGCCGCTGTGCTGGAACTGGCAGACAGGATGGTCTCAAACACCATTGTCCCCGTGACGTGTGGGTTCGAGCCCCACCAGCGGTACCATAAAATTAATGGTTTATTTATATGAAAAATACGTACTATTTAGTGAAGTTGTCAATAAAAAGTAGACACAAAAAGAACAGTTATTTAAACCCCAATTGGATTTTATATTCAATTGGGGT
>CAKOYF010000012.1 GCA_934130595.1 uncultured Clostridia bacterium | reverse complement strand
TTACTGTTGTTAATTCAGGTGTCATTTTCCCAGTCGCATTTGCTGGAGTTAATACTAGCTCATATCCAGGTACTACTACTTCTGTTGTTGTATAATCATCATTTTCTAGTCCTGTTTGTGATTTACTTGCTGATATTTCTTCTTTTGTTACTTGGTCTATATACTTCGTTACTACACCAGCTGAGTTTTTCTTATAATAGTATGTAACTTCTGTTTCATTACTTTGCATTACTCCAGATGTTTTTCCACTATCTCCAACTAAAGTATAGCTATCTATATCTTTAGCAGTAGTTTGATAAGTAGTTAAATAATTACCTTGAATTAAAGTATCTTCTGATATTTTTTTACCAGTATTTTTATCCACATAATGCACTATAACACTTGATTTTAATGTTGTAGTAACTGTATTTGATTCTAAAGTTGTTGTATTATTTATATTTACTTCTGATTTATTTGATATTATTGCAGAAGTTGATTTTTTACTTATTGTAGCATTTACAACAAATTTATATGTTTGATCATTATATTCCATATTTTTTAAGTATTCTTGATTAAATGTATATGTTATTTTTCCTGTTGTACTATCATAACTTGTACTTCCTGCTGAAGCTGTAACATCATTTCCTGCTTCGTTATATACACTAAAAGAATCATATGTTAAATTTTCATCTAAAGTATCTGTAAATACTAATGATGAATAATAAAAACCAGTATCATATTTTTTAGAAATTTTTTGCTCTACTGTATATGTTACGCTATCTCCTAATTTTGCTTCTGTTTTATTAACACTTTTTACAGGTGAGGTTGGCACATTTGCTGTCAAAGGTATATATCTAAAGTGATATCCTGCTCCATGATCTATTAATGAGTAAAGTTCTACATTAATATGGTCTCTATTTTTGTATTGAAAAGACACGCAGTTTTTATATCCAGCACCTGTAGATCCACTTCCTGTTCCATAATACAAATTGCTATATTTTCTTCCTGTTGAAGCTAAAGTCTTGCTCTCTTCATAAGCCATATTAGTTGGATTATATAAGTAAACATTACTTCCTTCTAAAGTACTTGATCCTTCATCTTTATCTTCTGAGAATATAGATAAATATGCACAATCTAAGTTAATTGGTGTTGTCTCTCCATGATAGTAAAAATATATATCTACTTTACAATGTTGCATTCTAAGATAGAACCACTCATTATCACTATTCATACCATCTATTGTTCCATAATTTGACCAATATAAATATGTTTTGTTAGGATCCCAAGTTTGATGTGTAACATCTTCTCTTGTACCTGTAACAATATCTGAATATACTATCTTCATATCTATATTTTTATTTCCTATAGTTCCACAGTTTTCAAAAAATGCTGTGACATTTAAATCTAAAGTTTTATAGTCATCTGCTGTAATTTCTAAGGCAATTAAAGACTCATCTATTCCTACATCATTTGGGTTAGCAGTAGGATACACTACTTTTGCAGGAGTCGATCCAGTCCATGTAACCTGTGGCAACTCTTTAATATTTATTTTTAAATCATCTAATGTACTTCTTTCTAACATTGTATTTGAATTAATTGCTGTATATGCAAATACTCCACCATTCATGCATAATAACAGACTAATTAACATCATAAAAAAAATCTTTTTCTTCATATAAAAGTCCCCTCTTCACTACATTATTATATATTAAAATACATTTTAATATCATATTTGTAATAAAATTTTAAATAAAAAAAGATAGTATTGAAATACGCTCTTATTGCTAAACTTTTTAGTTTAACAACTTTAAGTTACTTTCAAATACTATCTTTTTATTTATATTGCTTTTGCATCATAAGACACAGTAGGAATGTGTATTCCTTTTTTTCTATATTCTTCAATATGACTATCTACAAATCCTTGAGCACATTCATTTACTACACCATATGGTGGATTTGAACTATAAGATGTCATTTGATATATTCTTCTATATACTTCATCTACACCTTCTTGATTTTCTTGTTTAAATGCTTTGTATAATTTCTTTAATTCTCTTCCAATTAATGTTCTATCTACAAAACTTTTTGCATATTTATTTACGCTATTTGTTCCGCTTTCTGTTTTAATATATCCTGCCATTCCCATTACTTCATTAGATAATTTTTGTAATGTTTCTGTGTCATTAGCAGACTTAGCTTCTTCTACTTTTTTATTATGTTCATCATATGAAAGTTTATCTAGAAAATCTTTTATGTATGGATTATATTGAATATTTCCATCTTGAGTATATCCAGCTAATTCTCTTAATGTACTGTTTCCTAAACATACTCTTGCTAAATCTTCCTTTCCAACAGTTTCTTTTACTACTTTCATTATTTCTTTATATTCTCTTAATTTTTCTTCATTTACTATTACTTCTCTTTTTTCCATTTAAACTACATCCTCCGAATATTTATTTAAAAAATCTAGTTAATCTTTAAAAACAGCACTCTTTTATTATACCATTTTATGTAGTACTTTGCAATAGATTTGCACTTTTTTTATGACTTTTTATTACATTTTTTCAATCTTATGAAAGTTAATAATAAAGGAGCTATAGCACAAACTAAGATTACATAATAAATATAGTTTGTAGTAAGTGAAACAAATTGAATTGAGTCTTTAATACACACCTGCGTTACAAAAAAAATAACTAGCGATAATATTACCGAATAATACTTTTTGAGTCTGTTATTAGGAAAGATTTGAATTAAATAATAAAATATAAGTGATAAGCAAGAAAAAGTAGTAAAATAGTATTGCAAAGATAATACATTTTCAACTCTTTCAAATATATTAAATAAGCTAAATTGTTTTAATGCTACATACTCAGGAAATCTAAAGATTTTAATATAGCTCTTCCCTAATATTAAAATTGTAATTAATGCAATTACAACTTGTAAAAGGTTAGTAAATATTATTACTTTTAACAAAGAAGATTTACATCTTTGCTCATCTTTTATTCTTTTTTTAGATGTTATAAGTAACATATAGTATGGAATTGCAGACAGTCCAACATAAGTTCCGATAGCTAACAGCATATTACCTTTATCACAAGATAAAACAGGCTCAATATTACTTATATCAAACTCTGCAAAAGAACCTATTATTTCGATAGCAATTATTGCTGTACTTATAATTGCAAATATTTGATTTGCTCTAATAAGTTCTGGAAGTCCTTTTGTACAAGCATACATTAATGATACAAGTATTAATAGCTTTACCATATCTGTATTAGCTTCAGGCAAATATTCTATATTTAAAAAACTAGATATATTATAAAAAATAACAACTGCAATTATAAATAACGCCAAAAACATCATAGCATTAAGAATATTTCCAAATATTTTTCCAAATAAATCTTTATTTAATTCATAGATATTAGACTTATTATTATTTGAAAATATATAATAAAAAAATTTAAATGTAGCAATAGAAATTAAACTTCCAACTATTACTGCTATATATGCATCATTAGCTGTAAGAGAATATAACATATATGACCCTATACCAAAAAATAATGCCATAAAAGAAGATAAAAAAACACAAGCTATGCCTAAGCTATATATATCTTTTGACTGCTCTTTTACCATTGTTTTCTAATACCTCCTTGATTTAATATCTGCACTTTTGCATCTACATTTAAATTTATTAAATTTAAGTAATCTTCATTTGATGATAATTCACTCTTTTTTCTATATAATAAACTGGCAATATTTAAAATATCTGTCTTATATTCATCTTTTTCTTTATTATACATTTCGTAGGTTCTATTTATAATTAGTTTGGATAATTCATTTTCTACTTTTTCTATCTTCTCCTCAGTACCAAGAACTACATTACTACCCTCTTGAGTAATATTTACATCTGCTGTAACTTCTATATTCACGCTTTGATTTTTGTGATCAAAATTCCAATTTGTATTTGATGAAATTACTTCTGCTACTATTAAATCATCATTTTCACCCATAGATATTAAAAAATTATCTGTCTGATTAATTAGCATATTATATATTATACTTTCTTGAGTACTCATATATCCTAACATATTCCAATCTCTAAAATATGCCATATCTGCTATAGTTATATTATCATTATCTATAGAAACACAATTTACACAAGTTTCTTTTCCTTGAGAAATTATATCTTTAAAATTATCATTTAGTGTTTTTAAATTTGCATTACCTTTATATTTTTGATTTGATTTTAAAGATGCAATCACATTAATTCCATCACTATTTATTTTTTTTACTATTTCTTTTGCTTCATAGCCTTTTGCAACAAATAAGTATGATGAATTACTACCCTCATTATCTCTTATGAAGAAATCTAATGTATTTTCTAAATTATCTCTAGCTATATCTTCACTTACAATCAATACTCCTAAATGCCCCAAATACAATTTCTTAGGAGAGGTATCTACTATATTTCTAGCAGCTTCTTGTACTGATTTTCCCTTTGAAGAATAAATTATGCCAGGATTATTTGAACTCTCACTTGAAGTATCTGCTACTATTGCAGTCATGCTATAATTTCCATCCTCATCCATATCTATTCCTATAGTAGTAACAATTGCCAATTCAGTAAGTTCTCTTACACTAAGTCCACCATATAATAACACTATTACTAAAAACATAACAATATATCTTTTCATATTTATCTCCTACTTTTAGTTAAATTATTTGTAAGTATTTTTTGTCTTTTATCATCTTCTGAAATAGAGATTCTTGAAAACAAACTCTTCTTTATTTCTGTAAAGTTTAACGGAGCAACAGGATAAGTAAATGTTTTAGTATAACTACTTGTGCTAACTAAACTAACAACAAAAAATGTAGTAGCTATACCTATTCCAATAAGACCACAAATACTAGCTAAAAACATATATATTATTCTCCATTTTCGCAATCCATTAATTAGATTAATATCTGAAAATGTTAATCCGGAAATCATTGTAAGTGCAACAACAATAATCATTATTGGCGATACAATTCCAGCACTAACTGCAGCATCTCCTAATATTAATGCCCCAACAATTGATAGCGTATTTCCAGACATTTTATTTGACCTTAAATCACTTTCTCTTAAAATCTCAAAAGAAAAGATCATTGCTGCAGCTTCTACAAAAGCAGGAAAAGGAACTCCTTCTCTTTGAGTAGAAAACGAAATCAATAAATCTGTAGGAATACTTTCTTGGTCAAACGTTATAAGCGAAAGATAAAATGCTGGTACCATTACTGTTAATACTAAACATACATATCTTATTATTTTAGTTAAAGTTACATTTCTAGACTTTTGATATAAGTCATCTATATTATTTATATAATCTTCAAAAAAAGATGGTAAAACTAAAGCATATGGACTATTATCCACTAAAATTACAATTCTTCCTTGTAAAAGATAATATGACGCTATGTCTGGTCTTTCTGTATTTATTGATACAGGAAAATCTGATTGATTTTTTTCTTCTATAAATTCCTGTATATAGTTTACATCTAAGATTCCATCAATTATTATTTTACTTATTTTCTCATCAACTAATTTTACTAAATCATTTTTAGCCACACTAGATATATACATTATACCAACTTTAGTTTTAGTTTTTGTCCCTACTTCTTTTTCCTTGTATACTAAGTCTGGTGTCTTTATCCTATTTCTAATTAGTCCTACATTTTTCATAATGCTTTCAACAAAGGAGTCTTTTGCACCTCTTACAGAGTTCTCGTTTTTAGGTTCATCTATACTTCTAGATAATGAGCTTTTAGCTTCCATTGCATATATGGTATTTTCTAAAATTATAACTACAAATCCTGACAGTAAATATTTAAATACATTATCTTCATCAATATTTAATTTTTTTATTTTTTTTATTGCAAGACTATTTTCTAAATCTATTTGTGAATCATTTAAGTTTTTCTCTATTTTTTCTTTAAGAGTTTCTTTTTCACTACTTTTTTCTTCATAATTATTTATTGTTTCGACAAGACTTCTAATTATATAATTAGATACCAAATCTGAATCTACTAAAGCATCATTAAAAATTACCCAAACCTTTTTGTTTTTTATTACCATCTTTCTAAAGTACATATCATCTAAATTTTGGCATTTGCTTTTTATATACTCAACTATATTATCCATATATCTATTTTCTCCTATTATAGTTATGATGTGTTTTTAAAAAATTTATACAAAAAAATTGTAATTAAATAAATTACAACTTTTTTAATAATATCTCTTACCATTTTGAGTTATATATATAACATATCTTGCAATACGAACAGGAGTTATTTTATTAAAAATATACACCATCTTATTTATTATACCAGGAATGATTACTTCTTTTCGCTTCATTAATTTTTTTATGCTGTACTCTGCTACTTTTTCAGAACTACTTGGCGGAATAAAAAAACTTACTCCTAAATCACTATTAAAATTAGTGTCTACTGCTCCAGCACATAAAGTAGAAATACTAACGTTTATTTTTCGCATTTTAAGTTCTGTATTAATGGCCCTACTCATACTTGTAATATATGCTTTACTTGCATAATATGAACTCATTAAAGGAGTAGGCATAAAACCTAAAATTGAAGAGACATTAAGTATCTTTCCCTTATTTTTCTTTATCATGTCTTGTAAGTAAAGCTTAGTTAGCACATCTGTTGCTATTACATTTAGATTTAACATACTTATTTCTTTACTAACATCTATATCACAAAAATCTCCATAAAGTCCAACTCCTGCATTATTTACTAAAATATCTATATCTTCATTTTGTGTTAACTCATGTAATTTATACATATTAGCTATTATGCTTAAATCTAAATCTATTATTCTAACATCAGTATTACATTCATTTTTCAAATTATTTAAGCAATCTCTTCTTCTAGCTACTACAATAAGATCATAACCTTGTTTGCTTAAATATCTAGCCATACTGTATCCTATTCCAGAAGAGGCTCCTGTTATTAAAGCTTTCATATTCAATCTCCTATCAACCCATTACCTATCTTTTACCATTATCTTTACGTATTGTCAAGTAATCGCTTAATTATTGTAAACTTTTAGGTTGAAAAATAGGTCAAAATATGGTATAATTACACTATTGTGAGGTGTTGAATATGAATAGCCAAAGAAGACTTTCTTTCGCTTTCAAAGTAGCAACAACTGTTTGCTGCTTAATCGGAATTATGTCTAATCTAGTAAGAACTACATCTATTGCAAGCATTCTATCTTTTTATACAATGCAAAGCAACATATTTGTACTGCTTTTTTATACATTGTATATTGTCATCAGAATAGTCAACCCAAATATAGATAAGTCGAAGACTTACCATATACTCAAAGGTGCCACAGTAATGATAATATTCTTGACATTTGTTGTTTACAACATATCTTTACACTCTATGGGATTCATGATGGACGTAAAAACAAGTTCATCTAACATTCTAAGATTTTCAAACCTATTTGTGCATTTTATAACGCCAATAATGGTATTCTTAGATTATTTAATCTTTGATGAGAAAGGATATTTTAAAACAAAAAACATTTTTGTCTGGTTTATCTTTCCTGCCCTTTACCCTGTATATGTGTACACTTATGCTCATTTTGGAGGAACTTTCTTTAGTGTTGGTGGCTCTAAAAAGTATGCTTATTTTTTCTTAGATATAGACAAAATAGGAATTGATGGTGTTCTTGGCTATCTATTACTTTTTAGTATTTGCTACCTTTTTGCTTGCTATTTGCTCGTTAGAATTGACAGATTTCTTGGAAAGCGAAAAGAGAAAACAGTCGGAATCCATTAACCAAAACAGCAGCTCGTATTGAGCTGCTATTATTTTTCTTAAAATACTTTATTATCTTCTAATTGTGCCTCTTTATGTTCTTTAATATACTTACTCCATTTTATATATCCATAAGTAGTGTTTGTTAAATATCCCACTTTTAATACAAGAAGTACATATTGTCCAGATAAAATATTGATTATTGCTTCTAATATTGCACTAATATACCAAGCTATCCATTGTTCACGATAACGTAGTAAAATAAATACCCCATTAGCAATTCCAACTGCTGAAACGCATGCATCTAAGTAACATACTATAACTTCTAGTAATTCATTTCCTCCAAATAGATCTGTTCCTATATCAAGAGTAGTTAGTAAATACCCAACTCCTATAGTCCAAACAATTATTCCAGTTATTACTAAAACTTCCATCCATCCGCTTAGTTTTCTTACTTTTGTTAAATCATCTTCTTGACTATCTGGATGTTTGTGCCAGTTTATAAAGCTTATAATGTCTATTGGTATCCAGAAGAATAATGTAGATGCCATAGTTGCAAACCTATACGATAATACAACACATATTAAAATTTCTGTTACTTCTACAAATAAAGATACAATAAAATTCCATTTACTTTGCTTAGATATTAATAATTCGCATAATATATTTAAGAATATATCTGCTAAATATAGCCCCATAATTAGTTTTCCGTTAACTCCATTAACATCTTCTTCTGGGAACAAAAAAGCAAAGATTACAGAAATTATTAATATACTAAAAAACCATACTTTTTCGTATGTTGTAAAATAATTCCATAAATCTTTTAGTTTCTTTTTCATACTTTTCTCCTTCAAAAAACTTGATTATTCGTTTTTTTACGTAAGAATTATATCATTTTTTTAATAATAAGTAAAGAAAAAGTAGTTTCTTGCGAAACTACTTTTTTATTTAATTTTATTTACATTGCTTTTCTAAACAATTCTATAAAATCTTCTTTTGTTACTTCACGAGGATTACCTGGTTTACATGCATCTGCCATAGCTTTTTGTGCAAGCATTTCAAAATCTTCTTCTTTGCATCCTGTGTCTTTAACTGTTTGAGTAATACCTACTTTTCTAGATAAATCTTCAATCATTCCAACAAAAGTATCTATTACTTCTTCTTTAGACATATCCTTTGCATCAACATTAAGAGCAATTAAAATATCTCTAAATCTTTCATAACAAACTTCTCCATTAAATCTCATTACTGTTGGTAGTAATATTGCATTTGCTAAACCATGAGGTGTATCATATACAGCTCCTAATTGGTGAGCCATAGAATGTACAATTCCAAGTCCAACATTTGAAAATCCCATACCAGCAATATATTGTGCAAGTCCCATATTATCTACTGCTTCTGGTGTTTTATCATTTACAGCAGCTGGTAAATTTGCAAATATTAATTTTATTGCTTGCATATGAAACATATCTGACATTGTATTATGTGCTTTAGTTATATATCCTTCTACAGCATGTGTTAAAGCATCCATACCTGTTGAAGCTGCTATAGATTTTGGCATTGAAGCCATAAGTTCTGTGTCTATTATAGCTATCATAGGTATATCATGAGGATCTACACATACCATTTTTACTTCTCTATCTTCATCTGTTATAACATAATTGATAGTTACTTCTGCAGCAGTACCTGCTGTTGTTGGTAATGCTATAATTGGTAAACTTTTATTTTTAGTATTAGATGCTCCTTCTAATGATACTATATCTTCATTTTCAGGATTGTTAGTAATAATTCCTATAGCTTTTGCAGTATCAATACTTGATCCTCCACCAACAGCTACAAGAACATCTGCTTTTGCCTCTTTACAAGCTTTTAATCCATCCCAAACATTTTTCTTTGTTGGATTAGGTCTTACATCTGAATATACGCTATATTCTATTTGAGCTTTATCTAACTCATCTGTTACTTTAGAAGTTACACCACATTCAAATAATGCTTTATCTGTAACTACTAATACTTTTTTAAATCCTCTAGCTTTTATTTCTTCTGCAAGAACTTCTCTTGCTCCCATTCCAAAATATGATGTTTCATTTAGTACAAATTTCTTTGTCATTTATATTCCCTCCTATGTTTTTTGCTTCTTTATTTTTATATATTATAATACATTCTTTAATACTATTGTTTTTATTCTTGATACTTCTTCTAGTGTTGAAGCTATACCTTCATTTCCAATTCCACTATGCTTCCAGCCACCAAAAGGCATTTCTGCACTTCTGTAGAAGCTTGCACCATTTACAATTGCACCACCACATTCAAGCTTAGATGCCACTTGTATTCCTGTTTTGTAATCCTTAGTTATTACGCAACCACATAAACCATAAGATGATTGGTTAGCTATTTCTATTGCTTCATCTATAGTATCAAATCCAATTACTGGAATAACAGGTCCAAATATTTCCATGTCTTTTGCTACATCCATATCTCTTGTAACATTATCTAGAATTGTTGGTCCATAGTATGCTGAATATCTTTTACCACCACATACAATTTTTGCACCTTGTTCAACTGTTTTATTTACATATTCTTCAACTCTTTTAGCTGCAGGAATATTAATTAATGGTCCCATATCTGTGTCCATTTTTGATGGATCTCCAACTTTTAATTTAGATATAACTTCTTTCATTCTATCTATAAATTCTTGTTTTCTAGAATTATGAATTAAAAATCTTTTACTTGCACAGCATACTTGACCTGCATTGTATAATCTTCCCCAAGTTGCTTCTTTAACAGCTAAATCCATATCTCCATCTTCAAGCATAATAAATGCATCATTTCCACCTAGTTCAAGTAAAACGTGTGTTAGGTTTTGAGCACAAGTTGCCATTGTTTGCATACCAGCTGAAGTACTTCCTGTAAGTGATACACAATGAACTCCTGGATGTCTTGCAAGTGCTTGACCACATGTTGGTCCATCACCAGTTAAAACTTGAATACAACCTGCTGGAACTCCTGCTTTTACCATAAGTCTAACATACTCAATTAATGTAAGTGGGTTATAATTTGATGGTTTAACAATTACAGCATTTCCCATTATTAAAGCTGATGGTACTTTTTGTCCAAACAAATCACAAGGAAAATTAAATGGAATTATAGCAGCAATTACTCCTAAAGGTTCTCTTACTGTTATTTGCATACATTTTTCTTGTCCTGGTTCTGCGTCTCCAATTAGACTTTCTCCATATAAATGTTTTGCTTTTTCAACATATCCATTTACAAATATTCTTGTATTTGATATTTCAGCCATAGCCTCTTTAATTGGTTTACCTGTTTCTGAAGATAATAGCCATGCTAATTCATCTGCATTATCTTCTACCATATTTGCAAATCTATTTAAGATTCTGCCTCTTTGATGCATAGGCATTGCAGCCCATTTCTTTTGCTCTATTTGAGCTACTCTTACAGCTTCATCTACATCTGCATCTGAACAGTTTGGAACTTTAGCAATAATTTCTTGAGTAGCAGGGTTATCTACCTCAATATATCTTCCATCTTTTGCTTCCTTCCATTCATAACCAATTAAATTTTTAGGATTACCCTGTGGAGCTCTTCATTTACCAAGTCCAGTAAATGATAACATTAAACCTCCGCATGTATTTCTATCATTATTATTTGAACCATATTCACCAAATGTAAATATAGTCATAAATGGTGTATCTCCTGCTTCATCTTTTAATCTTTTTGCTACTTCATCAATTCTATCGCCAATACCTAGTTTTCTTCCACCACAATGTACAAGTAAGTATGCACCTACACCATTTGGTAAGTCTTCTTTTACTTCTTTCATTGTATTAGTAGTAGATTGAATTAATTCATCTACTGTAGCTTCCATACGAACTATAGCAGTTTTTTCAGCTAAATGATTTCCTATGTTCATAGATAAGTCATCATTTCCAGCCATTGGATGACGAATAGCTACTAGATCTCCTAGTCTATCTTTAACACCAAGTGGTGATAATATAGTTTGAACTAGAAGATTTCCGCCCATTAAATCTTCAATCTTCTTTCCAGTCCATTTAGAATATTGCTCTAAAGCAGGAATTCCATTAATTTCCATTAATTTTCTTTTTCCTTCAACTTTTGTTATTATACCTACATCATTTGTTTCTCTGTATGCACCTGTATATACATTTGACATTGGTTTATCTGTATAGAAGAAAGCTACTACGCATCCATCTGAAAACATTACATCATCTGCATATAAGCTCCATTTTCCTTCTACAGTATTGTCTGCTGCAGAACCACCAAACATAGGTACTCTTCCTATTATATCTTCAATACCTTTTAGATAATCTTCTTCTTCTTTTGGAGAAGCAGACATATAAAAATACGCTGGTGCACAAGTTTTACCTGCATTTTTCATAGCAGCTTGTGCTATTTTTCTACCTGTTTCTCTTGCATCCTTATCTAATGCACTTCCTGCAACTCCTACACTCATTGCACTATCAGATAAAGCCATAACTCCTACGAATCCATTTTCTGAAGTAATGTATCCATCTGGTACAATAATACCGCCACTTGAAGTACATCCTACTACTGGGATGCTTCCTAGGGCTTCTTTTGCTCCTTCTAATACTTCTTCAACATTATTATCTGCTGAAGTGTATAATAGAGCTACTTTTGTTTGTGTTAAGTTTTCCATAGCTTTTTGTGCTGCTTCTTTACCAGCAGTCTTTGAATCTTTAGCTATGCTCCAACCAACATTTGATTTTAACATACAATCTCCCCCTTTGTAAAACTAGTTTACAATTTAATTGTATCAATAACAAAAACATTAATCAATCACTTTCTTTCTATTTCACATTAATTTCACTATCATTTTTCCAAAAATGTACACAACCAAATTTGCTGTCATATTTTTATCTAATAAAATACAAAAATAATCCGTTCACTTTACTTTTTATGTAAAGTATGGTACAATTAAATTGTGCTTATATATTATATTTTTTTAAAATTTTAAAAGGAGGTCATTTATATGATAAAAAAAATTATTAAAAAGGTTTTCGCAGTCTTGTTATTTTTAGCTATTGGTTTTGGTATCTTCTTAGGATATCAATATATTCAGTATAAAAATAATGAAGTTGACGATTTAAAAAGAGAGGTTCAAGCTCAAACCTCAGCAGACTTAGAAAAAGAGCTTCTAAGTAAAAACTTAGAAAATGCAAAAAATTATGTAGAAAATGTAAATAATGATATAGCACTAACAGTATTAAGAACAAGTGGTAAAGTAACTTTATCTCATGATAAGACACCAAACAACAATGCTTGGACAGAATGGTTATTCAACTCAGATATTAAAGTTTATGCAGATTATACTACAGCATTTACAATTGAAGAAAATACACTAAAAACAAGTATTTCTGATGACGCAACAGTAAATATTTCTTATGATACTAGAGATATTACTCTTTCATCTGTAGATATAACAAGTTTTACTACTTCTGAAAACAAGAGTATTTTTGGTAGTTCATACAAACCAGACCAAGTTGCAGCATTTGAACAAATAGCAAGAAATACTATTGTAGAAAGAACTAATACTGAAGAAAATTTAAACCTAGCAAAAAATAATCTAGAGAATCACTTAAAATCTTTAGCACAAGATTTTAATGTAAAAATTAATATAACACAAAATTAAATTTAGCAGCCTAATTTGGCTGCTTCTTTTTTACGATTTTTCCAGGTACTCCAACAATAGTAACATCTGATGGAACTGGTTTTAAAATTACTGCGCCTGCTCCAATTTTAACATTATCTCCTATTAAAATTGGTCCTAACACCTTTGCTCCCGCTCCAACTAAAACATTATTTCCAATAGTTGGATGCCTTTTATTTTTATCTTTTCCTGTTCCTCCAAGTGTTGCTCCGTGATAAATTGTACAATCATCACCTACTTGTGCAGTTTCTCCTATAACAATTCCCATACCGTGATCAATAAAAAGTCTCTTTCCTATTATTGCTCCTGGATGTATCTCAATTCCAGTAAAAAATCTACCTATTTGTGACACTATCCTAGCTAATAATTTCATTTTAAGATTATATAATTTATGTGCTATTTTATGGAAAATTAAAATATGAAATCCTGGATATAGTAATATTACTTCAAATATGTTTTTAGTAGCCGGATCTTTTTGCTGTATATTTTTTGCATCTTTATATAACGAAACAAAAAAATTATCTTTTTTCTTCATAAAAATCACCTGTTATATCTTATGCTCTTATTTTATTTTTGATATTATGATATAATTTATGTGGTGATTTATTATGGAAAATAAAGAAAAAATACTAAAAATAAAAGATATGATTAATGAATGTAACTCCATAGTGTTCTTTGGAGGAGCTGGTGTATCAACAGAAAGCGGAATACCAGATTTTAGAAGTAAAGATGGACTTTATAATATGAAATATAAATATCCACCAGAACAAATTCTAAGTCACACTTTTTTTATTAATCATACAGAAGAGTTTTATAAATTTTATAAAGAAAAATTAAATTCTTTAAAATATAACCCTAATATTACTCACTATGCTTTAGCAAATTTAGAAAAACAAGGAAAACTACTATCTATAGTAACTCAAAATATAGATGGTCTACATCAAAAAGCAGGATCAAAAAAAGTACATGAGTTGCATGGAAGTATACTTAGAAATCATTGTACAAAATGTCATCATTTTTATGATGCTGAATATATATTTAATTCTAAAGATATTGTTCCAAAATGTAGCATTTGTGGTGCAATAATTAAACCTGATGTTGTTTTATATGAAGAACCATTAGATAATTGTGTATATGATAGTGCTTTAAAGGATATATCTCAATGTGATATGCTTATTATTGGAGGTACTTCTCTTGCTGTATATCCAGCTTCATACTTATTACATTATTTTAAGGGAAAATATATTGTTCTAATTAACAAAGAAAAAACTTTATTCGATAATAATGCTGATTTAGTAATTAATGATTCTTTAGGTAATGTTTTTAAAGAAATTTAGCCAAACTATTTTAAGCTTGGCTTTTTTATGCTTAATTGAGCCAAAAAGGCTCAAATTTTTAATTTTTAGTCCATATTAGTATAATTTTACATTTAAAGAATTCTATTCTTATTTTTTGATAATTCAAGCTTTGTTGACTTTATGTAAATTACATGTTACAATATTACTGAGTTTCATACAACAATACCAAAAAATAATTATGGAGGTGATATATAATGAAAAAGGAAAAACTTACTTTTAACACATATGACATGATGAAAAAGGTAAGATCTCCTTTTGCCACTTGCAAAATGACAGGTGCAGGGGCACATAAATCTAAAAAGGATTTTAACCGTAAAAGCCAAAAGCTACAGGATAAAAAACTTTTTGATTCATATAGGTAGTTAAAAATTTTTAACTACTTTTTTATTTTTAATTCTACTTTTATTAATTTTATCTCTTAATGCCTTTTTATTAATATATTTTTTATATTTTAATCTTAGTTTAGAATTTCTTAGTCCAAATTCCTTACATAAAATATCATATACTAAAATGTTTGGATGATAATTATAATCTTTCCAAATCACATTCTCATTTTCTTTATACTTTCGTAATATAGCACATGCAACAGCTGCACTTCTTGATTCACCAGAATCACAGCATATATATAATTTATATTTATTGAAATCAATAGTATTTATAAAATCATGAATTTTTTTGGCTAACATTAAATTAAAAGCATTTTTACTTGGAATTTCTGTATCTTCAAAGTTTAAAATCAGCTTGTTTTCTGGTAGTATAAACTTAATATCCTTGTCATAAGAAGAAATTATTATTACTTTTACATTATTTTTTGTTTTTTGTAAATCATATTCAGCATTTTTTATCGAACTTACTCTTAATTCCATATTATCTCCCCTTTTTTTTAATAATACATATGTTGCTATACAATTCATTTATTAAATTTTATATTTTCTAAAAAAGAAAGTCAACCTCTAAAATTAACAAAAAGAAGGATTCAAAACGAATCCTTCTTTTTACTTAAAATTTTCATATTAAACTATTAATTAGTTTTTTCTTAATTTTTTAACAGTTACTGTTATTGCAGCTACAGATACTAGAGCTATTATAGCATATAATGCTACAGCGATATCTCCAGTTGGAACATTTGTAAAGTCAACTGTGTAAACATGTCCATCTTCAGTAATTGATACTTCAAATACTAAATCAGATTTTTCATATCCTTCAGCAGCTTCAGTTTCTTCAACATAGTATTTTCCATATCTTAAACCAGCTACTAATAATTGACCATTATCATCTGTTCTTTCTTCTACAACTGTTTCACCAGCTTCATTTGTTATTTTGAATAAGCATCCTGGAACAACTGCACCAGTTTCATCATCTGTTTTATTAATTAAGATTTTACCTGTTATAAATTTAACAGTTACTTCGTCAACAGTTACATTTTCATCATCTTCTAAGTATAATTCTTTAGCTTCAGGTGTAACATACATTTCTTCTAAATCAGCTACTTGTCTGATATATCTACCAGCTCTGATTTGTGGGAATTCAGCAACACCATCTTCATCAGTTTCAGCTTCATAAGCTACTTTGTTAGTTTCAGGATCTACTAATTTAACTGTAACACCAGCTAATTTGTTTCCATCTTCATCACCAACAACTACTTCAGCATCAACTAAAGTACGTGCATCTTGTAGAACTAATTCAGCTTCTTGACTTGTTCTTGATAATTCAAATGTATATAATCTAGTATTCATATCATAATATCTTGGTGCTTTTGTTTCTTTTACTGCGTACATTCCATATGGAAGTCCGTCAATTGAGAATTCACCATTTTCATCTGTTGTACGAACAACTTCTTTAAATTCACCATTTACTTTTTCAAGTAATGGATAATATTTTCCATTATCATAGTATAATACTGTAAATTCTGCATCTGCAAGTCTAGTTACATCAGTGTATTCATCACCTTGTCCTAAAACTCCATTTACTAATCCTTCTGCAAATGTTGCTAGTTTTTGTAATACTGTTGTTGGTCCTTCTAATTTAATTTCTTTAATTTCTTCAATTTCTTCAATTTTTGTTACATTTAATTTTGTAACTTTTAATGATTCGTTTACAATTTCTCCAACGCTTACTTTGAACATAGCATCAGTATTGTTTGTTGGTTTAGTTTCAAATGCATATTTTTCAGTTGATAATTGATAATTTTCATTTGTTGCTATTTCTTTAGCATAGAATTTACCCATTGGGTATTCAGAATTGAATGTTCCATTTCCATCTTTATCAAAGATTACAACATCTACTAAATCATCTTTATGAATTACAACTGTTCCTGCTACATTAGCAATATCTTCAGCTGCATATATTCCTACAATAACATCAGCATATGCTTCAGAATCTATAGTTTCAACTTTGTCTTGTTCTCCTTGTTTGTAGAAGTTTAGACCACTGAATACTTTAGTTACATCTAATTCATATCCTTGTCTTGTTAATGTGTAAGCTTGAGTTGGAAGTGTGTATTCTTCAACTGTTTGATCTTGGTAAGTTGCTTCTACAGTTCTTTCTGTAGCATCAAGAACATATCCTTCTGGTGCTTTAGTCATTTTAACTGTATAAGAACCTAAATATAATTTAGTAGTTAATTTACCACTTGCATCTGTTGTACCAGTGTATACTACATCACCTTTTTTATAATGTGTTGTACCATCTCCTGTTACAATATCTTCATTTGCAATTACTTGACATTCTGCTCCTGGTATAGAAATTGATTTGTATGCAGGACGTTTAACATCTTTTTGTCCATAAGCTTCTTGAACATTAGTACCTGTTAAAGCAGTACCTGTAACATTAATGTTTAAAACAGCTTTTTGAGCTTTGTTTTGAGTTTCAACTTCTACCATTTGATTTCTATCGTAATCATCTTTTGAGTTTGGAGTTACAGTAAATGTTGCTATTGGATTTCCTGTAGCTTTTGATTGGTTATAATAACCTTCTGGAGCATTTACCTCATATACTGTATAAGTATCTGCTGGTAATTTTTCAGGTAATACAACATATCCGTAAATTCCATTTTTATCTGCTGTTACGAATTGATCTAATTCTTGCTCTTTTGGATACATTGTTTTTTGAGAAACAACTTCACCTTTAGAGTTTAAAACTTTGTATGTAGTTTCACTACCAGTTACTAAGTTTCCTGTTTCAGCATCACGTTTGATAATTTTTACATATCTTTGTGCTACTTCAGTGTTAACTATTTTTGAATAGATAAATGTTTTTTCTTGGTTAATGAATATTCCCATTGGATCCATAAGATCTAATCTATCACTACCAGTTACATTTGGTCTTTTTGTTTCTGTTGCTGTATAGTGACCATAAGGAATTGTAGTAAAGTCTACATATCCATTTTCGTCAACTGTTTTTACATATGTTTGACTTGGATCACTATCTAATGTTAATGTTATTTCAGATCCTACTGATGGAACTTTTGTTGTGTTTCCACTTAAATCTGGGCTGTTAGAAACTATCATTCTAAATCCACCATAAATAACATCTTCTTTAGAAGATACAACTGCTACTCTTTGACCATTAGCTTCAGTTGTTGCAGAAGCTGCTGATGCAGTTAATACTTCATTATTTATTTTACATCCTTCAGATGCACTTAATTCTTTTACATAGTAATCTTTAAATTCTACTGGATTTGTATAAGCAACACCATTTTCATCTGTTACTAATTCTTGTACTAATTTAGTACATCCAGCATCTGAGTATACACCATATCTAGCACCAGCAACTGTTGCGTCACCAGTTTTAGAGTTAGCGTCGTTTGCTTTTAAAGTTTTTTGAACTTTAACTCTTAAAGCATTAGTATAGAAACTTACATAGTATGTATCTGCATTGTATGCAGCACCTGTTAAATATGTAAGACTGTTAGATCCGTCTTTAAGAGTTGCAACACCAGCTACATATCTACCACCATTTATAGATTTTGTAACTTTTACTGTTGCAGGATTTGTTACTGATCCAACTTGTTCAGTAGAATAGAAAGTTATTTCATTTCCATTTTTACTATAGCTAATTTGTGAACCTGGTTGAATAGCTAGGTTTACTAAAGCCATTGTATCAAGACCGTTAAGATCTGTTTTTGTTATTTCATATCTTTGGTTTGCTTCATTCCATCCCATTTCTATTGGATGAGCTACAGCTTCTGCTTCAGAACCATAAGTATATGAAGGAGCTAATTTAGCTTGTTTTACTGAATTATCTATATATGCATATAAAGATACTTCATTTCCGCTTAATGTAGCTTTAGCAGCTGTTTCATCTGCTGTTCCTAATTTATTTGCGTTTGCTAACCAAACGTATAATTGTGTTGCATAAGAATATGCTTTACTGTAATTATCTAAAGCTGCTTGATTTTCTAATTGAGTTGCATTTAATGCATTAAGTCCAAAAGCAAGTCCTAGTCCTACATTTACATTTGAACTAGTTCCAGCATATTCGAATTCTGCATCTTGCTCTGCAATTGTTCCTGGATTTAAAGTATAAGCTTTCATACTTGCACCAGCACTTTTTACTTTTAAAGTATATGCTTGTACAGGATTCATAGATACTCCTAGCACTGTTACATTCTTTTCAGTATTAAAAGATGTTACTGATTTGTCTACAACAACTGCTGAAGGATCGTCTCCATCTTCAATTCCTTGAAGTTGTGATGCAATTATAGTGCTTATCTTTATTTGTCCATTTACAGGCATTGTACTTGCTTGAACATTAGTGCTTACTACTGAAATTGCAACTAATAATACAAAAGCAAATACGTATTTAAGCTTACTTAATTTCATATAACCTCTCCCTCTCTTTTTTATTTTTCTCCCAAAAAATAAAATTTATTTATTTTCTGATACTAACATAATATCATTAAGATTTTTTATTTTCAACCACATAAATTTAAAATTTGACTTTTTGCAATTATTTATTACATTTTGTTACAAACAAATTTCATCAATATTTCACATAGTAAAAAAACAAAGAAGATATGCTGTATATTTGCATATCTTCTTTTTCATTTTTTATCACTTTTTACTATTTATTTTTGACATTATTTCATCTCTTTTTTTATAAATTATTATACCTATTCCTATAATACTTGCAATTAATATAATAGTAAATAGCATAACATTTATATCTGATGTATTAACTATCATTTCATCACTTACATTTATCTCATTTGATTCATCATTTACTGTAAATTTATGTGGGGTCTTATCTATTCTATATTCCTTAGGAGCACTTATTTCAGTATATGTATATTCTCCATACGGAATATTTTCAAAATAATACTCACCATTTTCATCTGTTGTTCCCTCAACACTATAATCTGTTTCTAAACTTCTTAGTACAAATTTACAATTTGGTATTTTCTGTCCTCCTAGTAAATCTGTCTTAGTTAGTTTTATAGTCTTAGTTTTTCTTATATTTTCTACCTTAGATATTGTAAGTGTTCCATCTTCATTAAGAGAAAATTCATGTAACTCATCACTTATATCATATATTTGTGGTGCACTTGTTTCTTTATAATAATATATCTTTCCTACTTCTAATAAATCAATAGGCATATAAAGCTCACCATTTTCATCTGTTTTATCTTTATATATTGCCTCTTTATTTTCATTTAATATTTCAAATTCACAGTTTGGAATCACTTGTGAATTAAAAGCATCTGTTTTAGTAAATAATTTTATATCTATTAGTTTATTTGAGACTTCTACTCTTAAAGGCTCTTCGACGTAATCTTTAGTTATTACAAATGGATATAAAGTATCATCTATTTCATATCCCTTAGGTGCAGATATTTCTCTATAATAATATTTACCAAATGGCAATTTTTCAATATTAATTTCTCCATTTACATCTGTTGTATATTCTGCCACACCATTAGATGTGATTAACTCTTTCGGTTCTCCATTATCATCATAATAGAATTTAAACTTAGCACCTTCTAATGCATGTGTTCTATCAACAGTATCACCATTAAAGAAATCTACTATTCTTTCAATTATATTTTTGTTTTCTTTTGCATATTTATATAGTTTAAATTTTCCTAATTTTCCTAATTCGTTAGTTATATTTTCATTTACTTGTATATCTATTACAGGTGTTGTATTATCTGTACTTACTATATCGAAATCATAAGTCTTATCACTTAAAACATAATTTTCATTTGTTGCTTTTTCTTTTAAATAATATTTTCCTATTGGTAAATCATAATTTCCTTCTGACATACCATCACTATTTATCTTTATTATATCTACTAATTTATCTTTAGCTATTACTTCTTTTCCAGCATAGTCCTTTAAAGCTTCTCTTGTATAAACTCCTATTTGAACATCTTTATATGCATCTTTTAGTAGTCCTTCATATATTGATTTTTCAAAAGTTTTACTAATATTTAAGTTAAACTTCTGTCTAATATCTAGATAATCCATGTTTTTCTCATATATATCTACTTCTTGACCTTTATACTCTAACGTAAATGGTATTTCATTGTCTTGGATTAAGTATCCATTTTTAGTTTTGCTTTCTTTTATAGTGTATTTTCCTAAATATAATTCTTGAGATTTTCCTATACCACTTTCATCTGTTATAAATGTTACTGTTTCTCCTTTTTTCATTCTTACTGTTCCATCAGGAGTAACTATATCTTCACTAGCAGTTACTGTATATTCTACACCTTGCAATCCCTTTTCTTCATACTTAGGTCTTGTTATTTCTCCTTCTTTTGTACTTCCAGTTAATACTTCACCTTTTTTAAATACTATAACTCTTGCCTTTTGTGCTGTATCAACAAAATCTACAGTTATTGTTTTTTGGTATTCTGGTTCTTCTGGTGTTGTTGCATCAATTGTGAAAGAAGCTCTTATATCATTAATTGTATATCCATAAGGTGCTGTTACTTCTTGTAACTCGTATTCACCAGGAATAAGTCCTTCTGGTAATACTAATGTTCCGTCACTTGTTGTTACAAATTCTTCTATTTCTACTGGTGTTGGATAATTATATGTTTGCTTTATATACCTATTTTGTGAAACATCCCATACTTTAAATGTTGCTCCAGAAAGGGGAATTACACTTTGAGTCTCAGCATCTCTTTTTACAATTTTCAAGTTTCTTTGTCTTCTAGGATCTTGAACTATATAATGGAATTGTTGTTTATCTTTTGCAATAAATACATCTTGCGGATCCATTATATCTACAAACTCTAAACTCTTAGTTTCTGTTATGGTATATTTTCCATATGGTATATCTAAAAATTCTGCATATCCAATATCATTTATTACTGCAGTATATTTTTTATCCGGATTAGAATTTAGTGTAAGTGTTAATTCTACTCCAGTAGCTGGATCTTTTGTAGTTGATCCATTATCAAAATTAGTATTATTATCTTTGTACTTTACTATGTATATATTTCCTTTTTCAACCATTTCAGTAGATGTTATTTCATGATATGAAAATTCTTGGGTTTGCTCTGCTGCATTTTTTTCTACTTTATATATAGTTTCATCAGCTAAATATCCAATTGGTCTTTTTGTTTCTTTTATATAATATGTTCCTACAAGATAATTTCCTGTTGTTGCTTTATAACTACCATCATCTTGTTTTCTTATAGTAACTGTCTCAACAGCATCTGTTAAAGCCTCATCCCTATATATTGTATATTCTGCCTCTTCAAGTCTTGCATCCCCTTGAGTAATTCTTCCTGTTTCTTTATCTTCTTTAAAAATAGTTATTTGCATTTTTTTAGCTACATTTTCTTTAGTATATCTGTATGGACCTCTTTCAGAAGAATCTTGGTCTATATTAACTTCAAAGTTATCTATTTTTAATGCTTTATCTGGCACTTGAACTTCTTCTATCTCATAAACACCATAAGGTAGATTTTTTATTATACAGTATCCATTATCATCTGTAACATTTGAATAATATACCTTAGTTCTATCACTTTTTAATGTAGCTGAGAACTTAGCACCAGATAAATTCATTTGTGGACTAGAATCAGTTCTTTGTAATTTTTTAATTATTTCTATATTATTTTTCTTTACAGTTTCTTCACTAGTAAATGTTTTTTCAACAAACTCCTTATACTGATTATCATAATCTAAGCTAAAATCTACTTCTTCTGTATTTAAGTTATATCCTTCTGATGCAGATTCTTCTTTAAAGTAATATTTACCAAGTGGTAGGTTTGCTGTATTGCTAGTTCCATCTCCACCAGTTGTAAGTTGCGCTACTTGCTGTCCTTTAGAAAATAACAAGTTTTTCTTATTTTGTGCATAAATATCTTCTCTTGCATATATTTTATATACAGCATTTTCTAAAGAAGCATCTCCTTGTGATACATTTCCAGTTTCTTTATCTCTTTTAACTATTTTTACAATTCCTGTTGCATCTTTATTTGTCTTATTTGCTGTTATAGTAATTCCTGTTATTACCTTTGCACTAATATCTACTTTATCATTAAAATAACCATTTGCAGCACTAGTTTCAGTTATTGTATATGTTCCTGCTGGTAAGTCTGTAAATCTTGCTATACCATTAGAATCTGTAACTTGTGTTTTAGTTATATTACCATTTGTAATTTGAAATGTTGTTTGTGCAATAGGTTCTCCATAATTATCTGTCTTTTTTATTTCTAAGTTTCCTACAGCTATTATAGATCTTGCAAGATTTATTCTTGTAAGGTTTGACCCTGTAGACTGAGCAGTAGCAGCAGACAATAATATCTGTGATCGTTTTTCTGTTGCATTATATGCAGTGGTAGTATTATATACTTCTCCTACTCCATTTGCATACATATCTATAGTGTTTATATCATAAGTTATAACCTCAAGTGGTATTCTTACTTGAAACGTACTATCCCATGTAATACCACCTGTTTGCATAGAATTTCCACTCATATCTGTAATGTATGTTCCACCAGGAAATCCATTTAATGAAATATCATAATAATTGTTATTATCTCCTTTCCCAACAGTGATAGGATTTGAAACATACTGCATTCCTTCAATGTTAAAGTCTATTGTACTAGTTGAAACGGATGGATTTCCAACATTTCCACTATATGATGCTGCTGCATAATATAAATTTTTAGCAGCTTGAACACACCCAGGGTCTCCTGGCTGTAGATTTTCAATATTTATTTGTCCTAATAACGCCCATATAACTGCCTGCCTTATTTGAAAATTTGCAGCTTCATTATATGTATATCCATGATCTGCAACAAGTGCATATGCAATTCTTGGATCACTATATGGATATCCTTCGTAATTAGTTTTAACAACTTTTACTGCCATCTCTAAGCAATATGCTTTTGCTCCGTCTAATGTATAATAATATAATGCGGGTCTACCATAAACTGCATCATGCTCTGGTATACTTATATATAATGTATCAAATTTAGCTGCACCTGAAGTCAGCGCTATTACTTTACTTGGCATAAAAGCTAATAAAAAAGAAATCAATATAATAAAAAAATACCTTTTAGCTTTCATAAATTTATCCTCCATTTTTTGCTTATTATTATTTTTTCACAATCATATTTTTTTATACAATTTTTTTCGTTTTTTTATTTGTTTGACTTTTAACTTTCAATTTAATATAATATATTTTAGGTGATATAAATGTCTGATTTTTTTATATATTTTGTTTATTTTTTTGTATATAGTGTTTTAGGCTGGATTGTTGAAACAATATATTGCAGAATATTAGACGGAAAATGGACAAATCGTGGATTTTTATTTGGTCCATATTGTCCTATATACGGATGTGGAGCGTTATTAATAATAGCTTTTTTAAATAACTTTATAGCTTCACCTATTAAAGTTTTCTTTTTCGGTATGCTATTTACATCTGCTTTAGAATATGTATCTAGTTTTATACTAGAAAAAATGTTTAATGCTAAATGGTGGGATTATTCAAATAGAAAATTTAATATAAATGGTAGAATATGCTTACTTAATTCATTTGAATTTGCCGTATTAGGAATGCTTCTTACATATTTAATACAGCCTTTTCTATCTAATATAGTACTAAATATTCCACTTGAACTATTACAACTAATTTCACTTGCTCTTATTACTATAATGGGAATAGATACTGGATCAACTATAGCAACATTATTAAATTTAAAAGAACGTTTATATGCATTAAAAGAATCTACTGAAATGCTAAAAGCTAAAAATATAATTCAAAACAAATTATCTGAACTAGAAATATATAAAGAAATTAGTGAATTAACAAAAAATATTGCTAGTAAAAGAAACTTTCAAATTGAAAGATTGCTTGAGGCCTTTCCAGATTTTGAATTAAAAGGCTTTAAGTCTCAAATAAATGAATTTAAACTTGAACTTCATAAAATTAAAGAAGATATAAAGAAACAAAAAGATACATTAAAACAACAAAAGAATAAAAATAAGTCTATGAAAAAACAAAAGAAGAAAAATAAGAAAAATAAAAAGGTAATGTAAATTTAATACATTACCTTTTTTATTATTCAACTATAAATCTTTTTAATTGTTTTTCTTCTACTGTTCCAAGTCCAATAAATTTATTTTTACTGTAAACTCTAACAATTTGATTAGAAGATTCTACTTCTATTTTTACACCATTTAAAAACTTTCCTAATTGTTCTTCTGATAAAGTTATTTTCTTATTTTCATCAAAATACTCTTCAATTGATATTACTCTATCTAACATATCTAAATAGTCTAATCTTAGAAAATCATATAGTGGTATACTATCTTCTATCTTAAAGTTACCAGTTTGAGTTCTTCTAAGCTCAGTCATTGTTGCACCACAACCTATTTTTTTACCTATATCATTTACTAAGCTTCTAATATAAGTTCCTTTTGAACAAGTAACATCAAATGCAACTTCTTTTGATTCTAAATCAATCTTAATATTTTCTATATTATATATTTCTATCTCTCTAGGTTTTATTTCAACATCCTTATCTTCTCTTGCATATTGATATAATTTCTTTCCTTCAACTTTTATAGCTGAGTATTTAGGTGGCATTTGTTGTTGCTTTCCAATAAATCTTTTTATTCTCTCTTTTATATAGATTTCATCTTTATCTAAAACACTAGCAAATATTATTCTACCTGTTATATCATAAGTATCTGTTTCTACACCTAGTAACATCTTTACACTATATTTTTTTGTCTCACTTACTAATTTATCACTTAATTTAGTAGCTTCTCCAATACATATTGGTAAAACTCCTGTTGCAAGTGGATCAAGTGTACCAGTATGTCCAACTTTTTGATTTGGAAATACTTTTCTTATAGCATCTACAACATCATGTGATGTTATGCATTGAGGCTTATCTATGTTTAAAATTCCATTTTTAGTTTGTGGTACTATCATCTATATCATCTCTCCTACTGCTTTGATTAATTTTTCTTTTTCAATTTCTACTTCATCTTTCATCGTATATCCAGCAGCTCTTGGATGACCGCCACCACCAAATGCAATAGCAATTTTTGAAACATCTATATTTCCACCTGATCTCATACTTACTTTATTAGTACCGTCACTTCTTCCTCTAACATATACAGCTACTTCAGTTCCTTCTACAGCTCTTAAATAATTAGTCATTCCCTCTGAGTCTTCATCATTAATTCCTAAAGCATGGATTTCTTCATAACTAACAAAAGAATATCTTAGTTTTCCATTATAGAATACTTCCATATTATCTATTGTTTTTCCTATAAGTTTTAGTTTTGCTTCTTTCATTGTATCATTTAATTTCTTACAAACATATACAGATTCAGCCCCACAATCTAAAAGCTCAGCTGTAGCTCTAAAAGTATCTGCATTTGCATTAGAATAATTAAAACTTCCAGTATCTGTCATTATACCAGTATAAAGCAAAGTAGCTATTTCTTTATCTATTTCAACTCCAAGATATTTTATAAATAAGTATGCTATTTCACTAGCAGATGATTTATTATCATTTATATATCTAAAATCTCCATATGGCCTAGATATTTGATGATGATCAAGCATTATTACTTTCTTAGCTTTATTGTAGTCATCTGTACTCATGGCAAGTCTTGTATAGTCGCTAGAATCTAATGCAATTAATAAATCATACTCATCCTCTTCTACTTTATCCACACTTGTATCTACAAATGGTAAAAATTCAAATACAGTAGAATATGATGGCATAACTACATGTACATCTTTTCCAAGTTTTTTCATTGCTGCATATATAGCAAAAGTAGAACCTATTGCGTCTCCATCTGGATTTACATGTGCTACTACATATACAGATTTTGAATCATCTATTATTTTTTTTGCTTCTTTAAACAATACAATCCCCCCAAACTACATTTATTTATTCATATTATCTTTATCCATTACTTCTTTTATAACTTTATCCATATGTTCACCATATTCCATTGAATTATCTAATTCAAATGTTATATCTGGCATATTTCTCATTCTTACTCTTCTTCCAAGTTCTTTTTTGATAAAGCCTGTTGCCTTTTTTAAAGCTTCTATTACTTTGTTTTTATTACCTTTTCCATATATACTAACATATACTTTAGCATATTTTTGGTCAGGTGTTATTTTAACATCAGTTACAGAAATAAGTCCTGTAACTGATGGTTCTTTAACTTCATTCATTATAATATCACTTAAAGCAATTTTAACATCTTGTTCTAATCTTTCGTGTCTTTGCATAAACTATATCCTCCTATTTTACTTCTTCCATTGTGAAGCATTCGAATATGTCTCCTTCTTTAATGTCACTATAATTTTCTAATTTAATACCACATTCATAGTTTTCATTTACTTCTTTTACATCGTCTTTTTCACGTTTTAAAGAATCAATTTTTATTTCAAGTAGTACTATATTATCTCTTACAAGTCTTACCATTGCTCCTCTTACTATTTTACCACTCTTTACGTAGCAACCAGCAACAATACCAACACCTGTAATTTTAAATATTTTTCTAACTTCTGCAGTACCATATTTAACTTCTTTGTATTTTTTAGGCATCATACCTTTAAGAGCAGTTTCAACATCATTGATAGCATCATATATAACACTATATAATCTCATGTCTACTTTTTCTTTCTTTGCTTGTTGTTCTGCTGCTAGTTCTGGTCTTACATTAAATCCTATTATAATTGCATTAGATACAGATGCTAAAGTTACATCTGATTCTTTTATTCCACCAGTTGATGCATGGAGTATTCTTACTCTTACTTCATCATTAGAAAGTTTTAGTAATGAATCTTTCATTGCTTCAACAGAACCTTGAACGTCTGCTTTTATAATAATATTTAATTCTTTAATCTTACCTTGTTTAATTTGTCCAAATAAATCATCAAGTGTAATCTTGCTTCCTTGTTTTATTAAGTCTAATCTTTGTTTTGCAATTCTCTTTTCAATTAATTGTTTTGCAACTTTTTCATTTTCAACTTCGTAGAAAACGTCACCAGTTTGAGGAACGTGTGATAATCCTAATATTTCTACCGGTGTTGATGGACCAGCTACTTTTACAGATTTTCCTTTGTCATCTTTCATAGCACGTACTTTTGCTACCATATCTCCAACAACAATAGTATCTCCAACATTTAATTGTCCTCTTTGTACAAGCATTGATACAACTGTTCCTCTTGTTTTATCTAGTCTTGCTTCAAGAACAGTTCCCTTTGCTTGTTTGTTTGGATTTGCTTTTAAATCTTTCATATCTGCAATAAGTAATAGCATTTCAAGTAAGTTATCTATTCCTTCTCCTGTTCTAGCAGAAATTGGTACACAGATTGTATCTCCACCCCATTCTTCTGGAACTAAACCATATTCAAGTAATTCTTGTTTTACTCTTTCTACATTTGCACCTGGTTTATCTATTTTATTTATTGCTACAAGAATTGTTACACCAGCAGCTTTAGCGTGATCTATAGCTTCAACTGTTTGTGGTTTAATACCATCATCTGCTGCAACTATAATTATTGCTATATCTGTTATTTGTGCTCCTCTTGCTCTCATAGCTGTAAATGCTTCGTGTCCTGGTGTATCTAAGAAACAAACTTCTCTATCTTTAACTTTTACTTTGTATGCACCGATGTGTTGAGTGATTCCACCAGCTTCTCCTTCTACTACGTTTGTTTTTCTTAATCTATCTAGTAATGAAGTTTTACCATGGTCTACGTGTCCCATTACAACAACTATTGGTGGTCTTGGAACTAGATCTTCTTCTTTATCTTCACTATCATCAAATAATATATCTTCTTCTGTTACTACAACTTCTTTTTCTGCTGTAATTCCAAATTCACTAGCAATTAAGTATGCAGTATCAAAATCTATATCTTGGTTTACTGTAGCCATTATTCCCATAGAAAATAGCTTTTTAATTACTTCTGAAGCTTGTTTTTTAATAGCTTCTGCAAATTCTTTAACAGTCATTGTTTCAGGAAGTTTTACTTCTGTCATAGGAATAATCTTAGTTTGTTTCATTTCTACTTTAGGAGCTTTATTTTTCTTTCTTCCTGATCCTTTTCTAGATAAATCACTATCTCTTTCGTATAAGTCCATTAAACCTTCTTGGCTTATTTCCATTCCTCTTAGTTTACCTGTTGAAACTCTAGAATGTTCTTCTCTTAGTTTATTTTTATCTATTTTTTCTTTTCTATTTTCCATATTTGAAGAATTTTTCTCGTTGTATTTCTTCTTATCTCTATCGATATTAACTGAGCTGTATTCTCTAGATTCTTTTTGCTCTACAACGGCTTTTTCTGCTTGTTTTATAAACTTATTTACTTGATATGAAGTATTATCTGAATTTTGTCTTTGATCTCTTCTGAAATTATTTCTTTGTGGTCTATCACCATTTTGATCATTACGTGAGAAATTATTATTTCTTCTAAAATCTCTATTATCTCTGTTGTTATCTCTATTTGAGTTATTGTCTCTACTATTTGAATTTCTATTATAATTTGGGTTATTTTGGGAATTATAATTATTATTCTTTCTGTAGCCATCTCTGTTTCTATTATTATTGTTGTTATTATTATAACCGTTCTGTCTAGAATTATTATTTCTATTATTGTTTCTTACATTATTATTTTCATTACTTTTTGATACTGTTGCAACATTTTTATCCATAACTTTTACGCTCTCTTTTACTTCATTTTTTATTTCTTCTTTTTTAACTTCTGGTTTTGTTTCTACTTTTTCTTCTGGTTTTACAATAGGAGCTTGAACAGCTTCAACCTTTTTCTCTGGTTCTGCTTTTTCAACTGGTTTTCCATTTCTTGTAATAACTATATTATTTCTATTATTTTGAAATCTATTCCTTCTGTCAAATGAATTATTTCTGTTTTTATTTTGTGAGTTATTTCTATTGTTTTGAGTATTTCCAACATTATTTGTTTTATTAACAGTACTTTGATGAGATTTCTTAATGTCACCAGCAGCATTAGTAGTGATTTCATCTACTTGCTTTCCTTCATTACTTGTATTTATAACTCTAACATTTCTTCTTATAATATGAACTTGTTCTTGTTTTTTCTCTTCTTTAACAGGCTTTTTAGCTGTTCCTTTAACTTTATTTACATCACTTTCTTCAAGTGTTGATAAATGAGATTTTGCTTCAATTCCCATTTTATTTAATTTTTCTAACATTTCAGTGTTAGATAAATTCATCATTTTAGCTAATTCATATACTTTTAATTTTCCCAAACTTCTTCCCCCAATTCTTTTAATACTTCTAATACACTATCAACATCTACATTGATTTTTAAATTAATTCTATTTTTTAATATTGCTTTTTGTAAGTTATTTATACATTTCTTTTCTTTACAAATGTATATTCCCCTACTATTAATATTCTGATTTTTATCTATTATTGCTTTTCCTTCATTATTTGCTACTATTCTAGTAAAATCTTTCTTCTCTTTCCTACATTTACATGCTACACAGCATCTAATAGGTACCATTAAATCACCTTTTTTCTATTCAACAACAGTTTCTTTTATTTGTGTTTCTGTTTTTATATCTATTTTCCATCCAGTTAATTTAGCAGCAAGTCTAACATTTTGTCCGCCTGCTCCAATTGCAAATACTAATGCATCATCTGGAACTACAACAGTTGCTATTTTTTCTTCATCATTAATATCTATTGCAAGTATTGGTGCTGGAGATATAGCATTTATTATATAACTTGGTACATCTTCGCTATATGGTATTACATCTATTTTTTCTCCATTTAATTCGTCTATAATTGGTTGTATTCTCATACCTTTTTTACCAACTAAACTTCCAACTGGATCAACATTTTCATCATTTGACCATACAGATATTTTTGTTCTGCTTCCAGCTTCTCTAGCAATATCTTTTATTTCAACTGTTCCATCCATTATTTCTGGAACTTCGTTTTCAAATAATTTTCTTACAAAGTTTTCACTTTTTCTAGATAAAGTAATCTTTGGTGATGAAACTCCTGTTTGATTTTCTACACTAATTACTAAAGCTTTAACTTTTTGATGTGGTTCTAATTTTTCTGTTTTTATTTGTTCTCTTGTTGGTAGTAATGCTTCTACTTTACCAAGATCTACTATTACACCATATTTTTCAGATTTTTGAACTGTTCCGACTATTATTTGTCCAACTTTATCTGAATATTGAGTATATACTAAGTTTTTCTCTGCTTCGTTTATTTTTTGAATTAAAACACTCTTACCAGTTGATGCAGCAATCCTTCCAAAATGTTTTGGAGTTACTTCAACTTTTACTAAATCTCCAACTTTTACTTTTTTAGAAATTTGTTTTGCATCTTCTAGAGATATTTTAACACCTTGTTCTTTTTCATCTACATTTTCTACAACTTCTTTTACGCAATATACTTTAATTGCTTGATCTGTTATATCTATGTCTATATCTTGTGGAATTAAATATCCATTTTTTGTTACTTTCTTTTCTTCTGAACCTTCTGGTTTTACAAGTTCATCTTCTCTACTATTTTTTCTTTCTTCTCTTTCATCTGCACTATATGTATTTATGAAATCTCTCTTATATGCTATTTTTAATGCTGATTTTAAAGAATCAATTAAATACTCAGATGTTATTCCTTTTTCTTGATAAATTTGATCAATTGCATTGAACAATTCTTTTGAACTAATTTTTTCACTCTTCATTTTTTTAAACTCCCCCATCTTAATTATTTTTATTAAATTTATTTAATTTGTTTAAATTAACATTATCTGTGTTTCCCTTTAATGCACTATCAAAGTCATAAGTAGTATATGCTGTTGCAATATCTTTTAAATGAATTTCAATTTCTTTGTTATCTACTTCTACTATTACACTTTGTTCCTCTTCATTTACTGCTTTTATAACAGCATTGAATTCTTTTAAATCATTTTGCTTTTTAAACAATTTAATATGTATTTCTTTACCTGTATATTTTTTATACAATTTCAAGTTTTTTAGTTGTCTTTCTAGTCCGGCTGATGATACTTCTAATACGTATTCTTGTGAAATGTTTTTATCTACAACATCTTCTATAGCTCTGCTTACAGTTTCACAATCATCTACCCATAATTTTTCTCCATTTTTGTCTATTACAACTCTTAAGACATTGTTTGAACCTTCTTTTACAAATTCTACATATTCAAGCTCAAATCCTAAATTTTGAATTATTGGTTCTATTAATTCTTCTACTTTAACTTCAACTTTCATTTAATCCTCCGCTTCTAAACATAAGTGAGAGGATTTTAGCCACCCTCTCACTTCAGTACATAGTATCTATATTATACTATAATTATATGAAAAATGCAACAATTTATATGATTTTTTTACTTTAAATTTACATATTTACTTACCAGAATATAGCGAATTTAGTATTTTTATATTTTTGTCTTCAAATTTCTCTAATCTATCTAGTAAATTCAATAAATTCTTGCTTTTTATATTGTAGTTTTTACGTATTCTATCTATATCCATAATGTTTACTTTTGCTGCCTCTTTAAAAAATGTAATATATTCATTTATACTAGATAATCTTCTAGAGTTTCCAATGCTTGTAGCAAGCCCAATAATTCCATTTTTTGTTCCGCCTAATTTATTTGTTCTACACTCAAGCATTCTTCTTAAAGATACACTAAATCTAGTATATTCTCTCATTTCATACCTTATGTAATTATATATATAATCCTTAACTTCTATTTTTTTATATAAATTTCTTAGTAATACTCTGTGTGCTTCAATATTTGTCATTAAATATTTAATTACTTCTATCTCTTCTGCCAAATTTATCACCAATAATATTATTTACAGAAAAATAAATAAAGATACTCTAAAAAAGAGTATCTTTTTACTAACTATTTTTTCTTTTGGACAGAAAAACCAAATTTTCCTATTTTTTCTCCTAATTTATAATAATGACCATGTGAATAAGCCATTAGCTTACAAGTTTCCATGTCAAATTTTCCATTTTCATCTATATATTTTTCATCTACATCTACAGCTACAACTTTAGCAATAAACATATCATGTGATCCTAATTCTTTTATTTCTTCAACTTTACATTCTATTACAACTGGACTCTTTTTTATTATTGGTACATCTACTTCTGTTGCCATTTCAGTCTCTAAATTCATTTTTTTAAATTTATTTTCATTTCTTCCAGATCTTACTCCACAATAATCTGTAGCATATGCTAAATCTTCTGTTGTTAAATTAATGCAAAATACACCACTTTTTTTAATTATATCATGTGAATATCTTTCTTTTCTTACAGAAATATATGTCATTGCCGGATCTGAACAAATTGTTCCAGTCCAAGCTACAGTCAATACATTTTCTCTTTCTCCATCTTTACATGTTACTAATACTGCAGGCACAGGATATACTAATGTACCTGGTTTCCAAGTTTGTCTTGCCATTTTTTCCTCCTTAAATTCCATATTTATTTGTTATACTATCTTTAAATATATCTAACCTTGGTGGTATAAAAGTAAATATTATAAATAACAATATTAGCACTATATTTAAATATTTATATACATCTTCTTTTTTAGCTGATATTTTAAACTTACTTTGAACTATCCATTCTATAAACTCAGCTATAATTATGCTGATATAGAATATAGCTATATCTATTATCATATTCTCTGTATGTAGTATTGCTTGATATCCATAAAAAAGTACTGGTATTACTATTATAACAGTAACGACTTTAAAAAATAACGATATCCATAAATTGCATTTTCTCTCTTCTAATATCCACATCTTGCATAGCGCTACAATATATATTGGAATGACTGCAATTTTTATATGCTCCCATACACTTTCATTTACTGCACTAAATATTGCTACTAAAAAATTACCACCTGAAAATTCATATAAAAAATGTAGTAATGTTCCTAGTATGCTTATTACAATTATATCTAAGAAAAATTCCTTACTAAATAAAATTAACTCTTTGCACTTACTCATACTATATTAATATGCAAAGAGTTAATTTTATATGTTAATGTGTTTTTAATTTTCTTTGTTTTCTTCCGATTTTTCTTTTTAAAGGCATACCTACTGTATACATGAAGTATATCATTGGATTATATACTTTGTTTATTTCACCAATATACTCTTCTAAGCCTTGCTCTCTGCAAAAACCAATTTTAAATTTATATAATCCATTGTTTGGATCTAGATTTAAAACTCCACCAAAATTGTATGTTCTACAATTTGTTTCTAATCCCCATCTTATCATTGCCATTTGCATAGCATAATTTGGCATTAGATTTCTTTTTACATTTGAACTTGCTCCATATACATAGAATAGCTCTCCACCTATATTAGTTGCAATTGCAGCTGCTAAAGCTTCACCTTCATGTTCTGCAATGTATATTCTTAGTTTGCTTTCATCGTATGCATTAAGCATCCTTTCAAAATATTCATAATCTCTACATCCGATTCTATCTCTTATTGTTGTTATTTTATATATATCATAAAATTTCTTTAAATCTTCAATTGATCTAGAATATCTTACAGTAACACCTTTTCTTCCAGATAATCTAATATTATATCTAGTTTTTTCTGCAAAGCTCTTCATAAGTTCTTCTTCAGTTTTTCCTTCTATATTTAAAACCATGTTATGGCTTGGTTGAATTAAATCGTCTGGATCTGGTTTATATCCTGTTGTCTTATAATTTGCTTTTTTATACATGTTATCTAATTTTTCATCATAGATAACTTGTGGGTCAAATTTTAACATACATGCATTATATTTTTTAGCTAAAGGATCTACTTCTTTTACTAATCTATTAACTAAATCTATATCATATACATCACAAACTGGTCCACGTGGAGCATATATTATAGTTGAATTAAACGGAATATTTTGAACAAGTAACATCATTGCAGCAATTATTTTTCCATCTTCTTTTAAATATACAGCTTCTTGCTTCCAGTTATTTTTTACTTTTCCCCATTGTAAATCTTGCATGAAACTTGATCCTAAATGATTTAAAACAAAATTTTCATACTCATCTACTTCTTGTTTATTATTAAAATCCAATATTGGCATTATCTTCCTCCTATATTTTTTCTATAATTTGTCCTTGTCTTGTATCCTTTACATCATATCCTAATTTTTTTATTTCTTCTCTGATTTCATCTGATTTTTTGTAATCTTTTTCTTCTCTTGCTAATTTTCTTTTTTCTAGTAATTCATCTATTTCCTTTGGATAACTTAATACTTCTTCTTGTTTATCTAAGTCTAAAGATAAAACACTATCAAATTTCATTAATAAATCATAATAGTCTTTAGATCTATTTTTTTCTTTTGCTACATCCCATGCAACAGCAATAGCAAGAGGCATATTTATATCATCATTAATAGCATTTTCAAATCTTTGTAAATATTCTTTTATTTTTTCTTCTGGAGCTTTCTCTGTTCCTGCTTTTTGTTGTTTTGTTGCTTCTCTTAATCTGTTTAAAGCTACTTGAGCAGATTTTATAGCATCCCATGTAAAGTTTAATTTAGTTCTGTAATGAGCAGAATATGTAAAATATCTATATGCTAATGGCTCTATTCCTTCTTTTTCAAGATCTGAAATAGTATATACATTCTTCAAACTCTTAGACATTTTTCCGCCATTTATTTGTAAGAATTCTACATGCATCCATCTTTTAGCAGGTATTTTTCCTGTTGCTCCTATTGATTGTGCTATTTCATTTTCGTGATGTATTGGTATATGGTCTACTCCACCTGTATGAATATCAAAAACATCTCCTAAATATTTTCTAGACATTGCAGAACACTCTATATGCCAGCCTGGATAGCATAATCCCATAAAACTATCCCATTTCATTATGTGCTCTTTTGGTGCTTTTATCCAAATAGCAAAATCTTGTGGATTTCTCTTTTCTTCATCGACTTCAACTCTTGCTCCAGCTTTTAAGTCTTCTATTATGTTATTAGATAAATATCTACCATAATTTTTAATTTTAGAAGTATCAAAATATACTCCTTTTGATGTTTCATATGCATATCCGTTTTTTATTATTTCTTTTACATACTCTTCCATCTCTTTTATATGATCAGTAGCCTTTGCAAGCACTTCAGTATCTTCTATATTTAGTTTTTTGAAGTCTTTTTGGTAAGCTTCTGTATACATCTTAGCTATTTCATACACTGTCTTGTGTTGCTCTCTTGCAGATTTGGCCATTTTATCTTCTCCTTCATCTGCATCAGAAACTAAGTGCCCAACGTCTGTTATATTCATAACATGCATTAATTTATATCCATTATATTTTAACACTTTTCTTAAAGTGTCCATAAAAATATATGTTCTCATGTTTCCAATATGAGCATAGTTGTATACAGTTAAACCACATGAATACATTCTAACTAAATTGTGCTCCTTATCTATTGGTTCAAAATCTTCTTTCTCTTTAGTAAGAGTATTATATAATTTTAACATAATATCTCTCCTTTCTAGTCTAGTATATTATATACTAATTCGCTTATTTTTTCAATTATATGTCAAATATAATTCCTTTTTTATTAAAATATATTTGGAAATATAAATAATTATATTTGTTTATTGAAAAATTTTTTTGTATCTTATATAATTTATTATGTATAAGGAGGATTTTATGGAAAAAGTAAAAAATATTTTTGGTACTTTTTTTGATGTAAATTCATTCTCTATAAAGAAATTAATTTTTTCAGTTCTTACCATAGCTGGATTCTATATACTAAAAGGATTATTTTCAACAATTATAATAAAACTTTTTAAAGTAAAAGGTAAACAAAAAATTAGAGAAAATAATTTTTATAAACCTCTAAAAGTATTCTTTGGAATCTTAGGATGGTACTTTGCATTAATGATTTTAGGACCTACAACAGGCTTTAAAGCTTTAATTAATAAAGTGTTAAGAATAGTAATAATTGCTTTATCTACTTACGCTTTAGGAAACTTAGTATCTCCAAAATCTAAATTTGAAAAGGGACTAAAAAAGAGAATTACTCGTGCAAATGATGCAATGATACACATGATATGTAAGACACTAAAAGTTTGTATCTATTTAATAGGTGGAGTAATTTTAATTAGTGAATTAGGATATGATATTACTGGTCTAATAACTGGTCTTGGTATAGGTGGTGTTGCTATAGCTCTTGCAGCTAAAGATACTGCTTCTAACATAATTGGTGCAGTAATGATCATTCTAGATAAACCTTTTGAATTAGGAGATTGGGTAAGCATTGGTTCTACTGAAGGAAGTATAGAAGAATTTACATTTAGAAGTACTAGAATCAGAGAATCAAAAAATTGTGTAGTTTCTATTCCAAATTCTACTATTATAGATTCTCCAATAACAAACTGGAGTAGATTACAAAAAAGAAGAATAGCTGTGGATCTTGTATTAGAATTCGATACACCATTAAAAAAAGTTGCAGATGTTCAAAATGATATTTTAATATATCTAGAAAATGAACCAAATATTTTAAATGATGGTTTATATGTAAAATTTAATGAAATAAAAGATGATGGATATAATTTAAAAGTATTTTGCTATACTCCAATAATTAACTACGTAGACTATATGGGATTTTTAGATACTTTTAACTATAAAATTATGAGTATATTAAACTCACATAAAGCAGCACTTGCATATAAATCTCAAACAATTTATCTTAAAAATGATTAAAAAAATAGAGAAGATTTACTTCTCTATTTTTTTACATCTCTATCATATTATATATAAGTTTTTCCGAATCAAATTTGTATAATGTTGATGCATCTACTGACATTGCATATTTAGAAACAAAATTTAATTCATTATTTTCCTCGGTGTATACAGCAAATACTAAGCATTTCTTTTCTGCTATTGTAGTGGTAACTGGATTGAAGTTTATTACTATACTGTCCATATTTGCTGAAATTCCTAATTTATCTGTATAAACACTTTTAAATTTTTCTTCTATATTTCTTTTTATTTGAGAAATTTCATCTCCAGACATTTCATTATTTGAATCATCTACATAACCACTTACAGTTTGTGTATAGTCTTGTGGTACATTATATGGGTTTCCATCATATTCAATTTGTTGTTCATTTGTTATTGTTTTATTTTCTATATTTGTTGTTGTCCCATCTAATGTAATCTCATTTTTATCCTTATTAACATTTTTTACAATCATAATAATTGCTATTATTACTACAATTACAACTACTAGTATAGTTACTAACCTTTTTTTATTTATCTTAACCTTTTTTGACATAAATCTCACCTACGAAGATTATACCAAAATGCTAACAAAAAATCTACACTTTTTTATATAATTCTATTTTTCCTTCATTATTACTTTTTAAAATATCTAACCATATTGAATTTTCAATATTTCTTTTTTTCTTAGGATGTACTAAAAATCTTAAATATAACTCTATATGATCATCTACAACTTCTAGATATATTATTGGGTCTAAATTATTAAAATATATTCTGTACTCTACTGATGCATCATTTACCTCATCTTCCATCTTATTTGGAATATTACGAACTGTACTGTTTTTTCTAATGATTCTATATAATTCTTTTTTAGTTTTAAAAACATCCGCTTCTAGAGGTATATTTATCTTTATTTCATCCCATATATATTTAAATGCTTTGACATAGTTTTTTAATGGATAAGCAAAAACAATAGAGTTAGGTACGTGTACAATTCTGCCTGTACTTTGTTCTCCATTAACTCTATCTCCGATTTCTAATAAATCAAAACCAGTTTTATTTATATTTACTACGTCGCCTTTTAAGCCATTTATTTCAATTCTATCTTCTAACGAAAATAGCTTACTTGTCTTTATATATATTCCTGAAAAGAAATTAAAAATTATATCCTTAAGTGATAATGTAATAGCAGTGGAGATAAAGGTAATAAGTGTAAGGAAATTTTTTAGATAGTCTATCCAAACTAAAGAAAGTAGTATTATAGTTACTGATGTAGATAAAGTAGACCATTTTTTATTATACATATATTTTTCCTTAGAGTCTAATTTTTTTTTAAATGTAATTTTCAAAAAAGTCATTCTAATTATCTTAATAATTAAAACAATTATTATAGAAATAACAAATAAATAGATATATTCACTTTTAATTGTAGTAATTTTTTCTATGAAGTCACAAAAGCTTCTTATTGGTTTCATATTACTTTTTCTCCTTTCTTAAATTATATTAATATATTTTAATAGTATAACATCCAATCCTTGATATTTCTAGGCTTTTCACAATATTTTCACTTAAAAGTAAACATAAATAGAAAAGAACTTGAAATACTCAAGTTCCAAAAATATCAAGAAAAAAAGCTAGGGAGATCCTAGCTATTAGTGGCTCCTCAAGTAGGGCTCGAACCTACGACCCTTCGGTTAACAGCCGAATGCTCTACCGCTGAGCTATTGAGGAATATTTCTTATGAATATATATTATCACTAAAAAATAAAAAAGTAAATAGTATTTACAAAAAAAATTAATTATTTTAAAAAACAAAAAAGCTAGGAAATAAATCCTAGCTATTCTGGCTCCTCAAGTAGGGCTCGAACCTACGACCCTTCGGTTAACAGCCGAATGCTCTACCACT
>CAKOYF010000011.1 GCA_934130595.1 uncultured Clostridia bacterium | reverse complement strand
ATATAATGGTTATCCACAATTTCCACAATTCAATTTGTTGATAATGTGGATAATTAATTTTTATTTTTTTTGTACTCAAAAATAATTTTTTTAATTTTTTTAAAAAATTTTTTAATATTTTTTTAGGCTATTATTTTTTTATTTTTCCACAGAAAAATGTAAACCAATTTTTTTCTCATGCGCGCGCGCACGCGCGTTAATTAAAAATTAAGTTATTTATTTATTATTAAATAGTAGTAGTAGTAGGGGCTGTGGATAATGTGGATAACTTTTAAAAATCCGCCATTTGCAAGGGTTTGAAGGGTGTCTACCCTGTGGATAACTCTGTGGATAACTAGCCAAGTTATCCACACCCCCTGTGGATAACTTTTTGGAAAATTTTTGCTTGTTCACATAAAAACTGTGGATAACTTTCAAAACTGCAGATTTTAACAGTTTAGCAATTTTTTTGTAATAAACGTGAAATAATTACATAAAAAAGGCGTAAAACGTAGTAAAATAGCCGTTTTTGTAAAAGGAGAAAAAACGAAAAAAATAGTTTTATATATATATTTATGTCAATTGCGCAAAAAAAACTTTTCACAGCGTTTTTTCAATTTTTGATATATGTAAAGTATAATTCGGTCAAAATATATTTAAATAAAGAAAGAATACCGGGTTGTAAATTACAAATAAATTTTCGAAAAATTGGGTAAAAAATCAAAAGTTATCCACAGAGTTATCCACACCCCCTGTGGATAACTCCATTTTTGAATGAATTCAAAGTGTGAAAATAAACATAAAAACTGTGGATAACTCAAAAACTTTTCACAAAAATTAAGATATTTTATGACACCTACACATATTGAAATTGCACTACTTTAGCGTTTTTTTGCTGTGAAAACTTTTTGGTCAAAAAAACATTGCGCAAAATTTTTTTCAAAATCAATTCCCTAGTGTGCCACTTTACATAAAAACTGTGGATAACTTTAAAAATTATGTAGTTTTTAGATAAAAAATTGGTATATTTTTATATGCTTTCAGAGTTATCCACAGGGCAAAAACATTTTTAAAAGTCAAGGATGGTCAAATTTGTAGTTTACAAGTATACATAATTCGGAGGCAAAAAAACGCTACTTTTCACGGAAATTTCAGGGCTCAATTGGGGTATTGACAAAGCAAACGAAATGTTGTAAAATATCTAACCAAAAATTTTGGACAAGTTAAATTTAGGGAATATGATACCATCTTTTTATAATGTACAAAGTGATATGTGAAAAGTTGGTACGGTATATATAGCTTGTAACAAAGTGCCTAAGCTGTAATTATTGCTATGCTTAGGGTTGACAAAAGAAATAAAATAGTGTATAATAGTTCCACTTATACAAATGTTTAAATGTCTAATTTAGTATATGATTAGCATTTATTTTTTTGAGTTGAAAAATTATTTAATAGATATATATCGTTTAGGAGGTGTAGTAACATGAAAAGAACATATCAACCAAAAACAAGACAAACACAAAAAGTACACGGATTTAGAAAAAGAATGTCAACATCATCAGGAAGAAAAGTATTAAAATTAAGAAGAGCAAAGGGTAGAAAAGTACTTTGTGCCTAATTAATATGTAAGTGGGTATGATTTTTCATATCCACTTTTTTAAATGTAAGGGATGAAAGAAAATGAAATATACGCTTAGAATAAAAAAGAATAAAGTATTCAAGTATATCTTTAAAAAGGGAGAATATGCTAAAGGCAATTATGTTGTAGTACATGCTTGCAAAACTAAGATGGCAGATACAACAAAAGATAGTATGAATTTCTTTGCTGTGTGTGTTTCTAAAAAGAACGGTAATAGTGTTCAAAGAAATAAGCTAAAACGTTATGGCAGAGAAGTGTATAAAGAAGAAGAAACAAAACTAAAAAAAGGATACAATTTTGTTGTAATGTACAAAAAAGATACAATAGGCAAAGAAATGAATTTTCAAATAATTAAAGAAGACATAATAAACTGCTTCAAGGAGCTTGAACTATATGCATAAAATAATACTATTGCCAAGAAGAATGTTAGTATATTTAATTAGGCTATACCAAAAGTACATTTCACCATGCTTTCCAAAGCATTGTAAATATTACCCAACTTGCTCTGAATACACTAGGCAAGCGGTTGACAAATATGGTATAATCAAAGGTAGTTTATTAGGTATAATAAGAATACTAAAATGTAATCCATTTTCAAAAGGCGGAGTGGATTTACTAAAGTAATGAATGGGGGATATTGATGATCGACTTTATTTCAGGTATTTTAGGAGGTATTATTAGACTAATATATAGTGTAGTTGGTAACAATTACCTTATAGCTCTATTAATATTTACTTTCCTAACAAAGTTAATACTTTTCCCATTAATGCTTAAACAGCTAAAATCTACAGCAGGACTACAAAAAATAGCACCAGAGGACAAGAAACTTAGAGAAAAATACAAGGATAATCCAGTAAAACTTAATGAAGAATTAACTAAGTTATATGCAGATAACAAGATAAGTCCTTTAGGTGGTTGCTTATTACCAATTATTCAAATTCCAATTGTTATAGCAATGTTTTTCGTTGTAAAACAACCATTAACATATATTGCTCAAATGGATAAAAGTGAGATAAAAACATACACAGCACAATATTTAAACAAGGCTGAAGGCGAGGAAGTAACTGACAATGAGATGAAAGCTTATGAAATAAATATTGCAAAAGAATATGACTTACTAGATATGAAAATTGGAGATAAGATTAGTTTAGGAGATACACCAAAAGATGCATTTTCTAAAGATGAAACAAAACGTGTAAGTAAATGGACTCTAGTAATTCCTGTATTGACATTAGTTTTTTCATTATTAAGTAACCAATTAATGATGAGAAAATCTAAAAATACAATGTCTGAAGATCAAGCTGAGATGCAAAAATCTATGAATATTATGATGCCAATACTTTCTGCATATTTCTCATATGCATGGCCATTAGCACTAGGAGTTTACTGGTTATTTGGTACAATTTTAGGTATGGGCCAACAATTATTAATAGATAAATTAATGGAAGATAAAGATTTAAACAAAAATAATGATAAAAACAAAAAAAATAAAGTGTTATTCCTTGGAAAGGGTGAAAACAATGACTAAAAAAGTAACTGAACAAATTGGAAAAACAGTAGAAGAAGCCATTAGAAAAGGTCTAGAGGAATTAAAAGTATCTAGAGATGACGTAAAAATAGAAGTTCTTGAAGAACCTTCAAATGGTGGAGTTTTAGGAATTTTATCTGCAAAGCTTGCTAAAGTAAGACTTACAGTAGATAAAAAAATATCAGAAGAACAAGCTCAAAAAACACAAGAAAGACTAGAAGAAATACTAAAAAATATATTTGAAATAACAAATGAGCAAGTATCATATACAATTACTAAAGATGGAAACCAATTAAATCTAGTTATTAAAGGTGATGATATGTCACATTTAATAGGGTATAAAGGTAAAACTATAGAAGCATTTCAATCTTTATTAAACTCAATGCTTCAAAGAGAAGATGAAGATTATGCTAAAGTATTTGTAGAAATCAATGATTATAAAAAGAAAAAAGAAGAAAAACTTAGAAAACTAGCTAATAAAATGGCTGCAAACTGTGTTAAGTTTAGAAGACCAATAAAGCTTGAGCCAATGTCTGCATACGAAAGACTAATAATTCATAGAGAACTAGCTGATAGAAAAGATGTAGAGACTGAATCTATTGGTGAAGAGCCTAGAAGAAGAGTTGTTATTAAAAGAAAATATCAATATAGATAATTTTTTTAGGAGGTTTTGAATATGGATAATGAAAAAGAAAACTTTGAAAAGTTTTTAGACGAACATACTGATCATATTGAACAATGGCCTACAAGTAAGTTAAAAAAAGAAGCAGGAGAATCTGCTACTAATGATAAGTCAATTGTAAGAGATGACTTAGGAATAGAATAAAAAATATATAAATCACCATTCTATTTAGGTGAAAGTTAAATAGAACTCAGTGATGTAGAAGTATAATATACGTTATTTCTACTCACTGGGTTCTTTTTAGTAAAAAGGAGGAAAATTATGTCTACAACAATTGCTGCTATTGGTACTGCTTTATCTAATAGTGGAATTAGTATTATTAGAATAAGTGGTAATAATAGTCTAAATATAGTAAATAAAATATTTAAATCTAGTGCAAAATTAGAACCAAATCATATTATTTATGGAAAAATATTAGATGATGGAGAAGTTTTAGATAATGTTTTAGTATCATATTTTAAGGCTCCTCATTCATATACTGGTGAAGATGTATGTGAGATTAACTGTCATGGAGGAAATCAAGTAACAAAGGAAATACTAGAACTAGTGCTTGAAAGTGGTGCAACTCTAGCAAAACCTGGCGAATTCTCTAAAAGAGCCTTTTTAAATGGTAAAATGGATTTATCTCAAGCAGAGGCTGTAATTAACTTAATTAATGCTAAAACTAAGACAGAAAGCAGAATTGCTGCTAAAAATATGGAAGGCGACTTATCTAAAAAAATACGTGAACTTAGAGAAGAATTAGTTGAATTAATGGCTCAAATTGAAGTTAGTGTAGATTATCCAGAATATGACTACGAAGAAGTAGAACCAACAAGTATAATTAGCCTATTGGATAAGAAAATATCTCAAATACAGCATATACTTGATACATATGAACATGGAAAATATATTAAAAATGGTGTAAATGTAGCAATACTAGGTAAACCAAATGTTGGTAAATCTTCATTATTAAATAATTTAGCACATTACGAAAAGGCTATAGTAACTAATATTCCTGGTACTACAAGAGATATAGTAGAAGAAACAATTAATTTAGGTAATATTGTTTTAAATATATCAGATACTGCAGGAATAAGAGATACTGAAGATATTATTGAAAAAATAGGTGTCGAAAAAAGCTTGAAAATACTAGAAGAAATGGATTTAGTGCTATACATTATAAATGGTGAAGAGGGTATAGCAAAGCAAGATTTTGAGATACTTTCTAAAATCCAAAATAAAGGATTAAAATATATAACAGTAATAAATAAGTCAGATATAGCATCAAAAGATGATATAAAGGATATTATGGACGAGCTAGAAAAAAACAACATAAATAAGCCTGTATTAATATCTGTAAAAGATAATGTTGGTATAGACGAATTAAAAGAAAAAATAGTAAATCTTTTTGATTCTACAGATTTAGATTACTCACATGAGCTAATAATTACAAACGAAAGACATAAAGATTTATTGAAAAAAGCTGTAAATTACTTAGAAGATGCTAAAAAAGAGATAGCACTAGGTCAACCAATAGATATTGTATCTATATATGTTAAAAAGAGTACAAAAACACTAGGAGAAATCATTGGTGCAGACGTAACACAAGATATTATAGCTAAGATTTTTGAAAAGTTTTGTTTAGGAAAATAAGGAGGAAAGATAATGAGTGAGTATTGTTTAGGAGAATACGATGTAATAGTTATTGGAGCTGGACATGCAGGATGTGAAGCAGCACTTGCAGCAGCTCGTATGGGTAAAAAGACAGCAGCATTTGTTATTAATTTAGATACACTTGCAAATATGCCTTGTAACCCAAGTATAGGTGGTACTTCAAAAGGACATCTAGTTAGAGAAATTGATGCTTTAGGTGGAGAAATGGCTAAAAATGCAGATAAAACTTTCTTACAATCTAAAATGCTAAATACTTCTAAGGGACCAGCTGTACATTCATTAAGAGTACAGTCAGATAGAAGAATGTATCATATAGAAATGAAGAAAACTATGGAACAACAAGAAAATTTAGACGTTTACCAAGCAGAAATAGTAAAGATATTAGTTGAAGATGGAAAAGTAGTAGGTGTTAAAACTAAGATTGGTGCTACTTTTAAGGCTAAAACAATAGTTGTTGCTACTGGTACTTATCTAAAAGGTAAAGTAATAATTGGTGAAGTATCATATTCAAGTGGTCCAGATGGAGTTTTCCCAGCTAATGACTTATCTCAAAGCCTATTAGATATAGGAGTAGAGCTTAGAAGATTTAAAACTGGTACTCCTGCAAGAATTAATGCTAAAACTATAGATTTTTCTAAGATGGAAGAGCAATTTGGAGATAAAGAAATAGTTCCATTTTCTTTTGATAATGAAGGAAATGAAGAAATATTGAATAAAAAACAAGTTTCTTGTTATTTAACTTATACTAACGAAGAAACACATAAGATAATTAGAGCAAATCTAGATAGATCACCTATCTACACAGCAAATAAAGATATGAAGCTAAAATCTACAGGTCCAAGATATTGTCCATCAATAGAGGATAAAGTTGTTAGATTTGCAGATAAGAAGAGACATCAACTATTTATTGAGCCTTTAGGTGAGAAAACATCTGAAATGTATATTCAAGGTATGTCTTCATCATTACCAGAAGAAGTACAAATACAAATGTATAGAACTGTACCAGGACTTGAAAATGCTAAAATGATGAGACCAGCATACGCAATAGAATACGATTGTATTGATTCTACTAACTTAAAGTTAAGCTTAGAGTATAAAGGAATTGACGGATTATTCTTTGCTGGACAAGTTAACGGTTCATCTGGATATGAAGAAGCAGCTGCACAAGGAATTATAGCTGGAATAAATGCAGCATTAAAAGTAGATGATAAAGAACCATTAATATTAGATCGTTCAGAAGCATATATAGGAGTTTTAGTAGATGATCTAGTAACTAAAGGAACTAACGAGCCATATAGAATGATGACATCTAGAGCAGAATATAGACTAGCTTTAAGACAAGATAATGCAGACTTAAGACTTACAGAAAAAGGATATAAAGTAGGGCTAGTTACAGAAGAAAAATATAAGAAATTCCTAGAAAAGAAAGATAGTATAAGACAAGAAGTAGAGCGTATTAGAGCTACATCAGTAAGACCAACAGAAGAAGTAAATGAACTATTAGAATCTCTTGGATCATCTAAGCTATCTACTGGTTGTAAGTTAGCAGACCTATTAAAAAGAAGTGAATTAAACTATGCTAACTTAGCTCCAATAGACAAGAAGAGAAAAGTGTTACCAAAGAGTGTAGTTCAAGAAGCTGAAATTCAAATTAAGTATGAAGGATATATAAAGTTACAACAAGAGCAAATAGATGAGTTTAAACAATTAGAAAACAAGAAACTAAGCCCAGATATAGATTATAACGATATCAAAGGATTATGCTTAGAAGCAAGACAAAAGCTAAATAAACAGAAACCACTATCTGTAGGTCAAGCATCAAGAATATCAGGCGTATCACCAGCAGATATATCCGTATTGCTTATATATTTAAGCCAAAACAATATAAAGTAGGTATAAGGAGTTTCACATGAAAAGTAATAATATGACAAAAGAAGAATTTGAAGAAATATTATGTAAAGAATGTAATATTCAAAATATTGAAACAAATGAAACTACACTAGATAAATTAGAAATGTATAAAGAGTTACTAGTTGAGTGGAATGAAAAGATGAATCTTACAGCAATAACAGATGATTATGGAATAATAGTAAAACACTTTGTAGACTGTTTAGAATGTACAAAACTAATAGGTAAAGATATAAATAATCTAATAGATGTTGGTACAGGAGCAGGATTTCCTGGAATGGTACTTGCAATATATTATCCAGACAAAGAATTTACATTACTTGATGCTCTAAACAAAAGATTAATCTTCTTACAAGAAGTTGTAGATAAGCTAGAGCTTAAAAATGTAAAGATTGTACATGGTAGAGCAGAAGAAGTTGTAAGAATACAGAAACTATACGAAACATATGATGCTAGTGTATCTAGGGCTGTAGCACAATTACCAATACTACTTGAATACGTAAGTCCTTATGTAAAAGTAAATGGAAAATGTATTGTAATGAAGGGAGATAGCGTACAAGAAGAAATAGACTTATCTAAAAACGCATTAAATACATTAAAATTAAAACTAAAAGAAAAGGTAGAGTATTCATATACTATAGACAATGAAGAATACAATAGAAACATTTTGTGTATATCTAAGATTGGAAATACACCAGAAAAGTATCCTAGAAACTATGGAAAAATAAAGAAGAATCCATTATAACAAAAAGCAGTAATTAGAAAGTTATCTAATTACTGCTTTTGCTTATATATAAATAAAATAGCGAATTTTTAAATAAAGAGTAAAATTTATTTTTTTCTCTTTCATTTTTTAGAAAAATGTAATATAATAACTCTGAGGTGACATTATGGCAAGGGTAATATCAATAGCTAATCAAAAAGGTGGAGTAGGTAAAACAACAACAGCAGTTAATTTGAGTGCTTGCTTAGCACAAAGAGGTAAAAGAGTATTATTAATAGATATAGATCCACAAGGAAATGCAACAAGTGGATTAGGAATTGAGGCTCACACAGACAAATCAGTATATAATGTTTTAATAGATGACATGGATATGAGTGAAACAATAGTAAAAACAATGATAAAAAAATTAGATGTTTGTCCTGCTAATATAAATCTTGCAGGAGCTGAAGTTGAGCTTGTATCAATGGTTTCAAGAGAAACTAGACTAAAAGATGCTTTAAATAAAATTAAAGATGAATACGACTATATATTGATAGATTGTCCACCATCATTAGGGTTAATTACTTTAAATGCTTTTACAGCTTCAGATAGTGTTCTTGTACCAATACAATGTGAGTATTATGCACTAGAAGGATTAGGACAATTAATAAATACAATTAAGCTTGTCCAAAAACATTTAAATCCAGATCTAATAATAGAAGGGGTTATTTTAACTATGTTTGATGCTAGGACAAACTTATCTACACAAGTTGCAAGAGAAGTTGAAAAATACTTTGGAAATAAAGTATTCCAAACAATAATCCCTAGAAATATAAGACTTAGTGAAGCACCAAGCCATGGATTACCAATAACATTATATGATGATGACTCTAAGGGAGCAGAAACATATAGAAAATTAGCAAGAGAGCTAATAAAACTAATAGAAAAGGAGGATTAATATGGCTAAAGGTTTAGGAAGAGGATTAGATGCTTTCTTTGGGGAAGATAATGAAGAAACAATTGAAAAAGTAACAAAAAGAACTTCAAAGAAAGAAAAAGAAACTGAAAATGTAGTAGATAAAGTTATAGAGCTTAATATAACTGAAGTTGAGCCTATGTTAAATCAACCTAGAAAAGTTTTTGATAAAGAAAAAATGCAAGAACTAACAGACTCTATTAAAGAAAATGGTGTAATACAGCCAATTTTAGTTGTAAAAGATGCTAGTGGATATACAATAGTTGCTGGTGAAAGAAGATGGAGAGCAGCAAAAGCAGCAGGGCTAGAAACAATACCAGCAATAATTAAGGATTATACAGACAATAAAAAGAAACAAGTAGCTTTAATTGAAAATATACAAAGAGAAGATTTAAATATAGTTGAAGTTGCTCAAGCAATAAAAGAATTAATGGACATAGATGGATATTCTCAAAGTGATGTAGCTAAAATAACTGGGAAGAATATCTCAACAGTATCTAATATAATGCGTTTATTAAAATTACCAGAAGAAATTCAAGATATGATACTAAAAGGTCAATTAGTAGAAGGACAAGCAAGAGCATTACTTGTAATAGATGATCCTAAAAAGCAAATTGCCATTGCTAAGAAAGTAGCAGAAAAGAAATTAACTGTAAGAGATGTTGAAAAACTAATATACGGTGACGATAAATATAGAAAAAAGAAAACTGCTAAACAACCAAAATCTGTATACTATGATAGATTAGAGAATAAGCTAAAAGATTATTTTGGATATAAAGTAAGAATTGATCAAACTAAAAAACATCAAAGATTAATAATAGAATATAACGATGAAGATGGATTAGAAAGCCTACTTTCAATGTTAAATATTAAAATGTAAAAAAAGTTAGAAAAAATTATGATTTTTTAGACTTTGATATTGACAAATAAAAAAATAGTGATATAATAATAAACGTATCACGAATGGAAGAGTGTCCGAGTGGTTTAAGGAGCCAGTCTTGAAAACTGGTGATGTCGAAAGGCACCGTGGGTTCGAATCCTACCTCTTCCGCCACATGAAAGATAGAATGTTTTAACGTTCTATTTTTTTTTGCTCAAAAATATAAATTAATTTTACTCAAAGATATTGACTTATTATTGTATTATTGTTATAATGTAGAGGTATCGAAAAGAGCTTTGGAGAGTTACCCAAGTGGTGAAGGGGACAGTTTGCTAAACTGTTAGGTCTGGCAACGGGCGCGAGGGTTCGAACCCCTCACTCTCCGCCAAAGTATAATTGATATAAATTCCTGTAAATATTTAGTTTACAGGAATTTTTTTATATCATTTTTCAAAACAATAAAGAAATACTCTTAAATTGAACACAATTTTGTGCTTAAATATACATGTGAAATTATGATATATAAAATCCATTACAATTATTGCTTAAAGTAATACTAAGTAGTAATATATATATATGATTGGAGAAAAAAGATGATAGAAAAAGAAATAGAGGAATTTGAAACCTTTGTAAATCATTATGATTTAAGCGTACCAGCTATTGAAAGAAAATATAAACATTCATTAAGAGTTATGAAATTTGCAATAGATATAGCAAAAAGTCTTAATTTAACAGAAGATGAAATGATATTAGCTGCAAAAGCTGGGTTATTACATGATATTGGAAGATTTGAGCAATGGACACAATATTGTACATATGACGACTTAAAATCTATAGATCATGCAGATTTAGGGGTAGAAATATTAAAAAAGAATAATTATATAGAAAAATATGAAAAAGATAAAGTAAAACAAAAGATAATATTAACTGCAGTAAAAAATCATAATAAATTGGCAATAGAACAAGGAATAGACGGAATAGAGCTAATAATATCTAAAATAATAAGAGATGCAGATAAGCTAGATATAATGAATACACAAATATTAGCAGTAAAGGACGTAGATAGCGACTTTAATATAGAGACATTACAGTATGTATATCTAGAAAAATGCTGTGCTAATTCAGCAGTTAAATCTGAGGCAGACTCTGTTGTGCGTATGTTATGCTTTATCTTTGATTTGTATTATATATATTCTATAAAATATTTACAACAATTAAATCTAGTTGAAAAAAAGATAAATATATTAGAACAATATAACAATGTACCAAAAGATGAAATAGAGAAAATTAAAGAATATATTTTGCAATATATGAAAAGAAAAATAGAAGAAAATTAATTGAAATATTAAAATAATATATGATATACTAAAATTATTATGAGAGGTAAATATGGAAGAAAAAAGTATATATGATTTTATTGAAGACAATTTAAATATTAATGGTAAAAAAGGAAGAAGTAGTCAATTAGCTTTTTATATTAAAAGAGATGATGAAAAAATTTATGGTGTAGATAGTAATGCACATTTAAACTTTCTTATATGGCAAAGTAATATAATTGATTCTATAGATTTTGAACTGTTAAAGCTACTAACAGAAATGGTAAAGAAACTAGATAGTACTAAGCTAGAAAAATATCTTGAAAATAAGAGCTTAGACATAAATAAAAATATAGACGAGATAATAGGAGTAATTGAAAAAAGCAAGAATTTAAACAAAGAGAAATTAGGAGCTTTTTGTAAAGAAAATATAACTAAAACAAAGAATCTATCTTGCATGTATATATATTTGCTTTTAGCGTCATATTCAAATATATCAGAAAATCATGCATTGCAAAGAATTATATTAAAAATAAGTATGTTTCCTGAGTTTACTAAGCTAATTAATAAATTTGTTTTGGACAAGTATCCAAATCCAGACTATTACAGATTCTATATTATTAAAAGATACTCTGATGATAAGCATATAATAAGCCAATTAATTGAAAAAATGGAAATATTAACCAAAGAAGAAAAACTTTGGATAGTAGATAATAATATGCTTGATCGTACATATCCTGGATATTTAAATTTATTAAAGAAATTAGATTTAATAGATGTATTAAAATATTCAGAAATAACTTTAAAAAGATATGTAAATATTGGTGGCATTATAAAAGCTATTGTTTTAACTAAAGATATTATTGAAAGTGATAATGATTTAAATTGGCTATATAATTTACTTAAAGAGTATATTATTAGGTATGATGAATTTAATTCAAAATATGATGCCTTTTCAGCCGTTATGGACGTATATGTATCTGTAATTGGAGAAGGTATTTTAGAAGAAGAAAAGGAAGCTGAATTAAAGAAAATATATAAAGAAGAACTTTCATGTGATAAAACATTAGAAATGCTAAAAGAAGAAGTTAAAAATCCGCATTTAGATATTTTCAATAAAATAGCTGCTTTAGATTTAAAAGAAATGTATTTAATAATATATAATGAATTTATGAATGATCCAGAGAAAAATATAGAGTTATTAGAGTGTATATCTGCAAATAAAGAGCTTCTTTCAAATGCACTTGAAGAATTAAATAAGAAAATAGATTGGGATAACATATCTAAAGAAATAAAAGAGAACAAACATATGGATATAACACCACTACTTGCATATTTACATGCAAGTAAAGAATTCCCAGATTTAGCAGTAAAAGCTTGTTGTAAAGCACTTTATTGTGATGACCATAGAATAAGAAGTGATGTGGTGACTATATTATCTGAAATTATATTTTGGGATGACAGCTATTTAGAAGAAATAGAAGAACCATTAAAATATGCATTAAGACATGAAAATGATCCAGAGCTTAGAGCATTAATAAGAAATATGTTTGATATAGAAGCAATAAGTGAAGATGAATTTAGACTATTAAGCCCAGATGAAACAACAAAAGAGGAAGAAAATGAGGAAGAAAATGAAGATGAAGAAGAAAATACTTCAAAAGAAATAAATTTAAAAGAAAAATTCTTGCCTATGCTTAGTTTAGATGAAAAAAGTATAGGAATGTCAACAGCAGTGGACAAAAAAATAGTGTATGCAAGTAGAGATAAAAACGAATTTTTTGCATATTGTCAAGGAGATAATTTTGGAGAAGAATACATGGTAAGAATTAATTATAATAAGGACTATGTAGTAAATAAAATAAGTTGTACATGTGGTTGTTTGCAAGATGATGGATATTGTAAGCATGTAGCAGCAACATTAATGTATATAGATAAAACAAAAGAATTTAAAGAAGAATAAAATATTTGTATGAAAGGTAGAAAATATGAATAGAAAAAATACTAGAAAAATTATGGTTGGAAATGTTCAAATAGGTGGACAAGACAAAGTAGTAATACAATCTATGTGTAATACTAAAACTAAAGATGCAAAGGCTACTGTAGACCAAATACTTGCTTTAGAAAAAGCAGGATGTGAAATAATAAGAGTAGCATGTTTAGATATGGAAGATGCAAAAGCTATAAAAGAAATAAAAAAACAAATACATATTCCAATAGTTGCAGATATTCATTTTGATTATAAAATAGCACTTCAAGCTATAGAATCTGGTGTAGATAAAGTAAGAATAAATCCAGGAAATATTGGAAGTGAAGAAAAAGTAAAAGCAGTTGTAGATAAATGTAAACAAAAGCATATTCCAATTAGAATAGGAGTAAATGCTGGTTCATTAGAAAAAGATTTACTTGAAAAATATGGAAAACCAACTGCACAAGCAATGGTAGAAAGTGCAAGACGTCACGTGAAAATACTAGAAGATTTAGATTTTAAAGATTATTTAATATCTTTGAAAGCATCAAATTTAGACTTATGCATAGAAAGTTATGAACTTGCATCTAAGGAGTTTGATTGTCCACTTCATTTAGGAATAACAGAAGCAGGAACTGAATTTAGTGGAACAGTAAAATCTAGTATTGGTTTAGGAATAATGCTAAGAGAAGGTATAGGAGATACAGTAAGAGTTTCTTTATCAGATGATCCTGTAAAAGAAATAAAAGTTGCTAAAGAAATATTAAAAGATTGTAATTTATATAAAAAAACACCTACTTTAATAGCTTGCCCTACTTGTGGTAGAACACAAATAGACCTTATACCAATAGCAAAAGAAGTAGAAGACTTTTTACAAACAATAGAATCAGATATAACTGTTGCTGTAATGGGATGTGCAGTAAATGGACCTGGTGAAGCAAGAGAAGCAGATATTGGAATAGCAGGAGGAATTAAAGAAGGAATATTGTTTAAAAAAGGAAAAATAATAAAGAAAGTAAAACAAGAAGATATAGTATATACTTTAAAAAGTGAAATATTGCAAATGATAGATCAAAAAAATAAATAATAATTATATTTTAGAGCATAATAATTATATATTAAAATATAAGGAGGAAAAAAGTAATGGAAGAAGATATGATTGAATTAGAAGACAAAGAGGGAAATAAAGTAAAATATGAAATTTTAGACGTAATATACAAAGAAGACGATGAATTTGCAGTAATGCTACCAGAAGATAGTGAAGATGAAGTAGTAATCTTTAAGATTTATCCAACAGCTAAAGAAGATGAAGTTGAATATCATGAAGTAGAAGACGAAGAATTAGCTGATGAAATTTTCAATGAATTTATTAAAAGAACTAATGAAGAATAATTGACAAAATATTCGTTTTATGTTATATTTTTACGAGTAAAGGGAGTAGTTACTTAATTGGTATATAGCGTCAATACGGTAGATATAGTACCCGCTATATAATGTACTTCTATTTAGAAAACGAGTATATAACAAGACTTTACGCTTAGGCGTAGAGTCTTGTTTTTTGTCGTGAAAGGAGAAAAAAATGTTAAATTTTATTGTATTAGTCGTAGGTCTGGCATTATTAGTAAAATGCGCAGATATTTTTGTTGATGGAAGCAGTAATGTTGCAAAAGCTTTTGGTATTCCATCATTAATTATTGGTTTAACAATTGTAGCATTTGGAACATCAGCACCAGAAGCTGCAGTAAGTATAACAGCTGCTTTAAAAGGAAGCAACGAAATATCTATAGGAAATGTTGTAGGTTCAAATATTTGTAATTCATTATTAATATTAGGAGTATGTGGACTAATTACATCACTAAAAGCAAAAAAAGAAGTAAAAAAGAGAGATTTTCCATACTATCTATTATCTGCAATAGTATTATTAATAATGACAGGAGATTATTTCTTAAGAGGACAAGCAACAGGTATTATAACTAGAGCAAATGGATTAATATTATTGTGTTTCTTAGGAATTTATTTAGTTTCTTTAATAGCTGATGTAAAAAGAAACCAAAAGGGAGATAATCAAGAAGAAAAAACTAAGTTCAAATTAAAAGATGTACTATGTATAATAATTGGAATAGCTGGTGTTGCAATAGGTGGACAATTTGTTGTTGATGGAGCAACAGGAATTGCAAGAGCTTTAGGAGTAAGTGAAACAGTAATAGCATTAACAATAGTCGCAATTGGTACATCATTACCAGAATTAGTAACAAGTGTAATAGCAAGTAAAAAAGGGGAAACAGATTTAGCAATAGGAAATGTTGTAGGTTCAAATATATTTAATATATTATTTATATTAGGAATTACAGCAACAATAACTCCATTAACATTAACATTTACTACACTTATAGATATTATATTTATGACAGTTTCAAGCTTACTTGTATTTATTATGCTACACAAAAATAATAGAATTGGATTTAAAAAAGGAATATGTATGCTTGCAATGTATGTATTATATATGGCATATATATTATGCAGATAGAGGGAAACCTCTATTTTTTTTATTCAAATTAACAAATGTCGAACTTGAAAAGTTATGTAAAAAGTAGTATAATCAGACAGTAATATTAAGGAGAATATATTAAAATGAATCAAAAATCTGGAAAAGTTAAAGGATGTTTAATAGCAATTTTAATTGTATTAATTATAATTATATCTTGTGTATTAGCTGGATATTTTTATGTGAAAAGTAAATTTGATAAAATAACTCAAAAGCCATTAGATGAAAGTGATTTAGGAATTGAGACAAGCACAGAGGCAGATGAGAGTGATACAAATAAAGTAGATGTAGAAAATATAACCAAATTTGTTATATTTGGAAGTGATTCTAGAGATGAAGATAATTACTATGCTGGAAGATCAGACACAATAATAATTGTAGTTATAAATAACGTAGAAAAGAAAATAAATCTAATAAGTATACCTAGAGACTCATACGTTAATGTGCCGGGATATGGAATGACTAAAATAAATCATGCATATGCATATGGACAAGAGCAATTAAGTATAAAAACAATAAATTCAAATTTTGGTTTGGATTTAACTCAATATATAACAATAGATTTTTCAGGATTAGTAAGTAGCATAGATAGAGTTGGTGGTGTAGAAGTAACTCTAGATCAAGATGAAGTTAATTTCATAAATCAAAGAGTTGATGCAAGTAATAAAATAGCAGCACCGGGTCTTGTAAATTTAAATGGTAAACAAGCATTAGTACATTCTAGAAACAGATATGTAGGAAATGATTTTACACGTGCATCTAGACAAAGAGCAATACTAATATCACTACTAAATAAGATATCTAAAAAAGATGTAAATGAAATTTTATCTTTAAGTGATGATATATTAGTAAATCTTACTACAAACATGGATATGAATAAATACAAAGATATGTTTTTAGAAGTAGCAGGAGACAGACAAGAATATTTAAAAAATATAAGTTCAGTTCAAATACCATCAACTGAATATGGTTATGATAGTATGATTGATGGCATTTACTATTTCCAATTTGATTTAGATAGAGCAAAAGAAGATTTCAATAAGTATTACTACTTTAAATAGAATTAACAATATACCGTATGTAGATATAACATACGGTATATTTTTTATGTGAAAATATAAATTTTAATTAAATAAGTTGACATAAATATAATACAGTGGTATAATACCTCTGCGTTTAAAATAATATAGAGCAACTTCTAATAATTTAGGAGGTGAGTGTTAGTTTAAGTTGTAATTTTAAATGTAGAAAAATTATAGAAAAGAGAGGTTTTATTATGATTATTGTTTATATTTTAATCGGCATATTAGTTTTATTACTTTTAATAGGATTACCTTTAGGGTATGTTAAGGCTCCACCAGATACTGCATATATTATATCTGGAATTAAAAAGAATCCACGTGTTTTAATAGGACGAGCAGGAATAAGAATTCCGTTTTTTGAGAGATTAGATAAATTATCTCTAAAGCAAGTAACTGTAGATATAAAGACAGAGGGGTATATCCCTACACTAGACTTTATCAATATTCAAGTAGATGCAGTAGCCAAAGTTAGAGTTGGTACAGATCCTGAGTTAATAGAAAGAGCAATGAAAAACTTTTTGAATAAAACTTCACAGGAAATAATATCAGATCTACAAGATTCATTACAAGGAAATATCAGAGAAATAATTGGAACAATTTCGCTAAAAGATATATGTAACAATAGAGAAGAATTTGGTAATCAAGTACAACAAAAAGCTTCTGTAGACATGAGAAACTTAGGTATAGAAATTATTTCATGTAATATTCAAACTGTAGAAGATGAAAGCGATCTTATACAAAATATGGGGATGGATAATACTGCAAAAATTCGTAAAGATGCTTCAATTGCAAAAACTGATGCAGAAAAAGAAATAAAAATTAACCAAGCTAGAGCAGATAAAGAAGCAAATGATGCCAGAGTAAGCGCAGATTTAGAAATAGCACAAAGAGAAACAGATCTTCTTATTAAAAAAGCAGAACTTAAAAAATTATCTGATGCCAAAAAGGCAGAAGCAGAGTCAATCTTTGAAATTACAAAGCAAGAGCAAAGAAAGATAATAGAAACTACATCAATAAACGCAGATATTGCTAGAAAAGAGCGTGAAGTTGATCTTGCTGAAAGAGAAGTAAAAGTAAAAGAAAAAGCTTTAGATGCTGAAATCAAGAAAAAGGCAGAAGCAGAAAAATTTAAAGTTCAACAAGAAGCAGATGCAAAATTATATGAACGTACTAAAGAAGCGGAAGCTAGAAAAGTTGAAGCAGAAGCTGAAAAGTATATTCAAGAACAAAATGCTCAAGCAATAAGAGCAAAAGGTGAAGCAGAGGCTGAAGCAATAAAAGCAAAAGGTTTAGCTGAAGCTGAATCAATAAGTAAAAAAGCAGATGCTATGGAAAAATATGGCAAAGCAGCAATAGTAGAAATGATTGTAAATGTATTACCAGACATGGCTAGAAGTGTAGCAGAGCCAGTTTCTGCAATAGATAAAGTTACTATAATAGGCGGAAATTCAAATGGAGTATCAGACGTTGCAGATAATGTACCGATACTATTAGCCAAAGTAATTGAATCAGTAAAAGAGTCTACTGGTATAGATATAAAAGACATAGTTAAATCATATACCTTTGAAGGAAAGACAACAAAAAATATTAATGTTAATGGAATTACACCAAATATTAATATAGAATCTGAAACTAAAAAAGAAGAATAATCAACTAGAAAGATATTTTAAATATTAATCATTAATATTTAAGTTTATTCATAGATAAGCACTTGAAATATATTTTCAAGTGTCTTTTTTTATATATTAGCAACAAAATAAAGTAATATTGAAATTTTATATTTAATATCAAGTATTGTTAATTATTTTATATCATTATGTTGACATAATGTAAAACGAGTGCTATAATAGATGAGCATATTTTAATATATAACACATAAAAATAATTTGGAGGTGGTTGTTTTTTAATTTTTTTGCTGAAAAAATAAAATTATTATTAAGGAGGGGTATTATATGCCTAAATTATCTAAAAAATTAACTAACGTTATAAAAGTTAGTGGAAAAAGTGAAAAAATCGAAGAGTTTATTAACAAAATTAAAGAAAATGAAATCAGTATCTTGTATTTTGAAATTCCGAATAAAGTATATTGTACAAAATTGCTAACTAGTTATATAGACAAAAATTGGAAAGTGAAAAATTCTGAATTTACAAATGAAGTTATCTTAGTAAAAGAAAGTTCAAACAGAGTATCTGTTATTTTTTCAGATGCGGAATTAGAACATATTCTTTTAGAAACAGCTGAGGACTTAGACTTAAATATTAGTTATAAGTATTTCTTAGACGATAAACAAAGATTTATGATAGCTACTGAGATATATAAAAAAGGAGTACTTGTTGATGAGAAAGTATCAGAAAGACTAGCAATCAATAATTATTCAGTTGCCTTTTGCATTATATAAATAAAAAATTATTGAATTAATGGAAAAAAACTATTATTTATATAATAGTAAAAAGGAGGAATTTTTTATGATTCAAAGTTATTTAAGTCAGGTTAATGCTATAGATGTAATTACATTTATTTTTTATATTTTAATACTATATATTGCGTTTTTATATACATTAAGAATTATACTTAATTGGAAGTATAACAATAAAATGAGTAAAGTTATACAAGAGGAAAAAAGTATGATTAATGCTTTAGAAAAAGAAAAGCAGGAAGTATATGCTAGAAAAGTAATACCATATTTATCTATACAAGAAATACAAAAAATAGAAAATGAAATGGTGTATCAAAAAAATAAGACTAGAGTAAAATATAATGTACTTAGAAATAAAAGAGCAAGAATAAATAAAATTCGGAAAGAAATTAAATATTGTTTTGATACTGTTAATGTGTATAGTAGTTTTAATTGTATTAATTACTATAATAAATAATATTGCTTAGATAAAGCTATAAATAAGTAGAGAAATTCTACTTATTTTTTTATTTCTAAAAGTTGACATAATGTAAAAACTATGATATAATTTTTAAGCATTTAAAATAATATAGCTCAACTAATAATTTAGGAGGTGGATTAGATAATATATTAAGTTTGAGATTTTATATGCCATAGGAAATTTGAAAAAAAGAGAAAAGGAGTTTTATTATATGAATAAAATAATAAAAAACACAGTTGCTTTATTGGGTAACTTTGATTCTGTACAGGAAATTAGAAGGAAAATAAATACAGAAAAGAGTCAAATTGACTTTAATGGAATTAAACCTATGGAAAGGGATTCAAGTGATATACTTTTTGACGACTATATGAATCTATGCTTAAATGTATATTTGAAAAAGAATAAAGAAAATTATGATGATTTGGTTAGCACATTTGAATTTGTAGGCAAAACTTTAGAAGTGCCATATGAATTTAGAGTATTAGAAGATAAAGAATTAAATAGTGCTAAGAGCAAATATCAAGTGAAAAAGCTAATGGAGGATGCAAAAAAAGTTGTATCTAAAATTGAAGATAAATCAATTTTTAATGGCTACATGAAAAGAGACACATTTTGGGGGACCGGTAGTGGAGCATATATGCCTAAAGTTAAAGATAATAAATTAGAATTTTTAACTTTTGATAAAGCGCCAATTGCGTTGATGGTAGAGTTATCTATGCAATATCCAGATATAAAAATAGACTATAATTATACAATGGATGGAAGAATAACAAAAATGTATATAAAACAAGGTTATACAAATGTAGTAGTAGACAACAATAAAGACTATGAAGAGCCAATATTGTATAAATTAATAACAGAAAATGTTAAAATATAGAGTGCAAATGCACTCTTTTTTGTTGACATAAGTTACACAAAGTGTTATAATAATTCTGCTTCTTAAGCCAGGATTATTAATTTCAAATTTGAAATTAAGGGAAGTATACAAAACTTTTGTATAAAAAATTATTAAAAGGAGGGATTAGAATGAGCCAATATATAATTGATCATACTAATTTATTAAACAATTTACTTATAGTAAATGTTATGCTAGTAGCACTAGTAGTTGTTGTTGCTATAGCTTATTCATTCATAGTAGCGTATTATTTAAAGAAAAAGAGAGAGTACGCAAAGAAAAAGGATGAATCATACAAAGAGATGAGTTCTCTAATACAAATGCCTGAATATGATTTTAAGGTAGATGAGAATGATAAAAAACTAAAGAGTGAAATGGTAAAGCAAAAAGAAGAAGAGATAAATACCTTGAGTGATAAAACAGAAAAGTATGAAAGAAAATCCTCTAATACTAAATACTATACAAAAATGATAGCTGAAGGATGCTTTTTACTTTGGATATTTACTTTTATGCTTGTAATTGTTGTATCAGACTTAGTTAGTCCTAGTACAAGCTATATTAGAGAAGTTTCAAATTCTCAGTCAGAAGGAATAAGTGTAAATGCATACTATGTAACGACTTATCATCAATCAGATCAAAGTACAATTTCAATTTACGTGAAAAATAATTCAAACAAGATCTTAAAGAGTGCAAAAATCACTGAAAAAGATAGCAATTCTAGTGAATATATTTGTTACTTAAATCCTGGAGAAGAAAAGATCGTGTCACTTGAAGTATACAACAATAATTATAACAAGGACTTCAATTTTAATATAGATGAAGTTACATTTGAGGAATAATACAATGTATTTGAGTAGAAAAAATAATCTACTCAATTTTTTTATGCCTAAAAAATAGAAAATCATGGCTAATTGTTGTATAATATACTAGAAAAAAATAGGAGAATAAAACAAATGAAAAATAAATTTGGAAAAATAATATCAGTAATACTTGTTATACTCTGGATGATACTTGTATTTTGGTTTTCAGGACAAGTAGGAGATGATTCAAAAGTAACAAGTGGAAATACGATAAGAAAAATAGTAAAAATATTTGCTACCAATATTGACCAAGAAAGCTTAGAAAATGTAGTTGAAGCATTGCAACCATTTGCAAGAAAAGTAGCACATTTTACTCTTTATACACTAGGTGGAATTATTATATATAATGCATATAATACATGTTTTAAAAAATTAAATAACAAAATACCTTTAGCACTAGTAACTGGAATGCTTTATGCTATAACAGATGAAATACATCAATATTTTGTACCTGGAAGAAGCTGTAGAGTATTTGATGTATTTATAGATAGTTGTGGTACTTTCACTGGAATACTAATCTGTATTTTAATATTAAAAATTATTTCTAAAATAGTCAAATCAAGATCAAATGAACAAACAAAAAAGGAACTATAAACAATAGCCTGTTTATAGTTCTTTTTTGAATTTATAGTTTTAATATATATTGTTTTTAATTTATCTTATGCAAGTTATAAATGCATAATCTTTTACCTTTGTTTAAATGTTTAAATACTTTACTAGCTTTAGGAGATTGAGAGATGTTCCATATTGTATTACACATTATATCCGCAACTTGTACCATATAATTCTTTTTAGAATCCCAGTAAGATACATGTATTTTGTATTTCATATCTTTTTCAATATTAAAGTGTGTTCTTAAATAGTTTTCAAGTGAATTTATATCTTCAATTTTCATAGAGCTTTTATCTATATTTAAATATAATTCTTCATTTATATTAGTCTTAATAAGCTTAATTTTAATTAAATAGTCTAGTAATTTACGAATAATGTAATTATAGTATAAATGAATTTCATCTATTTCTATACCGATTTTTTCTTTATTTACGACTATTCCAACTATATACATACCATTCATTTTTTGAAGTTTAACTACTATATCCATTTTTTCCTCCATATTTAAATAAGCAGCTTTTAATTCTGTATCAAAATCCATATTTAGCTTTTCTTTTAGGTCATGATTAATCTCAACATATGACTTTTTAATATCTGTATAGTTGTTTGTAAATACTCCACCAATAACAAAATATTTATCTGGACTATTTTTATGTAAGTTTCCTGATTCATCTAAAAATAAATATTGCATATATTACCTCTCTTAATTGTTGTTAAAATTATATCATATAAACTTAAAATAATGAAGAACTCTTTTAAATAAAATAGCATAAGCTTTTAATGATACTATGTTAAAATAGTATGTTGTATTTTTCATCTAATTAACACAAAATCCAATTGAAAATTATACATATTTCAGATATAATCATAATAGAAAGATAAGGGAGGTGAGTCCGAGAACAAACATAATAGTAAAAAATAATAATTTAGATAGTACAGAAGATGAAAAAATAGATATAGAAAGTAAACAATACAATGATTTGTTAAAAATATATGAAATAGCTATGATACAAGTTACAGACACTATGAATGGAATAAAAGAAAGAATAAACCGTATGTATGGATATACAATAATTGAAAAGGTAGATTCAAGAGTAAAATCTAAAACTAGCATAATGAATAAATTAAAGAAAAAAGGTATATCTCCAACATACAAAGCGCTTGTAGACAATATTGACGATATAGCTGGTGTAAGGATAGTATGTCCATTAAAAGATGATATTTTCTTTATTAAACAAATTATACAAAATATGCCAAATCTAAAAGTAATAGAAGAAAAAGATTATATATATAATCCTAAAAAAAGTGGATATTCGGCATATCATATGATTGTAGAAACACCAGTTAATATTAATAATGAGACGGTTATAATGAAGGTTGAAATACAAATTAGAACAACTGCTATGGATTTTTGGGCAGAGATGGAACATGATATAAGATACAAATCCAAAAAGCAAATGTCTTTTCTTGATTCCAAAAGGCTAACACTATATGCAAAAACGTTAGAAGCTATGCAATCCAAATTAGTGAAGCTATATAGAAAACAAGGTAACAACAATATGTATTATACATGCAAGTAAAAAAATAAAGGACTCCGAACTTAGTCGGAGCCCTTTTTTGGTGTTTTAGGTTAAGAAGACAGATCTTCTTCCTTCTTCATCTTCAAAATGGGTTCGCCTTTCCAGCAGATCAAGCAATCTTTTTCTGGTTCCATAATGATGGTGCAGCTTTGAGGTAACTCAAAGGTTTGTGTGTAGTCCATCTTTATAGTACCAGGCCAAATGCCTCCCTTTTTCAGAAATCTTGGATTGTGCAAGATCTTTGCATCGGGATTTAATCCGAGGATTTGCGGGATAACCCGTTTCATAACAATGTGTTTGCGCACCGAATCGAAAATCTTCATTTTGAAGTACCTCCCATTAATAGTTATTTGGTTGGGTTGATTGGTTTGAATACTACATATTATACTCTTATTTTTTAAAAGTGCAATATATTTTTGCTAAATATTATTTAAATTTACATAAAATGTAATTATATAATACGACAAAATGCGACAATTCATAGATAAAGCCAAAACTTAATACAACAAATTACATAAATAAAATACAAAATGCGATAAAAATAATTGACTATTTTTTTACAACGTGATATAATGAAGCCCGTTAAAACATATATAAAGAAGACATAAATAATACATATGTTATCGAGGAATCAAAATGGGGAAAATAAACTTACAAAATATAATAACTTCAATACTTGTATTAGTTTGGATGACAACAGTATTTATATTTTCTAGTCAAGACGGAACACAAACACTTAATACTAGTGGTGCTTTTATTCATGCAGTAGAATCTACAGTAAAAAATGAAGGAACACATGTTGAAAGTAATACAAATAGCAATAATAATACAGATAAAATAAAAAGCCAAAAGACGATTAAATATAAGTATTCAGATGAAATACAACTATTTGTGAGAAAAAATGCTCACTATTTTTTATATTTAACTGGTGGAATTATTCTATCTGCATTTTTTTACGCTCAAAATAAGGCAAATAGAAGATATACACTTTATGCAATAGTTACAGGAATAGTTTATTCTATGACAGATGAGTTTCATCAAAAGTTTGTACCAGGTAGGACAAGTAGTATAAAAGATGTAGGTATAGATTCTTTAGGAGTAATAACAGGAGTAGTAATTTTTATTTTAATTATATATGTACTTAGGAGAAGAAAGTTAAAATTGGGGGAAGGAAAAGATGTCGCAGTCTAATGAAGCAAATGACTACAAAATACTTAGTGTGGAAACAGATAAGAAGTTTCCAGAAAATAGCAATATAATAAAATTTGATGGAAATAACAAAGTATTAGAAAAGCCTCAAAGAAAAACATTTAATGAAATAACATATTCATTTTTAAAAAGAACAGTAGATATAACAGCATCAGCTACAGCTTTGTTATTATTATCTCCTGTGTTTCTAGTAACAAGTCTAGCAATAAAAAATGATTCAAAAGGACCTGCTATGTTTACACAAAAAAGAATAGGAAAAGATGGTAAATTATTTGAAATATATAAATTTAGAACAATGGTACCAGACGCAGACAAAAAATTATTTGAATTACTAGAAAAAGATGAAGAGGCCGCAAAAGAATATAAGTTAAACAAAAAATTAAAAAATGATCCAAGAATAACAAAATTAGGAGCTTTCTTAAGAAAAACAAGTATAGATGAATTACCTCAATTAATAAATGTTTTAAAAGGAGATATGTCACTTGTTGGGCCAAGACCATATTTACCAAGAGAAATGGAAGATATGGGACAATATTATGATACAATTGTAGAATGTAAACCAGGCATAACTGGTTTATGGCAAGTAAGTGGTAGATCAAATACGACTTTTGAACAGAGATTAGAGTTTGATATGGAATATAATGAAAACAAAGGATTTCTTTATGATATGGAATTACTTACTAAAACAGTAGGTGTAGTTATAAATAAGGATGGAGCAAAGTAATGAAAATATTAATGGTAAATAAGTTTCTTTATCCCAAGGGTGGAGCTGAAACATATTTTTTAAAAATAGGTAAATATTTACAATCACATGGACATGAAGTGCAATATTTTGGAATGTATGATGAAAAAAATACTATGAAAAATGATGCGGAACAATATACTAGTAATGTAGACTTTCACAATGCCGGTATAGAAAAAGTTCTATATCCATTTAAAATTATATATTCTAAAGATGCTAAGAAAAAACTAAAAAAGGTAATAGAAGATTTCAAACCTGACATTATACACATGAATAATATTAATTTTCAATTAACACCATCTATTATAGATGCAGCATATGAAATGAATGTTCCTGTTGTGCAAACTGTTCATGATTATCAAATGATTTGCCCAAATCATTTATTATTCAACCCTAATACGAACGAAATTTGTGAAAAATGTATTAATGGTAGCAAATGGAATTGTACAAAAGGTAATTGTATTCATGGTTCAAAAATAAAGAGCGCATTAGGCAGTATAGAAGGAATATTATATACTAAATATAGAGATGAGTATAAGAAAATAGATAGATTTATTTGTCCAAGTTACTTCTTAGAAAGTAAACTTTTGAAAGCTTCTGATATATATAAAGACAAAACAATTGCAATTCATAACTTTATTGAATTAAAAGAATTAGGACAATATGATAAAGATGATTATGTATTATTTTTTGGTAGATTATCTGAAGAAAAGGGACTAGCTATGTTTATAGAATGTTGTAAAGAGTTACCAGATATCAAATTTAAAGTTGCTGGGACAGGCCCATTAGAGGATATTTGTAATGGAATAGAAAATGTTGAGTTTGTTGGATTTAAAACAGGTAAAGCTTTAGAAGAATTAATAGCAAAAGCTAAATTTTCTGTATATCCATCAATCTGGTATGAAAATTGTCCTTTATCAATACTTGAATCAGAATCTTTAGGAACACCAGTTATTACAGCTAAACATGGTGGTATGATGGAACTTGTTGAAGATAACGAAACTGGTATATTAGTTGAAAATATAAATAAAGATAGATTGAAAAGTGCTATACAAAACTTAAACAGTGATGAAAAGTTATTATCTCTTATGTCAAAAAATTGCATAGAAAAAAGAAAGAATATGATTTCTTTAGATGAATACTGTGAAAAAGTATTAGATATATACAAAAATGTAATACAAGAGAGGAAAAAATAGTATGAAAATAGCAATGATTGGACATAAAAGAATCCCATCAAGAGAAGGTGGAGTTGAAATTGTTGTTGAAGAGCTTTCTACTAGATTAGTTAAGTGTGGTTATTCTGTAGATGTTTACAACAGAAGAGGAAATAATGTTTCAGATAAAAATATAAAAACAAAAAAGATAAAAGAATATAAAGGAGTTAAAATAATAACAATTCCTACAATTAATAAAAAAGGTTTAGATGCGTTAATATATTCTTTTTTTGCTAGTATAAGAGCAATATTTGGAAATTATGATTGTTTGCATTATCACGCTGAAGGGTCTTGTGCAATGTTATGGATTCCTCATTTTTTCAAAAAGAGAATTGTAGTAACTATTCATGGATTAGATTGGCAAAGAGCAAAATGGGGCGGATTTGCAACCAAGTATATAAAATTTGGAGAAAAATTAGCTGTAAAGTATGCCGATGAAATAATTGTTTTATCAGAAGGAGTAAAAAAATATTTTAAGGATACATACAACAGAGATACACATTTTATACCAAATGGAGTTAATATACCAAAATTAAAAGAAGCAAAGTTAATTAATGAAAAATATGGATTGAGTAAAAACGATTATATATTATTTTTGGCAAGGATTGTACCAGAAAAAGGATTACATTATTTGATTGATGCATATAATCAGCTAAATACAGATAAAAAATTAGTTATTGCAGGTGGCGCTAGTCATACCAATGAATATTACAATGAAATTCGTGAGAAAGTAAAAGGAAATCCTAATATAATTATGACTGGATTTGTTCAAGGAGATGAACTTGAAGAATTATATAGTAATTGCTTTTTATACTGTTTACCAAGTGATGTTGAAGGAATGCCTATAAGCTTGCTAGAAGCAATGAGCTATGGAAAAAATTGTTTGGTAAGTGATATAGAAGAAAATACACAAGTATGTGGAAAATATGGAAGTACATTTAAAAAGAGTGATGTTAATGATTTGAAAGAAAAATTGAATCAAATTATAGAAAATTCAATTGATAGAAAATCAGAGATTCAAAGTTATATTGCAAAAAGATTTGATTGGGATAATGTTGTAGAAGAAACAAAGAAATTGTACCAAAGTAATTAATGAAAGGAAAAGATATTATATGAAAGAAGAAAGTAAAAAATGGAATATTTCAATAGAGTTACTTAGAATAATTTCTATGATTATGATTATTATTCTACATTTTTTTACATATAGTAATGTAATACCCCAAAGTAATACTATATCAGCTTTTAACATCAGCAGTACTATTATTCATACTATATGTAATGTAGCAGTTAATTGCTATATATTGATTAGTGGATATTTTTGTATTAATTCTAAATTTAAGGCTTCAAAATTGTATAAAATAATATCAGAAGTGTTTTTATATTCCATATTAATATACGTATTGATGTTAGTAACAAAACAAATAAGTTTTTCTTTTAAAGAATTAATATATTCGTTTTTACCAACATTAACTAGACAGTATTGGTTTGTTACTTGTTATGTTGGTACCTATATAATTTCACCCATAATAAGATTTATAAGTGAAAAGATAAATAAAACAGAGCATAAAACAATTTTGTTGATCGGATTTTTATTGTTTGTACTGTATTACAATTTATTTTTCTTTTGTGATAATCTTAATTTTGGTGGCGCTACTGGAATAGTTTGGTTTGTATATTTATATTTTTGGGGAATTTATTTTCAGAAGTATTATCAAAAAGATTATTCATATAAAAATTTTATAAATTATGGTATTTTGGTACTCTTGTCATTAGCATCAAGAATTCCTTTTTGGATAATATATTTTTTAACAAAGAAAAATATTTTTTTACAGGGAGCATCTATATTTGATAGTGTTTATAACTCAATATTTCCATTCTTAACAAGTATCTTTTTGTTTAAAGCTTTTTTAAACTTGAAAATTAAAAAGGCTAATTTGAAAGTAGTGAGGTTTTTATCTTCTTCTACATTTGCTGTATACATATTACATGAAAATCCTTACTTAAGAAACATTATTTGGAAAACAATTGACTTTAATAGTCTTGTTGGAGAATCTAGCATTAAACTTATAATTTATACTTTTACGGTAAGCATAATAATATTTCTTATTGGAATTATAATTGATAAAATGTTTAAATTGGTAGTGAATAAAATATTTTGGAATAAGAGAATATTAAACAGTATTGATAATGTATGTTGTAAGATGTGGAATAAAATTCAAGATAAGATGTTAAATTAAGCAATTGAAAGGAGAAAGTAGTAAAAACTACTTAGAGATGATATGAAGAGAATAGCTATGATATGTCCATATTTTGGAAAGTTTCCATCAAATATAGAGCTTACATTTAAGTCTATGGAAGCAAATGGGTTTATTGATTGGTATATATTTACAAATATCAAAAACATATATGGAGATTTTAAAAATATTAAATTTATAAATATGAGCTTTAAAGATATAAAAAAAATAATAAAAGAAAAAATAGGTACAGATATAAAAAGTGTTTATAAGCTATGTGATTATAAACCAACATATGGTTATATATTTGAATCATATATACATGAGTATGAATATTGGGGATTTTGCGATTTAGATGTTATTTTTGGAGATTTATCTAAGTATTTAAACAGTAAAAAAACAGAAGAATTTTCTAAAATATATGATTTAGGTCATTTATCTATATTGAAGAATACTAGAGAAACCAGAGAAGCTTTTAGAGATTTTGAATATATGAACAAAAATTATGCAGATATATTAAATAGTGAGTATATTTTTGTATTTGACGAAACTTATGACGAAGAACATAAAGGAATAAATGGAGTTTTAGAACAAAAAGGCTTAAAAATTTATACCAATAGGAAAGAATATGCTGATTTAGATATTAAATATAACAATTTTTATCCTAACTATTATCAAAAAGAAAAACATTATTATTTTAAGTACCAAAACAATAAGTTGCTTTTGGAAAATTTTGATGATAAGAATTTTGAGAGAGAAGTAGCATATGTTCATTTACAGCAAAAGAAAAATCTGAAGATTTTTGATAATATAACTGATGATTTTATGATAACTCCTAAAGGATTTTTTAATATTCAGACCCCAACAAAAAAAATGTTTTACAAAATAAATTTTAAGACTTTGTGGTATTTTAAATTTAGAATAAAAAGAAAAATAAATAATTATAAAAGAAATAAAGAAATAGGAGAAAGATGGTGATATCAATTTGAAATCGAAAATGAGTATAATAAATTTAACAAATATTGCGTTATTTATATTAATGTATGCTTTTAGAAGTTTTACAGACGCTATATATATTTCAAGAGGTATTGAATCTAACTTTCTTATCAATGTGAAATATATTATATTGGGAATAGCAATTATATTTGGAATATTACAATTGAAATATAAAAAGGAAAAAAGAATATATAGTAAAGAGCTATTGAATGTCATAGTTGTCGTGGCAACAATAGTTACTATATCCTTAATAATGATTGTTATTAGTGGAAAATTTTACTCTAGCTTTATAGAAAAAACAATCAAATTGATTTTACCTATTATATATGTTTATTTATTACTAAATATAATGGATTTTAAAGATATATATAAATGTATGTGTGGTGCTCTAATTTTATCTTTTGCAGGTTATATTTTAGAAATAGGAATAGATAAATTTAATATAAACAATATTTTAAAGATAGATTTTATACATTCTTATTCACCATTTGAATCGAATTTTTCGGCGGGAACTTCTATAGCCATGTGTGCTTTTTTTATGTACTATAGAGATAATAAAGTGTTCAAATATTTGAGTTTAATATTTGCTATTTTAACATTTAAAAGAATGGCGGTAATATTTGCACTACTATTATTATTTTTACCTAGATTTATTGATGTAAACAAGGATTTAAAAAGAAAGTATAAAAATACTATAAAAGTAGTTTTTATTTTATTGACATTGATATATTTATGGTTACTAGAACCTCAAGCAAGTAGTCTTTTCCAAAAGATATTTGGAGAAAGTCAATCTTCCATGACAATGGGAAGAAGTGATTTTTTACAGAAGTTATTAAATATGAATTTTTTAAGTTCTGGATTTGGTTCTATCGCAAATATACTTGGAAAAGGTTTAGAAATGGATTTAATTAGCATATATTTAGAAACAACAATAATAGGATTAGTGGTGTTTGTTAATGGATATTGGAACTGTGCTGGAAATAAGGTTTATACATTTGTATATATGATGTTTCAGTTTTTGAATTTGTTAACATCCCATTCTTTATCAAATTCTTTTAACTGGATATTAGCGTTTTTAATAATAGGTTGTATATCATATAAAAAGACTCAAGATTTTAGCAAGAATATAGAGTAAACTGATAGGAGGCAAAATGAAAAAAGTATCAATAATTATTCCTATATATAATGCAGAAAAATATTTAGAAGAATGCTTAGTAAGTATAAAGAATCAAACATATAAAAATATTGAAGTATTAATGATTAATGATGGTTCTACAGATAATAGTGAAAATATTTGTAAAGAGTTTTTAAGTGATGAAAGATTTAATCTTATAAATAAGGAAAATGGTGGTGTTTCATCAGCTAGAAATGTTGGCATATCTAAAAGTACAGGAGAATATATACTTTTTGTGGATTCTGATGATTGGTGCGAAAAAGATTTGCTAATGAAAACAGTAGGAGATGAAAATAATTATGATATTATATTCTTTGATTATTTTAAGTCCTATCAAGATAAGGAGCAAAAAATAGAACTAAATTTACAAAAAAATATAGATATCAAGAAAGAGATAATTGTTAATAAGTTTATTGGTGGATATTTATGGAATAAAATATTTAATGCAAATATAATAAGAAATGAAAACTTGAAATTTAGCAAAGAAATATCTTACTGTGAAGACCTAATATTTGTTATAGAATATATTAAATATATAAATTCACTAAACTATGTTAGAGAGCCTTTATATCATTATAGAATAAGAAAGAGTAGTATATCAAATGATTTTAATAGTAGTAAAAATATTAGTTTATTAAAAGCATATGAGATATTGATGGATAAATATAGTGATGATGAAAAAATAGTTGAATCATTACAGTTTAATTATTTGTTAAGTTATTATAAATTAAAAAAATTTATTTCAGATAAGCATGAAGTAAACAGAGAAATTATATCAAAAGAAAAAATGATTTTGAGTAAAAAAAGTATCAAAGAAGTATTAAAATTTGAATTTATAAAGTATTTCCCTAGTTTATTTAGAAAAGGCAAGAATATAAAAAATATTAAATTAAATTTTTATGATTAAAGGAGGATAAAAATGAAAAAAATTGGTATTATAACTATAAATGATCATAATAATTATGGAAACAGGTTGCAAAATTATGCTGTGCAAGAAGTAATAAAAAAATTAGGAGCTGATCCTACCACTTTGAAGAACGTACCAGCTACTAACACTAAGGATAAATATTTACTAAGAAAGTTAAAGAGCTTTTTAAATAAGGATTCATATAGTGAGATTGAAGAGAGAAGAAAATGTTTTGAACAGTTTAATAAAAATATAGATTTTTCTTCTAAGAAATTTAATATTTTTTCCAAAAGTAATAATTTTGATTATTTTTTAACAGGAAGTGATCAAGTATGGAATCCTAATTTTGGAAGATTAAGGGAAGTAGATTTGTTGGAATTTGCACCAAATGAAAAAAGAATATCTTTTTCAGCTAGCTTTGGCGTAAGTGAGTTACCAGAGCAATATAAAAATAAAACTCAAAAAGCATTAAATAACTTTAAAGCAATTTCTGTTCGTGAAGATGCAGGTAAAAAAATTGTAGAAAATTTAACTGGTAGAAAAGATGTTGAAGTACTAGTAGATCCTACTATGCTTTTGAGCCCTGAAGATTGGGACAAGGTGGCAAGAAAACCTGAAGAATTAAAAACAAATAAATATATCTTAAACTATTTCTTAGGAGAACTATCTGAAGCAAGAAAAAAAGAAATACAAAAAATAGCAGATGAAAACGGATGTGAAATTATAAATATATTAGATAAAAATAGTCCTTTTTATTGCACTGGACCAAGTGAATTCTTGTATTTAGAAAAAAATGCTTTTTTAATATGTACAGATTCATTCCATTCAAGTGTTTTTGCTATTTTATATAATAGACCTTTTGTTGTATTTAACAGAGAGGACAATATTGTTTCAATGAATTCTAGAATAGAAACTCTAATATCAAAATTTAATTTAAAAAATAGAGAATATAATAACAATAATATTACTCCTGAAAATTTAAACCAGGATTATACAGAGGCATATAAAATACTTGATGAAGAAAGAGAAAGATCTCTAAACTTTCTAAAAAAGGCTTTAGATATTGAGGAATAAAAAATGAAAAGTAATCAACGAAAAATAGGAGCTTTATTATCATATGCAGTTATAATATTAAATATGTTAGTAGGATTAGTGTACACTCCTTTTCTGATAAGAAAATTAGGACAAGCTGAATATGGACTATATTCAATTGTTTATTCAGTTATGAATTATTTAACAGTAATGGATATGGGATTTGGTAATGCAATAATAATATATACAGCTAGATATATTAATCAAAATGATAAAGAAAAACAAGATAAATTACATGGTATGTTTTTTGTAATCTATTGTATTATTGGAGTAGTGGCAGCAATTGCAGGATTTGCTTTATATCTGAACGTTAATTTGTTATTTGGAAATTCTATGACACCAATGGAAATTTCAGAAGCAAAAACAATGATGTTAATTTTAACATTTAATTTAGCTATAACATTTCCACTTAGTATTTTTGGAAACATTATTACAGCTCATGAAAAATTTGTTGTTAGTAAATGTATAAAGATTTTACAAATATTATTACAGCCTATGATGATGATTCCATTATTATATATGGGATATAAAGCAATAGCTATGGTTGTTGTTTTAACTGTGACTAATATAATTTGTTTATTACTAAATACAATAGTATGCATTAAAAAATTAGATGTTAAATTAAAATTCAATGGATTTGACTTTGTTTTGCTAAAAGAGATATGTAAATATTCGATATTTATATTTTTAAATCAAATAATAGATAAAGTTAATTGGAGCTTAGATCAGTTTATACTTGGCTCAATAGCAGGAACTGTTGCTACAGCAATATATTCAGTTGCTGGACAGCTAAATAATATGTATATGAACTTTTCAACAGCAATAAGTGGAGTTATGCTTCCTAAAGTTACAAAAATGGAAGATAGTAAGGCATCTAATAAAGATTTCACTGAAATTTTTATAAAGACAGGTAGAGTTCAATATATACTTATGGCTTTAATAATAACTGGATTTGTATTGTTCGGTCAAGCATTTATTAATTGGTGGGCTGGTGCTGGATATGAAAGTGCATACCTAATTGCTTGTATACTTATGATACCAATTACAATTCCACTAATCCAAAATATAGGTTTGAGTATATTACAAGCCAAAAACTTATATAAATATAGAACAATCATATTTTTAGGAATATCAATTTTAAATGTTGCAATTAGTATACCTTTAGCTAAAATGTATAGTGGTATTGGAGCAGCAATTGGAACATCAATATCTTTGATATTAGGACAAGGAATAATACTTAATATATATTATCATAAAAAAGTAGGAATAAATATGATAGAGTTTTGGAAAAATATTTTAAAAATGTCTATACCAATAGTTTTTGTGGTTATATTTGGAGTAGTATTAAATAAAGTTATTGTATCAAGCAGTATTGTAATGTTAGGTTTAAAGATACTAATTTATGCATTAGTTTATTGCATAGCAATGTTACTTTTTGCAATGAATGATTATGAAAAGAATTTAGTTAAAAAACCTATTATGAAAATAGTTTCAAAGATAAGGGGATAATTTATATGATAAATATAACAGATAAGTCTAAATGTTGCGGTTGTGGTGCATGTGCGAATGCTTGCCCTAAGCAAGCTATAGAAATGGTAGAAGATAAATGTGGGTTTAAATATCCACAAATAAATAAGGAATTATGTGTTGAATGTGGACTATGTGAAAAAGTCTGCCCATATAATAAAGAATATACAGATAAAAAGCTTTTAGATAAAACAATAGCTTATGGTGGATGGATAAAAGATAATAATGTAAAGAATACATCTACTTCAGGAGGAATATTTACTGCTATTGCTAAATATATATTTGAAAAAAATGGTGTAGTATGTGGTGCTATATATGATGATTCTTTAAATGTTGTACATACAATAGTAGATAATGAAGAAGATTTGAAAAAAATTAATGGTTCAAAGTATGTTCAAAGTGATATGCAGGACTGTTTTAAGAAGATTCGTAAATATTTGAATGAGGGTAGATACGTATTATTTTCAGGTACACCATGTCAAGTATCAGGGTTAAATGCTTATCTTGGGAAAGAATATGATAATTTATATACATTAGATATAGTTTGTCATGGCGTTCCATCACCAAAAGTTTTTGAAAAATATAAAGAAGAGTTAGAAAAAGAAAACAATTCTAAAATTACAGCAATTAATTTTAGAGATAAAGTATCTGGTTGGCAAGGATATAGCTTTTCTGCTTCTTTTGAAAATGGTAAAAAATATACAATTAATTCAGGAGCTAATCCTTATATGAAAGCTTTTTTACATGATATTGACTTAAGAGAATCTTGTCCTACATGTAAATTTGCTAAATTACCAAGATATGCAGATTTTACTTTAGGAGATTTTTGGGGAGTAGATAGTTGTTACCCAGAATTAAATAAAGATAATACAGGTACTTCTTTAGTATTGGTACATACAGAAAAAGGTAATGAACTACTAAATGCTATTTCAGAAGACGTATTTTTAAAGCAATGTGATTTAAATAAGGCTATAAAAGGAAATCCTTCTATTTTAAAACACCTTCCACCTCATACTTGTAGAGAAAAGTTTTTTGATCAAATAGAAGAAAAATCCATAACAGAAGCTACAAATGAATATATAAAAAATCCTAATGTTTTAAATAAGATAATTAATAAATGTAAGAAAATAGTTAAAAAAGTAATAAAAAGATAAATTTAAAAGTACAAATTAAGTAAAAACTTGATTTGTACTTTTTTTATATTTAATTTAATATAATACTAAAATACAAAGCAAGCCAGTACCTTTTTATATTAACCTGTGATATAATAACTACATAAATTTACATCTTTTGCCAATTAAAAATAGCATTAAAGTAAATTTATGTACAATCTCTTATCTCAATGTTTAGTAATTTTATGGAGGTATATTTATGAAATACAAGAAAAATAAAGTTATGACGTTTGGATTAGCATTTGTTTTTTCTTTGCTTATGTGTAATATAACATATGCTCATCAAGGAAGAACAGATTCAAATGGCGGACATAGAGATAATAACAATGTAAGTGGATTAGGAAGTTATCATTATCATTGTGGTGGACATCCAGCACATTTACATACAAATGGAATTTGTCCATATTCATCTAATGCATCTCAGACAAATTCAAATTCTAGTACATCTAATACCAATACTTATTCTAATAGTTCAAGTTCATCACATTCAAGTAATGAATCAACTAAGAAAGTTTCAAATACAGTTGAAGTAGAAAGTATAAAAATACAAGAAAATGATGATGTACTTAAAGTTGGTGGTAGTATAAAGCTAAATGCTAGTGTATTACCAGATAATGCTACAGATAAAAGTGTTACTTGGAAGTCAAGTGATGAGGATGTAGTAAAAGTGAATTCAAATGGAGAAGTATCAGCAATAAAAGTAGGACAAGCATATGTAACAGCAAGTACATCAAATAAAAAAGATACGATTTTAATACGTGTATAAGATGATGAAAAAGAAGAAAACAAAGATAGTACAACAAATGTTACAAATGCCAATGCAAAAGGTACATCAAATGATACATCTAAGTCTCAAAATGGACTAGGTGGAGTTTTAGCATTGGGTGTATTAGGTGGTACAGGATATTTTGGATATGAGAAATATAAATCTATGAAATAGAAGTGTATTAGTATATACTAAAAGGTGGTTAGTTTAAAGGAAGGAAGTAATAAGATGAAAAAATACGAACTAGAGATAAATGATAAAACAATACATGATACATTACTAGATAATAAAGTTGATAATAAAGAGTATTTGGAAAGTATAATTAGACTTATTAAAAATATTAATGATAATGAGGTTATATGCATTGATGGAGAATGGGGAGTTGGAAAAACTTTTTTAATTAAGCAATTTGAATATCTTATAAAGAATTATAAAGAATATAATAAAAAAGGAGAATTCAAAGAATTTGATTATTTAAAAGAAGACTTAATAAATATTATAGATAATAATTTAGTATTTTATTATAATGCATGGGAAAATGATGATCATGATAATCCATTTGATTCGATAATTTATAATATATTAAATGAATATCCCAAATTTAAAGATAAAATTACTAATAAATTTGAGAGTCAAGAATTACTTAAAGAAATATTACAACTTTTAACTAAGATAGTATCTAATACTTTATTTAATATTGATTTTAGTTCTGAAAATATTGATAAAATAAAAACGTTTGAAGACTTGGCTAAAGAGATAAATACTAAAGAAGAAAAGAAAATGTTATTTAAAAAATTAATTGACAAAATATTAAATGACAAGCGAATGATTTTAATAGTAGATGAATTGGATAGATGTAATCCTATTTATGCTACAAAAATGCTAGAGACAATTAAGCATTTTTATAATTTGAAAAATGTAACAGTTATTATTGTTGCAAACAATAATGAGTTGAAAAATATAATTAGTCAGCAATTTGGGATTAATTTTAATTCTTATAGTTATTTAAATAAATTTTATGATTATGTAATAACTATTGATACTTTAAGAACTTTAAATTACTGTAGGGAAAATTTGAATTTTGAAAGTGAAATGAGTTGCATATCTAACGCGGTGTTTTACTCAATGATCAATAAGTATGGACTTACACTAAGGGAATGTAATAAATATAAAACATTGTATGATATGTCAAAAGATTATATAGATGCAGAAAAAAATAATTGTCTTTATTTAGAGGAAGAAGAGCGTAAAATTATATATTCGATAATTTTACCAATAATCTTTGTTTTTAAAATTAAAGACTTGACAGCATATAATGATTGTTTGAATAAGGGAACTACATCATTAAAAGAAGCACTAATCGATGTTAAAAAATATTTAGATATGAATAATAAAAAGACGTGGCTGTATGACTTTGTAAATATTCCTAAGGATATAAACTGCATTTCGGATGAAGAACTTTTTGAAAAAATAATACAGACTTATTTAAAAGTTTTTGAAACATCTAACAGTGATAAAATATTCTTGAAAATAATTAAATCTTTGCAATAAAGTAGATTAAGTATAGTAAGGCTAAAATTTTTATTAAAATAATGAAATATTACATAAAAATTTATTAATTAAAACTATACAAGGTAGCATTTTTTTAGAAAAAATAATAAGAATTAATGTATAATACAGTAAAGCGAAAAAATCACATTAATTGGTATAAAATATGTGAAAATAAATAAAATATTAGTAAAAAACATTGACTTGTGTGAAAAAATCACATATAATATAATTGGAGGAAAATAAAATGTTGATAAGATTTAAGACATCTAACTTTTTATCGTTTGATCAAGAACAAGAATTGTGCATGATTGCTGGAAATACCAAGAAAAAAGAAAAACATTTAATTGATGAAAATAATTTAAAATTATTAAAATTTTCTGCTATATATGGAGCAAACGCATCTGGAAAATCAAATTTGTTTAAAGCTATTGATCTTAGCAAAAATATAATCCTGAGAGGAATAAAAATTAATCTATCTAATTTTTACTGTAGGATAAAGGATAGCAACAAAGATAAAATTTCTTCATTTGAATACGAAATAAAAATTAGCAATAAATTTTACGCTTATGGATTTGATGTGATCCTATCTAAAAATAGTATCCAGGCAGAATGGCTATATGAATTAGATAAAGATAAAAATAAAGAAGTGCTTATTTTTAACAGAAAACTCAATGAAGATATTAACATAAATAATGAATATTTTGATAATAATGATGCAATTATAAGTAGATTAAATGTTTATTATTCTGATATGAAAAGTCAAGATACTATATTATTTTTGACAGTTATGAATAAGGATAAAAATACTTTATATAAAGAAAATTCTACAAATAATGTGTATATACTAAAAAAGATTTTTAATTGGTTTGTAAATTCTTTAACAATAATATTTCCACAATCTGGATTAGACAGTACATTGTTTTTTTGTTCAGAAGAAAGTATTGAAAAAATAAATGACATAATTTCTAAATTTGGAACTGGAATTAGTAAGTGTAAAGTGGTTGAGGCTAATTTACAAGAGCTCCGAGCAGCTATACATCCTGAAATTTTAAACGATATGTTTAGCAAAATAGAGAGTGAATATGTAAATAATAAAAAAAATAATACAAGAAGGATACAAGCATCTATTAGAATAAATAGAGAATTATATATAATAAAAAAAACATCAGTGAATGATTTGAAAATTGAAAAAATTGTTTTAATACATAAAAATAATGATAGTCAATATGCTTTCTCTGAAGAATCAGATGGAACGCAAAGACTATTTGATTTAATAGAAATATTAATGAATAAAGATACAGAAAAAGTTTACTTAATTGATGAACTAGATAGATGTTTTCATCCCGAACTTACTTATAAATTTGTTGAATGGTTTTTAAATTTTACAAACAATAATTCACAGTTAATTGTTACAACACATGAGTCAAGATTATTAGATTTTGACTTATTGCGAAGAGATGAAATATGGTTTACAAATAGAGAAAAAAATGGTCCAACTGAATTATATTCTCTAGAAAGATATAATGAAAGGTTTGATAGAAAAATAGATAAGGCATATTTGGAAGGACGCTATGGAGGAATTCCTTTATTTGAAACCTTATTTCCTGTGGGTGAAAAAAATGAGAATAGTTAATGAAAATGGCGTTAATTTAGAAAGAATTAAAGGAAATGAAGAACCAAAATCTAAATACTATATTATTCCAGAAGGAGAAAATACAGAGATTCAATATTTTTGTGGGATAAGAGATAATGCTATAGATCTTAACATTAAACCACTAATTGAGATAGTACCTATAGAAAATGATGAGGGGGAAAAGGGACAGAGCCATCCAAAAAGAAAATTAAATAATTTTAATAAGGATTTAGAAGATGGTAAATTTAATTATGATAAAGATTTAGATAAGGTTGTTTTTGTTATAGATAGAGATCCACAAAATTTTAGTGAAGAGCAATTAGATGAATTTATCAATAATTGTACTGAAAAAGGTTACTGCGTTTGTTTATCAAATCCAACATTTGAAGTTTTTTTATTGATGCACGATGATGCTATTTTTAAACTAGATCCTCAGAAAATGCTTGAAAATAAAAAAAGTAGAAAATCAAAGCACAGTAAAAGATATTTGGAGTTACAATTATCACAAATATTTGGATGTAGTAAAACAAAATTGGATTTTAAAAAATTTGAAAATAATATAAAAAAAGCAATTAAAAATGAAAAAAATTTTTGTGAAGATTTAGAACAATTAAAAATAGAATTAGGTTCTAATGTGGGAAAATTACTTGATACAATAATGTAAGATTGAAGATAAAGCTATAAAAGAAGAAAAATCGCCCAATGTTAAATACATTGAACGAATAAATAAAATTAGCTAAACTTTTATTTGTTTGATTATAACATATTTCTTCTTTAAATTACAAGGGGCAGAAAGGAAAAATACTTGTAATTTGACTTTTTATATAAATTTAAAGGAAGGAGAGAAAATTAAATGAAAAATAAAATTGGAAAGAATAGACAATCGCCAAAAAATGAAACAAGCTATATAAACGCTTATTTAAAATTAAATAAGACAGCTAATAAACGAGATGGAATGGATATAGCAGCAGTAATAACTAAAGATGGAACTAAAGGTCATGGACTACTACCAGAAAGTATTAACAGGGGGCATGATAAGGAGTATCATAGAGTAAAAAACTTTATTTCAGATAGTGAGTTAAAAGAGAATTTTTAATAAAATAAGACGAGAAATTTTTGAAGTTGTCAATAAAAAGTAGACACAAAAAGAACAGTTATTTAAACCCCAATTGGATTTTATATTCAATTGGGGT
>CAKOYF010000010.1 GCA_934130595.1 uncultured Clostridia bacterium | reverse complement strand
TAAGTAAATAAGATAATTTAAAAAGCAGCTTTTTAGTAGCTGCTTTTTTAGAAAAATTATTTCCTATGCTTTGACACCATTTCCTTGTTGTGGTATAATTATATTACAGAGTTCTTGTTACAAAACTACTTATTATAAGTATGTTTCATAATGTTTAGAAACTCTGTTGTTTTAGAAGGTGCGGTTGGAGCACCTTCTGCTTTTAGTCTTTTAAAGACATATTCTAGCTGATTATCTATTTCAGCTAGGATTTTATCTTTTTCAGAACTTAAGCAAGTAATTGCATACAACTGTTCAGATTCAAGAAAAATTCTAAAAGCACTGGTGTCTTCAACAAAGACACCATATAAAATTTCATTTAAGCTTTCTTTTTTCATAAGCATTCTCCTTTCATAATCTCTACCAAGTATTAACTTAGGTGTTAATCTATAAGTTTAAAGATTATATAAAGGGTAAGGTGTCTTTGCTAAAACTTTATTTTAAATTCAAAATAACAACAAATGAAGTAGTTACTTCAAATTTGAAAATATAGTTTGCCTACTTATATTATACCATTTTTTGGAAATAAAGTAAAATTTTAGAGGTGGAGAAGAAAGACTTTGATAAAAAAATAATGTTAAAAAAGATAAAATATAATAAGTAAATAAGATAATTTAAAAAGCAGCTTTTTAGTAGCTGCTTTTTTAGAAAAATTATTCCCTATGCTTTGACATCATTGCCTTACTGTGGTATACTTATACTACAGAGTTGTGATTACGAATCTACTTTTTAAAAGTATCTTTCATAATTTCTAGAAACTCTGTTGTTTTAGAAGGTGCGTAGGTGGCACCTTCTGCTTTTAGTCTTTTAAAGACATATTCTAACTGATTATCTATTTCAGCTAGAATTTTTTCTTTTTCAGAACTTAAGCAAGTAATTGCATACAATTGTTCTGATTCAAGAAAAATTCTAAAAGCACTGGTGTCTTCAACAAAGACACCATATAAAATTTCATTTAAGCTTTCTTTTTTCATAAGCATTCTCCTTTCATAATCTCTACCAAGTATTAACTTAGGTGTTAATCTATAAGTTTAAAGATTATATAAAGGGTAAGGTGTCTTTGCTAAAACTTTATTTTAAATTCAAAATAACAACAAATGAAGTAGTTACTTCAAATTTGAAAATATAGTTTGCCTACTTATATTATACCATTTTTTGGAAATAAAGTAAAATTTTAGAGGTGGAGAAGAAAGACTTTGATAAAAAAATAATGTTAAAAAAGATAAAATATAATAAGTAAATAAGATAATTTAAAAAGCAGCTTTTTAGTAGCTGCTTTTTTAGAAAAATTATTTCCTATGCTTTGACACCATCGCCTTATTATGTTATAATTATACTAATAGAGTTGATTTTATGAATCTACTTTTTAAAAGTGTTTTTCATTATTTTTACTAACTCTATTTTTTGAGAAGGTGCGGCACATGCACCTTCTGCTTTTATTCTAGCAAAGATGTAATCTAACTGATTATCTATTTCAGCTAGGATTTTATCTTTTTCAGAATCCAAACAAGTTATTGCTTGTAGATATTCTGCATCAATAAAAGCTTTAAAAGCTTTAGTGTCTTCAACAAAGACACTATACAATACTTCTTGTAAAATACTATTTTTCATAAGCATTCTCTTTTCATAATCTATATTAAATGTTAATCTATAAATTTAAAGATTATATAGGGGATAGGTAATTGAAGTTTTAAATTAAAATATAAAAAGTAAAATAATTACTTAGAATTTTTAAAGATAGAAAATAGCTTTTTGTGAATGTAACAAATTACAAAAAGCATAAGTAAAAAGGCGAGCATATAGCTCGCTTTTTTGTGTATAAATATTCTAAAATAAAAATAAAAAAAGAGGCTCAAAGCCTCATTTATGGTTGCGGGAGTAAGACTCGAACTTACGACCTTCGGGTTATGAGCCCGACGAGCTGCCAACTGCTCCATCCCGCGATTCTTAATGCTCTTTTATTATAGTACAATAATCATTACTTGTCAACCCTTTTTGAATATTTTATGCAAAATAATTATATTTATTCATTAAATTTGACATTTTACGTTCAATTGATATAATAATAGTGTGGAGGAAAGCATATGAGAGTTATACTTGCATCATCTTCTATAACTAGAAGAAAAATAATGGATGAACTTAATATAAAATATGACATAGTAACAAGCGATATAGATGAAGTCTCAACAGCTAAAGATCCTTGTAAATATGTTGAGGAATTGTCTTTAAATAAAGCAGAAGCTGTTGCTAAAAAAGTAGGCAAGGGAAATTTTTTAGTAATTGCTGCAGATTCAATTATATATAAAGATGGGAAGAAATATCAAAAACCTAAAAGTATTGAAGAGGCAAAAGAAAATCTAAGACAACTTAGTGGAGTCAAAAACCAAGGAATTACCGGTGTAACAATTATAGATACTAGTAACGGAAACAGAAAGACTTTTTCTTGTGTTACTGATGTATACTTTAAAAATATATCAGAAGAAGATATATTATGGTATGTAGAACATGAAGATAATTTGTTAAAAAAAGCAGGCTATTCTTTAGAGGGAACTATGTCTTTATTCCTAGAAAAGCTAGATGGAGACTATTATAATGTATTAGGACTACCTCTTGGGAAGCTTTATACTAATATAAATGATTTAGGATATAGTTTAAAAGATTTAAATTAAGGAGGAAAAAAATGGCAACAAGGATAAAATCTAAAACTAAATATTTTTGTAAAGATAAAGAAAAGATAAAAGAATTTATGCAAAAGGAAGGATTTATATTTAAAAGCAGTACATTAGAAAATGATGTGTATTACATGGATGCTAATTTTGAATTACTAGAAAAAGATACATGTATAAGACTAAGAACTATAAATAATAAAGAACTTGTATTATCATTTAATGGGTTTGCAGACAATATTAGTCAACTTGAGCTTAAAAATAATCAAAATGTGTATTTAGAAGTATCTCAAAAAGAAAATATAGCTAATTTTTTAGCTAATTTAGGATATTATAAATATATAACTTTAAATGTACTAAAAGAAACATATGTAAGAAAAGATAGAGAATATTATTATAGTATTAGCATTGATACTATTGAAAATATTGGCGAATTTATAGATTATGACATCTATACAGAACAAGAAGGAGATAAGGCATTAAATAATATTTTTTATGACTTTGAATCAAAAGTTAATTCATATATTGGAGAAAAGGCAGATATAAAATATAGAGATTATTCAGTAAAGTATATGTATAATACATTGTTAAAGGGAGATAACCTTAATAGAATATTAGTAGAATTAGACAAGATATTTGTAAATTTAAATACAGATAATTTAGAAGACTCTATAAAAGATAATGTAAGTTTACTAAACCTAGAATTAATTGAAAAACTAGAACAAAGTGGCTTAACAGTAGAAGTAGTATATTCTAATTCAGATGAAATAATGGTAAATACACTTAAAAAGATCTTAGATAGAATAGGGTATAATCCTACATTTATTAATATAAAAGACATAAAGGAATTAGCAGTAAAGGAAACGCTAATACTTGAAAAGCAAAAGAAAATAGAATTTAGTGAAGTAGCTTTTATGGTATTATCTAATAGAAAATAAATTAATATTATGCAAACTTTTAATGCTATATAGCTTGCTAGTAAAGACTTTGTAACAAAAAAGTAACACATTAATTATTATGTGTTACTTTTTTATGTTTATTTGAATGGCGCTAAAGTAAGTAAAAATCATAACATGGTAGAAAATGGAAAAAAGTCTATATTTTTTTATATTAAAATGCTATTTATTTAAAATGAAAAAGCTTGATTAAAGATTTTTCTTATGCTATTATATATGTGTAGATATGATTGTTTAATCATGACTATAAAAGGGGGTAAATTAAAAGTATGAAAAGAAGTTTTAAATTAAAAGCTTTCGTACTAGCTATGGTAGTTATGATGGGACTAACATTAGTACCAAGCTTATGCGCCGCTGAAATATATAAAAATGCAGATGGCGTAACAGAAGATAATGCACAATTTGTAATTGACTTTTCTGTAGAAGGAAAAACTGCTGATCCTACAACAGGAAAGATAAAAGTTACACCAGGAGAAGAAATAACAGTTTCTGTAGATTTAACAAAATTACCAGATAACGGTTATGGAATAAGAGCTTTTTCTAACAGAATAGCTTTTGATTCTAGTAAAATAGAACTTGTTGTTAAAGGTCAAAATAAATATGGTCAAGATTTATATGATTTTACACCAGGAGTAGTAGGTACTGCACTTCAAATGAAACAAAGCTCATTAGGTATTATAACAGGTGGTGGTGCTGTAAGTTATAATGGAGCTGTTGATCCAGATAGTGCTGTTGAACAAACAGGAAATGTAGCTAAAATAAAATTTAGAGTAAAAGATGATGCATCAGGAGATATAGAATTATATATTCCACCATTTAAAGCAACAGATCCAAATCAAAAAATTGAAGGCGGATTAAATGTTGCCGGAGTAAAATTAAACTCAAACGGTGAACCAGTAACAGATGGAGACTTAAGCAGATATGTTAAAGATGGTATCTCTAACAAATTATATGTTGAAGTTGCTTCAACAGGAGTAGAATTTGATGGAATAACATCTGTAGAATTAGATAAAACTAACAAAACATCTATGGACATATATCAATATGTAAAGAAAACTCCATCAAACACAACTGATACATTAACTTTTGAATCAAGTAATGATAAAGTTGCAACAGTTGACCAAAACGGAATCGTTAAAGCTGTTGGAAATGGTACTGCACAAATAACAGTTAGATGTGGTGCTAATACAGCTGATATCACAGTAAATGTAAAAACTTCACCATCAAGTTTAACATTCAAACAAGATAAATATGTAGTAAACTTCGGAGAAACTAAAAACTTAAAAGGAGAAGTAACAGTTGGACCAGCTGATGCTACTTATGATGAAAAAGACATAACTTGGTCTTCAGACAACACAGATGTAGCAACAGTAGATGCAAATGGCGTTGTTACTGCTAAAGCTAAAGGAACAGCAAACATTACTGCTAAAATTGGAAATGTTTCTAAATCAACAACAGTTTCAGTTGCTGTACCTCTAAAATCTATCTCTTTAAGTGTTTCAGATGTAGAAGTATGGAAAGGTGAAACTAGTGAAGTAACAGTAATTGCTAACCCAGCAGGAGCAGAATGGGAAACATTAGCAACTGAAGCTGTTTCTGGTGGAGAACATACAGAAGTTACTATAAACGGAGATAAAATAGTTATTAAAGGTCTTTCAGAAGGAAAAGGATCATTTGCAGTATCTGCAAACAAAAACAATTCTGGAAATGACTTATATAAATTAGTTAATGTAACAGTTAAAGAAAACAAAATTACAGGAGCTGTAATAAGCACAGCAGCAGGTAAAGAGTTATTAAGAGGTGAAACTCTAGCTCTTGAAGGAACTTATACAACTCAATATAATGAAAATGATGTTCATAAAACAACAGATGATACTACAAAAACTTGGAAATCTTTAAACCCAGAAATTGCAACAGTAGATGCAAATGGTGTTGTTACTGCAGTTAAAGAAGGAACAGCTACAATTGAATTAACAATTGCTGGAAAAACTGCTCAATATGAAGTAACAGTTAAAGAAATTCATGTTGATGGTGTAGTAATTTCTGATGAAGATCAAAAAACATTAGAAGCTCTTGAAACATTAACAGTAGGTGATGAATTAAGAATACCATTTACTGTAACTCCAGAAGGAACAATCACTGATACAGTAGAAGAAATTCTTGAGTTTATCAAAACAAAATTTGATGACAAATTAGTAGATGTTAAAGTTGAATACGATAAAGAAACTGGAAAAGGTACTATTACAGTTACAGTTAAAGCAGCAGGTGATGTAGAAATCGAAATCGTTGCTGGAGATGAAGAAGAAGACGAAGATGCAGACAAATATGTTATTACATTCAAAGCTGTAGAACCAGCAAAAGAAGAAGAAGAACTTCCAGAAACTGGCGACATGCAAGTAGGAATGATGATTGCATTAATGGCTATCTCAGCTGCAGGAATTGTTGCTTCTAAAAAAGTATTTGAAAAATAATATAATATTGATTATTATGCATTAAGGGATATTTACTAATAAATATCCCTTTTTGTTATAAGAGGGACAGGGATATAAATGAAAAAGCTAAAAATATTTATTTCTATTCTTATTTTCTTAGGTATTGCTGCCTTTTCGAATAAAGCATTTGCTTTAACTAGTGGGGACCTAATTAGTGTTGGCACAGGTAATTATTCAATTACAGTAAATACAAATACAAGTATTAGCGATATTTCTAAAGTGTTAGGAAAACCTAAACTTGAGACTTCTTCTGCATTTGGAGGAAAAGCGTATACATTTTATACAGATGACGACTATAACAATTATTTATATGTAGAAACAGATGAAAGTGGTAAAATAATTTCATTTGGATCTGTTGATCCTACATATAAAACAAGAACTTATAGTTATGGAGATAAATATAATTATAGAGAAAATGGTGCTTTACACGGATGTCTTTTAAACAACAATAGTGTGGTTGAAGGTGGTGTATATTATAACAGAGATGCATTGGTTAATGGTAGTGTAAGTGATACTATAGAAAAATTTAAAACAAATTATGGAAGTGAACAATCTCAAAGTTCAACATATTATTTAAAAGGAATAGTTCAACATGCTATATTAATGTACAATGCAATAAGTACAAGAGTAGGAAATAAGACAAATTTAAAGTTTAATGAAGATTTTTTCTATATTAATGAGCAATTAAAAGAATCAGGCTCTTCAATAAAAAATTATTTAAGTGCTATGGATAAAAGTAGTTCTATGAAAGTTATTTCAAGAATGAAAGAAGATATTGAGGTATCTAATAGCATATACTATATATTAAATCCGTTGATGTTTGCATCATCTGCTATAGATAATAAAAGTTTAGATCTTGAAAATAAAACAATAGCAGTAATGGATTATGATATTAATAAAAAGCAACTATATGCTATAGCAGTTTCAGAAGATATTTTTGATCAAAGAAATGTTATAGATTTAACAAACGAAGAAACATCAAAGCTCGCAGCCGGAAGAGCTGAATATGAAGAGGCTATGAAAAACTTTAAAGAAGATAGTGAACTTTATGAAGTAGAGCCTCAATCAACAGATGTTTCCACATTAAGAGCAGGACAATTAAAACAAAGTAAAAAAGTAGGAATAACTAATTACATAAATGCAATAAGAGTAGCGGCAGGTTTACCTAAATTAAAGATTAGTGAAGATGCTTTTTTAGTAGCACAGCATATATCAACATTAATCAGTTATAGACTTACAGAGCTTAAATTGCCAATAAAACACGTTCCTGAACAGCCAGATGGCTTATCAGATGAATATTATAAAATAGCAATAGGAGATGGAAAAGGATATACTGAAAACTTAGGATATTCTGCAACACTATCTTCATATAGTACAATGATGTATTATATTAATTTGTTTTTAGATGATAGTACAGAAACACCACAAAATTTTTCACACAGAGCAAAAATTCTTGATCCAGAGTATACATACTGGGGATTTGGAATAAGTCCATATACTTTTTCAAATGAATTTTATGGATATAAAGCATCTAATATATTCTTAGAAGCTTGGCCTGCAGAAGGTGTAACTTTCTTAGAAACATTAACTAATAGACAATTTTTCTGGACAGCTCAATTTTTAGATAAATATAAAATAACAGATACAACTACTGTTAATGTTAAATGTCTAAATACAGGGGAAAATTGGAGCTTTAATACAGAAGAAGATACAAGTAATAGAAAGTATAAACGTTATATAAATGCTATTCAGTCTATAAATAATAAAGTAGTCTTTTTTGATAATACAACTGATCCAAAACCAGGATATGTATATCAAGTAACAATTGGTAATATACAAGATACTACAAGTAATACTCTAACAAGTTATTCATATAGAACAGTATTTGAGTATGCGGATATGAGTAATTATCCTACTACAAGTAGTAAAATAGAAATAACTCCTCCAAGTAATATAAAAACATCATCAGATGGAGTATACTTTATACCAATTGGAGAAGAAATTAAATTCTCAGCTATACTAGATGAAAGTGCTACGAACAAAAAAGTAACATGGGTTTCATCTAATCCAACAGTTAGAGTTACACAAAACGGAACTGTAATTGCAGATGATTTAACAGATGAAGATGTTACAATTGGTGTTTCATACGATGGAAGTGAAAACGTTACAGCACAAGTTATAGTAAGACCATATAAAAAGATAGATCAAGTAAAATTAGATCCTAACACTTTAGAGCTAGAAAAAGGTGAAAGTGGAAAAGTAACAATTAAATATATTCCAGAAGATGCAACAGAAGAAACTCAAATTACATGGAAAGTAGTAAGTTGCAAAAATGAAACAGTAAAATATGATATAGATGATGAACAAATAAGAGAGTTCGTACAAGTAGATGTAGATCCTAATGATCCTTTAAGTATAAATATAAATGCAGTTGATGCAGAAGTTGGAAACAACAAATATAAAATAATAGCGTATGTTAAAGGTATAAGTGGAGATTACACAGGTACTTGTACATTAACAATTAATGTTCCACTAGATATGATGAATATTAGAGGAGCAGGATTTACGTATACATCTGCAGGTGAAGGAGAACCAAGAACTGCAATTGTAAATTATAATGAGTATTATAATCAGAAAAATACTAACATATTTGAGTTAGAGGCTGAGTATATACCAGAAAATACTACTGTAGAACGTAATGTTATATGGAATGTATCAGATTCAACAGTTGTATCTAAATATGTAAATTCAGGTAGTTTCAGAATAGATCAAGCTGGAACAACAACAATAACAGCTACATATCAAAAAGGAACAGAAAATGAAGTTAATGCTACTTTATATCTTACTATTAATGTAAATCTTGAAAGTATTACATTAAGTGGACAAAAAAGAGATATAAACCTAGAGTTAAAAAATGGTAAATATACAGCAACAGATAAATTAACTGCAACTAGATATCCAGATATATGTACAGATAAGATAGTATATAGATCTTCTAATGATCAAATAGCTACTGTAGATGAAGATGGAAATGTTACTTTTAACGGAACAACAGGTATAGTAACTATTACAGCATCAAATGAAGCTGGAAATATAACATCATCTTATCAATACAATGTAAGTATACCAATAACTAACATATATTTTAAAAATACTAACAAAATAATAAAAGCAGGAGAAGCTATTCAAGATGAAGTTGTAGTAGAGCCACAAATAGCAACAAGAAAAGATATGATTACATATTCTTCAAGTAATAGAAATGTTGCAATTGTAGATAAAAATGGAACAGTAAGAGCACTAAGCAATGGACAAACTGTAATAACAGCTACTATTGCTGGGAAATATACAGCTTCAGGAAATGATATAAGTGTTAGTTACAATTTAGAAGTAGGAACTCCACTTGAGAGTATATCAACAGTTGATTCAATTATATTAAATATTGAAGAAGGCAGTGATTATATATATGTAACATATAATCCATATGCATATACAGATAATGTTACAACAATATTTGAAAGTAAAAATACAAATGTATTGACTGTGGACAAGTATAGTGGTAAAATTACTCCAGTAAAATCAGGTAATGCAGTTGTTAACGTTACTGTAACAGCAAAAAACTCTTTAGGAGAGAAGGTATTTAAAAAGAGTATAAGTGTAAAAGTAAAAAGTGTTAATGATCCAGATTATTTAAAAGGTGATTTAGATAGAAATGGAATAGTTGATGCAAATGATGCAGCAGTTGCTCGAGATCTATATAAATACAATAATCCAACGTATGAAGAGCTATTAATTGGAGATATGGATGAAAATGGATTAATTGATGCAAATGATGCTTCTCTTATACTAGATGTATATAAATACGGAAATTAATAGGTGAGTTATATGAATAAAAATATTACTTTAGTATTAGTGGCTATTATTTCTACATTTGCTTTGTTTTTTAGCAGAGCAAATGTAGAGGCTACTAGTTTAAGCAATAATGAACTTTTGAAGTTTAATGATTTTACAATTACAAAGTCTACTACAATAGACCAAATTAACGCAGAATTTGGAACTCCAAAAGCAACAAGCAGTTCTGCTTTTGGTGGAAAAATTTATTCTTATTGTGATGAAGATTACACTTGGTATTTAGAAGTAGAAACTGATGAAAGTAATCAAATAAAAGGATATGGATGTATAAACGGAAATTTCGTATCAACTAAATATGAATTTGGGCAAGAGACAAATACAATATATGGATATAGTACAACTATTACAGATAGAAATAGTAATGCTGTAAAAGGTGTCTATGAATATAATTGTAGTTGGCAAGAAAGAAAAAATTATTTAAGTAATTTTAAAGAAAATTCACAATATTTATATGATTTACAAGCACACTGTTTATTAGTTAGTAAAGTGCTTGCAAAAGAACACAATTATAGTTTTCCGCAAACAAGTATAAGTGAAGAATTATTTTATACAAATGAGCAACTAAAGGCTAATGGAACTAATCTATATGATTATGCAAGAGCCGTAGATAAAACAAAATATATTTCACTTGTATCTTTAGGAGTAGATAGTGTTTCAAATGATTTACCAAACCCAATTAAGTTAGGTAGAAAAACAGAATACTATTCAAAAGCAGAAAATTATAAATATGTATTTTATGATTTTACATATAAAAATGATTCAAATGTAAACTCTATGTATATATTTATAGACCCAAACTTTTTAGAAGAAAAAAATAAAGTAGATTTAACAACTGAAGAATTAGATTTATTAGAAGCAGTAAAGGAACAATATAGATTGTATAATGAACATGGTAGTGCAATTAAGAGCACATACTATGATACTACACCTGTATATGATACTTTACCACTTGTAGCAGGAAAATGGACTGATTCAGCGTTATATATGGCAACAGATTATTTAAATATTGCAAGAGCTGGAATGGGAATAGGGACTTTGACACTAAATAAAGAAATTTCAGATTGTGCACAACATAAAGCTACAATAGTGTATTATTTAAATAATATTGAGAAAAAATATACTGGACATGTTTTTGCAAAACCAGATTGTATAGATGATGAATTTTATACAAAGTCAATGTCATATATGAATGAAAATTTATATAGTGGAGATATACAAACAAGTATTATTAATGCTTTAAATGACTCATATGGTGATCCAGTAACATGCGGACATAGATATAATTTATTATATCCAGGATACACACAATGGGGAGTTGGTGCTGTTGGCGCTGGAGGAATTTCTTGGAATTGGCAAGGATGTCATAAATTCTCAGGAAGTACTTCTTTTGATAATGATATAGTAGCATGGCCAAGTAAAGGAATTTTTCCTTTAGATATGGTAGGAGCAGGAATAGGAAACTGGACAGCTTATTTATATAAATATTCTGCTACAGATGATACATATGTAACAGTAAAATGCTTAAATAACTCTAAAACTTACGAAATAACTAAAGAAAATTCAAGTAATAGTTCAGACAAATTTCTTCAAATTACTGGAACATATTTAGTTACTTTTAGAGATGATTCTATAGTTTATGAAGATGGAGATGTATTTGAAATAACTTTACATAATGTTAAAAATGCACAAGGAAGTTTGCAAGATTACACTTATAGAAGTGTATTTAAGAGTCTATCTAAATTATCTAAGACAAATGTAGAGCGTATAGATGTAGATAAAGAAAATTTAGAAATGTATATAAATGATACAGCTAAAATAAATGCAACATTATCTCCAGAAGACGCTACAGACAAATTATTAAAATTTGAATCATCAAATAGTAAAATATTAACAGTAACACAAAATGGTATTATTAAAGCAAAATCTAAAGGAAGTGCAACAGTTACTGTAAAGAGTGTAAACTCACCAGAAATATACAAAACAGTCTTAGTTACTGTTACTAGAAATCCAAACGATCCAGAACCAGATGTTTTAAAAGGAGATTTGGATAAAAATGGAATAGTTGATGCCAATGATGCTGCTGTTGCTTTAGATTTATATAAATATAATAATGCAACAGAAGAAGAGCTAAAAATTGGAGATATGGATGAAAATGGATTAATTGATGCCAATGATGCAGCGCTTATACTAGATATATATAAATATGGTAATTAATACAGATATAAAAAAGGAGAATTAGAAATGAGTTTAATTTATGGAATAAATCCAGTAACAGAGGCAGTAGTCTCAGGAAAGACAATAAATAAAATATATGCACAAAAAGGAAATAAAGAGGTATATCAAGTAATACAAAAAGCAAAAGAAAAAAGAATAGTTGTTGTAGAAGCAGATAAAAATAAGCTTGATCGTATGATAACAGAAGAAGGAGAAAAAACAAGAAACTCTCAAGGAATAGTTGCTTCTGTTACAGAGTATAATTATTTTACTATAGACGATATACTAGAGGAAGCTAAAAAAAGGAATGAACCCCCTTTTGTAGTTATATTAGATAAGATCGAGGATCCTCAAAATTTAGGAGCTATAGTAAGAAGTGTTGAATGCTTAGGAGCACATGGTGTAATTATACAAAAAAGAAATGCTTCACAAGTAACAGATACAGTAGAAAAAGTAGCAGCAGGAGCATGTAACTATGTTAAAATTGCAAGAGTTACTAATATATCAGAAAGCATAAAATATTTAAAAGAAAAAGGTCTTTGGATTTATGGATTGGATATGGAAGGAGCAACAGACATATACAGCACAGATTTAAGTGGCCCTATTGGACTAGTTGTTGGTAACGAAGGCTCTGGAATATCAAAACTTGTTTTGAAAAATTGTGATGCTGTAGTAAAAATACCTATGACAGGTCATATAGAATCATTAAATGCATCAGTTTCAGCAGCAATTAGTATGTATGAAATTGTTAGACAAAAAAATACAAGAAAATAATAAATAAAGCAGAAGATACAGCTATTTAGCTGTATTTTTTGTTTACTTTAAGCTTTTAAAATGATATAATTTTACATATGATGACACAATTGTTATGAGGAGAATAAATTATGAATAATAAAATTGAGTTGCTTGCTCCAGCAGGAAATGAAGAGAGTTTTAAAGCAGCTGTTAATGCTGGTGCAGACGCAGTATATATGGGACTTGGAAAACATAATGCTAGAGTAATGGCTAAAAACTTTAATATAGATACTTATATGGATTGCATAGATTATGCTCATGTAAGAGGAGTAAAGGTATATTTAACATTAAATACATTAGTTATGGATGATGAGATTAAAGAGGCATTAGAAATGCTTTCTAAGCTATATGAGCGAGGATTAGATGCGGTTATTGTACAAGATATAGGACTAGCAAGCATTATACATAAAGTATTACCTAAACTACATATGCACGCTAGTACACAAATGAGTGCGTATTCTCTTGAACAAGTAAAGTTTTTAGAAAAATTAGGATTTACTAGAGTAGTTTTAGCAAGAGAATTAACAAGAGAAGAAGTAAAATATATAACAGAGAATACATCTTTAGAAATTGAAGCTTTTATTCATGGAGCATTATGTGTGTGTCTATCTGGACAATGTTTAATGAGTCTAGCAATAGGAACAAGAAGTGCTAACAGAGGAGCTTGTGCACAGCCATGTAGAATGAGATATACACTATGCAAAGATAATAACAAACTTACAGAAAAGATGTATCTACTAAGTAAAAAAGATATATATGGTTTAGATATTTTAGATAAAATTATTGATAGTAATATAACATCTTTAAAAATAGAAGGAAGAAACAAAACACCAGAATATGTGGCATTAGTTGTTAGTAAGTATAGAAAGTACATAGATAAATATATTGCTAGCCAAAAAATCAACATAGAAGAAAATGACGAAAAAAATATGCTACAGATGTTTAATAGAAATGGCAAAAGTCATGGCTATTGGGACGGAGTAAAATATAAAAATAGCATAACATTAACATCGCCCAAAAATACAGGACTATATTTAGGAAAAGTAATAGGTAAAAAAGGAAAATACATTAAAATTAGATTAGAAGAAGATATAGACTTACATGATGGAATAGAAATTTATTCTAAAAAAGGTGTTGCATCAACTATTGTAACGTGCATTAAAGATGAAAAAATGCAAATTGTAAATGATTATTGTAAAAAAGGAAAAGTAGTGTATTTAGGAGATGTAAAAGAAAACTATATATTAGAAAATGATAAAGTATATAAGACTTCTAAATATAGATTAAATCTTGAACTTCAAAATAAATATGTTCAAAAGAATATAAGACAAAGAGAATTAGTACTAAATGTTGTAGTAAAAAAGCAATCACCAATTACACTTAGTGCAGTTATTAATAATGAAATGTATACATTTAATACGAATATAGTGCCAGAAGATGCAATAAACAAAGAGATAACATTAGACAGTATTCATGAAGCCTTTTCAAAGACACAAGACACTGGAATTAAGTTTGCAAAAGTTGTTGGATATGTTCAAAAAGGATTATTTTTGAGAGTATCAGTACTAAATGAAATTAGAAGAAATTTTGTATTAAAAATTGAAGAAAAACTAAAAGTAAGAAATAGTATTGATGGATTTAAAGAAAAACTTGAAAATGTTTTAAATGAAAAACTTGAAACTAGAAAATCTCAAGAAAAATTACCAAAGAGAATATTATCTATATATTCATATGATAATGAAAAAGACTATGCAAAAATATATAATCAAAAATATGGAAAGGCTTTTGAAAGAATAGATATTCAAATAAATGACTATATAAAAAATACAGAAGATATATTACATAAATATTCTAAGTTTAATTTAGGAGTTGTTATTCCAAATTTCGTCCTTAAAAATTTAGATAAATATATAACTGGAAACTTAGAAAGACTATTGCAGTTAGGGGTAAAGACTATAGTTTTAGGAAATTCTAGATATATAGAATATGTACTAAAATTAAAACAAAAATATGATTTTACACTTGTTGCAGATTATTCTTTCAATATATCTAATAAGTATAGTGCTAACTTCTTTAGTAGTCTAGGATTTGATATAATTACTCCTTCATTTGATGCAAATGATGAGCAAATAAGCAAAATTAGTGAGCTTTTTGATATAGAGCTTGTAGATGATTATATTACAGTAATGACATCAAGATATTGTATTTTAGGATCATTTGTTGCAAATAGAGAAGAAGGAAAAATATGTAGTGCTCCTTGTAAGCAAGGTGGGTATTATTTAGAAGATACATTTGGTGAAAAATATGATATTGTATGCAGTAATATAGATTGTGTAATGAAGATTTTAAAGAAATATAATTTAGCAAAGAATAAATTTGAAAAAAATATGTTACATATAAGAAATAATATTATTTAAAATATGGCATAAATATATTAAAAAGGACAAAATTGTTTACTTTTTTTGCTGTTTGAGATATTATATTTATAGTTACTGAGGTAATATATGAAAAAAGGAGGAAATTTGATGAAGTGTTCTAATTGTAACAAAGAAATCGAAGACGGAAGTGCTTTTTGTGCATTTTGTGGAGCAAAAGTTGAAAATGACGCAAAAGTACAAGAAACAGTACCAGAAGTAGAAGAAAAGCCTGTAGAGGATGTTAAAGAAGAAAAAGCAGAAACTACAGAGCAAGCTGCAAATGAAGAAGTAAAAGTTGAAGAGAAAAAAGAAGAAGTAAAAATTGAAGAAAAAAACGAAACAGAAAAAGTAGAAAAAAAGGAGGAAGATACAACAAAAGTTGTAGATCCTAAAAAGAATCAAAGACATAGTATAATTACAATTGGTATAGTAGCTGTTGTAGCTATTGTATTAATTATAGTATTTGCTATAGCTTTGTGTTCAAAAAATTCTGAGCAGCTATTTAAAGGATTTATTAAATCTGCAATTTCTGAAACTTATGCTGGTGAAGCAGCAACTGCAAATAGTGCTAATGTTAGTGCATCAGTTGAACTTTCAACAGATATTAGTGAATTAAAAAGTGTAGTTGACGGCTTAAAAGTTGAATCTAATGTACAATATAATCTAGATGATCAACAAGTAATATTTGGATTAAATCTAGATAAGAGCAAAGATTCATATTTAGCATTAAAAACAATGGCAGATTTAAAACAAAATCAAGTATACGTTGGTGAAGCAAACATATATGACAAATTAATATCTGCACAAATTCCAGAAGAATACCAAGAAGTAATAAAAGAATATGTTGGCGAAGATGGATTATCTGCTTCAGATAAAGCAGTTGCCAAAAAAGCTGCTAAAAAAATATATACTACTTTAAATAATAATCTTTCAAAAGACTTATTTAAAACAGAAAAAGTTACTGTAAATATCAATGGAAAAGATAAAAAAGTAAAAGATAATACATTAACAATAAAATCTGATGATTTAAAAACAGTTTTAACAAATACTGTTAAATCATTAAAAATGGATAATGAATTTTTAGCTTGTTATAAAGATAGAAATGAAATTATAGATGTATTAGATTCTTTTGAAGAAGCTATTGATGATGCAGACGATGAAGATGCAACAATAACAATACATTATTATACATCAGGTATGACAAATAAATTTGTTGGCATTGCATGTGTAGTTAAAGATGATTATTATAATGATGAATATATTTTAGAAGTTGTTAATACTTCAAAAAATGTATATGAAATTAATGTAAAACAAACTGAATACAAAACAACACAAACAGTTGCTTCTGCTACTTTAACAGTAAACAAAGATAGCAAAAAAGAAAAAGATTATACTATATCAATGAACATCGAAAATGAAGGAAAAATCGAAGCAAGACTTGTACTTACACAAGTATATAATAAAGGAATAGAAGCTTTAGATACATCAAGCGCTGTAGATTATAAAAACTTAACAGATGATGATATGGAAAAAATCAGTGATAATTTTGAAAACTCAAAATTATATGAAACATTTTCTACATATATAGATGATGCACTTTCTTCATTAGGAATAGGTGGAAGTTCAAATACAAGTTCTAAAAGAGATGTTCCAGCAGGAATAACTCTAAAGAAAGGTCAAAGCTTTGTAGAGTCTTATGACGATGATGTTGTAGTATTTGATGTTCCAGAAACTTTTGAAGAAGAATATTCTGGTTTATCATACCAAAGATTTTCAAAAGATGATAAAACAAAAGAAACAGCATATATAGATGTTGATTGTAATTATGATAGCTTAGAAGAATATGAAGATGGAATAAATGACAAACTAGATTATTATTCTGAAGAAGAAGGATATACTAATGTTAAAATTTCAGATAGAGAAGAAATACAAGTAAATGGTGTTACTTTCTATAAAAAGACATTCACTTATACATATAAATCAGGTTCATATTCTTACACAAGCACAACAGACTACTACTATACACCAATAAATGATGAATATGTATACTCAGTAGAAGTTGATGATGAAGATAAAATAGTAACAAGTTCAGAAATTGAAAAATTACTAACTATAGATGTTACACTTGCAAAATAGTATATATTAAAAGCACAAAACTACGGATTATATAGTCCGTAGTTTATTTATTTGGAAGAGCAAAATCTATAACGCAATATATTAAAGAGGCTATTATACTAGACATAATAGAAATATAGTAACCAGATATGAAAAACTGTGTAGCATATAAAATCACTATACAGCTAAAAAAGCCAACTATACCACGACCTATAGGATAATCATGTATTCCAGTTATAGTAGACACTAAGTAATCTACTATCATTACAAAGAAAGCTGAAATAAATAATATATAGATATTTGCTACATTAAAATTAGGAGTTAGAAATACAGTAAAAGTAAATATAGATAAAGAAGTAATTAATCGTATAAAAATTTGAATAAATCTATTTGGCATATTAAAAGTTCACCTCGGATATTTATATTATTTGTATAAAATTAATAAATATGAAAAAAATATTATTAGGTGATTTTAAATGTTAATAGTTTTTTTTAGAGCATTAGTATTATATTGTGTTGTTTTCTTAGTAATAAGACTTATGGGAAAAAAGGAGCTTTCAAAAGTTCAACCGTTTGAACTAGCAATCATAATAGTTATATCTGACTTGGCATCAGCTCCAATGTCTTCAAGAGGTCTTTCGTTACTAGATGGAATTATTCCAATAATAACATTGTTATTAGCTTATTTAATTTTCTTGCTATTAAATCATTCAAGTAATAAAGTACAAGATATAGTTTGTGGAAAACCTGTATTAATAATAAAAGATGGAAAGATAATTGAAAAAGAATTTAACAGTCAAAAATATACTGTTTCAGATTTAATGTCACAATTGCATGAAAAGGATATTTTCTTAATTAGTGATGTAAAATATGGCATACTTGAGACAAATGGAAATCTAAGTGTTGTTAAAAGCGATCCAAATATTAATAGCCTACCAGTAAATGTTATAGAAGATGGAAAATTAGCAGAAGCTAATATGGAATTAATAGGAATTAGTAAAGGGGATGTAGAGCGCTTAGTAAAGGCTAAAAAAGTAAAAGTGGAAGATATTTTGGTTGGACAAATGGACTCTAGTTACAAATTTACTTATCAATTAAAAGAAAAAGAGGTGTAAGAAGATGAAACAGACAATTATAATGATAGTTTGTATTTTTATATTAGTTGTAGGTGGAGTAGCAGAAGTAAAATATTTACAAAAAAGTTCTAGATATATTATGACAGATATGGATTATATACAAAATGCAATAGAAAATGATAATTTTGAGTTTGCAAAAGAGCAAATAGAAAAATCATATGATACATGGTCTAAAATAAAAAATATATGGAATATGTTTATTGTGCATGATGAAATAGATGATATAGAGCAATCAATGATAGAACTAAGAGAGTATATTAAGTTTGAAAATACAGAAGAATGTATAGTTTCGATATCAAAAGTAAAAGAATTTTTAGATCATACAGTAAAAAGGCAAGAAGTAAGAATGGACAATATACTCTAAAATAAGTAGACGAGAACTAAAAAGTCTCGTCTATTATTTTTTGCATCTTTAATACTTTTACGGTATCTGGTTCATATAATGGTAATCTAGTTTTACCAACACTAAAGTTTAGATAATTCATAGCTTCTTTTATCATTATAGGATTTACATCTAAAAAAAGAGAATCCATTAAATCTAAATATTTATAAAATAGATCAACATCTTTTTTTATACAAATATTGTGCATTTCGTTAGGAATAATATTTGCACAAACAGATATTACACCTTTTCCTCCTAAAGAAAGTATAGGAATAATTAAATTGTCATTTCCAGATAAAACATTAAAATCAGTATCTTTAGTCTTGTTTATAACTTGAGCAATTTTTTCTAAAGAAGGATTTGCTTCTTTTATAGCTACAATATTAGGTATTTTTGAAAGTTTTACAATAGTCTCTACTGAAATATCTACACCAGTTCTAGATGGTACATTATAAAGAATAAGTGGAGTTGGGTAAATAGCCTCAGCTATTTTTTTGTAATGTACAAATAATCCATTTTGATTACATTTATTATAATAAGGAGTTACAACTAAAACTCCGTCAGCACCTTGAGATTTAGCATATTTACTCATGTTTAGTGCTATTTTAGTATTATTTGATCCAGTACCAGCAACTACAGGAATTTTATTTTTACATTTTTTACATACATAAGATATGAGTTGTTTCTTTTCAGTATTAGATAGAGTAGAAGACTCTCCAGTAGTACCACATACCACAATGAAATCTGTATTATTACAAATGTGATATTCAATTAATTCATCAATTTTATCATAGTTGATTTTATTATTTTTTGTAAATGGTGTTATAAGTGCTACGCCACTGCCAGTAAAATTTACCATAGATTAATCACCTCACTAAAATTTTATTTAAAAAAATTAAAAATAGAACGCTTTTTACTTAAGCAACAAAAAATAATCATTAAATTATCACAAAGCAAGTGTATTATATAATCATAATTTTTCATATATAAACCTACACTGAGGACGTAAAGTCCTCTATTTTTATTTTTTATCAATAAAACAACATAAAACTAACACAATTGTCTAGTATAATTTAGACATAATAAGAAAGACAATTAAGAAATTAAATTTTTTTCATATATAAACCTTACCATAGAGGACACTAGTCCTCTTTTTTCTTGTAAAAAATTAAGCTACGTGGTATAATATGAAAACAGATAAAGGAAATGTTTAAAAAAATGAGATTTGAAGAAACAAGTTTAAATGAAAATATAAAAAGAGCTATAGATGAGCTTGGATATAAGGAACAAACTAAAATCCAAGAAAATACTCTAGATTTAATATTAGATGGTAAAGATGTTGTAGCAATGTCTAGTACAGGATCTGGTAAGACAGCAGCATTTATGCTACCACTTATAAATAAAATTGATTTGTCTAAAAAGGGAACACAAGTACTAGTAATTACTCCTACAAGAGAGCTTGCAATACAAGTATTACAGGAAACAAGAAAATTCTGTAAATATTTACAAGGTATTAATGCTTTTGCTTTATATGGTGGACAAGATGTAAGAATACAAGCTATTTCTTTAAGAAGAGGAGTAAAGATAGTAATAGGAACACCAGGAAGAGTACTAGACCTATTAAAAAGACGTATTCTAAAGACAGATAGTATAAGTACTTTAGTATTAGATGAAGCAGATGAAATGCTTAGTATGGGATTTTTTGAAGAAGTAACAAAAATTATAGAAAAAGTTCCTAAGAACACTCAAAAATTATTCTTTTCAGCTACAATAGATAATAGAGTAAAAGATATTGCAAATAAAAAAGCCAAAAAAGCTATATATGTTGAATGTAAAGATAACAAGACAATGCTAGTAGACAATATAAAACAAATTGCAATAGATGTAAAAGAAAAGATGAAAAATGAGTGTGTACTTAGAATATTGAAAAAAGAGGCATCTAAATGTAGTGTTGTTTTTTGTAATACAAAAAAGAAAACAGAAGATGTGTATAATTTCTTAAATAGTAAAAAAGTACAATGTGAAATGTTAAATAGTGATATAGACCAAGTAGACAGAGAAAAAATACTAAAGAGACTAAGACAAGGCAAAATAGAAGTAATAGTTGTTACTGATGTACTAGCAAGAGGAATCGACATTGAAGACCTAGATTTGGTTATAAACTACGATATACCAATTGAAAATGAATATTATGTTCATAGAATAGGTAGAACAGCAAGAAAAGGGAAAAAAGGTGTAGCATATACTTTTTATACAGGAAAGCAAATAGAAAGAATAAAAGAATTAGAAGAATATACTGCTACTAAATTTAATTTTGAAGATGTACCTTTATTAGAGCAAGATGTACAATATAATTTTCCATTAAGTAAAAGAGGACTTTATGTAATAAAAATAAATGTTGGAAGAAATTATGGAATAAAAGCAAAAGATATAATTGGAGCTATTGGCGCACTTACTGGCATAAAATCAGATAAAATAGGACATATTGAAATAGAGGACGATGTAAGCAGTATAGAAGTTTCAAAAGAATATATCCCAGATATTGTAGATGCATTTAAAAATGGCAAAATAAAGGGAGAAGATGTAAGTATAATAAATGACTAGGATGAATAAATCCTAGTTATTTTTTGCTTTTAGTTTACAATAAAAAAATATCGTGATATAATATGAAAAAAACAAACAAAGGAGAGGGATTATGAATAATTTTGTAATTGAGCAATACCTAATTAGAGCAATAAGTAAAGAAGAAAACAGATACTATATATTAAAAAAATATAGTGCAACAGGAGTGACTATTAAACGTTCAAATGGAAAAGAGAGTCAAATGATTAATATATATGAATTAGAAAATGATGACGTTGGAAAAATAGTGTATAAGTATTATAATTTAATACATGATTGTAACTTAAAGTATGCAGAAAAAGCTTTAGCAAATACAATTTTAAGAAATAAAACTCTAAACATAAAAGAGTATGGAAATTGTATGCAATGTGAATGTTTAACTACAGATAAAGAAAATATTAAAGTAACTAAGTTCTATTATAAAGCTAAAGGAAGAATGTTTTATAGAGCATTTGGACATAAATGGTAAATAAAGCAGTAGAAAAAATTCTACTGCTTTGCTATTTCTAATATCTCATCACAAATTACATCTATATTTATTTTTTTATCTGCTGAAAAAGGAGTAATATTTTCTTTAGCAAATAATTGTTTTGTGATTTCTTTAGTGTAGTCTTCCATTTTGGTTTTTGCGACTTTGTCTGCTTTAGTAGCAATTATAGAAAATGGTATTTTTTTATCTAATAACCATTCATACATTTGTCTATCATTAGCAGAAGGATTATTACGTATGTCTACTAAGAAATAAATATGTTTTATCTCAGGCGTTTTACTAATGTATACATCTATAAGTTTATTTATTTTATTTTTTTCAGCTTCTGACATTGTTGAATAGCCATATCCTGGTAAATCAACAATATAAAACTCGTTATTAACATTGTAATAATTTATGCTTCTTGTTTTACCTGGTGTTTGTCCAACTTTGGCAAGCTTTTTTTGATTAGATATTGCGTTTATAAAAGAAGATTTTCCTACATTAGATTTACCTACTAAAACAATTTGTGGTTTATCAGTTTTTATTAATTTATTAAATTCATATACTGATGCTTCAAATTTTACGTTCTTTAACATGTGAAATTTCCTTTCTTAATTAGTATAATACTAATATAATACCATATTTTTGATGATTTGTAAAATCTAAATAATTGACACCATGTTTTAGGTGTGGTATAATCAAGCATGACTGAATGAAAAAAATAAAACGTATTTAATAATATGTTTGTTCCCGCTAGATTAATATTTCAGTGTTGGTCAGAAAGGAGGAGTGTTTTTATGAACAAAAATACTTTAAAAAAATTCTTAAATATAGATAAGAATTTAAAAGGAATGGATTTAAGTTTAGATACTTTAACCGACAATAAAGAAAGAATTAAAAAGCTTTTTGACATAGCATTAGAAGAAGAATTTACCGTATACTTTGATGGTAGATATGTAGAAGAACCTTACGATGGATTAGAATTTAAAACAATAGAGGAGGAGTTTTACTATTATAATTCAAATTCATATTTGGTTTTTAAAGATAATATTGGAGATCAAGTTTGTTTTAAAATAAAGTTTTTAAAAGAATATGATTTTGAAAAAGTATATAAGGTAGTAGAGAAGGCTTGCAACTATACAAAAGCTCATCCAGAAGTATCTGAATACAAATTATACTAAAAAAAGGACCTTTATTAAGGTCCTTATTTTTTGTATTATTTTTTCTTTGGCATTATTTTAGTCATACCACCCATATATGGAACTAATACTTCTGGAATATTAACTGATCCATCTGGATTTTGATTTAATTCTAGTATAGGAATTAATATTCTTGGAGAAGCTATTGCTGTATTGTTTAATGAGAAACAATATTTAGTAGTTCCATCAGTATCTTTATATTTTATATTACTTCTTCTAGCTTGGAAATCATTAAATGAAGAACAAGAATGTGTTTCACTATATTTGCCACGACTTGGCATCCATGCTTCAATGTCATGTTTTCTAACTTGTCCAACACCCATATCACCAGTACATACTTTAACAACTCTGTATGGAATTTTTAAGTCTTGCATTATTTCTTCAGCGTTGTTTAATAAGAAATCATGTAGTTTATATTGTTCATCATAATCCGCTTTACAAAGTATAACTTGTTCAACTTTTGTAAATTGGTGAACTCTATAAAGACCTCTTGTATCTTTTCCATAAGTACCAGCTTCACGTCTGTAGCAAGAAGATAGACCACAATATAGTTTTGGTAATTCTTCTGGACTTTCAAAAGTTTCACCACTATGATATGAAACAAGAGAAACTTCAGCAGTACCAACTAAGTATAGATTATCTTCAGTAACAGCGTATGCTTGATCACGTCCTGATGGAAAATAACTTGTTCCATACATTGGTTCTTCTTTTACTAGAGTAGGTACACTCATTGGAGTAAATCCTTTTTTTATTAATTTGTCTATAACATATCTAGTTAAAGCCATTTCAAGTAGTAATCCTTCATTTTTTAAATAATAAGATCTTGATCCTGCAACTTTAACACCTCTAGGTATATCAACAATATCTAAAGATTCAGCTAAATCAACATGATCTTTTATTTCAAAATCAAAAGTTGGAATTTCACCTACAGTTTTAAATAAAACATTGTCTTCGTCAGTTTTTCCAACTGGTACTTCTGGAAGTGGAACACCTGGAACTTCATACATAAGCTCATCGAATTCTTTCTTTAAAGGTGTGATTTGTTCATCATATTGTGCAATTTTATCCTTTAATTCTTTTACGTGTGCGATTGCTTCCTTTTTTTCTTCATCTGATAGAGTAGGAATAGTAGAAGAGATACTATTTCTTTCTTCCTTTATTTTATCTGCTTCTTGGTTAAGTTTACGAAGTTTTTCATCAACTTCAAGAAGTCTATCAATGTCTACGTCTATTAATTTGTTCTTAGCAGCTTCTTTTACTATTTGGCTGTTTTCTCTAATATATTTTATGTCTAACATAAATTTCACTCCTTCTAAATAACATTTTAATTATATGATAAAACAAAAATAAATTCAAGTATTATTCATCATCTGATGGCTCTTTGGTCATCATATCTAATAACTTTTCATATATAGTTTCAGCATTATTATTCCAATTACGTGTTATATTTCTTGCTTGATCTTTATTAGCAGCATACATTGTAATACTAACTAACTCATCATTACCTTCTTTTATATAACAAGTAACTTTAAATTCATCATCTTTTACTGGAACAACAACGTTGTCTATTGAAAAGTCTGTTTTAATTTTGACAATATTTTTGTTTATTATCTTTTTAATATTGTGGAGATTGACTCCTGGAATTAGTTCTAAAAGTTCTTGTAGGGTCGAAAGACCCGAACTTGTTATATTATACAAAAATCCATTGGAATCTGTATAATTTTCTTCTATATAGTTATTACTTTTTAACTCTTGAATATATGAACAAATATCAAAATAAGTGATGTCATCAAAATCTTCACAAAATTTAGCTATTTGCTCAATTGATAGAGCCTTAGAATTCTTTTCTAGAATATATAGTATAATTATTTTATTGTCAAAAAGTTCTAAATCACTAGCCAAGTAAATCACTGACCTTTCTAAAATTTTAATCTTTACAAATCTTAGGATATATGATAACATATTTTTTGTAAAAAATAAAGGGAAGTGGCAAAAAACATGGAAAATATGTGTAAAAGTTATGTAATAGCAATTGATGGAGAAGCAGGAACAGGAAAATCTACTCTTGCTAAGAATATTGCAAAAAAATATGGAATCGTATATATGGATACTGGAGCAATGTATAGATGTGTAACCTTAGATATGATTAATAATAATATTTCTCTTGAAGAAATAGAAAAAATATCTATTCTTTTAGATAATATAAAGATAGATATGAAAAATGAAGATGGAGAAGATAAGTTCTACTTAAATGGAGAAGATGTCTCTAAAAAAATAAGAGAAAAACAAGTAAACGATTTAGTTTCACAAGTATCTCATATTCCAGTAGTAAGAGAAAGAATGGTTGACCTTCAAAGAAAGCTTGCAATGGGCAAAAAGATAGTTATGGAAGGAAGAGACATTGGTACTAATGTTTTTCCTAATGCACAGGCTAAAATATATCTTACAGCCTCAGCAGAAGAAAGAGCCAAAAGAAGATTTGAACAAAATAAAGAAAAAGGAATAGATATTTCATATGAGGAAATATTAAAAAATGTTATCTTTAGAGATAATAATGATAAGACAAGTTCTGTGGCTCCTTTGAAAAAAGCAGAGGATGCATATGAATTAGATACTACAAATTATTCTTTAGAAGAAGTTGAAAATTTAGTAGTTGGATATATAAGAGAAAGGATAGATTTAGATGATTAAAAAAGGTTTTTTAGGATTACTTAAGTTTTTATTTTCTCATTTGTTATTTAGAGTAAAGTATGTAAATTTAGAAAATGTTAAAAAGATAGATAAAGGTGTTGTATGTCCTAACCATTCATGTATCTTTGATCCATTTTGGGTATATTTTAAAGTGGAAAATATGTGGATAATGGCAAAAGCTGAACTATTTAAAAATAAGTTAATGGCTAAAATATATAAAGCATATAACGTTTTCCCAATAAAACGTGGACAAAAAGATGCAGGAAGTTTGCTTCATTCAATAAATGTTATACAAGAACATGATAATGCAAAGCTTTTAATATTTCCTGAAGGAACTAGAATAAAAAAAGGAAAAGAAAGAGGAAGAGCAAAAGTTGGACCTGTATTTATTGCATCAAAAGCAGGTGTACCAATATTGCCAGTACATATAACTAAAAATCCAAAATTGTTTTCTAAAGTTACAGTAGTTTTTGGAGAGCCAATTACTTTACCAGAAAACATACATGAAAACAAAGAAGAGCTTCAAAAATATTCAGATATGTTATTAGATAAAATATATGAATTAAAAGAGTATGAAAAATAATTATATTAATAAAAAAATAAATAGAGTAAAGGCATGAATCTTTGCTCTATTTTTGTTATTTGAAATTATTGACAACTTTACATAAAAGTGATATAATTACCGAACACATCAAGAATATAAGAAATAAATAATTTTATTTTTATCCTGAAAAATTAATATTAAAGGAGGATTTTATATGATGAAAGTTAAAATTTCAAAATCAAAAAAGTTCACTGTTCCTAGTGAACCGACAACTTTTGATATATCATTAAGAGATGAAAAAGAGGAGGTTAAAGGAACTTTAACTATTGATACTATTAAAAAGACAATGAGAGTAGATTTAGGAAAACCTTTAACAGATTATACAAATGATAGAGTAGAGCACGAACAACTTGCAGTATTAAAAGAGATTTTTTATTGCTTCTGTATAACAGAATGTAAAAGAACTAAAAACAAAGTAAGCGAGCATGTAGAAGAATATAAATTTATAGATGTAAACACATCTGAAAACAGAAAGAGTATTATAGACTATATTATGCAGTATGATCAAAATGAATTTAATGGATATAAAAGAAAGGAAAAAATAATTTCTTGTATAAAATCTGATTATGATAGGATTAACGAGCAAAAAAATTTCAATAGAAATATTGAACTTGGAATAATGACAAACTTCTCCAGAAGAGAAATTGAAGTGTATAAAAAGATTTTGTGTAAATATTTAAAATCTAAAGGTATTAATGGAAAGCTATATAATGTTAGTGATAAATATAATTCAGCATTTAAGCTTGAATTTCCAACTTATCCGTTTGATGCTTTTATTGCATTTGAATTTGTAAAAGATGGAGTATAAAAAATAAATAAAATGTCTAGAAATCTAGGCATTTTTTTCTTGACTAATTTTAATGTATGTTATATAATATGTGATGTACAAATAATAAATAACGATGAAATGAGAATTTTTTTAGGAGGAAAAAGATGAACTTTATAACATATAAAAATTTAATAGATAAGTACAATAGAAATATAGATAATGCTATACAAGAAGAACTTAGACCTTATTGCTATAAGCATAAAATAACATATTTACAGTATCAAATACTTGCTGTACTTTTTGAAGAGGGAGCATTAACAATTGGAGATTTAAGCGAAAAAATGAGCATGGATACAGGAAACATGTCAGCACAATGTAAAAGACTTGAGCAAAAAGGATATACTTTAAGATTAAGAAAGAAGTTTGATGAGCGTGTTGTTGATGTATCTTTAACTAGAAGTGGAAGACTTGTAATAACAGAATTAAATGATATTTTAAATAAAAAATACAAAAATAAATGGAATGAGTTACCAGAAAGTGAAAAAGAGAGTCTAGTAAAGTCATATGAAACAATGCAAAAACTATTTGCAAAAAAATAACATATATAGTCTTCGAATTGTATCGAATTCGTTGACAATTGTCAAAAAATGAGGTATAATGTTAAGGACTATTTTCGTGAAATGGCGAGTAAGAGTAACCTAAGATTTATTTTAGGTTATTTTAATTATTATATTTGGAAAGGAAGAATAGGAAAATGAAAAATTTAAGAAATGTTGCTATAATTGCTCACGTTGACCATGGTAAAACAACATTAGTAGATGCATTATTAAGACAAAGTGGTACATTTAGACAAAATGAGCAAGTTCAAGAAAGAGTTATGGATTCAAACGATCTAGAAAAAGAAAGAGGAATAACAATTCTTTCTAAGAATACAGCTATTCATTACAATGGAATTAAAATTAATATAGTTGACACTCCAGGACATGCTGACTTTGGTGGAGAAGTAGAACGTGTACTTAAAATGGTAGATGGTGTTATATTATTAGTTGACGCATTTGATGGACCAATGCCACAAACAAGATTTGTACTTTCAAAAGCATTAGCTTTAAACTTAGTACCAATTGTTGTAATAAACAAAATCGATAGACCAGGAGCAAGACCAAAAGAAGTAGAAGATGAAGTATTAGAACTATTTATGGACCTAGACGCATCAGATGAACAATTAGACTTTAAAGTAGTATATGCATCTGGTAAAAATGGATTTGCAAAATTATCTTTAGATGATGAAAATGTAGATATGAAACCATTATTTGACACAATTATTGAAACAGTTCCAGAACCACAAGGATCTAAAGATGAACCATTACAAATGTTAGTAAGTAACATAGATTATGATGAATATACAGGTAGAGTAGCTATTGGTAGAATTGAACATGGTACAATTCACAATGGTGAAACAATAGCAATTTGTAAAAAAGATGGAAGAGTAGAAAACCTAAAAATAGGAAAATTATACACATATGAAGGATTAAATAGAGTAGAAACAGACGAAGCATATTGTGGAGATATAATAGCAGTAACAGGAGTTACTGGTATTGAAATTGGTGAAACAATAGCAGACGTAAATAATCCTAAGAAAATAGATTTCGTAGATATAGATGAACCAACAGTTTCTATGACATTTAGTGTAAATAACGGACCATTTGCAGGTAAAGAAGGTAAATTCATAACTTCTAGACATTTAAGAGATAGATTATATAAAGAACTTGAAAAGAACGTTTCTTTAAGAGTTGAAGATACAGACTCATCTGATAGCTTTAAAGTATCAGGAAGAGGAGAATTACATCTTTCGATTTTAATAGAAAATATGAGAAGAGAAGGATTTGAATTATTAGTATCTAGACCAACAGTAATATACAAAGAGATAGATGGAGTAAAATGTGAACCAATGGAAGATCTAACTATAGATGTACCAGAAAGCTTTGTTGGATCAGTTATGGAAAAAATTGGCTTAAGAAAAGGTGAAATGACAAACATGGCAGCTTCACACTCTCAAGCTGGATATACAAGACTTGAATTCAAAATACCAGCAAGAGGACTTATCGGTTATAGAGGAGAATTTATGACTGATACTAAAGGAAATGGTATTATGAACCATACTTTCTGTGGTTATGAACCATATAAAGGTGATATGGTAACTCGTCAAAGAGGTGCTGTAATTGCTTTTGAACAAGGTAAAGCAACTGGATATGGATTATTCCAAGCACAAGAAAGATCAACATTATTTATCGGACCTGGTACTGAAGTATATGTTGGAATGATTGTTGGAGAAAATTCAAGAAGTGATGATTTGACAATAAATGTATGTAAAGAAAAACATTTAACAAATACAAGAGCTTCTGGAAGTGACGATGCATTAAAACTTGTTCCACCAAAACAAATGTCACTAGAACAATCTTTAGAGTTTATAGGTGATGATGAACTTGTAGAAATTACACCAGAAAACATAAGATTAAGAAAGAAAATTCTAGATCCAACACAAAGATTTAGACAACAAGGTAAATAAAAAAATATAAGTGAGCCAATATGGCTCACTTTTTTTGTCATTCATTTTTCTTGCAAATTATAATAGAATATTATATAATGTGCAAAATATAAGGAGGAGTAAGCATGGTAAATAAGGAAGATATAGTAAAATTATTAAATGAGAAAAATATTGAGTTTGAACTGGTTGAACACGAAGCCGTATATACTATGGAAGACATAGAAAAACTAAATATTAAAGATAAAGGTACAGAAGTTAAAAATCTATTTTTAAGAGATGAAAAAGGCAAAAATCATTTTTTAATTGTTGCAAAAGAAGATACTAAAATAGATATGAAAGAATTAAAAAATATAATTAATTCTTCAAAATTATCTTTTGCGTCAGAAGAAAGACTAGAAAAATATCTAAAACTTAAAAGAGGTAGTGTTTCTCCTTTTGGAATATTAAATGATGATCAAAAAGCTGTTAAAGTTTTTATAGATAAAAATCTTGAAAAAGATAAAAAAATAGGAGTTCATCCAAATGAAAATACTGCTACAATATTTATTTCAACTGCAGATATTGAAAAAATTATAAAAGAACATGGAAATGATGTAAATTATATATCACTATAATACATATATACGTATAATACATAATAAATTGAGTAAAAATACATACACTATTAGTGTGTGTATTTTTTTGTTGAAACCCCAAAAAATATGCCATTTATTAGCAATATTTGTGTTGCAAAAAAAAAATCTTTATTATATAATTTAGTTAGTTGTAAAACATATATATGAAAGGTTGGATTTAAATGAAAGGAAAACTTAATGGTATTTTTAAAGAGGCTCAGAATGATTATAAAATTATATCCAAAACTTATAAAGTTCTAGTCAAGACTTTTGACAGAAAGATACAAATGCATTCAGCAGGACAATGGATTTTAGATAATATGTACATCATAGAGGAACAATATAATGATATAATTGAAAACAAGAGAGTCCTAAAAAATAAAAAATTGCCAATGATAAAAACACATGAAGGAGAAAAATGTGTTGCTATTTTTTATTTGGCATATGAACTAGTTGAAAATAATACTGGATATATAGATAAAAATATAATTTTTAACTGCTTGAGAGAGCATCAAAAATTAACTTATTTATCTTCAGAAGAGTTAGATTTATTTGTATTGATGATAAAAATAGCACTTCTTAAGTTCATAGCAAGAATTGCAATAAATATAACTAATTCTCAGATGAAAAAACTCGAAGTCGAAGAGATATTAGGAAATAGTGATTCTGAAGAAATTTCAAAGGAATTACATTTTTTTAAAGGTGTAGGAAAAGATAGTAAACTATCTAATTTAACAAATATAAAAAATACAAATACAGCTTTTGTTGAATACATGTCATATAGACTAAAGCAAATGGGAACAGAAGGTGAAAAGTATTACAAACAATTACAAGATGAAATTTCTAAGCTTGGATTTTCTATTGAAGAAGCAATAGTAAAAGAACATATGGAAATTGCTAAAACAACAGACTATATTGGAAGAGCAATAACATCATTTAAGAGATTACAAGCTTTAAATTTCAGAGAAATCTTTGAAGCAGTAAATAAAATAGATGAAACTTTGATGGATGACTATACAGATGAGTTTAGAAAATGTGATTACAAGACTAAAGCAAGATATAGAGCATACATTATAACGCTAGCACAAAAGTATGATTTATCTGAAGTATATGTGGCTAAAAAAGCAATAGAATGTTCTAAGAAATATAAACGACATGTTGGATTTTTCTTAATAGGAGATCAAAAATATTTACTTAAAGAGGCACTAGGAAAATCTGGACTATCTCAAAGATTTTTATATAAAGTGTTTGTACCTATTAGACAATTTCTATTTGTACTTACATTATTACTTATTGCAACAGCTTTATCTGCAATTACATATAAAGCTATTAGTCCATCAAACTTATTCTTAAAAATATGTGCTATAGTTATTTCATTTACTTTCTACTTAGAACTAGCAGATAAACTAGTAAACTATATAATAAGAAAGACAGTAAAGCCAAAGATATTACCAAGATACAATTTCATAAAAAATGTAGATGACAGTAGCAAGACATATATAGTAATGCCAACAATAATCTCATCTTTAGATAAATTAGATAAGATGATTGAAAAAATGGAAGTAACCTATTTAGCAAATACTTCTAAAAATATATATTATATGTTACTTGGAGATTGTTGTGCATCAAATACTAAAGAAATAAAAATGGATAAAGATATTGTAGAATATGCTAAAAAACGTTTAGATGAATTAAACAAAAAATATCCTACAGAAGATGGTCATGTTTTATTTAATTTCATGTATAGAAAACGTGTATATTCTAAAGGTGAAAGTGCATACATGGGCTGGGAGAGAAAAAGAGGAGGACTAATGCAATTTAACTGGTTAGTCTTAGGAAAACTCTCAAAAGAGCAAATAGATAATGCAATGTATTTAATCTATGATGATATAGTAAGATGTAAGTATGCTATAACAATAGATGAAGATACAGAGCTATCACTAAATAGTGCAAAAGAATTAATAGCAATAATGGCACATCCATTAAATAAACCTAGATTAAACAAGAAAAAAACAAGAGTTGTAGAAGGATTTGGATTAATTCAACCAGCAGTATCATTAGATATAGAATCAGCAAACAAGAGCTTATTTTCTAAATTATTTGGTGGCTTTGGTGGCATTGATGTGTACACTAATGCAATTTCAAATACATATCAAGATGCATTCCAAGAAGCAATATTTTGTGGTAAAGGAATATACGATATAGCTTTATTTGAAAAACTTGTTGCTCCTGAAATACCAGAAAATCTTGTATTAAGCCACGACCTATTAGAAGGCTCAATAATAAAAGCAGGTTTATCCTCAGATGTAGATATACAAGATGGATTTCCAAATAACTATATTGCATATATGAAGAGAAACCATAGATGGTACAGAGGAGATATGCAAATAATAAGATGGTTATTAAATCCTAAGTCTAAATTATCAATATTATCTAAATGGAAAATTTTTGATAATATTAGAAGACCTATGCTAGATGTAATAGCTTTATTTGCAATTCTTTTATCAGTATTTATCTCATCAAGAGCATTCATATATACTGTATTTGCAAGCTTTATAGCTGTTAATATGGGATATATATTCTCTTTTATAGATATTTTAATATATGGTAGAAGAGTTCATAAAAAAGAATTACAGTATATTCCACTAATTCATGGAATAGGAGCAGATTTACTTACAATGGTATATAATTTTATTACTATACCATATAAAGCATATATGTGTTTAAGTGCGTTTGGCCTTTCTATATACAGAATGTTAATTTCACATAAGAAGTTATTAGAGTGGACTACAGGAGAAATGCTTGAAAAACAAGCTAAAAGTAAATTATCGTTTTACTATAGAAATATGTTTCCTAATATAGTTGTAGCAATAGCAATTGCACTTGTGCCTTTTGCACTAAATACAAGTAAGATTGTTTTTATAGATTTCAAATTATTTATAGCTATTGCATTTGCTTTAGCACCATTTTTAACATATTTATTAGGAAAAGACCATTTATTTGGTAGAATAAAAAGATTAGATAAAAAAGAAGAAAAAAATATTCTAGAAATTGCTAAAAGAACATGGGGATTTTTTGATAGTATGATGAATGATACTAACAATTATCTTCCAACAGATAACTTCCAAGAAAATAGAAGATATAAAATTGCAAATAGAACATCTTCGACTAATATTGGATTTGGAATAATGTCTATAATAGATGCTTATGACTTAGGCTTCATAAATAAAGAAGAAGCAATTGAAAGATTAACTAAGATATATGGCACAATAATGAAACTAGAAAAATGGCATGGTCATTTATATAACTGGTATAACATAAAGACTCTTGAACCATTAAGACCTAGATTTGTATCTACAGTAGATAGTGGTAACTTTGTATGTGCATTATATGTAGCAAAAGAGTTCTTTAAATCTGAAAAAATAAAATTATATAATTATATGCCAGGAACAAATGTTGAAAAATTCACAGAAGCAATAGAACAACTATTAGATTACACTGAAAAACTAATAAAAGATACAGATTTTTCTATATTATATAATACTGAAAGAAATCTATTTTCTATTGGTTTTGATGTTGAACAAGGAACTTTAATAGATAGCTATTACGATATGTTAATGTCAGAAAACAGAATAACAAGTTTAGTTGCAATAGCTAAAAAAGATGTATCTTCTAAGCACTGGTTTGCACTTGCACGTAATATGATAGATGTAGATGGATATAAAGGACTTATGTCTTGGGCAGGAACTTCATTTGAGTACTTTATGCCATATCTATTTATGAAATCATATGAGTATACTTTAATAGATCAATCAATGTTTTTCTGTGAGTATTCACAAATGAAATATGCTAAAAAATATAAAGTACCTTTTGGTATTTCAGAGTCAGCATATGCAAAAAGAGATACAGATTTAAATTATCAATATAAATCATTTGGTATACCTTGGTTAGGACTAAAAAGAGGATTAAATTCATCACTTGTAGTTGCTCCTTATGCGTCAATACTTATGATTGAATTTGCACCAAAAAAAGTATATGAGAATTTAAAGAGGCTAAAAAATATAGGAATGTATTCATCATTTGGATTTTACGAGTCAATAGATTATACAAAAGAGCATTTGCATGATAATGCATCTAGTGAAGTAATAAAAACATATATGGCTCACCATCAAGGTATGGCCTTAACCGCAATAAACAATTATATTAATAATGGTATTGTAAGAAACAGATTCCATCAAGATGAGGGAATAGAAGCTTGTGAAATATTATTAAAAGAAAGAGAAAGAGTTAATGTAAAAATTCAAAAGAAAGCAAAAGATAAAGAGCATGAGTTTAAGCAAAAAGATGTAAATAAATATACTACTTATGTAAGTTCTACACATGCAGAGAAAAAATATGCTACTTTAAATGATGCAAGTACTAAGATGAATATTGCATTTTTAAGAGGATCAAGAGTTTCATCAATAATAACTAATACTGGTGCAACTTATCTAAAATACAAAGATAAAATAATAAACAGACAAAGCTATAGTGATTTAGCACAGTCAGGAAACTATGTATATGTAACAGATCTATCAACTGGAAAAACAATTTCAACATCAGACTGTAATATTCATAGTAAATATAATAGAGATACAGAAAGCTGTAAATGGACTAGTGAGTTAAATCAAGTAGAATGTTTTGTAAAAACAAGTGAAATTGAAGCTACAACAGATATATGTGTATCTCAAGAATATAATGTTGAACTTAGAAGAATTAGCTTATACAATAATACAAATGAAAAGAGAGAAATATTAATTAATACATATATTGAACCTGCAATGACAGATTACATGACTAACTTAGTTCATCCATCATTTGCAAATCTTCAAATTGAAACTTACTATGATGAGCAACTAGATACATTAGTTGCAAGCAAGAGAAAAAGAAGTGATGAAGAAAGTGACTTATATGTATTCTCAAGAGTTGTAGGTATAAGCTTAGATAAAGATTTTGAAACAGAAAAGAAAAAACTATATGATAATGATGAAACAGCATATAATGGTAAGCTTACTAAATATCCTTTATGGCCTGTATTATCATTTAGAGGAAAGATTATACTAGATCCGTATGAAAGACAAGAATTTTATTACATAGTAGGAGCTGCAGATACTAAGTATAAAATATCTAATGCAGTTGTTAATTTAAATGAAAAAGGAATTGAAGATCAATTCAAATTAACTTCTGAATTAAACTCTGTAATTGCTAGATATTTGAACTTAGAACCAACAAAAGCAGAAATATATAATAATATATTACAAGAAGTATTGTTTAGTAAAAAAGATTTAAGAGAAAATGAAGCATATTGGAATGAATCTTTGAATCAATCTTTATTATGGAAATACTCAATTTCAGGTGATTTACCAATAATACTAGTATATATAGATAATATAAAAGATGCAGGAATAATCTCTGAAGTAATAAGATTTATGGATTATGTAAAAAATAGAAAAATAGACTTAGATATAGTTGTACTAATAGATGAAAAAATAAAAGAAAATGGTCCTGTATATACATACGTTAGACAAAGAATAGATAGAGCAGTATATATGGATTATACAAGAGGAAATATTTACATATTAAATATTAATAACTTAACTAAACAAGAATTTACATTATTATCATTCTTATCTAGAAGATATATAAAAGATGTCAGTGATTTCTTATTTGTAGATAAAAAAGAAGATTCTGTAAATGAATTGTTAGAAAAGTAAAAATTAATATGAGTATGGGAGGTATATGAAAACATGAATGATAATGAACTAAACCTTAAGGCGTTTAATATGTATGGTGGTTTTAATCAAAAAGGTGATGAGTATCATATTTTAAATACAAAGACTCCAGTTCCATGGTGTAATGTAATGGCAAATGAGCATTTCGGTACTATAGTTTCAAGCTATGGTACTGTATACTCATATTATAAAAATTCACAAGGATTTAAAATATCAAATTGGTGTAATGATTGGGTTAGTTTTAAGCCTGGTGAGAGTTTTGAAGGAATTTATGATAAAGAGTATAATTTAATTTATGGATTTGGATATACTAAAGTCTTACAAGAAGATGAAGGTATAGAAAAAAAAATGACAATTTTTATATCAAGTTATGAAGATGTTAAGATTCAAAGAATTAAACTAAAAAATAATTCTAATGTCACTAAAAAAGTTAAAATATCATATAGTATTGACCCTGTAATGGGTGTTGTAAAAGATATAAATAGAAATTACATACTTTGTAAGAAAATAGATAATGGATTGGAATTTAAAAATCCTTATAGTCTAGAATTTTCAAATTGTATACCATATATTTCGGTTGTTGCTAAAAGTAAAGAATGTAATGTATTTTATGATGAAGAAAATTACATGGTACAAGTTGAAATAGAGCTTTTAAAAGATGAAGAAGCAGAATTTACAATACTTCTTGGATGTACAGAAAAAAGAGAAGATATTCAAAGAGTGATTGGCTTTTTTGATAGTACTAAGGCAATAGAAGAAGAATATAAAAATACAGTAAATTATTGGAGAAAACTTGTTGTAAAAAACATGAAATTAGACAATGAGTATTTAGAGATAATGGCAAATGGATGGCTACTATATCAAACTATTGTATGTAGACTTTTTGCAAGATCTGGATTTTATCAATCTGGTGGAGCAATAGGATATAGAGATCAGCTTCAAGATACTTTAGCTTTAATTAGTACTTGGCCAGAAAGAACTAGACAACAAATAGTACTTCATTCAAGCAAGCAATTTGAAAAAGGTGATGTACTTCATTGGTGGCATGAACATAGTGGAGCGGGAATAAGAACATATTTTAGTGATGACTATTTATGGCTACCATATGTACTTTCTGAATATGTTACAAGAACAGGAGATATATCTGTTTTAGACGAAGTAACAAATTATTTAGAAGATAAGCCTATGAATGGAAGACATGAGGTATATGATACATATCATAATATTGAAAAGAGTGATACTGTATATGAACATGCTAAAAAAGCTATTAATTATGGCTTAAGTAGAGTAAATGAGAAAACTGGCCTATTAAAAATTGGAGATGGTGACTGGAATGACGGATTTAGTAATATAAGAGGAGAATCTGTTTGGTTAACTTTCTTCATGATGAATGTATTAGAAAAATTTATATATTTAGCAAACTTAAAATTTGATTATGAACTTGCTAGAAGATACGAAAAAAAGAGAAGTGATTTAAAACAGAGTATATTAAAATACACTTGGGATACAGATCATTTTGTTAGAGCATTTTTTGAAGATGGAAATATATTGGGTGCTTATTCAAATAGTGAATGTAAAGTAGATTTAATATCTCAAGCGTGGGCAGTAATATCTATGAAATCAGATCCAGATGTACATGAAAAGCTAGAAAAATGTTTGAAGACTGCTGAAAAATATTTAGTAGATAAAAAGCTTGGAATTGTAAAACTATTGTATCCAGCTTTTAATAATACAGAAAAGAATAATCCTGGATATATAAGAGCTTATGTTCCAGGAATAAGAGAAAACGGAGGACAATATACACACGCTTCCGTATGGCTTGCAAAAGCTTATTTTGAAATGAATGAATATAAAAAAGGTGAAGAAATATTAGAAATGATTCTTCCTATATCTCATTCAGATACTAAAGAAAAAGCAGATGTATATATGGTAGAGCCTTATGTTGTTGCAGCAGATATATATTCAAATGAAGAGCATCCTGGTAGAGGAGGATGGACGTGGTATACTGGTTCATCTGGTTGGATGTATAAGGTAATAGAAGATTATCTTGCAGATAATAAAAAATAATTTATAAGAGAACTTTAAACTATATTTTTTAGTTTGGAGTTCTCTTTTATTGTATAAATTTGTAATATATGTTATCATCATAATTAAGAGGTGAAACAAAATGGAAAAAGTTTCAATAAGACATGTAAAAAGTGGAGTTAAAGAGGCAAGAATTGCAAATAACTTACTTAGCATAACAAATCAAAAAATAATGCTAAAATTACTTACACTTCAAGAAAAATATTTGCAAAATTATAACTTAGATGGTAGAGAAAAACTATATGATTTAAATACGGAGATATTAGATAATTTTTATAGAATGATTGAAAATACTAATTGTAAAAACAATCTTATAAAAAATCACAATAATAACTTTAAATACTCAAGAGAATTAAGCAAACTTTGTGGATCTGTACCAGCTATAGATAATGCAGGTGAAAGCTTAAAAAGTGATAGATCTAGAGATGTTGTTTCAAGTGATTTTAGAAAATGTATAAATGCTTTAGAAGATGAGAAAATGCAAAAAGTTGCTTTTTGGGCAAATAAAATAGCACATGCAGGTAAAGATGAGATAGCAACATTTACAGAACAATTCTTAGGAGAAACTAGAGGGGAAAAAGAACTAGAAAGAAAAAAATCTATGTTTACAGCAAGAATTGCAAAAGCAAATACTGCTTTTAATAGCGAGCCTATTTACCAATTTAATCAAAATGCTTTATTTAGATTAGTAGATGGAGAAGACTTTGATTTTGCTACAAATACAGATCCAGACTTTTTAAAAGCCAAGGCTCTTATGAAAGCTAAAAATATACCATGTAGAAATAAGCTAGATATAAAAAGCTTTATATACTGTAACAAGATACAAAATATGAATAATAATTTCTTTGCTTTTAAAGATAATGCCGTTAATAATTTAATATTACATCTAAATGATCCTCAAATAGATGAAGATGATAAGAATATAATGGCATTTAGAATAAAAGACAATAAAATGACAAATATGAAAGATGAAAATTTATCAAGAATAGTTTTAGCAAACAAGACAATGTATGATATATATTTAAAATATAATGATTCAGTTAATTTTACGGATAAACATATAGAAAACTATTTACCAGATAAAAATAATGACAAAGACAAAAAAAGAGAGATAAAAGAGATTTTTAAAGACAAATTTGATACTAGATGTATAAGTCCTAATATAATGAATGGTATTATGGAAAAGTGTTCTGTATCTAGTTTCCATGTTGTAGACAAAACATTAGATAAATTCCTAGATAAAACAGGGGCTGTTATAGAAGACTCATACCCTCCAATAGTTGAGTGTATGGCTTTTAATGGCGGTAATATATATGATATAGCACCATCAATAGAAAAAGAAGATGGATTATCAAAATTTTTAGATAGTCAAGAAAAACTAAATAGTTATAACGAGAAAAAATATGAAGGTAACTACGAGAGAATGTATAGCGAGAGAAAGATAGAAACAAAGGCAAAAAGAATAGTTGATAATATAAAAACTACAGGTGTCATAGGAGGAAATTAGATGGAAGAAGTAAAGATAAAAGATTTATTTATTCAAGAAAGATATGATGAAGTAATAACTTCACTAGAAGAAATATTTAGAAAACTATTTGTGACAATGCTAGAGTATAAAGGTAGTGAAGTTAAAGAGGATTATAAAAATATGGATTATGGAAAAATAGCAATATTAGTAGTAGATTATTATCCAAGATATAATCAAACAATTATTAATTTGCTACATGTAGAGTATAGAGAAGAAAATACATATTTAGATGTGATAAATTCAATGCTATCTATATATTCATATATACTTGATACATATAAGCAAGACTACGAAGAGGAAGAAGAAATTGAAATTGATGAATTAGAAGAAGAATAAAAGTTGACATAACCCTCTAAAAATGCTATAATATAGAAGATGATTTTAGGTTATATGCTAATTAAAAAATTTGAATTAGGGGGTAGAGATAATGAATATAGCACAAATGTGTCAAATTTTTAATTTCAAAAGTACTAAAGAAATAGAAAAGAATACAAAAGTAAGGCAGCTAGTAGAATACATAAACCAAAATCAGATTGAGTTTGAAGAAGTAGATGGGATAGTATTATCTAAGAAATCATTTTTGATATTTTTAAATAATATAAATTCTATCGAAGTAGCAGCGAGGTTGCTAGGAAAATACAGAAATTTAATGGCAATAGAACAAGAACCTGAAAAAGTAGCAAATTTTTTCAATACATATTCAGTTGAAAATTTTACATATCCAGGTGAAGATGTTGCCAGCTTACTACTAGATAAGGAGTATTTAAAATATGCATCTGTAGAATGGACTAGAGAACATGTTTTATCATTTTCTTTTGAAAAAGTGTTGCAAGTAAGTGGTAAAAAAGTAAGTACTACTATAAATGCTTTAACAGATGAAAATGAAGATGAATACATTCCTAATGTAGAAAGCAATATAGAGGCTTTAAAAAAAGCACAAAAAAACAAAGTACTAAAAAAGGCAATAGAGAGCTTAGCTTAAGCTCTCTATTTTTTATCTAATTAAAAGTATAATACATTATATGTGAACTACATATAATGGAATAATAACAGCAAAACCAGTGTATATAAAACAATAGGATATTATTGGTAAAAAGGGGTTGAAAAATATATATTTTATGATATAATATAGGAGTTAAATTAACCAAATTTTATGTAATGGAGGAATTAAAATGAATGTTAAAGTAGAGAAAAAAGAAAATTCTGTTGTAGAAATTGAATTCACAATGGATAAAGAACAATTCAATGCAGAATTAGACAAAGCATTTAAACAAAATGCTAAAAAATTTAAAGTACCAGGATTTAGAAATGGAATGGTACCTAGAGCTGTAGTTGAAAAAACTTATGGAGAAGGAGTACTATATGAATTCGTTATAGAAAACACTGTAGATGAAGCATATAGAACAGCAGTAGTAGAAAACGAACTTGAAATTGTTTCTAGACCAGAATTAGATATAAAACAAATAGGAAAAGATAAAGACTTTGTTTTTGTTGTAACTGTATGTGTAAAACCAGAAGCAAAAGTTGCAGATTATAAAGGAATAGAAGTAAAGAAAGTTAGCACTAGAGTAACTAAAAAAGAAGTAGAAGAAGAACTTGAAAGAATAAGAGAAAAGAATGCAAGAATCGTAACAGTAGAAGACAGAGATCTTAAAGATGGAGACATATCTGTTATAGACTTCGAAGGATTTGTAGATGGAGTTGCTTTTGATGGTGGAAAAGGCGAAAATTTTGAATTAACAATTGGTTCAGGTCAATTTATTCCAGGATTTGAAGATCAAATGGTAGGAATGAAAATTGGTGAAGAAAGAGATGTTAATGTAAAATTCCCTGAAGAATACCATGCAGAAAACTTAGCAGGAAAAGATGCTACATTTAAAGTAAAACTTCACGAAATCAAAGAAAAAGTATTACCAGAATTAGATGACGAATTTGCAAAAGACGTTTCTGAATTTGATACTTTAGAAGAATACAGAAAAGACTTAAACAAAAAAGTTAAAGAAAGAAAAGAAAACCAAGCAAAAGCTACAAAAGATCAAGAAGCTATTGAAAAATTCATAGAAAAAGTAGAAGTTGTAATTCCTGATGGAATGATTGATGAAGAAGTAGAAAAAATGGTTGAAGAAATGAATGCAAATCTTTCATACCAAGGTCTAAACATTGATCAATACTTACAATACATGGGAATAACATTAGAAGACTACAAAAAAGAAATGAGAGTTCAAGCTGAAAAGAGAATAAAATTAAATCTAGGACTTGAAGCTGTAGCTAAAGAAGAAAAAGTAGAAGTTTCTGATGAAGAAATTGATGCTAAAATAAAAGAATTATCTGCTCAATATGGTGCAGGTGATGATGAATCATTATTAAAAAATGAAAATGCAAGAAATTACATGAGACAAGAATTAACTCATGAAAAAACAATGAAAATAGTTACTGATAACGCTGTTGAAAAATAGTTATAAATTCGGGAGGTAGAAGATATGATTAAAGATAGCTTAGTTCCATACGTAATTGAGCAAACTAGCAAAGGAGAAAGATCCTATGATATTTTCTCAAGACTTTTAAAAGAAAGAATAATATTCTTATCAGAACAAGTAGATAGTGCTTCTGCATCATTAGTAATTGCACAATTACTATTTCTAGATGCTGAAGATCCTGGAAAAGATATATATTTATATATAAATTCACCAGGTGGTAGCATAACAGATGGTATGGCTATATACGATACAATACAATACATAAAATCAGATGTATGTACAATATGTGTTGGTATGGCTGCATCTATGGGAGCTGTACTATTAGCTTCTGGTACAAAAGGTAAAAGATATGCATTACCTAATTCAGAAATATTAATTCATCAGCCATTAATTGGTGGTGGACTTTCTGGTCAAGCTACAGAAGTTAAAATACATGCAGATCACTTAGTAGCAACAAGAGAAAAACTAAACAAAGTATTAAGTGAAAGAACTGGTCAATCAATTGAAACTATTCAAAAAGATACTGAAAGAGATAACTATATGACAGCTCAACAAGCTAAAGAGTATGGATTAATTGATGAAATTATGGAAAGTATTAGTAATATAAAGGAGAACAAATAATATGGCAAATAAAGGGTCTAATAATGGCAATCATGGCCAAAAACCCATATTTTGTTCATTTTGCGGAAGATTAAGGCAAGAAGTAGACAAACTTATAGAAGGTCCTAATAGTGTATATATTTGTGATGAATGTGTTGAAATTTGTCATAAAATTATGCTAGATGAAGAAGGTGCGTCTCAAGAAAATATTATGGGTTCAAAAGATTTAATTTCAACAGATGAATTACCATCACCAGAAGCTATAAAAAATGTTTTAGATGAGTATGTTATTGGTCAAGATGTAGCAAAAAGAGTTTTATCTGTAGCTGTATATAACCATTACAAAAGAATAAAGAACATGGATAAGCTTGATGATGTTGAAATACAAAAAAGTAATATATTACTACTTGGACCAACAGGATGTGGAAAAACATTACTTGCACAAACACTAGCAAAAATATTAAAAGTACCATTTGCAATCGCAGATGCTACTACACTTACTGAAGCTGGATATGTAGGAGAAGATGTTGAAAACATTCTTTTAAGATTAATTCAAGCTGCTGATTATGATGTAAAAAAAGCAGAAAAAGGAATCATATATATTGATGAACTTGACAAAATTTCTAGAAAGAGTGAGAATGTTTCTATAACAAGAGATGTTAGTGGTGAAGGAGTTCAACAAGCTCTTTTAAAAATAATTGAAGGAACTGTTGCAAATGTACCTCCACAAGGTGGAAGAAAACACCCACAACAAGAATTCATTAAGATTGATACATCAAATATATTATTTATCTGTGGTGGAGCTTTTGATGGCTTAGAAAAGATAATAGAATCTAGAATAGATACCAAAACAATGGGATTTGGTGCTAAAGTAGAAGCTAAAAAGGATATAGATGTAGGAAAAATATTCTCTCAAGTTCAACCTCAAGATATAGTAAAATATGGACTTATTCCAGAACTTGTTGGAAGACTTCCAATTATAACTAGTTTAAACCAATTAACAGAGGAAGCATTAATAGATATAGTAACAAAACCTAAAAATGCGCTTTTAAAGCAATACGTAAAACTATTTAAAATGGATAACGTAGAGTTAGAAGTAGAACAGGATGCGTTAAATACTATTGTAAACTATGCTGTTGAAAGAAAAACTGGAGCAAGAGGTCTAAGAGCAATAATGGAAAATGTTATGATGGATGCAATGTATGAAGTACCATCTAACAAGGATATTGTAAAATGTATTATTACAAAAGATGTTGTAGTAAATCATGATAAGCCAAAATATATTATGGCAGAAAACAAAAAGTAAGGCTTTTGCCTTGCTTTTTTGTTTATTCTTTTGATATAATACTTTTAATCAAAAATAAAGGAGAAGTAATGAAATTATATTCTTTAAAGGACAAAACCGATTTAAAAGGTAATTATGGCCAATTGTGTGATAAAATAATAATAGAAAAGCAATCTAAGTTTATATCATATTTATTTGAAATATCAAAAGAAGAAGAAGCTATTGAAAAAATAGAAAAAATAAAGCAAGATAATATGCAAGCTAGACATGTGGTATATATATATTCATATTTAAAAAATAATAATGTAAATATAAGATTTTCAGATGATGGCGAACCAAAAGGCACAGGAACTAAAGCAATATATGAACTATTAGAAAAGGAACATATAACAAATGTGTGTATTGTGATAGTAAGATATTTTGGAGGAATATTACTAGGAGCTGGTCCACTTTCTAGAACGTATTTAAATAGTGCTAGAGTATGTATAGATGAGTGTGAGAAAAAAGAAATATATAAATATGAAGAATTTTCTTTTATATGCACATATAATGGATACAATATAATAAAAAATAAACTAGAAAACCATATTGAAAATGAATATGTCAAAATACAAAAGTGTGATTTTAAGGAAAATGTTGAAATGACACTAGATATTGTAGATTTTGAATTTGAAAACATAAAAGGAATTATAGAGGAAGTAAACTATGGTAATTAATAATATTGAAAGATATGTAGCTGTTGGAAAAGAACTAATACTATATAGTAAAAAAGGAATAGATACACAAATAGATCTAAAAATAAGATATAGAATAAATAAGGAAGAGAAAGAAATAAGACTTTTTGATGTTCCAAGGGTATTAACGTTTCAAGAAAAGGCAATGATATACTATGCATTATTAGATAAGTATTATTTTTATCCTTTAAGAGTTGTAAATAAAGAGCTAGAAAAGGATAAAATAGAAACATTTGTAGTAAAAGAAAATGGATATACATATCACCAATTTAATAGCATAGATGAAAAAGATAATGGAATACTTGCAGAACTGCTTTTTGAAATACCAAGGCAAGAAGTGGAACCAGAAAAGCTTAGTAGATTAAGAGATATTTATGAGATGCTAATAAGAAACAAAAATGAATTAGGGAAGAGTCCAATTTGTATAGCATTTAATGGAATAATGCCAGACTTTAAAGATGTATATAGAGTGATAAATTATATGTTTGAAACAGACAAAGAGCTAGTTAAGCACAAAGACAAGTGCGTAATATTTAAAAGAAATGGATTATTTGGAGGAAATAAAAGAATATTTATTGTACCCAAAACAATAATAGAAGAGTAGAAAGGATGCAAAAAACATCCTTTTTATTTTTTATTTTTTAAGTTATAATATACATTATTTGTGAACTACATATTAAAAATAATACTTAAAAAGCTCCGCTATATTTAATAAATAATATAGTAGTATTCTATAAAAGAACTAATGTTCTATGCATGATCTAAAAAAGAACTAGTCTTTTAAACTAGTTCGATAAATTATCTTTACTTTCATAATATTGAGCTTTTAGTTTTTCTCTTGCTCTAACTAGACGCATCTTTACTGCGCTTTCTGAAAGATTTAAGTTAGTAGCAATTTCATGGATTTTAAAATCTAATAGATATTTCATTATAACTATAATTTTTTCGTCTTTAGGAAGTATTCCTACTAAAGCATAAAAATCTATTTTTTCTTTTATAACACAAGATGTCATTGTATCTAATCTTTTGTGATCAAATGGAATAATATCATGTTTACTTTTTCTTATCCAATCGAAGCATTTGTTTATTAATATTTTATACATCCATGGTGCAAATCTGCTAGTTTCTTTAAGTTTATCTATTTTAGTATAAACGTCATATAAGGTTTCTTGTAGTATGTCATCAGCATCAGCTTTATTGCCAACTATAGATAGTGCAGATATTCTCATTTTCTTGTAATAAGGCTCTATTAAAAGGTCAAAAGCCTTTTTGTCTTTAAATTTTACTCTCTTTATTAATTCTTCTTCCATATATTTCCCTCTTATTTTGAATTATACCATTTAAGGTAAGTACACACGACAAAAAAAATGTAAAAAAGAGGATATGATTTAAAAATCTTGCAATGTTTACATAAGTATGCTATAATGTTTCTTGTACAACAGATGAATTTACACTTTATACTAAATAGTAGAAGGAGGAATGTTATAAATGAAAGCTAAAATAACATTAAAAGACAGTTTTATAAAAAGGAGGTTATCTGGAAATCCAGATGTACGAGCAGAAGTAGATTTAAGTACTGGAAAAAGATATGATCTTTATTTTATTCTTGGAAAAGGCATAATAGAAATAACTTATATTAATGAAAGAGAAGAAAAAGGATTATCTGAAGAAGAAAGAATATGTATAATTGAGCAAATCTTAGAAAATTACACATCATTTTTAAATTCAATTTATCATGCAAGTATATCATATTGTTTAGAACAATATAGACTAGCTGATAGTACAAATCTTTCTAGAGAAGTGAACTTAGAAGAATTTGTATCTAAAAATACAATTTTAGATGAGTTCTTAAAATCTGAGTATTCAAAAAATACCACAAATGATGTTTTAAGAATAGTCAAAGAGTTTTATGACTATATTAAGAAAAACAGAGAAAAGATTGGAAAAGAAGATTTGATCTTTAAAACCAATAAAAAGCTTAAACGTATAGAAAGATCTGATATAAAGTATTATATAAACACTATGTTTTATAATACACCTGTAGAAGTAAGTATACCAAAAGGAGAAGACTATATATTAATAAAAGCAAAAGAACTAGATTAATTTTGAAGTGGTAAAATGAAAGTGGACACAAAAAGTCCACTTTTATTTTTTTATGTTAAAATATAAATGAGGAGG
>CAKOYF010000009.1 GCA_934130595.1 uncultured Clostridia bacterium | reverse complement strand
TAAATACAAAAACAATTAATTTTTTATTAAATTTATTTCATTTACTAATATAATTTCTTATACAAATTACTATTTATTTCGCACCTATTATATCAATTTTAGTCGATTTTTACAATAAAAAAAAGTCAATATTTGAAAATAAAATAAGATGTAGGGAACACTCTTAATTCTCTACATCCTGTAATTTATATTTCTAACAACTCAATCACATCCACAAAACCATTTCTATAATATTTCTCATTCCAGTAATATAGGTAATTCATAAAGTTTTTTTCAAGTTGATCAAGTTGTTTTTGAACATATTTTTTATTCTGTTCAGGGACATTTTTTAGTATTCTCTCTGCAATTTCTTCAAAATAGATACAATATTTCTTATCTTGAGGAGTCATCTCACAAAATGCTGTTTCTTCTCGAAATTCTAACCACTCTTTTAATAAATCATCTTTTACTTCTCTTAAATTCTTCATTTGCACCATCTCCTACACATATATTAATTCATTAAAAACTATTTCTTCAGCTTGATTTTTAATAGCATTCATAGTTCCAACCCAATAAAGCATATCTGTATTTTTCATTTCTTCGGTTAAATCACTATTATCTTTTAGTTGTTTAATAATTTGTTCAACTCTTGATGTAGCTTGTTCTTGAATCTCTTTTAGGTGAGTGTTTAGTGTACCATCTAAAAGCATTATTGAATAGTCAGCTTTTTTATGCTCTTTTAGGTAATTTAATCTCATTTTGCCATATTTATTAAGAGTTATCTTTTCTTGTTTTGGCATTGTAAGATTTGGAATATAATAATCTCCTTCTAAATGATATTCAATTCCAGTTTTTTCATCTATCTTTGTTTTTGGTAATTCATTATTCATAATTATTTCACTCCTTTTTTTCTTTTAATCTTAATTCTTCATAATAATCCTTTTTAGCTTCCTTCCTTACTAAATACATACATTCTTGTAGAAGCCATTTTAATTCATTTGTATAAGCTAGATATATAACGCCTTCTTCTAATTTTCCATTAGTTTCTTTTTCATACAAATGAACATAATTATCAAACTTTTCCTTTAATCTTGTAGCTCTGTATCTAATATCATCATCTTTGCACTTTAGATTATCGTTTATTATCTGCATTAATTTATTGTATTCTTGTTTGCTAAAATATATTTTATCTTGATTTGACATATATTAAATACCTCCTTTAGTTTAGGTTATAATCGTTTTTCTTTTTTTCTTTCTTAGCTTGTATTTCAGATAATTCATCATTGGTTAATACTTTTCTTGTAGAATTATGAACTATATCTGAATCGTTATTATCAAATATTCCACTTTTTTCTAAATCTTCTGCTACAAGAGTATAGCTTCGTTTATCTTCTGGAATATCATAATATTTTTCATCAAATATTTTCATTTGAAATCTTTTAATAAGTGATTTCCAAAATCCTCTAAATTTACTTAATTCCGTTTTAGCTTTTTCTAAAGCACTACTTAGTTTGATAATTGTTTTATCTTTAGTTGATAATTCATCTTTTAATTCCTTTATATCATCAGCTTTTAGCTTTATTTGCTCTTTAAGTGAATAATTTTCACTCTCTATTTTAGAAGTAGCATGTTCAAATTCCTTAATTGACATATTTAAGTCATTTACACTTCTAACTGTCTGGGTAACATCTGTTACATCTTTAATATAATCTTTGATATTTTCTATATTCTCGTTTGAAATTTGGCTATTATTTTTATTAAAGGGCATAGGCTTTAAGTTATCTAATAACTCAATTATACCTTTACTTGAATTATCTAACTTTTTAGTTTGTTTATTAGCATTTTCAAGTTTTTGCTTTTGTTGTTCAAGTCTTTTCTTTATTTCTCTATAATTATCCATTTCTTTTACATTGATGTCTTGATTTCTGCCTTTTCGTTTAGCTTTTAGCCTACTATCAACACCATAAAACTTGTTATAAGACTTGATACAGGCATTTCTCATTTTATCTTGAATAGCTGTTAATGACTCTTTGGTAAACACTTTTGATTTACCAACTTGTTTTTTCATACCTTTTTTACAATTATCAATTACTGGTACACCAATAACATGCATGTGGGGAGAGGTTTCATCAAAATGAATTGTTGCATTAGCTACCTTAAAGTTTGGTACTATTTTATTTAAGTCTTGTATTTGCTCATTATATACATCAATCATTTTGAATCTATACTCATCATTTTTGTATTGCCAAAAATCCATATCTCCAAGTTCTATTATAATCTCACAAGCAATATCGTTCTGTAATGTACAAGCCTTTTCAAAATAATTATTTATTTTTCTATCATTTCTAGTCTGCTTATTATTAAACTCAATACGAGATTCTTCAAATTCATCTATATATACTTGCTTAACATCTTCAACAATATCGTTAGTTCCATATATAGTTGTAATCAATTCTCTTTGATTATCATAATCTCGCAAATTGTGTTTATTTGCTCTAGATAAATCATTTGCATTTTGTATAGCATTATTTGATAGAGAAGTAGTACCAGATACATTTCCTTTTGCTGTTTTTTTAGCTACTTTACTTTTGTTCTTATCACTACCTAAGTGAAAAGAATATGCTAATTCTTGCTCCATCTTTTTCCTCCTTTAGAACTTGCTTCGAAGCATAGGACTTTGACTCTGTCATAAGTCCTAACCCCCTATGAGTTTTGACATTCTATCAAAACTCGGGGGCTCTGCGAGGCAATAAATTTTCTCCTAACAGGATAAAATTTATTCAAATTAACTATCGCCACTTTCATTTTTACTTTGTAAAAACAAAACGTGCCATGTTAATTTGATTGTTGCAACATAGCCCATAACCAAAGTAAAAGTTGCAACAATTATTTAGTATCTTCTTCGGAGAATTTTACTGGTTTTACAACAATTTCACTACGTTCTCCATTTTCAAATTTAATTGTTGTTTCATTATCGTCTGGTATTGCATTAAAGAATGGTTCAATATTATCTGCTTCTGTAATTTCAAAATCATCATAATTATCACCATTAATATAAATTATTCCAAATCGATATTCTTCCATTTTATTATTTGGATCTAATTTGTAATAATCTTCTAATGGGAATACTCTAACAATAGCACTATTATCTTCAACAAAATTAAAATAGAATACTTGCTTTTGTAGATAATATATTGCTTCCGTATAATGAACATCATAATATTGTTGTAATCTCATTATTATTTCTCCAAATTCTTCTTCTGGTAAATAGTTACTAAATCTGACATTTCCTAATACGTTTCCTAATAGCACAGGTTTTGTTGTATCAATATATCCTTTATCATATAATTCTTGACATGGTTTACAAATAGAGTCTCTAAAATTAATCTCTTTTACAATTACTTCACTTCCTATAAGAGTTAGTTTTATTTCATCAACATACTTCATTATAAGTTCAGCTTGTTCTTCACGAGTATAATCTTTCCATGTTTTTGTTCTTTCTTTATATTGCTTATTCATAATCATCTTATTAAGAAAATCAATATCTCGTTTTAATAAAATATCTTTGGGAGTAAATCTTAATTCTTCTACACAATCAGTAGCTTCTAATTCTTCTTTGAGATTATTTATGGCTTTTTCTATAACAGCAGTTTCACTAGTATATACATCTAAATCAAAAGCTCCATTGATATAAGCCTTTCTAATTCGTTCAAGTTTTGCATTTTGTTCATCAATTTCTTTTTGTAGCTTTTCTTTAGGCTCATCAAATCTTTGTCTTATCATCGGCAAAAAGAATTGATTTACAACAGAATCATATTCTACTAATTCATTTATAAATTGATTAAAGTATTCATTTATGGCATTTTCTTTAATGGTTATTTTGCAATCGTTACAATAGTAATAGAAGTAAGGCTTTCCATTTTTCTTTGTAGTTGCTTTACCACCTAAAATACGATTACATTTAGGACATTTTATTTTTTGTAAATATAAGTAAGTTAATGTTCTTTGATAACTTCTTGAATTTTTCTTTTTTTGGACTTGACAATCTTCCCACATTTCTTTAGAGATAATAGGCTCTACAACATTTTCATAATAAGTAGGAGATTTAGTTCTCTTTCCATGAACAAAATCGCCTTTATATATTTCATTTTGCAAAATATTCTGTATTGTTGAATCTCTCCAATTATCTTTACCTAATACTTTTTCTTCGTTGAATAACGTACTTATTTTTTGATAAGAATAACCATTAAAATACAATTCAAATATTCTAACAACAATGTCTTTGGTAGAATAATCTATTACAAGAGTTTTATTTTCATGTTTATAACCTAATGGAGCAATATGGGGAATATGACCTTGCTTTATTGCACCAGCTAAACCTATTTTTGTTCTCTCACTAGTTCTTTCAATTTCATTCTGGCTTACACTTACCAAAAGTCTTGAAATCATCTTACCATTTGCTGTAGTAGTATTTATATCATCATTAACACAATCTATATAGGCTTCATTTTCATCTAAAAAAGTTATAAGTTCTTCCCAGTCATAAATACTTCTTGTAAATCTATCTAATTTAAGAGAGATAATAGTATTTATTTTTTTAGATTTTATATCGTCTTTTAACCTTTCAAATTCTGCTCTGTAATTACCTGTTTTAGCACTAACGCCTGCATCTTCGTAGTAATCTACAATTTCATACCCCTTAAATTTACAATAAGCTTCTAATCGTTCTTTTTGTTCTGGAAGACTAAAGCCCTCACGAGCTTGGTCTTCTGTAGAAACCCTCATATACAATCCACATTTTTTCTTTTCATCAACCAATTTATAAACCTCCTAACAAAAAAGAGATATCAAAGAAAACACACAAGTTATCCTTGACATCTCTTAAATCTGTTTATATTACAATATATTTTCTTGGAACAAACCAAAAACATATAATCAACTCCTAACAGGTAAACATAAATAATTTACTGATAGTATTATATCACGATTTTCAGAAATGTCAAATTTTAGCTATTTTATGCTGTTTATATAATCTTCTAATTCCGATAATTTTATCTTTTTTGCTAGATTGGATATATAAACATCATTAGAATAATTAAAGACCAGAAATGTGGTATCTTTTACAATCACTCTATGTGGCTCAATATAAGAGATATTGGTCTTCTCAATTTTTCTTATACTACCATTAACAAAAGTAGGAGTAACCTTTGAGAATTCACATATAAATTCTAGCCTTTTCTTTAAGTTTTCCTCAAATCTCAGTTCTTCTTTAATTATCTTCATTTCAAGCACCATCCTTTCTTTTTAGGATATTGGATGATGTTTTTTGGGCAAAGAAAAAAATCATCCAACTACTTGAATGATTTTTAATCTATCTGTTAGTTCGAACAGATACGTCATTGGTGGGAATGACCGGAATCGAACCGGTACGAGGTTTAACCCTCGCAGGATTTTAAGTCCTGTGCGTCTGCCAGTTCCGCCACACTCCCGCTTAACAACAATTATTTTAACATCTTTGTATTTAATTGTCAATAGTTTAATTAGAATATTTTTTATTTGAAAGATATTTTCTTTGTTTTAATCTATAAACAAGTGGCTCAAAAGTTTCTTTTGTTGAACAATATTTATCTACCATTGTTACAATTATACTTTCTTTATACTTTGGAACATGTCTTAAAGTAAGTGGCCACATATGTTTAGCAATTATATCTTTTTCTATTTCATTTAAATTAAAATATTTACAAGCATTTTTTAGTGCAACTTGTGGATGAGTAAATCCATGTTTTTCAAAAAGTGGTTTGTTGTGTTCTACTTTATGCCAATCATATAAAAATAAGTCATGAAGTAAACCTGCTCTTGCTGTTGATCTTGCATCTAAATTGAATTTTTTTGCTAATTTATAGCTTATATATGAAACTGTGATACAGTGGTCTAAAGTGGTTGTTGAACCATGTTGAATATAATTATGCATTGAAAGAACTACTTTGTTATTTAGTAATTCTGCAACACACGCTAAATACTCTTTATCATTTTCTATATCACTTAAATCAAAATTTACATTGTTTTTTATTTCTGTGTTCATAACATACCTCACTTTTAATTATACCATATACTATATACTATGTGCAATTATTAGACAAAAATAGTATATTTTTTACATTTAGAAAGCAAAATAGTTGTAAGACGAAAAAAAAGATGGTATAATAAGCTTTGGCGAAAAAGGCAGGAGGAATAGTTATGGTAAAGATTTTATTTTATGATACTAAGCCATATGATAAGAAATTATTTGAAGATTATAACAAACATTATGGCTTTGAAATTAAGTACTTGGAGTCAAAATTAAACAATGAAACAGCTCCACTTGCAGCAGGATATGATGCTGTATGTATATTTGTAAATGATATTGCAGATAAAGAAACTCTAGAAATATTAAAAAATTGTGGTGTAAAACTAGTTGTACTACGTTGTGCAGGATTTAACAATGTAGACATTCAAAATTTACCAGATGGAATGAAAGTTGTTAGAGTACCAAGATATTCACCTTACGCAGTTGCAGAACATGCTGTTGCATTACTTTTAACATTAGATAGAAAAACATATAAATCATATCAAAGAACAAAGAAATATAATTTCACACTAAATGGATTACTTGGATTTGATATTCATGGAAAAACAGTTGGTGTTATTGGAACAGGAAAAATAGGAAAAGTATTTATTCAAATCATGAAAGGATTTGGAACAGAAGTACTTGCTTATGATATATACAAAGATGAAGAAGCAGCAAAAGAAATTGGATTTAAATATGTTGATTTAGATGAAATATATGAAAAAGCAGACATTATTTCATTACATTGTCCATTAACAAAAGAAAATGAAAATATGATTAATAAAGAATCAATGAAAAAAATGAAAGATGGAGTAGTAATAATCAATACAAGTAGAGGAAAACTAATAAATAGTGCAGATTTAATTGAAGAATTAAGTGCTGAAAAAATTGGTGGAGTAGGTCTAGATGTATTTGATGATGAAGGAGATTTCTTCTTAAATGATATGTCTAATTCATATTATAGAAGTCCAGAATTATCTATATTACTTTCAATGCCAAATGTTGTTATAACATCACATCAAGCTTTCTTTACAAAAGAAGCATTAAACAAAATTGGTGAAGTAACAATGGAAAATATTAAGAATTACTTTGAAACTGGAGAATGCGAAAACTTCGTAGAATAACAAAAAATGCAGATTAATATTTATTAATCTGCTATTTTTTTATTTATAAAGTATTTTATTTACAGGTAAACTTCCTAATACAACGCCATTTATAATTATCATTGCAGTTGAATTTGGTGTACTTGAAAAATTATTTTTTACATATTCTCTAATACTGCTTGCTGTATTTATAGCATTATATTTTAGCATATCATTGTCACTAGAAAATTCATATTCTAATGGAGTATAAATATATATAACAATTTGTGGTATACCATCACGCATTTGATACCTATGTGTCATTTGAATCATACTATCACCTATAAATAGTTTGTAAAAAAATGAGAGATATATACATATTGATTGTATTTTTAATTATAAGTGGTAATATAATTTTATGAGTAGAAAAAATGTTGTAAAAATAATTGTGCTTATTTTGTTTTTTATAATAGAAATTTCAGATATATATGCGGTTGTGGATGAGGAAAAAATTCATTCTAGTAATGTTGGTGTATATAATATTGAAGAAATGAGTTTAATATATGGAAAAAATATAGATGAAAGAATTTCTATAGCAAGTATTACAAAAGTTATGACTGCAATTGTAGCAGTAGAAAATGTTGAAGATGTGTATGATAGTGTAAAGGTAGACTATAATCAAATATCTAAATGGTTATATGAAGACCTATCTATAGCAGGAATTTATGATGGTCAAGAACTTACATATTATGATTTGATAGCGACTATGTTAATTCCTTCTGGAGCGGACAGTGCAATATTTATAGCTTCAAGTATTTTTAAAAATTATAATGAATTCATTAATAAGATGAATGAAAAAGCAAGTGAGCTTGGTATGAATAGTACACATTTTTCTAATCCAGTAGGATATGATGATGAAAATAATTACTCTACAATTGAAGACGTTGCAATAATGATGAAGTATGCTTTAGAAAATAATACTTTAAAAGATATATTAACAATGAAAAAATATACTACTTCAGACAATAAATTAACTGTATATAGTACTTTAGATAGTTTAGCAATAAAATATGGTGTACAAATAGATAAAATAATAGGTGGAAAAACGGGAACAACACAAAATGCAGGAAGGTGTCTAGCAAGTTTTTCAGATGATGAGGGTGTACCGCTTTTAGTAATAGTAGTTGGAAGTCCACTATATTCTAATATGCCATATAATTTAATTGATACTGAGTATTTATATAATATTATACAAAAAGAATATTCTAAAAGATATATATTTGTAAAAGGAGATAAAGTATTTAAAATTCCGACTCTTTACACTACTAAAAAGTATGTAGATATAGAAGTGCCGGAGAATGTAATGGTATATACAGATAAAATAGAGCAAAAGGATATAAAAGTTCAATATGAAGGAATAAGCTTGATAGATAGTAGTATAAAAATTGGTGAAAAATTAGGAAAGTTAAGCATTAAGTATAAAGGAAAAAACATATATGAATCAGATGTTTTTTTAGAGGAAAACTTAAAATTTAGCATAACTAAATGGATAAAAACTGAGTATAGTACTGTTACATGGATGACAGGAATAGCTTTAATATTAATTAGTATTTCTTTAAGATTAGATGAAAAAAAGGGCCTTGCTAACTAGCAAGACTTTCTTTATTTTAAAGTTATTGTGCCATGTAATACATTTTTTTCTTCATCATACAAATATACAGTTTCGTTTTTGGTATAGCAAGAAACGCTATCACCATATTCTATTTCTTTTTTATATGTGATATATATTTCATTAGCATTTAATATTGTTTCATCTGGAATAGCTTCTATGGCTATATCTAAAAATGATATATTATTTACGTGATGGTTAACATCTAAGTCTCTTTTCATTATTTTGTATGTTAAAACTTTATTAGCATCATTTGGCATTTTTATTCTATCTTTAAATTCTTCTTCAAAAACATTTTCTTTATTTGTTTCGTAAGCTTTAGCTATATCGTCTGAAATTTTTAGTATAGAGTGTGAATTAGAATCAACATATATCCATTTAGAATCAGCAATAGCAATAAGTTCGTCATTACAACGAATTTCAAAATTTCTTAATGAATATAATTTTTTATATGAATTAGCCCAAGTAGTTATTTCTAGTTCGTCACCATATTGAGGTCTTTTTATTATTTTTATTCTCCAATATAGAAGTATCCATGTTTTGTGTGTACTTGGTATATTAGATATTCCTTTTCCTACATCAGTGCTTGCTCTATTAGCAGCTTCTTGTAATATTCTTAAAAATCCTCTTATTTTCATTTTAAAATTTTTATCTATATCTTCAACAGATACTTTTTCAGTAGTAGTAAATACACTCATTTTATTCCCTCTTTCTTATTTGCTAGATAATATCATAAAATTATAAATAATTCAAATAAAAAATATTTTAAATAAGTAGTAAACTTCTTTAATTTTAAAAATAAATATGGTATACTATAAATCGTATTTAAGAAAAGGTGGGAGAACAATGGAAAAAGAAATGACACTTTATGAAGACCTACAATGGAGAGGTTTAATTAAGGATATAAGTAGTGAAGATTTAATTGAAAAACTAAATAAAGGAGGTTTGACATTCTATCTAGGAACAGATCCAACTGCAGATAGTTTACATATTGGTCACTATTCTACATTTCTTGTAGCTAAGAGATTACAAAAAGCTGGACATAATCCTATTCTTCTTGTTGGTGGTGCAACAGGACTTGTTGGAGATCCAAGAGGTACAGGAGAAAGAGAAAAAGCTGATGTAAAAGTAATTGAAAGAAATTACACAAAATTAAAAGCACAAGTTGAAAAATTATTTGGAATAAAATGTGTTAACAATTATGATTGGTTTAAAGATGTTAATTATATAGATTTCTTAAGAGACTATGGTAAATATATAAATGTAAATTATATGATAAACAAAGATTTAGTAAGAAGACAATTAGAAATAGGTATTTCTTATGCTGAATTTTCATATATGTTAATTCAAGGTGTGGATTTTAAACATTTACATGACAATTATGGAGTAACATTACAAATTGGTGGTTCTGACCAATGGGGAAATTTAACAACTGGTATAGAAATAATTCGTAAATTAACAGGAGAAGAAGTATATGCCTTTTCAATTCCTCTTGCAACAGACTCTCAAGGTAAAAAAATGGGAAAATCTGAAGGAAATGCAGTTTGGTTAGATATAGAAAAAACTTCTGCTTATGAATTATATCAATATTTATTCAATCTTGAAGATTCTATGATGGAAGCATATCTAAAAAGATTTACTTTCCTTTCAAAATCAGAAATTGAAGAAATAATGAAAGAACATAATGCTGCCCCAGAAAAAAGAATAGCTCAAACAGCATTAGCTCATGAAGTTATAAGAGATATTCATGGAGAAGATGAATATAATAAAGCAGTAGAAATTAGTAAGGCTCTATTTAGTGGAGATATTAAAAAAATACCTTCAAATCAAATAGGAAAAATATTTGCTAAAGTAGATCATATAGATATTAAAGAAGAACAAAATATTATAGATTTTCTTGCAAATAATAAAATATGTAGTAGCAAAAGAGAAGCTAGAGAATTTGTTAATGCTGGAAGTATAACTCTAAATGGTGATAAAGTAACAGATCTAGATACAGTTGTATCAAAAGATTTAGCACTAGATAGCAAATATGTTGTTGTTCGTAAAGGAAAGAAAAAATATTTCTTAGGTGAATTTATAGATGAATAATAAGTTATATACTTTAGGTGAAGAAATTTGTAATTCAATAACTCATGGGGTAGGTTCATTGTTATCAATTGCAGCTTTAGTGTTAATGGTAGTAGTTGCTGCAATGCACCATAGTCCTATGGGAGTTGTTACTTCTTCAATATTTGGAGCAAGCTTAATTATTTTGTATACAATGTCTACACTTTATCATGCAATATCAAATGAAAAAGCAAAGAAAGTATTAAAGGTATTTGACCATTCTACAATATATATATTAATAGCTGGTTCATATACTCCATTTACTCTTGTAGCATTAAGAAGTATTAACTGTGCAAAAGCATGGACTATATTTGGAATTGTGTGGGCAATAGCAATACTAGGAATTGTAACATATGCAATATTTAAAAATAAATTTAAAATATTAAATGTCGTGTCTTATATCGTAATGGGATGGGTAATAGTTATTGCACTTCCTGAAATAATACAATTTTTCAAAGTTAATAATGTAATGAATGGTCTTTATTTATTAGTTGCAGGAGGAGTTTTTTACACAGTAGGAGTAATATTTTATGCTTTACAAAAAAAGAATATGAAATATTTTCATTCTATTTGGCATGTATTTGTGCTACTAGGATCTGTATGTCATTTCTTCTCAGTACTATTATATGTGATATAATTAGTCTGTTTAATACAGGCTAATTTTTTTGTTGTTTTTTTCTTAAAAAACTTTACTCTTTAAAATATATATGCTATAATACTTATTGTGATGGCCCCTTGGTCAAGCGGTTAAGACGCGACCCTCTCAAGGTCGAATCATGGGTTCGATTCCCGTAGGGGTCACCAATATTAATGAAGAGAGTATTCTCTTCATTTTTTTATATTAAAGATGGAAAGCATACCCTTTCCGTCTTTTTTTCTTGCAAATAAAATATAAATATAGTAATATATACGTATAAGATGAATAGATATATGACAGTAAGGAGATAGAAATAGAAAATGGCACAAAAAGAAGAAAAACAAAGAAAATCATTGCTTAAAAATTTTTATCCAAAATATGTATATGAGAAGGTTGAAGACATACCTTATGATATCCTAAAAAGAGATGGAATTAAATTAATATTAATGGATATGGATAATACTTTAATAGACTCAAAAGGAACTTTTTCTAAAGAACTAAAAAAATGGATAAAAGATATAAAGAGCAAAGGAATAAATTTATATATAGTAAGTAATTCTTTTTCACAGAAAAAGGTAAAAAGAATATCTAAAGAATTAGGAGTAAAATATTTTTATAGAGCATCTAAACCTTCTGTTAAAGGATTTAAGAAAGTATGTGAATCTTTTCCAGATATAAGTAAAAAAGAAATATTAATGATTGGAGATCAGCTATTTACAGATGTTTTCGGTGGAAATAGATATAATATAAATACTCTTTTAGTAAAAAGAATAAGCAAAAAAGAAATATGGATAAGTAAAATAAAAAGACCTATAGAAAAACTCATATTAAATCATTATTATAATAAAGAGGAGAATGCCAAAAAATGCAGAATATAATTATTTTTGGTATAGGAGCATTAGTATGTAGTCTTTTTCTTTCAAATTTTATTAAATTATCTAATATATTAAAAGGAGAAGATTTTAATTTTAAAGAATATGTAAGTAATTTCAAACTAAAAAATATAGATATGAAATATGCTATTATATTCTTTATTTTATTTTTAATAATGCTAAAACCATATGATATTATTCATTGTTTATTAATAATGCCAGTATTTTTTGGTTTAATATTAGCATTAATTATGGATAAAAAATATATGATAATTCCTAATACTTGCAGTATAGTAATATTAATTTGTGGTATTATGAACTTGACTTGTGATTTTTCAAAAGAAAAATTAATAATCAGTACTATTGGGCTACTTGTTGGCGGTCTAACTCTTTTTGTAATAGATTTTATTTTTGAAAAAATAACACACAAAGAAGGATTTGGATATGGAGACATGAAGTTACTTGCTTCTATAGGAATGTTACTGGGATATAAAGATATAATAGTAATAATGATACTTAGCGTTATTTTGTCTGCAATTTATAGTATTGCATATATAATTATAAATAAACTGGTAAAGAAAATAGATGAAGTATACTTGCCATTTGGACCTTTTATAGTAATAAGTACATTTATATTGTATATTATTCCATCAAGTCAAATAATTAACTGGTATGTTGCATTTATGAATATTTTAGTAAACAAAATGATATAAAAGTAGTAGTTTGCCCAAAACATAGGCAAATTACTACTTTTTTCAATTTCTTGTAACATAATAATTCTTTACTTTTTGACATAACTATTGTATAATTATACTTATGATAGTGGGTGATAATTATATCACTTTTACAAGAAAGGAATTAAAAAATGAGTAAGACAGAATTATTAGCTCCTGCTGGAAGTCTTGAAAAAGCTAAAATTGCTTTTATGTATGGAGCAGATGCGGTATATGCAGGAACAGCAAAGCTATCTTTAAGATCAAGAGCTGAGCTAAATGATGATACATTAGAAGATACAATTAAATATGCACATAGTATAGGAAAAAAAGTATATGTTGCACTTAATATTTATGCAAATGATAAAGACTATGAAGAAATAGAAAACCAAATAAAAATATTAAAAAAAGTTAAGGCTGATGCTATTATAGCAAGTGATCCTGGAATAATAATGATGATAAGAAAACTTGCACCAGAAATAGATATTCATATTAGTACTCAAGCTAATACAGTTAGCTTACATACAGCCGAGTTTTGGAGAGAATTTGGTGCTAAAAGAGTTATTATTTCTAGAGAATTAAGCAAAGATCAAATAAAATATATCATGGAAAATAAACCTGAAGACTTAGAAGTAGAAATGTTTATACATGGAGCAATATGTTATGCATATTCTGGAAGATGTTATTTAAGTAAATATCTTGCTAATAGATGTGCAAACCAAGGAGATTGTGCTCAACCATGTAGATGGCAATATAAGATTACTGCCGAAGAAGTAAATAATCCAGGAAGCAAAATAAATATAGATTATGATGAAAAAGGAACATATTTATTTTCTTCTAAAGATATGTGCTTAATACGTCAAATACCAACTATTATAGACATGGGTGTAGATAGCTTAAAAATAGAAGGAAGATTAAAAACAGATTATTATTTAGCAACTGTAGTTCGTGCTTATAGAAATGCTATTGATGACTATGAAAAATTAAAAGCTGAAGGTAAAGAGGCAGAATATGATGCTAGTAAATATTTAAAAGAACTAGAAAAAGTTAAAACTAGAGGATTATCTGAATTTTATTTTTCAGACCCAAGTAATCAAGATATTCATGATTTTGATGGAAAAAGTGAAAATCTAGAATATGAATATGGAGCAAGAATTGTTGAAAAATCTGAAGGAGATATCTATATAGCAGAAATAAAAAATAAACTATCAATAGGAGATAGATTAGAAATATTATTACCAGACTCAATTGAAGAATGTGCATTTAATATTGAAAAGCTATATGATATAAAAAATGGAAAAGAAATTGAAACAATAAATCCAGGAATTAAAGGCCAACAAGTAAAAATAAAGATACCTTATGAATTAGTTCCAGGTACAATAATAAGAAGAAAAAGATAATAATTTTTTCTGGAGGTGGTATATGAATACTAAAAAAGGATTAGGAATAGGGATTTTTGTTGGATTAATAATAGCTTTTTTCTTTGTTGTAACAGTAGCTATTATAAATGTAAATACAGAAATTAATAAAGAAAAAATTAGAATTATTTCTAGTACGGATAATCAAGATTTAGAGCCAATAATTCAAGAATATGCAGAGAAAAATAATTTGAATGTTCAAATAGATTATGCTGGAACCTTAGAAATAATGGATAAGCTAAATGCTGGAGAAGAATATGATGCTGTATGGGCTTCAAACTCTATTTGGCTATATATGCTAGAAAATGTTTCAACATCAGATTCTAAAATAATTAGTATGAATCCAGTTGTTTTTGGAATTAAAAAATCTAAAGCAGAAGAACTTGGATTTATAGGTAAAGATGTTAAGTTAGAAGATATATTATCAGCAATAAAAGAACAAAAACTAAAATTTGCTATGACATCTGCTACACAAACAAATACAGGAGCATGCGCATACCTAGGATTTTTAAGTACATTAGCTGGAAATCCTGAAGTGTTAACAGAAGAATATTTAGAAGATGAAAATATAAAAAGTGATTTAACAGATCTACTTAATGGAGTTAATAGATCTTCAGGTAGCGAAGAATTCTTAGAAGAAATGTATATAAATGGTCAATGTGATGCAATTGTTACTTATGAAACATCAATTATAAATATTAATCAAAAAATAAATAATGATGAAGATACAATATATGCAATTTATACTCAAGATGGTGTTTCAATAAGTGATTCAGTATTTGCATACTTAGGAAAAACAAATACATCAAAAGAAGAAGCTTTCTTAAAATTACAGTCATATTTATTATCTAATGAAGGTCAAGAAGAATTAATAAAGACTGGAAGAAGAGTATGGTATGGCGGAATAAAAGAAGATGTAGATAAAAGTATATTTAATCCTGAATGGGGAATTGATACAACAAAATATATTACACCAATAAAATTTCCATCTACTCAAGTAATTAAAAAAGCTTTAAGTATTTATCAATCAGAACTAAGAAAACCTACTCATATTGTATTTGCACTAGATTATTCTGGAAGCATGACAGGTGAAGGAATATCACAATTAAGAAGTGCTATGAAGTTTATTTTGACAGAGGAAGAAGCTAGTAAAAATTATTTACAATTCTCAGCTAAAGATAAAATAAGCTTTATATTATTTAATACAAATGTTGGAGAAGTTTACAGCGTAGATAATGGTTTAGATACAGAAGAAATATTAACAACTATAAATAGTGTATCTCCAAGAGGAGGAACAAATATTTATGATTCAGTAACCAAAGCTATAGAACTATTAGATAAAGAAGATACAAATGAGTATAATGTATCTATTGTTCTTATGACAGATGGCGAAGAAAATAGTGGAAATTATTCTAATATGGTAAAAGCCATAAAACAAGAAAAAAATAGCATACCAGTATATTCTATAATGTTTGGAAGTGCTAGTAGTAGGCAATTAGAAGATATTGCTACTTTAACAGGAGGAAAAGTTTTTGATGGTAGAACAAATCTATTAGAAGCTTTTAAAACTGTTAGAGGATATAACTAGGAGGTGTTAAAGATGAAAATGTCATATATAATATCTATAGTTATAGGAATGGCTTGCTTTTGTTTAATGTACTTAGGTATAGACTTAAATATAATTTTTAGTGCACTTATTTCTGTAGGAATATATTTTGCATGTACAATGATTTTTAATAAAAAGGAAGATATGCAAACAGTAGTAGATACAGAATTTGTTGAATATCAAAAAATATATTCTGAAGCTATATCAGTAATAAGAAAAATAGAAATGCTTGAGCCACAAATTGAAAGTGACACAATAAAAAAGAATATTAGAGATATAAGTGATACATCAAATAAAATTATTGCTAGTCTTAAAGAGAACCCTAAAAAATCTAAGCAAGTAAGAAAATTTATTGAATATTATTTACCATTTACTTTAAATATATTAACACAATATAATACAATTGAAGATCAAGAATTAACATCAAAAGAAAGTAAAGAATTTATGCAAAAAGTAGAAAAAATGCTCGATAGAGTAAAAGATGCATGTGAAATGCAATTAAACAATATGTATGAAGGCGATTTACTAAACACAAATGCTGATATAAAGGTATTTGAAACAATGCTTAAGTCTGATGGTTTAGTTGATGATAATATGAATATTATAAAAGTTAATGAGAAAGAGGGTGAATAGTAATTATGTCTGAAATAATTGTGGAAAATAGTAATAAAAAGCCAAATCAAAGAGCTATGGGAGCTATAATATTAATTGTTTTAATATTAATTGTGTGTGTTGTAGCAGCTATAAAAACATTTACAACAGGTTCAGATAATACAATTAAAGTATATGGAGCCGTTGGAGGTGGAAAAGAAAATTTATTAGCAGACGAAGAGTTTAATAACATTTTAAAAGATAAATATGGAATTACAGTTATAAATGATTCATGGAGTAATGGAAAACTTGTTAAAAATTCAGTACTTAGAACAGATGGTTCACATTATGATTTTATATTTTTCTCTGACCAAAGATTTTATGATTATTATAAAACTTCTGCAAACAAAGCTAATGGTGAAGCAGATAGAGAAACTGTTTTAAATGGAAGTTTAACTCTTAATACTCCAATAGTAATATATAGTTGGGATACTGTAGTTGATGCTTTAATGAATGAAAACATCGTTACAGAAAAAGACGGAGTATATTATATTACTGATATGGATAAATTATTAAATTATATATTAGAAGGAAAAACATGGAAAGATATTGGACTTGATTCATTATATGGAAGTATAAATATTGCATCAACAGATCCTGTTTCATCTTCACCAGGAGCAACTTACTATGGATTATTATTATCTATAATGTGTGGTGGAGAAGTTACTGAAAATAACATAGAACAAAATCTTCCAAAATTAAAAGAGTTCTATGAAAAATCTGGATATATGAATAATACTCCAGCAGATCTTTTTGATATGTATTTAAAAACAGGAGTTGGAGCAAAACCAATGATTGTAGATTATGAAAAAAGTATAATAGACTTTGCAAATTCTAATCCAGATGGCTATGCACAAGTAAAAGATAAAATGAGAATATTATATCCTGTTCCAACAATATGGAATTCACATTGTATAGCAACATTAACAGAAAACGGAAATAAATATTATGAAGCTTTCAATGATAAAGATATCCAACAATTAGCTTGGTCAAAATATGGATTTAGAACAGGAGTTACAGGTGGAAACTACGATGTTACAAGTGTTGGAGTAAGTGGAGTTCCACAAACAATAGATACAACAGTATCAGGTCTTAGAATGAACATCTATACTAGATTAATAGAGTATTTAAGTCAAAAATAGGAGGTAATTTATGGAAAAAGAAAATTTGATTTTAGAAGTTAAACCAGAAATCTCTACAAAAGAGATTGAAAATGAACTTATTGAGAAAAAAGTGGTAAGTGAAGAACAAGTTGAAAACTCACTTAATTACGAAAAGTTATCTGATGCTGAAAAAGCAGCAATAGATGAATTTATATCAAAAGTTGATGTAAATGATACAGGAATTATTCTTTCTTATGGTGCTAGTGCCCAACAAGAAATTGCTAAATTCTCAGATGATGTATTACAAAATGTAAGAACTAAAAATACTGGTGATGTAGGAGATCTTCTTACAGATTTAGTAGTCGAAATTAAAGACTTTGATGGAGCAGCAGATATTAATAGTTCGAAAGGAATCTTTTCAATATTTAACTCATTAAAGAAAAGAGTTTCAAAATTATTAGCTAAATATGATAAAGTTAATAATAATATTGATAAAATAGAGAAAAAATTAGAAGAACATAAAATTCAAATGCTTAAAGATATAGCAATATTTGATGAAATGTATGATAAAAATCTTGATTCATTCAAACAAATATCTCTATACATTATTGCAGGAGAAAAGAAAATAAAAGAATTAAAAGAAGTAGAGCTTCCTAAATTACAAGAACAAGCTAAACAATCAGGAGAACAAATTGATGCTCAAAAAGTAAATGATTTAATGGCTGTTATTTCTAGATTTGAGAAAAAGATTTATGATTTAAAAACAACAAGAATAATCTCAATTCAAATGGCTCCACAAATTAGAATGATACAAAATAATGATAGTGAATTAGTTGAAAAAATTCAATCTTCAATTATTAATACTATTCCATTATGGAAAAACCAAGTTGTTATAGCTTTAGGTCTTGCTAATGCTAAAAATGCATTAAATACTCAACAATCTGTAACTGAAATAACTAATGAGATGTTAAAGAAAAACAGTGAAAATTTAAAACAAGGAACAATTGAAATTGCTGCTGAATCTGAAAAAGCTATTGTTGATGTTGAAACACTTAAAAAGACAAATAGTGATATAATAGAAACATTAGATAGCTTAATTAAAATACATGATGAAGGAGCTAAAAAACGTACTGAAGCTGAAGTTGAACTTCAAAAAATAGAACAAGAATTAAAACAAAAACTTGTTGAAATAAAAAATAATCAACAATAATAAAAGTAGACCATTAGATATAATTCTAATGGTCTATTTTTCATACATATTTACAAAGTAACGAATAAATATATCCATAATTTCTACTAAATCTAACTCTTTTATAGCTTCCACTTCGTTAATATATTTTTTACCGTTAGCGTTAAATTCTAGAAAGTTATCATAATCAACAGATATGTAAATAGTATCATCAATTATTGAAAAATTAATAATTTTATCTACTTTACTGTTAAATTCTAAAATTCTAGCCATTACACCTGGTGAAAGAATATTTCTAACTTCAACTGGATTTAATGTATATACATCATAGCAGTTATTAAAATCTGTATAAGTTATAGCAATTTTGTTTTCAAGTGAATTATCTTCACTTTTAGCTATTACTTTGAAGTTACTAGTGGATTTGGAAGGTAGCTTAGCATATGCAAATGCTCCAGAAAATATCTCTTCTAAGTTTTTGTCTACCACACCATCATTTTCTTCTACGTGTAATTTTTTTATAGATGTTTTTGAAAGAGTTATATTATATTTTTCTTTCGTTATTGTATATGAATTTTTTACCTGAGCTTTGTCATAATTGTCAAATAATTTAGATTTATTTAATTCATCTAATACCATATTTGAGTCTTTGTTGCACTCTACATTTTCAAATTTTTCACGTAGTACACAAGGTATAATAACATCTTCATAAACTACATTTCTTTTTGAAAAAGTACCTATACTTAATAATAGAAAAATAATTACACATACAATACTAATACTAACAATCAAAATTGACTCTAAGTATATTCCAAGTAGAGCTGTTGCTATAGGAATAAGTACTATATTATTTAATAGTTTAAATCTTCCATTATCTTTTTGAAATTTAATTTTTTGCTCAGCTGTAAGTTCTTGATCTAACCTCTGATTAAGTTCCATATTCTCCCCCTAAAATATGATTACTTTTTTCTAGATTATACTACAAAAAATAATTATTTTCTACTTTTTTTAAAATAAATTAATATAATTTGACAAATCGAAAAAAAATCTATATACTTATAATATTGAAGGAGTGATTTTAATGATTTCTAAACCAAGAGTATCTGACTCTTTAGATATATTATATGAACTTAAAGATTTCTTGGAGTATAATGATGAGATAAAAGATTGTATAATTCAAGATGATGTATTAAATGATACAAAGCTTGATGAGTTTATAATTTCAAATTGCAAGATAAAAAATGTGTCTTTTGTAGGTTCTAGTTTACCTAGAGCAGATTTTTCAGATGTAGTATTTGAAAACTGTGATTTTACAGGAGTTAATTTTGAAAAATCAACATTCAAGAGAATATCATTTGTTAATTGCAAATTAGCAGGTACAATACTTACAGGTTCTTATATTGATAATGTAAGTTTTACAGATGTTGTTCAAAACGGAATAGATTTTGATAATTCTAGTTTAATGAATGTAGAATTTATTAGATGCAGCTTAAAAAGCAGTTCTTTTTCAAATATTACTTTTAAAAGCCTTGATTTTTCTGATTGTGACATGGAAGAAACAAATTTTAGTAATACTTCTATGAATGGTCTAGACTTAAGAACATGTAATATTTCAGGACTTATAACATATGCTAAGGATATAAAGGGTGTTATACTTACTAGTGAACAAAGTCTTGCTTTTATTAAACTATTAGGTATAACAATAATAGATTAGAATGAATGATGATATAAAATATATAGGTAATTTTACAAATGATGAAATAGAAAATAGATCTAGTATTAAAAGTAGTAAAGAAAAGAAAAATAAAGAATTCAAAATAAATAAAACAAATTTAAAAGTTAAACAATTTATTTCCTCAACTAAAACAAAGATTATAAATAAAAAAGTTATGATATTTTTAATTATAATAGCAATTATATATATAGCAAAGCCAATATCTTTTTTAAAAGCAACTTTAGACACTAAGAGAGAATATTATATGCAACTTAATGATAAAAAAGATAGTTTTAGTATATCTGTAGATACAGGAAGTGTAATAGATTCAATAACTTATGCTTCAGGAGCTCAGTATTATAAAAATTGTAAAGATACAATGGTATATCCAGCAGATGGACTAATTACAACTTGTTATGATTTAGCACACAAAGGAATAGATATAGCTTGTGATGAGTACCCAGGAAATGTATATGCAGCTGCTAATGGTAGAGTTGTAGATATTAGCAATAATAAAAAATATGGTGATGGAATTTTAATAGAACATAGTATTAATGGAATGACAATTTATACATACTATGCAAATTTATCTGCAATTAATGTGTATAATGGTCAATATGTATATCAAAATGAAATCATAGGACTTGAAGGTGGAGATCCAAATAGAAAAGCTGGAGTGATGGATACTAAAGGACATCATTTGCATTTTGAAGTAAGAAAATCTGAAAAAGAAAATAGTGGATTAAACCCATTAATATTTATACAACAATAAAAAAATAAAAGGATGTACATAAAGTACATCCTTTTTCCGTAGAGGTTGTTTTAAAAAAATTTATGTCGTTCTTTTAACTAATAGTATTATACTATAAAAAATAATAAAAAGCAAGAAAATTATAAATTTTATTACTTTTTTAAAAATATAGTTAATTGTATATTTAGTAATTATATGATATTATTTAATAAATAGGAAGGTGATTACAGATGGTATATAAAATACTGTTACTCTTTTGTTTAATTTTAATAAACGGAATATTCTCAGCATCAGAAATGGCATTTGTGTCTATAGATAAGTCAGAAGTAGATGATGATATTCAAAAAGGAAATAAACGAGCTATAAGAACAAAGAAATTATTAAATAACTCTAGTGATATGTTAGCAGTTATACAAATTTGTATTACAGTAGTAGGATTTTTATCTAGTGCATTTGCTGCAGAAACTTTTGCTCAGTATATTGTAGATAAAATATCTCCGTATATAAATATGCCTGTTCAAACTTTAGATACGCTTATAATAATTTTGGTAACTTTAATTTTGTCATATTTTACTTTAGTTTTAGGTGAATTACTACCTAAGAAAATTGCTTTAGTATATCCTAAAAAAGTAGCATATATGTCTTCTGGAATAGTAAGCGTTCTAGAAAAAATATTTTATCCATTTGTAAGATTACTTAGTATGTCTACAAATTTATTTACTAAAATTTTTAAAATAAATAATACTAGTGAAGAAAGACTAACAGAACAAGAAATAATATCAATAATCTCAAAAGGTAGAAATGAAGGAATAATAGATTATAATGAAGAAAAATTACTTTTAAGAGTTTTCAAATTTGATGATATAACAGCCAGAGAAGTTATGACAGTAAGAGAAAAAATAGTAGCAATAGATACATATACTAGTGAGAAAGCTTTATTAAATATAATTAGAAAATGTAAATATTCTAGAATTCCAGTGTATAAAGATAAAATGGATAATATTGTTGGAATAATTTTAGTAAGAGAACTTTTAATAAAATACAGTGCTACAGGAAAACTTGATTATAAAAATACAATGCATAAACCATTTTTTGTTAATGCAGATGAAAAAGTGGATGATGTGTTTAGAAAAATGCAAGAAGAAAAACATCCTATGGCAATAGTTAGAGATGAAAATAGGACAGTAGGGCTTATAACTTTTAATGATGCTATTGAAGAAATTGCTGGACAATTAACAGATGAAGAATAAAAAAAGAGGTAAACACATTATTTTGTGTTTACCTTTTTTTCTTTTTTAAAACTAAATATATTTAAAAATTTTGTAAATTTATCTACAATTTGTGAACTGTATTGTTGTGCTATAGTTTTACATTTTGCTTTACCACCAATAGTAAGAGCAGCAACTAGTGCACTAACTATTACTTGTAAGTCAAAAGTAAGACCATAACTAGAAGTTATTTTCATTGCAACTATTGTTCCTATACCACCACTTAAGATACCACATACGTCACCTATAACGTCGGCGCATATACTTGAAACTTTTGGTGCATTACGAATAAGTTTTATAGATGTTTTTGCACCACTTAGCTTTTTACTTGCTTTTGCATGGAAATTTTTTTCTTCTGCAACTGTAACTGCCATAGATATCATATCAAATAAGATACCTAGTATAATTACAAGTAATAGTATCATAATAGCTATTGGAACTGGTAGTTTATTAACTGTAGTTGTTGTTAAAAATGAAAATACTATTGAAAGTGAAAAAGATAACAGAGAAACTGTTATCACCCATTTACCCGAGGAATCTTTTTCTTTATTATTTTTTGAATCTTTCGATTTCATTTTGTTTATTGATCTCTCCTTAAAAAATAATTATAAGATGGTGATTTTTTAAGTAAACACTATGGTTTAGGTCCAGTAGAATTTCTCTGTTTTCTACTAAGTATTACTACTTAGTCGTTTCCGCTTAGAGAAAACACTCTTTAGTCGCCTAAGAAAGAGAACTGGATCGCCACTTAAGTCCATACTTTAATCCTTAAAAAATCTTATTCTTTAATAGAACAAACATCCTAGAAGTTTTCCTTTGGTGTGCACTTGTACAATTATTAGTCTCTTTTGCAATAATAATTTCATTACCAGATAAAAAATATATATGGCCATACACATTTTTTATCTTTTAGTGAGCAAATCCCGATATTATCACTCAAGACAGGCTACGCTACATATTGTGTCTTGGCACGTTATGTAGGTTATACTAATCAACACTATCATCATAATTAGGTTAATATAGCCTCAGCGAAAATAGGAGCAGTATTATATGCCGTTATAATAATTTCCTAAATTCTTTACTCCCTGAATACACGCAAAACTGGGCGTCTCGCGCACAAACAAGAAACTTCAACGGTGTGCCTTTTAGTGGATTTTTAGCCCCACCCTCATAAAAGTTAGTGCAACTAGGATAATGCACCATCACAGTATATTATATCACAATTTTTTGTAAAAAGCAATACTTAACAAAAAATATCCTTGATATGATATAAATGTATGAAATAAAATTGAATTTTATGACAAAATAGTACTATTAATTTTTTTGTTATGATATAATTATCTTGTCAAATAGAGGTGATTATATGGCAAAAAGAAAAACTAAAAGTAATGCTCTAGTACAATTAATTGCTGGAATAGTTATTGTTTTAGTAATTACATTAATAGGTGGAAAGTATGATTCTAATTTGTTAGAAAATTTAAAGGGAAGTTTAGAATCTGAATCCTTGGAAGATGTGGAAAAGAATAATGATAATTCTACGCAAAAGACAGAAACTTCTAAAGTTGATGGAAATTTAATTGTAGACTTTATAGATGTTGGACAGGGGGACAGTATTTTAATTAGACAAGGAGACCACGCTATGTTAATAGATGGTGGAACTTCTGAATGTAAAGATGATTTACTAAATTTTCTAAAATCTGAGAATATACAAAAATTTGATTATATTGTAGGTACTCATCCACATGAAGATCATATAGGAAGCTTAGACGATGTTGTCAATGCTTACGATTTTGATACTATACTATTTCCAAAAGTAACAACAACAACTAAAACTTTTGAAAATTTAGTTAATGCTGTAAAAAATAAAAATAAAAAATTTACAACACCAGTTTCTGGAAATGAATATACTTTAGGAGATGCAAAATTTAAAATTCTTGCACCAAGCTCAGATAGTTATCAATCATTAAATAATTACTCAATTGTAATTAAGCTAACTTATGGAGAAAATACATTCATGTTTACAGGAGATGCTGAGACTTTATCTGAGACTGAGATGTTAAATTCTTTTGATGATTTAACAGCAGATGTATTAAAGATTGGACATCATGGTTCAACTACTTCAACATCTAAGAAATTTTTAAACGCAGTAAATCCAAAGTATGCAGTAATATCTGTAGGAAAAGATAATACATACAATCATCCTACTAAAACAACAATGAATAAATTAGAAGAACTAAAAATTCCAGTTTATAGAACAGATGAAGAAGGTACAATAGAATGTGTAAGTAATGGTAAAGATATAACATTTAATGTTGAACCTGGTTCATATGACTATATGGGAAATTAGGAGGCACTATGCAAGGAATTATAGATAGAATAGAAGGAAATGTAGTAGTAATAGAGTTTAATGATAAAATGTACAATGTAGATAAAACAAAATGCAGCGAAGACATAGCAGAAGGGGACGTAGTAGATATTTACATGCTTGAAGATGAAATAACAAAAGTAGTTAAAAATAATAAAGCAACATATTCAAGAAAAGAGTATATTGAAGAATTAACAAAGGATATGTGGCAATAATATTTGTCGAATAAAAACATAAATATACAATAGGAGGTATATTTATGTTTTTTTCTTTCTTATTAGAGATGATATCTAAATTCTTTGGACTATTTGGATATATTTCAAATGATAGGCTTTATCCTGAGCCATTAAGTAAAACAGAGGAAGAATATTATTTAAAAAAATATTTTGAAGGAGATAAAGAGGCAAGAAAAATTTTAATTGAACATAATTTAAGATTAGTTGTTCATATTGCTAAAAAATACACTGAAAATGAACAAGAGCTAGAAGACTATACTTCAATAGGAACAATTGGGCTAATAAAAGCAATAGATAGTTTTAAAGAAAATAAAGGCTTTAAGATAAGTACATATGCTTCTAGATGTATTGAAAATGAGATTTTAATGTATATTAGAAGCAGTAAAAAGCAAAAGGCAGAAGTATCTATGAATCAAGTAATAGGTACAGATAAAGATGGTAACGATATGGAAATTATTGATACGCTTGTTTTAAAAGAAAAAGATACTGTAGATAATATTCATGATAAAACAGTTTTAAAGCAAGTCATAAATTTCTTAAATGAGAAATTAACCAAAAGAGAAAAATATATAATGAATAGAAGATATGGACTAGATGGTAAAAAACCACAGACACAACAAGAATTAGCAGATAAGTTAGGAATATCTAGGTCATATGTCTCAAGAATAGAAACTAAAGTTCAGCGAATGCTTTCTAAAAATATAAAGTATTAAATTACATATTTATGTTTTTTGTTATGCTAGGATTTATTTAAAAATTAATTTTTTGAAAAATATATGAAAATTATTGTAATAAAATAAAGTGTATGCTAAAATATACAAGAAAAAAGAGGGGGAAAAATGGAGAAAAACCTAATAGAAAAAATAGAAAAGATGCCAAAGGTAGAACTACATTTACACTTAGATGGTTCTATACCAGTATCTTATGTGAAAGAAAATTATAATTTAACAAATGAACAAATTGAAAATAAAATGATAGCTAGTCAAAAATGTAAAAATTTAAACGATTATTTGACTTGTTTTGATTATCCAATATCAATAATGCAAACTAAAGAAGAAATAAAAAATATAACAATTGAACTTTTAAAACAACTTAAATCACAAAATGTTGTTTATGTTGAGATTAGATTTGCGCCACAATTTCATACAAGAAACGGATTAACACAAGAAGAAGTGGTTAAAACTGTTATTGAAGCTAAAGAAAGTGTAGAGATAAAATCTAATCTTATACTTTGTATAATGCGTGGAAAAGATAACATGAAACAAAATTATGAAACAGTAGATATAGCTAAAAAATATCTTGGAAAAGGTGTTTGTGCTGTGGATCTTGCTGGTGCTGAAGCATTATATAAAACTAAAGAATATAAGGAAATTTTTGAATATGCAAGAGAAAATAATATTCCTTTTACAATTCATGCAGGTGAGGCAGATGGAGCTGAAAGTGTTAAAAGTGCAATAGAGTTTGGAGCTAAAAGAATAGGACATGGTGTAAGAGTTATAGAAGATGCTAAACTAGAGGAGTATATAAAAGAAAATAAAATAGTATTAGAAGTATGCCCAACTAGTAATATACAAACTTGCATATGTAATAGCTATGCTACTCATCCTATTAGTAAATTATATAGTGATGGAGTTTTAGTTACAATAAACACAGATAATATGACTGTGTCAAATACAAATTTATCAAATGAATACTTTAACTTAGTTAATGAAACAAAAATAACTTTAGAAGATATCAATAAGATGAACAAAACAGCAATTAATGCAGCTTTTTTGACTGAAGAAGAAAAGAAAGAATTATTAGAAAAATATTGGGAGGAATAAAAATTGAAAACAAATAATTACTTAGGAAGACATGATGAAAATAGAGGAATTATATTGTTTGGTATGATTTTTGGAGTACTATTAGTAATTATATTAGGAATAACTTGTGTTTCTAATGCAAGTAAGAAAAACAGTAAAGGAGTATCAAGTGCAGATGGTATTGCATCTGTTATAGAAAAGAAACAATACGATATAGAAAAATTTGAAATCGATGGAAATAAGCTAGTTATAGAAGGAACATTAAATGAGAAGGTAACTGATTCTATAATTTCAAAGTTAGAAAATGTTGAACTAGTTTTAAAAGATAAAACAGGAGACAAGTATATATATAAAACAAATTATTATATTGCAACAGATAGAATTGAATTTTCGTCAATACCTAAAGATGGCAAAGAGAGTGAGATTAATTTAGATGAAGTTGCTAAAGGAGAATATTTTGTACTTTTAAGAATGAAATATGAGAGTTCTAAAACAGAAGAAGGCTATAGATATAGATACTATACTTTTAACAATCAAACTCAAAATAATAATTTAGAATACAATGGCATGAACATACTTTTTGATTCATCAGAGAGTGTATCAAGTTATTTAACAATTGAACATAAATAAAAAATGGAGCTAATTGCTCCATTTTTTTAATCCATATCTCTTAAAGAATAAAATTTCTTTGCTCTCATTAGTGTAGAATGTACACCTTCTTTATATTTTTTTAGGTATGATGGATTGTCCCATTTTCCATCTTTAAAAGATGCAAGTTTAGTTAGGCTTGCTTTTTTATTATTAATATCTAAATCTGATATTTCATATATATCAACTTCGTTTCCGTCAATACTATATTTTGATTGTATATATATGCATCCTGGCATAACTCTTACTAAATGTTTTACTTTAGTATAGTTTTGCAATGTACGTATTATTTTAGTCATTTTACCACTTGGCATACATATTGCACAAGATTGACCGAATCGTACACTTGGAGTAGCATATCTTGTTGTGGCTACCCACATAGCAGGAAATCCTTTTTTGGTTACTGATAATACTTTTTCTAATTTTTCTTCTTCCATAATGATACCTTCCTTGATAAAAAGATTATAACATATCAAATATATAAAGTCAAAAAAAGATTTTTAAAAAATTTGCAAAAAAATGTATACATATATTTTTTTTTTTGCTATAATTTTATTTGAATTCTTTAATTTAATTTTGGAGGTAAAATATGCAACTTAAAAAGGGCTTTACCGAAGATATAGAAAGAATATGTAGAGCAGCAGAGGATTTTGCGGTAGAAGGAAATAGTAAAGAAGCATATAGAAAGTATAAAGAGGCTTTAGATATTATTCCTGAGCCAAAAACTTCTTACGAGACAGCAACATGGATTTTTGTATCTATCGGTGATTTGTATTTTAAAAGCGGACAATATGATATGGCAAGAGACTATTTTTTCGAAGCAAAAAATTGTCCTAATGGAGTTAGTAATCCATACGTACTTTTTAGATTAGGCCAAACTTTAGTAGAAACACAAGACAATAACCAAGCAAAAGAGTTCTTGTTAAGAGCATATATGCTTGTTGGGGACGATATCTTCTGGGATGAAGATGAAAAATATTATAATGTTATTAAAGATTTAATAAAAACAGATGATAGCAGTAACACTTATTAAAATTCTAATGTGTGTTACTGTTTTTTTATTTTGATTTAAAGTAATTACGTTGTTGATATTTAACATAATATATGATATAATTCTAAGGCAACTAAGAGTTTAGATATTTAAAAAATAATTTTTTTAAGGAGGTATAAACATGTTGGTATGGATGTTTGAACTAATATTTTGGCTTGTAGTGATGCGATTTATTGAAGAGATTGGCTTCTGGGGAACTTGTGGAGTATGTGTATTATTGCACGTGTTTAGTGCGGCAGTTACTACAGTGACACTAAGTACTTTGTTTAATGCACTTGTATCTGGATTTGTGGCAGGAATAATGGTTTATTTATTTGCCAAAATAGGCTTGTTTTTAATACGAGTACTAGGTTCACTTGGCTCTATTCTCATAGGACTGGTTTTCATACTTGCATTACTCGCAATAATATTTTAGTTTGGTTTTATTAAGCCAGAGTAACAATGAGGGCACATAGAAATATGTGCTTTCTTTTTTTTTGTCGAAATTTTGGGTACGATTTTTTTTGACTTTACAGTATTTGGAATGTATAATTGATGTTGCCTAATGGAGGTGAGACATTGAATGTAAGAAAGTTTTTTATCTTAATTGTAATTTTAATTCTTGTTTGTTTTTTTAGTTATTATTTCATGTTTTCTAATATTAAAAATATTGCCCCCAAACCTTTAAATTTTAATATCATAAAATTATATCAAAAAAATGAACTTTTTATTCAAAACGATTGGAATCTTTCAATTTTAAAATTAAATCTTAAAAATATCCCCATAAAAGATGGTGTAGACGCAGATACATTAGAAAATTATATAGGACACTTTCAAACAACTTCATACGTAAATGGAAATGTTTGCTTAGCAGCACACAATAATGGCTTTAGTAATAATTATTTTAAAGAGTTATATTTGTTAGAAGTTGGAGATAAGATTGAATATAATTATTATGGAACATCTAAAGTGTATAATGTGTATCAAAAGTATACAATAAATGAAAAAGATTTTAGTGTATTAAATCCAAATAACAAAGATAAACTAACACTAATTACTTGTATCAGTGGTTCGCCTCAATTAAGGCTATGTATTGAAGCTGTAAGTGAGGAGGAAAACTATGAATAAAATTTATGAATATAAAAATACTATTTTTTATATCATTCAAAAAAATAAAAGAAGAATAAATGCTTATGCAAGACAAAATTTAATTAGAAGAATAAAGGTATTTATTATGCTAATATTAATATTATGTACTAGTGTTCAAAATACTTTTGCAATTGAAAATGATAAGATAAGCTACGGAGATTATCAGATATTTTGTAAAAAAGATCCGTACATGTACATAAAATATAATGGAAAAATGCAACCGAATTATGAGTATTATTATGTACGTGATGGTAAAAATTATCCTGCATATTGTCTAAATCTAGGATTTAAAGGCGCAGAAGATTGTGATAATAATGGATATAATGTTTATGGAAATGAAAAAATAACAGATGAAAAGCTTAAGGTTATCATTTTAAATTCATATCCATATAAGACAGTAGAAGAATTAGAGTTAAATAATGAAGATGAGGCTATATTTGCGAGTCAGTTTGCTATGTGGTGTTATCTAAATAATTTAGATTTGAATTTGATTGAGCCAATAAGTAGTATGAATGAAAAAATAGTAAGTGTGATAAAATCTATTTATTATAAAGGATTAAATGAAAATATAGATGAAAAAGATGTTAATTTGAATTTTAATTTTAGTAATCAGATTACAGAAGAAATAAATGGTAAAAGATATTATTCTAAAACTATGGAAATTCAATCTAAGAACATTAATAATATAGAGCTATCTTTAGAAAATAATGAAATTAAATTAGAAAAACTATCAAGCAACAAGTATAAGTTTAGTATTCCTGTTGAAATTGTAAAATCTACATATAAGAGTGATTTTAACGTAAAAATAAACGCTAAAGAAAATGTTGTACTATTTGGAAAAACTAAATTATCTGGATTTCAGAACATGGCTATAACTCTTAAGAATCAATTTGATACAGATATAAAAGGGAATATTGAATTTACAGAGTATAATAGTAAAATTATTATTACTAAAAAAGATAAAGATACAGGAGTAGTTATCCCTAATACGCAGTATAGTATTGAATTTGAAGATGATGGAAATGCTCAACAATATACAACAAATAATGATGGAAAAATTGAGCTTAAATTAAATAACAGCAACATTGTAAAATTAAAGATAAAAGAAATAAAAGCAAATGAAAATTATAGAATAGATAACAACGAATATATTTACGAAATAGCATCTAATAGTGAGAAAAATATACAACTGTATAATGAAAAGAAAAAAGGAATAATAGAAGTAATAAAAAGAACCAAAGAGTACAATAAAGTTACTAATTTACCAGAAAACTCTCCACTTAAAGATGTAGAATTTGAAATATTAGATGAAAATAAAAATATAGTAGATAAAATTATAACTGATGAACTTGGTTATGCCAAAACAAAAGAGCTGCCTATTGGAAAATATTATATAAGAGAGACAAAAACAAGTATGCATTATAAAGTGCTAAGTGATGAACTTGAAGTTGAACTTGTAGAAGATAATCAAAAAGCTACGGTTAATGTTTTAAATGAAAATGCATATTATGAAGATAAATTGCCTGTAACTGGAAGATAATTATTAATAAAATTTGTATAAAAATGTTGTTTTTAAAATAGTTATATTATATAATTTAGTCCGGAGGATGATTATTATGCCTAAAACATGGTATAAAGTTTTAATTGTTATAGTATCAATTATTTTATTGATATTTCTTATAGGATTTTCTATTTTAGTATTTTCAGAGTATTTTCCAGATGATAGGGAAACTCTTTCAATAGATGGTGAAAGCACCAAAACGCTTAAGCAAGGAGAGAGCACAAGTATTATTACGTATAATCTAGGATATTTGTCTTTAGATAATACACAAGACTTTTTTATGGATGGTGGCAAAGGCGTACGTCCACAAAGTGCTACAAACGTTACAAAGAATTTAGCTGCAGTAAATAATTTCATAACAAATCAAGATGCAGATATTTATTTACTCCAAGAAGTAGATACAAAAGCTAAAAGATCATATAATATAAATGAGTATGAAGGCCTTGAACAAAACTTTAAAGGTACAGCTACATTTGCATATATGTTTAATTCTTTATATATTCCTTATCCTGTATTTAATACAGTAGGACACGTAGAGAGTGGTGTGGTTACTTTAAATAAGTATAATGTTACAGATGCAACACGTATTGCACTTCCAAGTGCATATAGTTGGCCAAAAAGAGCTGTAATGTATAAGAACTGCCTTTTAGAGCAAAGAATATCTGTTGAAGGTACAGACAAAGAATTAGTTATATATAATGTTCATTTAGATGCTTATGGTAAAAAGAATGGAAAAGAAGGACAACTAGAATTACTTATTTCAAATATGAAAGAAGAATATGAAAAAGGTAACTATGTAATAGCAGGTGGAGATTTTAACCAAATTTTCCCGGATGTAGATTTAGAAAAATTCCCTGTTATGGATACAAAAAACTTTAATCCAACTCAAATGTCAAAAGATTCATTACCAGAAGGATGGAGTTTTGTTACTGATACACAAAAACCAACATCTAGATTATTAAATGAAGAATATAGTGGAAGCTATGAAAATACTCAATTATATGTAATAGACGGCTTTATAATAAGTCCTAATATAGAAAAAGAAAGTGTTGAAACTATAGAGAATAACTTCTCATATAGTGACCATCAACCAGTAAAATTAAAAATAAAATTAAAATAAATAAGAATAAAGAGGAAATAATATGGAAATAAAGGAAAATGTATTTTATGTTGGTGTAACAGATGAAAAGCTAAAAGTTTTTGATGTTGTTATGCAAACAGAGTATGGAACAACTTATAATTCATATCTTATAAAAGGAAAAAATGAAACAGCACTTATTGATACTGTAAAAAGTGAATTTTGTGATAAGTTAATTTCAAATATAGAAAACTATGTTGATATAAATAAATTAAATTATCTGATTGTAAACCATACTGAACCAGATCATGCTGGTTCTATAGGTAGAATACTAAGTATGAATCCAGAAATTGTTGTATGTGGAACTAAAATGGCAATTGATTTTGTCAGAAATATAGTAAATTTTGATTTTAAATCAAAAGTACTTACAGCAAATGATAGTTTAGATTTAGGAGGAAAAGAATTAAAATTTTTTGCTTTTCCTATGCTTCATTGGCCAGACTCAATGTTTACTTATTTAAAAGAAGATAGAATGTTATTTACTTGTGATTCATTTGGAGTTCATTATGCAACTAAAAAATTATTTAACGATTTAGAAGAACCAGATGGAGTACTAAAAAATAACATTATTGTTGAACAATATAAATACTATTTTGATGCAATACTAAGCCCATTTAAAAATCCTTTTTTAATTAATGCACTAAATAAAATAAGTTTAATTCCTTTAGATTATATATGTCCAGGACATGGTATGATAATAAGAAAAGATGTAAACAAATATATAGAATTATACAGGAATTGGTGTAGTGAGAAAAAATCAAATATTCCAAAAGTAACAATATGTTATGTTTCGTCTTATGGATATACTAAAAAAATAGCAAAAGCATTAATAGAGGGAATAAAGAGAGAAAAAAGAATAGAAGTCAAAGAATATGATTTAGAAGTGGATAATATTGAAGAGGCAAAAAAAGATGTAGCAACATCAGATGGAATACTTATGGGCTCACCTACTATTTTATCAGATGCACTACCTCAGATATATGAAGCAATGTCAAGACTAAATCCAATATTAAACAAAGGAATTTATGCTTTAGCTTTTGGCTCATATGCGTGGAGCGGAGAAGCTGCTTTAAATATTGCATCATGCTTTAAATTATTAAAGTTTAATATGCCTTTTGAACCATTAAGAATAAAATTAAATCCTTCCGAACATGATATTGAAGTTATCAGAAAAATAGGTGAAGAATTTGCAAATAAGATATTAACAGAGTAAAGAATGCAGAACTACTGCATTCTTTTTCTTTTAAAATTAATACGTCTATGATATAATCTTACAAGGTGAATTGTATGGAATATATATTTATTGCAATTATTATTTGTATATTATTTTTTAGTTTAATGATTTATATAAGTAATAATTGGTTAAAAGTAACAAAATATACTGTAAAAAATAATAAATTACCAAATAGCATGAACAATTTAAAAATTGCACATATTAGTGACGTTCATGGAAAATTGTTTGGAAAGAATAATGAGAAGTTTATATCTAAAATAAAAGAAATAAATTCAGATATAGTAATAATGAGTGGAGATATAATAGATGATTCGTGTGAAGATGTAGAAGAGTATGTAAAATATTTTAAAGAAATATATCAAAATTATCCAACATATTATTCTATTGGAAATCATGAAAGAAAGTTAGAATATAGTAAATACAAAAAATATGTTGAGTTATTAAGAAAAAATGGTGCAAAAGTAATCATTAATGGAAGCATGGAATATCAAAAGAATAATGAAAAGATAGTAATAAATGCTTTGAAATTTAGAGAAAATATGCAGCCTAAGATACTTACAGATGAAAGAAAACAAAAGTATATTAAATATATGAAAACTAAATTAAAAGATTTAGATAAAGATAAATTTAATATTTTAATAGCACATGATCCAGAAAATTTTGAACTGTATGAAAAATTAGGTGTAGACTTGGTATTTAGTGGACATGTTCATGGTGGACTAATAAGGCTTGGAAAGTTATGCTTACTTTCTCCAAGAAGAAAATTTTTTCCTAAATATTCATATGGAAAATATAAATTGAATACTACTACACTTATAACTAGTTCTGGAATAGGTAATGCTACAATTCCTATTAGAATGTTTAATCAACCAGAAATAGTAGAAGTAATATTAAAGAAATAATGAAGACTCTTGTAAAAATACAGGAGTTTTTGCATTAAAAAATATAAAATAATTATAAAAATATTGCAAAGTTATGTAATATGTGCTATAATCAGACTACGCGTTTATGGGAGGAAAAAATGGAAGAGTTAGATATAATCGAATTATTATATGCTCTAAAAGACAAAATAAAATACATTGTAGTAACTGTAGTAGTTTTTGCAGTAATGGGTCTAATATATTCTAAATTTTTAGTTACTCCAATGTACAAATCAACAACAACTTTTGTATTATCAAAAACAAAGGATAGTACATCACAATCAGAGAATGTGGACGAAGCAATAACACAAAATGATGTTACTTTAAACTCAAAATTAGTTTCAACATACAGTGAAATAATAAAGAGTAAAACTATAGCAAAGGAAGTAATTAATTCATTAGGATTAAATATGACTACAGATCAATTTATATCTTCAGTATCAGTAACTTCTAAAGATGATACAGAATTGATTCAAATTACAGTGTCAAATAGTGATCCTAAGTTAAGTGCAGATATCGCTAATTCTCTTGCTGAAGTATTTAGAGAAAAAGTTAACGAAATATATAAGATAGACAACCTATCTATTATTGATGTGGCTGAACCAACAAATGCACCATACAATGTTGGAACAGTAAAAAATATATTATTGTTTTCAATTATAGGATTAGTATTATCTTGTGGTGTTATATTCTTAATTGTATACTTTGATGACACAATTAAAGATGAAAAAGATATTGAAAGCTTATTAAACACACCAGTAATTGCTTCTATACCTAAATTAGAAGATGACGAAAAAGGAGGATTATTTAAATGGATAAAAGTGAAATAATTGTAAATGATTTTCCTCGTTCACCAGTTTCAGAAGCATTCAGACTATTTAGAACAAACTTATTATATTTGTTTGAAAATTCAGAAAGTAAAGCAATATGTTTAACTAGTTCAGATGCTGGAGAAGGTAAAAGCTGGGTATCTGCAAATCTAGCAATATCTTGTGCTCAATATGGTAAAAAAGTACTAATAGTAGATGCAGATTTAAGAAAAGGTAGACAACACAGAATATTTAGAAAATCAAATAGAACAGGTTTATCAGATTTACTTAAAGATTTAAGAGGAAATCTAAAAGAAGATGATGTTCAAAAAATTGAAGAAGAACTTACTCTAAAAATTCAAGATACAGAAGTACAAAATGTATACTTATTATCATCAGGACCAGTTCCTTTTAATCCATCAGAATTATTAGGAACAGCAAATATAGATTTTCTTTTAGACTTACTAAAAAAAGAATTTGATTTAATAATTATAGATACACCACCAGCTTCAATTATAACAGACGCTTTATTATTTGCTACAAAAGTAGATTATATGTTTTTAGTTGCTAGTTCAAGAAAAACTAAAAAAGAAACTTTGTTAAATACTAAAAAAGCAATAGAAGCTGTTGGAGGAAAAATACCTGGTATTATTTTAAACCAAATTTCAACAGACAGAAGAAAAGAATATGCAAAATCATATCAAAAATATGTTATTGAAAAATAATTAATAAAGATTGCAGAGTAGATAGCAAATTTACTCTGCTTTTTTGAGGAGGAAAAAATATGTTAGATATGCATTGTCATATTATTCCATATACAGATGATGGGGCTGTGGATGTAAATGCTAGTTTACAAATGGGAAGAGAAGCGCAAAAACTAGGATATACAGGAATATTTGCAACATCACATTATATAATTCCTAATAATATGCTAGTTAATAGTGATTATGTAACAAACATTCAAAAGCTAAACGAATTATTTGAAATGGAAGGCATAAATATAAAATTATATACTGGAAATGAAATATTTTTTACAAATGATATTATAGATTTAATAAAAAAGAAAAAAGTATGTACTTTAGGAGATTCAAGATATGTTTTGGTTGAGTTACCTTTATTTAGTAATATAGTACCTATGAATGTATATGATGAGTTTAATAGGCTACAAGATGAAGGGTATATTCCAATACTTGCTCATCCTGAAAGATATGATTTTGTTACTAAAGATGTTAAGTCACTAATTCCTTTGATAGATTCTGGTGTATTATTACAATCAAATATCGGAAGTATTAGTGGAAAATATGGAAAAGAAGCACAAAAAAATATAAAGAAAATGCTAAAATACAACATGGTACATTTCTTTGGAACAGATTCACATAACACAAGTGTTTATGAAATGTATGAAAAATCTATAAAAGCAATAAAGAAAACACTAAAAGATGATGAAATGTTTAATAAAATTATTAATGAAAATCCAGGTAAAGTTTTAAAAAATGAAAAAATATCTATTTGGTACCCTAAAGAGTAAGATGTTCTTACTCTTTCTTTTTTTATTTTGTTATGGTATAATACAAACGGTGGTTATATGAAACAAGAAAAAGAAAAAGCAATAATTGTAGGCGTAAATATAGATTATGGTGATAGATTTATTAAGTTAATGGATGAACTTGAAAATTTAGCTCTTGCCTGCGATATAGAAGTTATTGGTAGAGAAGCACAAAATTTAGTAGAAGTTAATAATTCCTTATATATTGGCAAAGGAAAAGCAGAAGAAATAGCCAGAAAAGTTGAAGCATTAAATGTAGATATGGTTATTTTTAATAACGAATTATCTGGTACTCAAATGAGAAATTTATCTAAAATAATTAACTGTGAAATATTAGATAGAACAGCTCTTATACTTGAAATATTCTCAAGACGTGCAAGAACTAAAGAGGCAAAATTACAAGTAGAAGTGGCTAGACTTGAGTATATGATGCCAAGACTTGTTGGTATGCATGCTGCACTAGGTAGACAAGGTGGTGGATCAGGATTTTTCAATAAAGGTTCTGGTGAAAAAAAGATAGAACTTGATAGAAGAAGAATTGAAGAAAAGCTTACTGACTTAAGAAGAGAACTAAATGAGCTATCTATAGATAGAGAAGTTCAACGTAAAAAAAGAGAAGAATCAGATATTCCTTTAGTATCACTTGTAGGATATACAAATGCTGGAAAATCCACATTAATGAATTATATGATTGATAGATTTGTAAAAGATGAAGAAAAAAAGGTATTTGAAGAAGATATGCTTTTTGCAACTCTTGAAACATCTGTTAGAAAAATTGAGTTAGATGATAACAGAAAGTTTTTATTATCTGATACTGTTGGATTTATTAGTGAATTACCTCATGATTTAGTTAAAGCATTTAGATCAACACTAGAAGAAATAAAAAATGCAGATTTATTATTAGAAGTCATAGATTATTCAGATCCAGATTTTGCAGAACATATAGAGGTTACAAAAGAAACACTAGAAAAAATAGGCGCATCAGATATTCCAATTATATATGTATATAATAAGTCTGAATTAATGCTAGACAAATTACCTCTAATAGATGAAAATGAAATTTACTTATCTATTAGAGAAAAAAGAGGAATGGATGAACTTATAGATATGATCATAGAAAACATTTTTAGTGATTATAAAAAATGTAAGATGCTAATTCCTTTTGAACATGGTAGTGTTGTTTCTTATTTAAATGAACACGCTACAGTACTATCTACAGATTATGAAGAAAGAGGAACTTTACTACAAGTAGAGTGTAATGAAGCTCAATATAATAAATATAAAGAATATATAATAGAAGATATGTAAACATAAAAGGACTTGGAAATATCCAAGTTCTTTTTTATAAAAAAATATTTTTATGGTTATAATATAAATATGGATATTTTTATATTTATTTTAATTGGAATTATTAATGGCCTTTTTTCAACTGGTGCAGGCCAAGTGTTAATTTTTTATCTAATATATATTTTAAAGACAGATACTAAAGAGGCAAGAAATTTTTCTTTAACTTTAATGCCATTAATTTCTATTCCAACATTTATTATATATTTTTTAAATAATAAAATAGAAATAAGTAAGATGATAATTTTAGCTATTATTTCTTTAAGTTTTGGACTTTTAGGAAATATAGTAATGAAGAAAATAAATCCAATTGTATTAAATTTGATTTCTGGAATTTTTTTAGTAATAATAACTTTAATTAGTCTTTGGAGGATGTTTACATGATATACATAATAGCTGGAATTTCATCATTTTTATCTGGAATTGGAATTGGTGGAGGTGCTGTATTTATATTACTTAGTATGTTATTTAAAATAACAGATTTAAATACTGCTAAAACATACAATTTATTGCTGTTTATTAGTGTAGGAATAGTAATTTCAATTAAAAACTTTAAAATTATAAAAAAAGAGAGAAAAAAATATATTAAATATTTAATTTTATTAGTTGTTGGCGCTGTTTTGGGAACTAAAATTAATAATTTTATACCCGAGAAAATAACTAAAATTTTATTTTATATATTTATGCTAATAATAGGTGGATATGAAATAATTGTCAGTTTAAAACAAATAAAAGGAGGAAAAAATATTATTAAGAAAGGAGAGAATTAAAATGGATTTTATGAAAGGAACTATAATAGGAATAATTGCAGGAACATGTATTGGATATGTAGGAAATGAAACAATATGTGGAATTATGAAAACAGGTAAAAAAGAACTCAAAAAAATGAAAAGAAAAATAAACTTTTAGACCTAAAATGTAAAGTAATACATATTACTTTACATTTTTTATGTAAAATAAAATCTTTTTACTACTTTTTGAAACCTAGTACTTGATATTTGAATTTATTTATAATATAATTATATATGTATAAATTTAATTATTTAGAATATGGGGGAGTCGCTATGGCATATAAAAAAGTTATAACTTCATCATTATTAATAGCAATATTATTAGCTTTTGTTAATGAAATGGTTTTTGCAGCATCAACAACAGTTACAAATGATGTAGTTTTAGATGGGGCTTTGAAAATATTAGTTATGATACAAAAGTATTCATGGCCATTTGTTACTTTATTTATGATCTATGCATTATATAAATATTATGTTATTGGATCAGAAGTAATAGCAGAAAAAATAATGGGACAACAGCTAGTTGTAGGTATATCAATATTTATGGTAGTTGTTCAATGTTTACCATTAGTTTACGCATTTTTTATAGTTTAATTTAAGATGTTTTGAAAAAATAATATTATAATTAATATATAACCTAATACTGAATTAATTAGAAGGGATAGAGAATATGAAGGTACTTTTTGGAATAAGTAACGAAGAAACTGTAAAAGGCATTGTTAAAATCTATGAAGAGAAGTATAAAGAAAAGATAGAGTACAAAATGGCTTACTATCAAAAAAACTTTAGTAGTGAAATTGCAACTGGAGATTATGATAGAGCCGTACTAAGCGAAGAATTAGAGCCAATGCCTACTAAAAGTTATGCAGAAGCAGATAAATTATTATTTGAATATATAGATGGTATAACAAATAACTTTGATGCAAAGAATTTAATTTTAGTAGCATCAGAAAGAAGAAAATTAGGAGATAATTTCTTAGCTAGGTTGTTTGCAATAGGTGTTTATACTGTTCTTACAGGTTCAGATAGAACTAAAGGAAAAGTGTGTGCAGCTATTTATTCGCCTACAACTAAAAGAGAAGCAAGAAAATATTATGATAATAATACTTCTGCATCTGATGTATATAATGTATCAGAGGTAAGTGAATTAGAGCTAAGAAGAATATTAGTATATTTTAAAAATAAAAATGGAGATACTAGTAAATATTGTGAAATTTTTGATAGAATAGTTCCACAGTATACTACTGAACAGATGGCTATCATTATTAACTATTTACCAAAAGATGTTAAAGAATATCTTGAAAAAAATAGTGAGTCATATAAAAACATATTGAGTATGGTTAATGTTCAAGTTCAGCCACAAGTACCTGCACAAAATACAAAAATTGTTACTAATGACAATAGTAATGTTTCTTTTGAAATAGAAAAAGGTGGAGAAATCAATAAAGGAGCTCCAGCTGAAAAAGTAATAATAAAAGAAGTACCAAAAGAGAAAATCGTAGAAAAAGTAGTAGAAAAAGAAGTACCAAAAGTTATAACACAAGTAGTAGAAAAAGAAGTAGTAAAACAGTATTTTGATGTTCCAAAAGATTATAGAAAAACAGTTTGTTTTGTGGGGGCACCAAAAACTGGAACAACTTTTTGTATAAATGCAATAGGTACATATCTTGCAAAGAAAAAAGTAAAAACAGCATTAGTAGATATGACTAGAAAAAGAGATTTATATACTATTTATACGTATGATAATACTGGAAAAAGAAATATAGCAGGAGATAGTTTAAAGTATGCTTCTAGTGGAAAAAATGAACCACTTATTTATGATAAATTAAGCATATATACTGCTGTTCCAGGTGAAGATAGAAAATCATATAATCCAAATTTATTAGTTGATACAGTAGTAAAAAATAATAATGTTGTTTTAATTGATGCAGATTTTAGTACACCTTTAGACTATTTTAGACTTGCTCAAGACATATATATTGTGCAAGATATGAATATACTTAATATAAATCAAATAACTATGTTTTTAAGGGAATTAAAGCAACGTGGAATAGGCATGGATAAAATAAAAATAGTTATTAACAAGTATGTAGATTGTAGTTTATCATCAAAAGATATTGTTGATGGTATTGCTACATATACAAGTTATGATTTAAGAATGTATGATGAATTATTTAATCCTAAGAGAATACAATATTTTATATTACCATTTGATGTAGAAAACTATAAAAAATACATAGATATGGTATATAAATATTCAAATAAATTTTCAAGTTTTACAAAGGAATTTCAAGACAATTTGAATCAAATAATAAATACAATATATCCAACCAAAGGTGATGTTAGTATAAAAGAAGAACATTATACTAAAGAAACTGATGGAAAACAATCAAAAGGATTTAGATTGTTCGGAAAAAAATAGAATGCAATTTTGATTATAAATATATATATTAAGGAGTGTGATTTATATGGATCAAAATACTACAGTTTTTAAACCACAAAAAGATGAATCAAAAAGAGTTAAGGAGATAATGGAGCAAGTTGTGGCTGCTCTAAAGGATAAAGGATATGAACCAACTAGTCAAATAATTGGATATATATTATCTGGTGATCCAACATATATAACATCTCATAATAATGCAAGAGCATTAATTTGTAAGATTGAAAGAGATGATTTACTACAAGAAATGATAAAGAAATATTTAGACTTATAAGGGTGAAAGATGAAAAGAATATTAGGAATAGATTATGGAGATGTAAGAGTAGGACTCGCTATATCTGATCCATTAGGTATAACAGCTCAAGGTCTAGAAACTCTTGTTATAAATGGTAGTGATAAAAAATTCATTACAGGTATAAGAAAATTAATGAATGAATATGATTTTGAAGAGGTTGTTATAGGATATCCTAAAAATATGAATGGAACAAAGTCTAAAAAAACTGAGAAAGTAGATGAGCTTATCCCTAAACTTGAAGAGTTAGGACTAAAAGTACATACATGGGATGAACGACTTACTACAGTTTCAGCATATAGGACTATGAGAGAGATGAACATATCTCAAAAAGAAAAAAATAGAGTTGCTGATAGATTTGCAGCAACATATATTTTAGAGGGATATTTAAATATGCTATCTAAATAGCAGTTAAATATATAACATACTAATAAGGAGGAATAAAATGGATAATGAAGAATTTGTAGGATGCTCTGGATCATGTGGATCTTGTGGCGGATGTGGATCTTCAGATGAAGAATCATTACCAATTTTAGTATTAACAGATGAAAATGGTAAAGAAGTTACTTTTGAAAAACTTGATGTAGTTGTACTTGAAGATGGTAGATCTTTTCTAATTGTTTCAGAAGTAAAAGAAGATTATGATGAAGAAGTTGAAGTTGTTATTCTTGAAATAAAAGAAGAAGACGGAGAACAAGTATATGATACTCTTACTGATGAAGAGTTATTAAAAGATGTATATTCTAGATTCTTAAAACAACAAGGAATAGAAGAGGAGTAGTATTATTTCCCAGGCTCTTATGCTTGGGAAATTTTTTTATAAAATTTATTGACAAACATTTGTTTTAGATGTATTATACTTATATAAACAAATGTTCGAGGTGAATATATGATAACAAATTTACATATAAAAAATATTGGAATTATAGATGAAATAAATGTAGCTTTAAATGACGGATTTAACGTACTTACAGGAGAAACAGGTGCAGGAAAATCGTTATTAATAGACTCTTTAAATATTATAGCTGGTGGCAGATTTTCCAAAGATATGATTAGAAATGGTAAAGAATATTCGCTGGTAGAAGCGTGTATATATCTTCCAGGAAATAAGGCTTCAGAAGATGGAAATATAATAGTTTCAAGAGAAGTATATATAAATGGAAGAAATCTATGCAAAATTAATGGAAGAATGGTCACAGTTAATCAACTTAGAGAATTTATGAGAGATATAATAGACATCCATGGTCAATCAGACAATCAAAAGTTGATGAATCCTCAAAATCATATAGAATATGTAGACGACTTTTCTGGAGATAAGATAATAGACCTAAAGAACAAATATCATGAATTATATAACAAATACTTAGAAATAAAAAATGAACTTAATAGAAATTATGGTGATGATAAACAAAAGCAATTAAAATTAGATTTATTATATTATCAATTAAATGAGATAAATAATGCAAATTTAAAAGTTGGAGAAGATGAAGAATTAGTAAAAAAACAAAAGATATATCAAAATTCAGAAAAGATAGTAACAAATTTATCAAAGGCAAATGATTTGTTTGAAAATAAAATACTAAATTCATTAGATACAGTTATAAATAGCTTAAATAAGGTTGCAATATATGATGATAAATATAATAGCTTAATTGAAAGAATAAATGGAGCATATTATGATATACAAGATGTGTCATATACAATATCTGAGGACTTTCTAAATAATGATTATAATGATAAAGAGGCAGAAATTGTTCAAGATAGGTTGGATTTAATATTTAATTTAAAAAGGAAATATGGAAATACAATAAGTGAGATTTTAGAATATAAACTAAAACTTGAAAAAGAAATTAATGATATAGAAAATCTAGATGAATATATAATTAAACTAAAAAAACAGTTAAAAACTATAAAAGAAGAGATGCATGAAAAATGTATTGAATTAAATAAAATAAGGAAAAATAGTGCAATAGAGCTAGAAGAAAAGATAACTAAAGAGCTAAAAGAACTTGAAATGTTTAATGCTGAATTTAAAATAAATGTTGAATTTGAAGAAGAAAACTATAATAAGAATGGATTAAATAATATAGAGTTTATGATTTCAACAAATATTGGCGAAGAATATAAACCACTAGTGAAAATAGCTTCTGGTGGAGAACTTTCTAGAATTATGCTTGCTATAAAAACAGTTTTCTCAGATGTGGATAATACTCCTATCATGATATTTGATGAAATTGATACAGGAATAAGTGGTGTAGCTGCAAGCTCTGTTAGTGAGAAAATGAGGACTATTTCGCTAAAGCATCAAGTTATTTGTGTAACTCATTTAGCAGTAATAGCTGCTAAAGCAAAATATAATTATTACATATATAAAGATGTTATTGATGGAAAAACGTATAGTAATATAAAGCTTTTAGATGAAAGAGAAACTTTAAATGAAATAGCAAGAATTTCTACAGGTAGTACATCAAAAATTGCAATAGAGCATGCTATTGCTTTAAGAAAAGAAAAAAGAGTAAGTTAGTATAATTAATATTAACATATATAGATTTATTGAATTTGTGTTGATTCTGAAAACTATGTGTTAGTAGTGAATTTTTAGTGAAAATAGACATAATATGTTTATTTTCACTTTTTCGTGTGGTATAATAATTTACGGTGATAGGAAAATGGAAAACGCATATAGACTATTTAATATTAGTGAAAAATTAGAAGAAATAGCTAGAAGATCAGAAGAAGAAGTAAAAGATCAATTTAAAGAATTAGAAGAAAATGCTTTATATAATCAAGCAAGAGTTTTAAAAGCTTTTCAAAGTGTGCCAATTACACAAGCTCATTTTGGAAAAAGCACAGGATATGGTCATGGAGATTTAGGAAGAGAAGCCATAGAAAAATTATACTCAAATTTATTTGAATGTGAAGATGCACTAGTAAGAGTTCAATTTGTTAGTGGAACTCATACTTTAGCTACAGCTCTAAAAGCTTTGTTAAACTATGGAGATGAAATGCTAGCTGTATCTGGTAGACCATATGATACATTATGTACAGTTATAGGTCTTGAAGAAAATGATATGTCATTAATAAGCAGAGGAGTTAAATATTCTCAAATAGATTTAGATGAAAATGATAATTTTAAATGTGATGAAATAAAAGAATATTTAAAAAATAACAAAGTAAAATTAATACATATTCAAAGATCTAGAGGATATGCAGTTAGAAAAGCATTATTAATATCTGATATAGAAAATGTTATAAAAGAAATTAGAAGTGTAGATAAAGATGTAATAATTTTTGTAGATAACTGCTATGGTGAATTTACAGAAACTAAAGAGCCTACTGCAGTTGGAGCAGATATCTGCTGTGGTAGTTTAATTAAAAACGCTGGTGGCGGACTTTGTGAGATGGGTGGATATGTTTGTGGAAAACATGATCTAATTGAAAGAGTTGTTCAAGAGTTGTATTGCCCAGGTCTTGAAAAAGATAATGGTGCTACTCTAGGACAAAACCAAAACATAATACAAGGACTATTTATGGCGCCTACAGTAGTTGAATCAGCTTTAAAGGCTATGACATTTGCTTCTAGATTATTAGAAAATTTAGGATGTGATGTATTCCCTAAATATACAGATAAAAGAAGTGACATTGTACAAATAATCAATTTTGGAGATAGAGAAAAATTAATAAAATTTATTCAAGGAATACAATTTGCCTCTCCAATAGATAGCAATGTTGTACCTATGCCATGGAACATGCCAGGATATGCAGATGAAGTAATAATGGCTGCAGGAACATTTATGGAAGGTGCTTCAATAGAATTATCTGCTGATTCTCCTATGAGAGAGCCATATGCTGCATACATGCAAGGTGGATTATCATATGAATCTGCAAAACTTGCAATTTTAATTGCTACACAAAAAATGCTAGGAGAATAAGGATGAAAGTAGTTGTAATAGGTGGTGGAGCAGCTGGAATGATGGCTGCAATCACTAGTGCAAAAGAGGGTAATAAAGTAACTTTAATTGAAAAAACATCAAGCCTTGGAAATAAAATTAAAATAACAGGAAAAGGAAGATGTAATGTTACCTTTGATGGAGATATTGAGGATTTTAAAAGAAACATAATAAAAAATAATAAATTTATGTATAGTTCATATATGAATTTTAATAACCAAGATGTAGTTGAGTATTTTAACTCTTTAGGTATTCCAACAAAAGTGGAACGTGGAGGCAGAATATTTCCCCAAAGTGATAAAGCACAAGATATAGTAGATGCTTTAAAAAGAGAACTTGTAAAATATAATGTTCATATAAAATACAATACATATATAACAGATTTTATTATAGAATCAGGAAATCTTGTTGGAATAAAGACTAATTCAGTAGATATACTAGGAGATAAATTTATTATCTGTACTGGTGGTATGAGTTATAAAACAACAGGAAGTGATGGAGCTTGTTTTAAGATATTAGAAAAATATGGACATAACATAGTAGACTTAAAACCAGGTTTAGTACCATTAAAATCAGAAGATAGTGTATGTAAAAGACTTCAAGGGTTAACTTTAAAAAATGTGTCATTTAAGATTTATGATTCAGACAAGATGATATATGACTCTTTTGGTGAGATGCTTTTTGCACACTTTGGACTTACAGGACCAATAGTATTAAGTGGAAGTAGTGTATTAAATAGAATACAAGATGTGGATAATAAATTAAATAATCATAAAATTTATGCATCAATAGATTTAAAGCCTGCTCTTAGTGAAGAAGTATTAGATAAACGTATACAAAGAGATTTTGAAAAATATTCAAATAAAGAATTTAAAAACGCTTTAGATGATTTATTGCCACAAAAATTAATACCAATTATAATTGAGAAAAGTAAAATAAGTGAAGATAAAAAAGTACACCAAATAACACGTGAAGAAAGATTAAGATTAGTAAATAGTATAAAAGATTTTAAGATAGTATTATCTGGATTTATGCCAATAGACATTGCTATTGTAACATGTGGTGGTGTAGATGTAAAACAAGTAAATCCTAAAACAATGGAATCTAAGGTTATACCTAATTTGTATTTAGCAGGTGAAGTACTAGATATAGATGCATTGACTGGTGGATTTAATTTACAAATAGCCTTTTCAACTGCTGTTGCAGCTGGTAAAAATTAAGGAGGAATGATAATATGGAGGAAAATGAAAAACAGACAAATGTACAAATTTTTTCTGAGAAGAAAAAAAGTAGAGTACCCAAAGTTTTAATAATAATGATAGGAGTAATAATTGTTTCAGTATTAAGCTCACTATCAACATATTTTTTAGTTACAAAAGGATCAGATTTTAAAATAAAGGGAGCAAATAATACAACATATAATGTTGAAAATGTTGAAAACCCAGTTGTTGCAGTAGCAAAGATTGCAGGACCATCTGTAGTTGGAGTAAGTGTAACATACTATGAGCCAAGTATGTTTGGTCAATTATCTCAAGGTGAATCTGAAGGATCAGGAATAGTTTATTCAGAAGATGGATATATAATAACAAATTATCATGTAATTGAAGATGCTTTAAGTTCATCTAATGCAATAGTTAAAATAACATTATCAGATGAAAAAGAATATGAAGCTAAAATTGTGGGAACAGATGAAGTAACAGATTTAGCATTGTTAAAAATAGATGCTACAGGATTAACACCAGCAACTTTTGGAAAATCTTCAGAACTTGAAGTAGGTGAACTAGCTGTAGCTATAGGTAACCCATTAGGTCAAGAGTTTGCAGGCAGTGTAACTGTAGGATATGTATCTGCATTAAATAGAACAATTACAACAGACGGTAGAACTTATCATGTTATACAAACTGATGCAGCAATAAACCCAGGAAACAGTGGTGGAGCTTTAGTAAATGCTAAAGGAGAAGTAATAGGAATTAATACAGTAAAAATTAATGATACTTCTGTAGAGGGTTTAGGATTTGCAATTCCAATTGATGATGCATTAAAAATAATCGAAGAATTAAAAACATCAGGAAAGATTGTTAGACCATATTTAGGAATTTATGGTATAGACTTAGATGAAACAACAGCAAGAAGAAATAAACTAGTTGAAGGTATATATGTATATCAATTAGGAAGTGATTCTCCAGCAGCTCAAGCAGGAATACAAAAAGGAGATATTATAGTAGAATTTGATGGTCAAACAGTTACATCAGTTCAAGAACTAAATAATATAAAAAATCAAAAACAAATAGGAGATAAAGTTAAAATAAAAGTATACAGAAGTGGTGAGTATAAAGAAGGAGACGTTACTTTAGGAAGCGACGAAAATGTAAATACTGATACAGCAACAAACTAACTATTTGAAAACTAAGACTCAAATTGCATTAGCAGTTTGAGTTTTTTATATTTTATAACAAAAATTATGTAAAATATTGCTTTTGGAATAAAGGTGGTGTATAATTTATTAGCAACATTTTTGTTTAAAATGACTAAGAATTTAGTTATTAACATCATTGGAAAAAAATATTATTAAGGAGGGAATATTTTTATGAGAAAGGTATTCAAATTTTTAGTGGCAATTATAGTAATTGCTATAGTTTTTCTTATTGGTTGTTTAGTATGGAACAATTACTTACAGCCTGTGGAGGTACCAGATTTATTATCTGATAGCGTTGAATTTGGAAGTGTTGTAAACAAAGAAGAAGGCGAGAAAAACTATGAAGCGTACATTCAAAAGCTTGATGCAGATGAACTTATAGCACTAGACGTAAATAGCTACATAGATAATCAACTAGCAGAATTTAAGAAAGAAAATGAGACAACAGATAGAGTAGCGCCAAAAGATAAGGCAGTATATAAGAATGTCATTGATACATACAAGGCAAATGACAATATAGCAAGTGTAAAAATTACATCTATTATCAAAAAGGTTCAAGAAGAAAAATATAATACAACAATAAAAACCTTTAACTATGATGTAAAAGAAGGAAAAAGCATTAGTCTAGATGATATATTTAAATCTGGATATGAACGAGTACTAAGTAGTGTGTACACTGAAAATTATGTCTTTAAACAAAAGGTAATACAATTTTTTAGTAGTACAAACACTAACAATTGTACATATAATTCTTTAAAAGAATATGCTTCTTCTAAGGTTTTAACAGCTTCCAATTATGACATTAGTCAGGAAGAATATGAGTTACTATTTTCAAATGTTGTAGATAAAAACAAAAAAATGGTAGCAATAACTTTAGACGATGGACCACATGCAACAAACACACAGAAAATACTAGATATTTTAGATGCACATAATGCTAAAGCTACATTTTTTATGCTTGGACAAAATGTAGTAAATAACGAAGAAGTTGTAAAGGATGTGTATAAAAGAGGAAACGAAATTGGAATACATACATGGGATCATAAGCAACTTACAAAGCTATCCCAAGACGAAATTGTTTCTCAAGTAGAAAGAACCTCAGATGCCATATATAAAATAATTGGCAAAAGACCAAAACTTGTAAGACCACCATATGGAGCAATAAATGATACTGTAAAAAATAGTATAAATTATCCACTAATTTTATGGAATATTGACTCTTTAGACTGGAAAAGTAGAGATGAAAAGCAAATTGTACCTTTAGTTATGAACAGTGTACAAGATGGAGATATAATTCTTCTTCATGATATTCATTCAACAACAGTTCCAGCTGTAGAAAAAATAGTTTCACAATTAGAAGAACAAGGATATCAAATGGTTACAGTATCTCAGCTTCTTGAGGCAAAAGGATACGATACATCTAAAACAAAAGTATTTTATAGTGGCAGACAATAATATAAATAAAATTCCGGCTTAAATTAAGCCGGGATTTTTTCTTAATAAATGACACTTTTTATTGTTATATTTTTTTGATTTATTAGTAAATTTATAGTATAATAAAGGAAGTTTGGAGAGATGAATATGGCAAAAAAGGTAATAATTACAGAAAAGCCAAGCGTTGCAATGGAATTTGCAAAAGCTTTAAAGATAAATACTAATAGAAAAGATGGATATATAGAATCAGATGAATGGATAATTACTTGGTGTTATGGACATTTAGTAACAATGAGTTATCCAGAAGTATATGATGAAAAGCTAAAAATGTGGAGACTTGATACATTACCATTTTTACCTAAAGAATGGAAGTATGAGATTTTACCTGGAATACAAGGAAAACAATTTAACACAATAAAAGGAATATTACAACGAGAAGATGTAGAAGTCATATATAATGCAGGAGACTCTGGACGTGAAGGAGAGTATATACAACGTCTTGTTTTTATGATGGCAAAACCAAATCCTAAAGCTGCGTTAAAGCGTGTATGGATAGATTCTCAAACAGAGGAAGAAATCTTAAGAGGAATAAGAGAAGCAAAAGATATTAAAGAATATGATAGTTTATCTGATGCAGCGTATCTAAGAGCAAAAGAAGATTATTTAATAGGAATAAACTTCTCAAGACTTATTTCTTTAATGTATGCTAAAAATTTAGCCAAAACTATGAATGAAGAAAGAGCAGTTATATCTATAGGTAGAGTAATGACTTGTGTTTTAGGTCTTATTGTAAATAGAGAAAGAGAAATAAGAAACTTCAAAAAAGTTAATTTTTATAAAATACAAGGAACATTTAATAAGGAAACAGATATTTTAGCAGATTTTAAAGCTGTAGAAGGATCAGTAGTTTACGACCATCCATGTTTATACAATGAAACTGGATTTAAAAAGAAAGAGGACGCTTTGAAGTTTATAGAAAAGTTGAAAAAAGAGGAAAATGCTGTTGTAGAGAATATAACAAAAAAGAAGAATAAAGAAAATCCTCCACTTTTATTTAATTTAGCAGAGGCACAAAATGAGTGTACAAGGAAGTTTAAAATAAGTCCAGATCAAACATTACAAACTATACAAAGTTTGTATGAAAAAAAATTAGTTACATATCCAAGAACTGATGCAAGGGTGTTATCTAGTGCAATAGCAAAAGTTATAACTAAAAATTTAAATGGTATAGCAAAGCTAAATATAAGTGATGAAATAAATGGATTAATAAAAAAAATGTCTGAGGAAAAGTATAGTACAAAGCTAGAAAAGACAAAATATGTAGATGATAGTAAAATAACAGATCACTATGCTATAATTCCAACTGGTGAAGGAAAAGAAAATTTACAAAAGCTTACTGAATTAGAAAGAAATGTATATGAATTAATAGTTAAAAGATTTTTAGCAATATTTTTCCCTGCTGCTGAATATAATAGATTATCTATAACATTAAAAGTTGGAGACGAACGTTTTTTTGCAAATGGAAAAGTGTGCACAAATTTAGGATATTTAGAAGTATATAAAAATGAAAAGAATATAAAATCAGAAGAAAAAGAAGATGAAGAAAACGAAAATGATGATATAAATGTATTATCCAAACTAAAGAAAAATGATGTTTTAAATATTAAAGGATTTAATATAAAAGAAGGTGAAACAACACCTCCTAAAAGATATAATTCTGGTGCTATGATTTTGGCAATGGAAAATGCTGGAAAGTTAATTGAGGATGAAGAACTTCGTGAGCAAATAAAAGGAAGCGGTATTGGTACAAGTGCTACTCGTGGTGAAATAATAAAAAAACTTGAAAGAATAGACTATATTGAAACTAATGCTAAAACTCAGATATTGACACCAACCAAAAGAGGAGAAGCTATATATGATATTATAGTTTCAACAATGCCAGATATATTAAATCCAGAGCTTACAGCAAGTTGGGAAAAAGGACTTGCAATGGTAGAGCAAAAGCAAATATCAGCAGATGAATTTATGACTAAATTAGAAAGCTATGTAAGAAACAAAGTTGTTAAATTTAAAAAAAGTAGAAATCAGTATTTGTATGGATATTAATTATTGATTTTTTATGATTTTAATGTATAATTATATTATGAGTAAATTTAAAAGGAGAGAAAATTATGGAATACGAACAAATTGAAGATAAAATGCAAAAGGCAATAGATTACTTATGCGAAGAATTAGCAGGAATAAGAGCAGGAAGAGCAAATCCAGCTATCTTAAACAAAGTAACAGTTGAATACTATGGAGTACAAACACCATTAAATCAAATTGGTGCTATATCTGTTCCAGAAGCTAGACAAATATTAATTACACCATGGGATAGATCACTTCTTGGTGCAATTACAAAAGCAATACAAGTAGCAGAACTTGGAGTTAATCCTATTAATGATGGTAATGGAGTAAGACTTACATTCCCAGAATTAAATGAAGAAAGAAGAAAACAAATAGTAAAAGAAGTTAGATCTTTAGGTGAAGAAGCAAAAATTGCTGTAAGAAACACAAGAAGAGATGGAATTGATGAAGCTAAAAAATTAAAAAATAGCGGAGAAATGACTGAAGATGAACTTAAAGTAGCAGAAGAAAAAATTCAAAAAATAACAGATAAATATACAGATAAAATTGATGCTGTTATTGAAGAAAAAGAAAAAGAGGTTATGGAAGTTTAAAAAAGTAAGGAGTAATATAAATTGAAGGAGAGAATAAAAAGAATAACAACAGGATTTGTATTTGTTGTTGTTATAGTAGCTGTTCTTGCAATTAATAATAGTATTGTTGACTCTTTATTCGTTACATTATTATCTATACTAGGGATATATGAATATAATAAGTGTTTTAAAGCAAAGGGGTACCATCCTATACCATTAATTGGATATATAAGTTGCTTAGCAATACCATTAATTGGAAATATAAGTACTATGGCAATGTTAAATGTAATATTAGTTGCATTATCAATAATTTTAGTAGTAATGTTTGCATATATTGTAATTAAGAAACTAGAAGTTAATATTGTGGATCTAGCAATTACATTTTTTTCAATAGTATATGTACCATTTCTATTTTCATTTATTAAATTATTATTTTTGCAACAACATGGTAGAATATTAGTTATATTAGCATTTTTATGTGCTACTGCTACTGATACATTTGCTTATGAAATCGGCTCAAGATTTGGTAAACACAAATTATCACCTGTAGTAAGTCCTAAAAAAAGTTATGAGGGATCAATAGCTGGAATAATAGCAGCTATGATCGTTAGTGGTGTAACTTGTTATGTGACAAATACATATTTTGATACACAATTTAATATAATATTAATGACAATTATGGGAGCAGTATTTAGTATAGTTGGTCAAATAGGTGATCTTGCTGCTTCTTCAGTAAAAAGATATTGTGGACAAAAAGATTTTAGTAATTTATTACCAGGTCATGGTGGAATACTAGATAGATTTGATAGTATAATGTTTATATCACCAATATTATATATTTTTATGTATTTAATTAATTTATTATAAGGAGGAAAAATATTGGTAAGTTTTTTAATAACTATAGTAAAGCTATTGGCAATAATACTTAGTGTTGCTACAATACATGAGTTTGGACATTTCCTTGCAAGTAAATGCTTTGGTGTAGGAGTGGATGAATTTTCTATTGGATTTGGGCCTAAGATTTGCCAGAAAAAGTATAAAGGAACAATGTATTCTTTAAGATGGTTACCTCTTGGTGGATATTGTGCAATAGAGGGAGAAGAAGAAACAGAAGAAAATAAAAATAGTGATACTTCTTATCAAAAGAAAAATCCACTACAAAAAATAATAATTCTTTCTATGGGAGTTATTTTTAACTTTATATTAGCAACTGTTGTATTTCTTTCAGTATATTCAAATGCAAGCGTTGCTACATCTGAAATAAAAACTTTGCATAGTGATTCTGTTTTAATAGAAGCAGGATTAAAAGAAGGAGACAAAATTGTCTCAATAGATGGAAAAAATATAAAAGTATATTCACAAATTTCTAATTATACTTTAGATGTAGATAAAACTGATGCAGTTATAGAGTATGAAAGAGATGGAGAAATATATACAGCTGATGTTAAAAATGCACAAAAAGTGGAAGGAAAAATTGGAGTAACATTTAAACAAGATGATAATGGTAATTCTACAAATGTTATAGAGCTAACAGGAGCTGGAACAAGTGCAGCAAAAGTTGGAATAAAATCTGGAGATATTGTATTATCAGTAGATGACGTATCTACACCAGATGCTATAACTATTGTAAATGAGATAAAAGACAAAGCAGGTAAAGAAGTAAAAATAAAAGTTCAAAGAAATGATGAAATAAAAGAATTTACTGTTGTACCAGAAGAAAAAGTTGTTTTTGATTTAGGAATTGAAAGTGTAAAAGCAACTAAGTCAAATATATCTTATGCATTTTGTGAGACAATACAAAATATAAAGAGTATAGTAGGCTCATATGTAAATCTATTTACAGGAAAAGTTTCTATTTCTAATATGTCTGGAATAGTTGGAATAGGTGAAGTTGTGTCTAAGAGCTCAGGAGTACTTAATTTCTTCTATTTAATGGCAATGATTAGTATGGCTGTTGGTGTTGCTAACATTTTACCATTCCCGCCACTAGATGGAGGAAAAATTGTGTTAGTATTAATAGAAGCAATAACTAAAAAGAAAGTTTCAGAAAAAGTTGAATTAACAATTTCATACATAGGATTAGGATTGTTACTTGCCTTAACATTTTTTGTTACTATTAAAGATATAATAAGAATAATATAGGAGGGATATTATGGCTAATTACGTTGTTTTAATATTTGCAGCAATTGCAGTTATTGTTGTAGCCAAATTACTAGCGTGGCCAGTAAAGAAAATACTAAAACTAGCTGTAAATGTTGTACTAGGTGTAATAATGATATTTTTAGTAAATACATTTGGAATGGCAATTGGGATAACAATTCCATTTAACATAGTTACAGCCTTGATTGCAGGAATTTTAGGTGTCCCAGGAGTTATAGCTTTAATTATAATAGGATTTTTCATATAATATAAATAATAAAAAATGACGCATTGTATATTTTTTAAATAACTAAACCAAAATAAAATTAGGTGAAAGTTATGAATAAGAAATATATAGTGTGTCTTTTTTTGATGTTTTTACTTACCATAAGTGTTACAATTTATGCACAAACACAAAAAGCACAAAGTTCAATATATACTACTAAAGCATCTGGAGATAATATGGTAGAACTTTTAGCAAGATTAATTAATGGAGAAGCTAGAGGAGAACCATACATAGGTCAAGTTGCAGTAGGTGCTGTTATAATGAATAGAGTAAAAGATCCATCATTTCCAAATACAATAGCAGGAGTAATATATCAATCTCAGCAATTCTCTTCAGTTACAGATGGACAGTTTGATGTTGCAATAGAAGAAGATTCAACAGTATATAAAGCAGCACAAGATGCCATGAATGGTGTTGATCCAACAAATGGTGCTTTGTATTTCTATAATCCATCAAAAACTAAAAGCAAATGGTTGTTTTCATTAAAAACAGTAACAACTATTGGAAAGCATGTATTTGCTTTGGAGGAATAAAAAATGCTAGATAAATTTGAAAAGTGGGTTATAAGAATTAAAAGCAAATTAGGACCTAAAAAGATTGGAATAATATTTTTTGCACTTGTATGTATTATTGTATTTTTTATGATGACGTTACTAAAAAAGTTTAAAATAGAAAAACAAGAAGTTCAAGATGGATATAATAAAGCAATGTATGATTTTGTTGCAAATATAAATAATGTAGAAAACGAATTATTAAAACTTAAAATATCTACTAATGATACATATACAATGACAACTTTAGCTAGTATATTTGCAAAAGCAAATAGTGCAAAAGCAAATCTAGATAATTTACCATTTTCTGCAAATAGTATATCAAACGTATCTAGATTTTTAAGTCAGCTTAGTGATTTTTCGTATTCTTTAATGAGAGAAAATTTAAATGGTGAAACAATAGAAAAATACGAAGATAATATTAATACGTTATATACAAAAATATCAGAATTATCTAAAGTTACAGATGAAATATACACCTCTCTTAATTCAGGAAAAATAAAATGGGATGAACTAGAAAAAATAGGAGATGAAAAGATTAAAGAGGCAAATGCAGAAAGCGAAATATCTAATGTAGAATATATTGATAAAACATTTACTGAATACGAAGGAATAATATATGATGGAGCTTTTTCAAACCATATCTTAACAATGGAGCCAGCATTTTTAACAGGAAAAATATTAACAGAAGATGAAGTATTAGAAATTTTAAAAAATAAGATTAATATTGAAAGTATAGAGTATAAATCAGAACAGTCTGGTAAAATTCCATTATATGAATATGAAGTAAAGATGAAAGAGAGTGATACAACTAAAACAATTTTAGCAACAAAGCAAGATGGGCGTATATATCAAATGATATCGGATAGAAAAGTAGAAAGTGAAAATATAGAAATTGATGAAGCTAAAAAATATGCTAAAGAATTTTTAAGTAAATTAGGAATAGATAATATAATTCCTACATATTATTTAAAATCAGATAATATGGTTACTATTTCTTTTGCTGCATATGAAAATGAAATAGTTATGTATCCAGATTTAATAAAGGTAAAAGTAGCCTTAGACAATGGAGAGATTATGACAATAGAGGCAAATGGATATATATATAATCATAGAGAAAGAGTGGTAATGCCACAAAAGACAATTAAAGAGGCAAGAGAAAAAATAAAGAAAGATATAAAAATAGAAAATGAAAGATTATGTATAATTCCAACAGATTCTAAAAGTGAAGTGTTAGTGTATGAATTTGAAGGTACTGTTGATGAAAAAAGGTTCTTAATTTATATAAATGCTGATACTTTAGTACAAGAAAAAATATACATATTACTTGATACACCAGGAGGTACTCTAGCAATGTAAAAGAAAATGAAGTATATATTAGAAATAATATATACTTTATTTTTATTCATTTTTTAATTATTATTTATTTGTATTCATTGATTGAATTATATATTAACTTTTGATATAATAGACATGAAAATCAAACAAAGGTTTAGGGGTAAAGTATGGAATATATTTTAATAGATAAGAGAATGAGAAATGTTGAAAAAAATATGCTAAAATATTTGGGGTATAAACTAGTACCTATAGAGACTAGCAATAATGTTTATGCTGAAATATCTTCGCATGTAGATATATTTACAACTAAAATAGGAGACACTTTAATAGTTGAAAAAAGCAAATATGATGATTTAGTATTTATGCTTAAAGATACAGAGTATAATATCATTTCAGGAAAAGAAAACGTTGAAATGAAGTATCCAAATGATATAAAATACAATGTTTGTATAATAGGAAACTATGCTGTACATAACTTTAAATATACAGATAAAGTGGTTTTAAAAGAATTAAAAGAAAATGGATATGAACTTATTAATGTTGAACAAGGATATACAAATTGTTCTGTTGCTGTAATAGATGAATCTAGTGTAATAACAACAGATAGAAAAATTGCAGAAAAATTAATTGCAAATAATATAAGTGTATTGCTATTAGACTATACACCAGATATAAAACTAAAAGATGAATATGGTAATTATAGTAATATGAATGGATTTATTGGTGGGGCTATAGGTAGAGTAGATAACAACATTATAGTATTTGGAGATTTAAATAAAATTGATAGAGAAAATAAAATACGTGATTTTATTAAAATAAGAAATTTGAAATTAATAGATTTTAAAGATTTAGATGTAATAGATTATGGTGGAATAGTAGAGGTGTAAAATGAGTAATTTATTAGAAGGATTAAATGATAGACAAAAAGAAGCAGTTGAGTATATGGATGGACCATTATTGATTCTTGCTGGTGCTGGTTCAGGTAAAACAAGAGTATTAACATATAAGATTGCATATTTACTTGAGCAAGAAATAGTAAAGCCATGGCAAATACTTGCCATTACATTTACAAATAAAGCTGCAAAAGAGATGAAAGAAAGAGTAGAAGGATTAGTTGGACAAGTTGCACAAGATATGTGGCTTGGTACTTTTCACTCTGTGTGTGTAAGAATATTAAAAAGAGAGATAGAATTACTAGGATATACAAGAGATTTTAATATTTTTGATGAAATAGATAAAGAAAAAGTAATCAAAGAAGTAATGAAAAAATTAAATATAGATGAAAAAATATATCCAGTAGGATTAATAAAATCTGAAATAAGTAAAGCAAAAGAAGTAATGAAAGATGATGTGGCATATCAAAAAGATGCTATAGGAGATTTTAGAAAAGAAGAGATTGCTAAAGTATATAGTATGTATCAAGCAACATTAAGAACAAATAATTCTATAGATTTTGATGATATTATAATGCTAACAGTTAAATTATTTTTAGAGCATCCAGACAGATTAGATTATTACCAAAGCAAATTTAATTACATATTAGTAGATGAGTATCAGGATACTAATAAAACTCAGTTTTTATTAATTAGCTTACTTTCAGCAGCTACAGGAAATATTTGTGTTGTTGGTGATGAATCACAGAGCATATATGGATTTAGAGGAGCAGATATAACAAATATTTTAAATTTTGAAAAAGAATTTCCAAATGCAAAAATAGTAAAGCTTGAAGAAAATTATAGAAGTACACAAAATATATTAAATGCAGCAAATGAAGTAATAAAAAACAATTCTTCTAAAATAGATAAAGTGTTATGGACACAAAATAATGAAGGAGATAAAATTGAGTACAAAACATTAAATAATGAATATGAAGAAGTAGAGTATGTAGTAGATAAAATAGATGAAATTTGCAAAAAAGAAGGCGAAAAATATTCAGATTTTGCAGTATTATTTAGAACAAATGCTCAAGCCAGAGTACTAGAAGAAGTATTTATGAAATCTGGTACACCGTATAAATTAATAGGTGGAATAAAGTTTTATGCTAGAAAAGAAATAAAAGATATAATAAGTTATTTAAAACTTATACAAAATAGAAATGATAATATAGCATTAAAAAGAATAATAAATGAACCTAAAAGAGGTATTGGTGATACTGCTGTAGATAAGTTAGATATGTTAGCAACTCAAAAAGGAGTTTCAATATTTGAGCTTATACAAGACAGTAATAATTTAGTTGGAATAAGAAGTGCCGGAAATATAATAATGTTTAGAGATATGATGAATGATCTCATTAAACAAAAAGAAACAATAAAAGTATCTGAATTAATAAAAAAAGTATTAAAAGATTCAGGATATGAAGATATGTTAAATGCAGAAGGCACTAAAGAAACAGAAATACGTTTTGATAACCTTATGGAATTTATTGGTGTTGCAATTGAATTTGAAAATGAAAATGCTGAAAATTCATTAGGAGATTTCTTAGAGAGTATTGCACTTGTGTCAGATGTAGATAACTTAGATGAAAGCACAGAAGCAGTAACACTTATGACAATGCACAGTGCCAAAGGACTAGAGTTTGAAAATGTATTTTTGGTAGGAATGGAAGAAGGACTTTTTCCATCAAAGCGTTCTATAGAAGAAGATGCACAAACAGAAGAAGAGCGTAGATTATGCTATGTAGCAATAACTAGAGCTAAAAAGCACTTGTTTATGACTAATACTAAAAAAAGAACATTATATGGTTCAACAAGTTTTTCTACACCATCAAGGTTTATAAATGAAATACCAGATTCATTACTTACAGAGGATTCAATTGAAAACAAAGAAAATAGAGGAAGATCAAATTCAAGTAATCCATGGCTAGATAGTGAATATAAAAGAGTTGAAACATATATTTCAAATAGAGTTAATGAAAATATAGAAAGAAAAGTAAAACCTAATGTAGGAGTAAGTGTGGATTCTTTCTTAAAAAATCTTGCAGGAACTTCAGTTCAACCTAAAGCTAATACTTCATCAGGAAGTAAATATAAAGTTGGTATGAAAGTAAAGCATAAGAAGTTTGGTATAGGTACAATAACTAATATTGAACCAGAGGGTGAAGATTACAAATTAGACATAATGTTTGATGGAAATGGATTTAAAAGATTAATGGCAAATTATACACCACTAGACATAATAGAAGAGTAGTAAAAAAGGGAGAATAAAAAAATGAGAAAAATAACATTTGTTACAACTAATAAAGGAAAGATTTCTACTGCTAAGCAGTATTTAAATGATGTTAATATTGAATTAGAACCATATAACTATGAACTTATAGAACCACGTACAGATGATATTCAAGAAATTGCTAAGCAAAAAGTACTACAAGCATATCAAGTCGTAAAACAACCATGTATAGCTTTAGATTCTGGATTTTATATAGAAGCATTAAATGGATTTCCTAGAGCATTTGTAAATTTTGCTTTAGATACTATAGGAGTACAAGGAATACTAGATATTATGAGAGGCAAAGAAAATAGAAAATGTGCTTTTAAAGAATGTGTAGCATACTATGATGGAAAAGATATAAAATATTTCTTTTATGAACATAAAGGAACAATTGCAGAAGAATATAGAGGAAATGACAATGAAAAACAATGGAGTCCATTATGGCATATATATAAAGATTCTTTTGATCCAACAAGAACTTTATCTGAATTATCAGATGAGGAAATAGAAAAAAGAAGAGAAGTATCAGGCTCTTCATTACAAGAATTTGCTAATTGGTATAAAAATCAATAATTAAAATTAATAAGTAATAAAAAAATGCAAATAATTATAATATAAAGAAGGTAGAAAAAGTACGTCTATCTTCTTGTTTTTTGTTGATTAAAGTTTTCTTTTGTGATATTAATATTATATAGGAAATTTTTTTAGAGGGGATAATATGAAGAAAAAGAAATTTATTTTTTTAGGCGGTATTTTAGTAGCCATAGCAATAATAAGTACAGGTATTATTCTAGCAGCCCCAAGCTTAAATTTAAGTGGTACAACAACAAATGATACAGCAAATTTAAGCTGGACAAATAGTGATACCGAAAAATCATATAATTATGATGTTAAAAAGAGTGTAAATGGAGGAGATTTTACTAGTTTAACAGGAAATGAAGGTAATGAGGTAAAAGTATTAAACGTTTATCCTGATGCTGAAGCTGTTAGTGAAAATATAACATTTACAACTTATGATGGAGAAAATGTAACAGTAAAAAAATCTGCATCATTAAAGCAATGGATGGAAGCACCAAACTCAACAGACTCTAGGGGATATGGTCGTGGACTTATAGAAGTAACACCAGTAGCTGTTACTGAGTTCAATAACAATCCAGGAAAATATTTATATAAACAATCAAATGGTGAATATAACTACCAAGTAGTAGTATTTGGAACATGGGACTCATATGCAGGTCAGGATATAAGTTCAAGCGCAGCAGCAGTAATGAAACAGTATTTAGCTGAAGGCAATAGCTGTGTAATGGGACATGATACTATAAGAGGTGATGATGCAAGAGCTGCAAACTTTGCAACACTAAGATCGTATTTTAATATTAAAACAGTTAAAGATGATGGAGTAACTTTACCAAATGGAACAAATCCAGGAAATTTGAATGGAGCAAATACTTCTTCAACAACTTCAGTAACATTAAAGACTAATAACGTATTTACAACTTATCCTTGGTATATAGGAAAAGCAGGAACAGTTCTTACAGTTCCTCACTGTCATGATGTACAACAAGTCGCATATGGAAACATAGAAATGATGTTTACAAATGTAGGAAGTTATACAGATCAAAACGGAAAAGGTCAATGGAATTATTATTTAACAGTAAATAATAACTGTGCAATGATTCAAACAGGACACTCAAGTGGTGCTGCTACACAAGATGAGCAAAAAATATGGGCAAACTTACTTTTCTATTTAGGAGATGTAAATACAGATACAACAGCTGTAGATAGTAACTTTAAAGATATAAATGCACCAAATAAACCAACTATAAGTTCAGCCACATTAAATGGACTTAACGGAACAGTAAAATATACAGCTAAAGATAATGGAACAACATATAAATATTATGTAGAAGCTTCTGAAAGAACGACTCTTGAAAAAGCTACATCTAATACAATAAGTAAATATAGAGAGACAGGTGTTGCAGGATATAGTTATGTAGTAGATAACAAAGAAAATACAGAACCAGACAATACTATAGATACAACATCAACAACAATAAACTACACATTAGGAAATGGACCAAAAACATATTTACATATAAAGACAATAGATGGAGCAGGAAATGTTAGTGGAGTAACACATGTACTATTACATGAAAATGTAGCGCCAACATTAGAGCTTTCACAAAATCCAACAGAATGGACAAATGGCAATGTAACAATTACAGCAACAGCTGCAGATACAGATGGAAGTGTTGTAAGCATAAAGAAACCAGATGGAACTGTAGAAAATGCAGCAAGTACAACATATGAAGTAGAACAAAATGGAACATATGAATTTATAGCAACAGATAATAGTGGAGCTACAGCAACTAAGACAATAAAAATAACAAATATAGATAAAGTTCCACCACAAGGAACACCAAGTATAGAGCAACCAACAAGTAAAAGAAGAACAGCTAAGATAACATTAAAAGCTACAGATAATGAATCAGGAGTTGCAAAGATAATTTTACCAGATGGAACAGAAGTAACATCAACAACAGCAGAATACGAAGTAACAGTACCAGATACATATACATTTAAAGTAATAGATGTAGCTGGAAATGAAACAGTAGTAGATGTACCAGTTACAATAGTATCAGATGGATTAGAAGTAAAATATATCGATCAAGTAACAAAAGATGAAATAGCAGATAGCACACCAATAACAGGAAATGTAGGAGATGATTATACTACAAGTGCTAAAACTATAGATGGATATACATTAGTAGTTACACCACAAAACAAAGATGGAAAACTAACAATGGATAAAATAACAGTAACATATGAATACAGAAAACTATCTAATGTAACAGTAAAATACATAGACGAAAATACTGGAAAAGAAATTCCAGGAGTAGATGAAATAACTACTACATACAAACAAGGAGATTCATATACTACAGAATTAAAAGATATAACAGGTTATACATATACAAGAGATACAGATAATACAAGAGGAACAGTAGCAAGAGAAAACATAGAAGTTGTGTATTATTACAAAAAGACATCACAAGGTGTAGTAACTAGATATATCGATCAAGTAACTCAAAAAGAAATAGCTGATAGTCAGTCACAAACAGGACTAGAAAATGATAATTATACAACAACACCAGCTACAGTAGACGGATATGAATTAGTATTAACACCAGCAAACGCTAAAGGAAAAATGACACCAGAGTTAATAACAGTAACATATGAATACAGAAAACTATCTAATGTAGTAGTAAAATACATAGATGAAAATACAGGTGTAGAAATCCCATCAGTAGATGAAATAACAACTACATATAAAGAAGGAGATTCATATACAACAGAAAAGAAAGATATACCAAACTATACATATACAAAAGATACTAAGAACTTATCTGGAACAGTAGGAAGAGAAAATATAGAAGTAGTATATTATTATAAAAAGACATCACAAGGTGTAGTAAC
>CAKOYF010000008.1 GCA_934130595.1 uncultured Clostridia bacterium | reverse complement strand
TTACTACATTTTAATGTTATGTTTGGTACTGTTGTTTCTTCTACTACATATGTTCCATATGGTAGGTCTTCTATTATACAGTATCCATTTGCATCTGTTGGAGCTTTACATTTATATGTTTTTACGTTGTTTGTTCCTATTGATGATTTTAATGTTGCTGTAAATTCTGCTCCCTCTAATGGTGATTTTGCTGAACTTGTTGTTTCACCTATATATTTATGTATCTCTATTGAGTTATATATTGGTGTTTCACCTATTTCTACTGATGCTTTTGTTGCTTCAGCATTATCTTGTCCTGTATATTCTATTCTAAGAGGAACTCTTTCTGTATTGATTAAAAATCCCTCTGATGCTTTTGTTTCTACGTAATAATAATCTCCTATAGGTAGATTTGTTATTGTATCTGTAGATCCATCTTTTTTAGATGTTACTGTTGAAATTGTTTGATTTGCACTATATATTTTTGTTGGTCCTTCATATATATCTGATGTAGCTTTCAACTCAAATACAGCGCCCTCAATTGTTGCATCTCCTTGAGTGTTTCCTCTATTTCTAGCATCATATTTTGTTAATGTAGCACTTCCCCTTTGATATGCATCATCTATAATCGTAGTTGTAGTATTATTTGATGTAACTTCAACAACATTTGATTGAAGATTTAATATCATATTTTGAGGTGCTACTAACTCTTTTACAGTATATTGTCCTTTTTTCAAATCACTTAATACTGTTGTTTTATCTGCTTCTGTCCAAACTTCATTATAATATCCATCTGGTCCCCAAATTCCAAGTTTTGCTCCAGAAACATATCTACCATTACTATCTCTTTTTGCTACTTCAAGATTTCCTTTGCCAGCAGAATATGCAATTTTAAATAATCCTGCACCTGCTTGAGTATTAGCATCTGGTGTTAGCATACCAACTAATAGATATTTATCTGTAACTTTAAATATTCTAATCCACATTTCAGTTGCATGCCATCTTGAATATCCATCTGGGTCAGTCTGTCTCCAAACACCGTTTCCTAGTTCAACATCTGCATGACAACATTTTAATAGCCAGTTAGATTGTGGTATTTCAAATGTAATACCATTACTATCTGTAGCTGTAACATTACCATATAATTCTATATTCCATTGTATCCAAGTGTGATCTTCATTTAATTTAGTATCATCAAAAGCTGTACCATTTTTTATTACACTTGTTAAATTTTTCCATGATGAACTTCCTGTACCTATTCCATATAATGGAATATCTGTAACAAATCCATTTGATGATTCATGATCCCATGCATCATACCACATATTAGCTTGATCTTTAGTAATTTTGATTATTGCTCCTGCTGAAGGTGTACCACTTACTTGCCACTCACCAGCATTAATGTACTCACTCATATCATTATCAAAAGACGCTTGAGGTGAAATTCCATCTAAATTTATATTATTTTTTGAAATAGAAACACTAATTTGTTTAATTGTTGATGGAAGAGTTTTTACTACAATTATTCCCTCATTAGGATAGTAGTCAAATTTATCTGTTTCCTCATCATTAACTTTTAAACTAATATAGTTTTTATCTATTTGATTTTTTGCTGTATCATCTAACGCAACTTTTATTCCAAACTCTGTTGTTATTGCACTAACAGAAGCTACTCCCGATTGAGCAAACTCCCCATTAATTTCATCATCTTTACTAATTTCAACATTAAAGTTTGTTTTAGGATTTACTGAACTTGATGCTTGTAATAATTCAACTTGGACATTATCATACCCTAAGCCATTTTTATTTTCTTCTGTATATTTTTTAGGTATGTATACAAGTCCTGTATTGTAATCATATATTGCATCTGTGATTTTTTCACCGTTTGTGTTTGTGTATGCAAAAGTTGTATCTGTTACTCTAACCTCATTGTCATTTTGCATACCATTGGCATAAGCCACATAATATTTGCTATTTTCATCTGTTTCATATAGTAAAACATATGAATCATTCATCATTATAAATGATTCTTGTGCCCCATTCCATAAAGTTTCAATTGTTTTTGGCTCAGGTAGTTTTGAGTCATCTACTAGTAAATTTTTTACTAGCATTATATCTTTAGCTTCTATTTTACTATTACTTGCATATTCAGGATTTACATTATCCAATATATATTGTTCTGTATCCTTAATATTTTTTGTATCAACATCTGCTACTTCAATTTCCAAACCATCAGAATCAATAATTGTAGTAGTATACTCTTTGTTTTGAACAGCTTTTACGCTACAAAAAACTACTGTTGAAACAAGTGCTAAAGTAGTAATTATAAAAATAGCTACCTTATGTCTTAATTTCATATATTTTTCCTCCCCTTCTTTGTTTATTCATATATAAATATGTACACCTATATTATACAACTTAATATAAAATATTCCAATTATTTACAAGTTATTTCAGTTTTATTTAGCCTCTTTAATTACAATATTTAAAATACATTTCATTTATATTACAATAAAAAAATAACCGGCTAAATATTTAATTTTAACCGATTATTTTCTATCAATTATGCAGCAAATGAATACATATTACTTACTTCACTAAGTCCTGGAAGTAATGCATCTCTTAAGTTTTCATCTACTACCACTTTCCATTGACCATCAACTTTATTTAAAACAATATCTACTGTATTAGTTACATTTGTTATCTCTTCTGATTCAAATTGAGATTTAAAGTATTCTTTTAGTTGATTTTCCATTGTTTCTTGATCTTCTTTTGAACTAATATTTTGTAAAGCTAATTTTAAAGCTTCTTGTATGTAGTTTCCTAATATTGTTTTTAAGTCTTTGTTTGTTATTTCGGCTTTTACAATTGCTTGATTTCTTGATTTAGTAACTTGTACAACTTTTATATCTAAGCATTTAAAGTATAATTTCATCATTTCTAAATCTTCATCTTCACTATTGTCTGCTATTTCTAATGCAGTCCAAGTTTCATCTGATGTATATTTTTTTGCAGTCTCAAAATCTCCTGCTTTTAATGCTTCTACAAAAGATTTAACTGATGCATCTGGCTTTTTATCTATTAGTCTTGTTACTCCTAATACAGCCAATACAACAATAATAACAATAGCTAGTACTAACAGTGCTACTTTTAGTATCTTATTTTTCATATTATATTCCCCCTTTTTTCTTGATTATATATTAAAAAACAATTTAGTTCAACACTATTGCTTTAGTTCACTAGAAATTTCCTTATAATTAGGCATATATTTTTTGACAAAGTTCCAAAATTTCTTTTGATGATTCATGTATTTTAAATGTGTTATTTCGTGTAAACAAACATATTCTATTTGATCTATTCCATAATGAATTAAATTTTGATTGATTTTTATTACTTTTTTGCTAGAACAATTTCCCCATATCGATTTAAACTTTCTTATTTTTATTTCACAAGGAGTTAATCCTGTTAAAGCTATATATTTTTCCATTGCATTCATTATATATTTGTTTGCTAATTTTTTTAGTTCATTATCTATTTTTTTATTTACTTTTGCTGCATTTTCTTTGGAGTTTACAAATGATTGTGGTAACATTACAATACATGTATTTTCATCTAAATTTACTATTATATTACTCTTACTATGTTTTTGATATTTAATATTAATCTTATTATTTAAAATGTATATATAATTTTTATCTATGGTATCTATTTTTCTTTCTGGTGGATTTTTTAAAACTCTTTTACTTATCCAATCTCTCTTTTGTGAAATTAACTCATCTATTTTACTTTTACTGATACTATATGGAGCTTTTACAATAACTTTTCCATCTTTTATTTGAATGTATACATTCTTAATTCTTTTTCTAACTAGAGTATATTCTATCATACTATTCATAATCTTCTATATTCCATTTCTTAGGAAAAGTGTATTCAATTTTGCTACTTTTAGGTACATATCTTTTCTTTATTCTTACTCTATTACTCTTTAAATCCGGTCTTTTTTCTCTTAGGTATTTATCTGTTTCACAAAAAAGATTCTGAATGTCTATAAGCTGTAGCTTTCTGTTTCCTATTTTAATAAACTCTAGCCCTAATCTTTTAAACTCCTCTTCTTGAATTGAATACATATATTTAATTATATCTTCATAAGATTCATCTTTAAACTCTTCAAAGCATTTCTCTATTCCTCTTTTTGCTCCAGGTCCTGCAATAGTAAATGAAGATTCTGAAAAATCTACCACATCACTATAGTTTATGTCTGTTGCTAGCTGATAAGCCATAAAATCTCCTATAAGCGGATATGACTTTAAAATATTAAAGAATTCTTCCATTGAACTTGCACTTTTTATTTTATTATATATTTTATCTTTTAAAAACATTTCTTCTAATAATGCTAAATGATTTTGATGTTTTAAATCATAACCATAAGCTTTATTTGCACAAGATATATACGCATCATTATATATCTTATTTCCATTTTCTTTATATTTTCTTAGTGCATTATCATACGCATAAAAAGAAAAATTATCTAATGTTATATCTCCAAACTCAGATATCAAATACTCCCATGTATCTTCTTTATTGAAAATTTTAAATAATATTATTCTAAATATCATATCTTTGTCCGAGTATTCTTTTCCATTATATATTACATTTTTAAGCAAGTATTGAGAAAGTCTATCTAATACTCTATATGCATTACAGAACTTATATTCTTGTAAAATTGGATCATCTGTATATGGCGGATTTTTACCTATCATTTTTTTATACCATATCTTTTGACGTTCACTTGCAAAATACCAAAATTCATTATATACATCTTCTCTTATTTTCATAATTTCCACCTACTTTGTTATATCTGCTGTATTTATTCTTATTACTTTTTCTAAATCTTGTAATTTTAATTCTACTTGATATCCTACTTTTCCAGCACTTATATAAATTGTTTCGAAGTTTTTAGAAGTTTCATCTATTACTGTTTTAAAGAATTTTTTCATTCCTATTGGTGAACATCCACCATGTATGTACCCTGTAAGTGGCAATAGCTCTTTTTGTTTTATCATATCAATACTTTTCTCATTTACACTTTTAGCTGCTTTTTTAAGATCTAATTCTTTTGCAACTGGTACAACAAATACATAGTAATTTCCACTATGTGCTCTAGTAACTAGAGTCTTAAAAACTTGTTCTGGATTTTCTCCTAAAACTTGTGCAACATCTTTTCCAGCTATTGCATCACTATCTTCATAACAATGTGGTTTATACTCTATTTTTCTACTATCTAATATTCTCATTACATTTGTTTTTTCTTGCATAACACCTTATCTCCTCTTTATATTTTTTTAAAATTATACCCTTATTTTACCTAGATTTCAACTTTTTTACCCTAAGAAAACAAATAAAAAACACACTAGTTTTAGTCTAGTATGTTTTAAAAAATATAAATTAAGGTAATTTTTTTAGTATCATTCTAATTTTGTTCAAAATCTCTATCTGGAGTTTCTTCACTTACTGTTGTATTTAGTATTGTAAAGACTTTTTGAGTTTTTGCTGCAGATGTAAATACATTTGTATCATCTTTATATCTGTTGTATATTGCAATCTTAGTATAATTTTTAGACATATCTATCTTGCTTTCATTCATACTGCTATCATATACATATATTGTTTTTGGATCAAAATAGAAAGCTGACACTTTGCCTTTAACATAGCTCGAATACATTTCTTTTATATTAGCATTATCTGTAAATAAATCTTCAAATTTTATTTCTTCTAAATTATCTAATCTTATATTATATCCTATAACCTTTTCGTCTTTTCTATTACCATCAATGTCTTCATATGTTTTAATAACTAAATATGAAAGTGTATTAAAGTTAACACTTAGTTTTGTATGTACATCTATAAATAAAGTGTCTTTATCTCCTAGATAGTTTTTATCATAAAGGTCTACTACTAATGATTTTAGTTTTTCATTTATCTTTTCTTCTTTAGATTTATCTTTTAGTCCAGATATTTGTTTATATTCTACATAAGCTTTATCGCCTTTTATTTTTTCATTGTTATTATAAAAATTGCCGCCTTTTACATGCACAACACTTTTTATACTAACATCATATGCATTGTACATATCACTTAGGCTAGATATTGCAAGACTATCAGAGCCTGAGTTATTTTTTCCACTTGAGCCATTATCTTTTGTTGTACTTTGTGATTGATTATTTGAAGAATTACTATTGTTATTTTCATTACCACTTGATGTAAAAACTTTAAAAAGTATAATTGCTGCAATTATTACCACCACTAAAGCTATAACTAATACTACTGTTCCAAACACATTAGACTCACTTTCTTCTTGTTCTACTTGTTGTGGCTCTGGTTTTTCTTCTACAATAACTTTTTCCTGATATGCTCCTCCTCTTCTTCTAGGAACATCTGAATTACTAGCTTCTCCTACTTTTTTATCTGATAAAAAATTTTCTTCATCTTCTTGATTATAAAACATATAATACCTCCATTATATCATTATTCTACATTCTATCTTATTATTTAATAGGCATTTAAAGTTTCTAGCATCTTGTTGTGTTCCAACAATTTTTCCATAATGAATTGGTACAACAATTGTTGGTTCTATAGCGTTTGCAAGTTTAGCTGCCTCTGCATAATCCATTGTATATGTTCCTCCAACTGGCAAAAAAGCTAAGTCACATTTAACTTTTAACGCCTCTGGTGTTATATCTGTGTCTCCTGCAATATATACTCTTTCATATTCAAAATTTAAAATATATCCTACCCAACCATTTTCTTTCGGATGAAAAGTTTTTCCAATATTATATGCATTTATAGTCTCTACATATAATCCATTTATATTATATTTTTTTCCAGGATCTACAATAACTATCTTATTTTCCTTAAATCCCATTTTTAACACATTTACATATATATCTTCAGTTATAAGAATAATGCTATTATCATTTTTAACTTTTAAAATATCATCTGGTGAAAAATGATCATAATGCGCATGTGTTATACAGATGTAGTCTGCATCATTGTATTCTTCATCTATACCAAAAGGGTCTATATATATTACTTTGTTGTCTGCTGCTATCCTTATTGCACTATGGCATAACACTTTAAAATCTTCTATCATACTAACACCTCTTGATTTGATTATAGCATAAACGCAATATTAATTTCTACTTTGTAATATAATTTTAATCTATTTATGATAAAGTGTAACCGAAAAAATACCATACAAAATGTATGGTATTTTTACCTATATTCTCCTAGAAGAAATTAACTTAAAATACTTTGATTTTTTATCATTTAAAATTGATTCTAACTCATTTATTCTAAAGTCATAATACTCATCTAATGAATCTAGCTCATCTTCATCAAGTTCATTTATGTAATCGATATTTTTAGATATATTATTTTCTAGATTATTTAAATCATTCAATGTAATATTTTTAGAAGCTCTTCTTTCAATTTTTTCAGTTTTTATTACTGTTGCTCTTCTATTGGTATTTTCTTCTTTACTTTCTTTTTTTATATTTAAGAAATTCTTAAGACTTCTAATAATTTTAGTTATAAGGCTTTCTTCAGATACAACTGCCAAACTCCTTGTGTTTTTCATCATAGCCACCTATAAAAGTATCCTTTCATCATTTGAAACTTTTGTTAACTCATTTGCTTTTAAATCTAAACTTGATATCTGCATTCTTATTTCTTCAAGTCTTTGCGCTTTTTTTCGTATACTATCTCTTTTTTCTTTTAAATCATCAAATACTTGTCCATTTAACTCACAATAAAATCTTGCTTCTGCTTCATTAATTGCACTAACAGAAATCTCATTTAACCCTTTACTTAGTGAATCTAATGTTTTTATTCTATCTCTAGATATTTTTTCAGTTAATACATCAGAAGATTTTGAAGTAACATATTCTAATATATCTTCTTCTATATCTTCAACCATATTAGGACTATATCCAGACTTTAAAAGTAGATTTATAGTGTTATTTTTATAACTCTCAAAAAATGTAAATAGCATATTTTTTATATTTTGTTCACTATTTGCCTTATTATATTTATTAGTATCATCTTCATATACAAATTCTATATTTTGCTCTAGACTATCTATCTTAGATGTTATATTTTCAATACCCAAATCTATTCTACTTTTAGTAAATTCCTCAAAATAGTATTCATTAAAGTAATCTATATTTCTTTCAAGATTTCCTAGTTCTTTTTCCATAGCTTGATATATTGCACCATTTTTTCTATCTTCAAAAATTCCATGTCTTTGTAATATATCTTTGCACTGGTTTCTTATCTCACTTACTCTTATTGTGTCGATTTGTCTTTGATCTTCTATATGACTATTTAATACTTCGTATGACTTATTCGTAATTTTATCATCAAGATTATATAAACGCATATAAACACCTCTTATACACAAGAGTGTATCACATCAATTAAAAATATTCAACACTTATATTGATAAATTGTTTTTATACACATTTTTCATCATTTTTCTACTATTTTGTTACATAATCTTTATCTATAGGAACATATAATTTACATCTACATATCTTTTTTTCTATAAATTCGTCACATGGACACAATGTTGTATCATCTACATTTATTCTACATGGACAATGTCCATCTTTTCTATAAATTCCCTCTATTATTTTTTCAACATATTTCTTATCTGGATTTACTATGTATCCTTTCATGTGCATCTACTCCCTAATCTATATATTCACCCATAATATTTATTATTTCATTTTCATCTAATACACCCTCAATTTTTCTTACAGGCTTTTTATCTTTATATATAAACATTGTTGGAACAACTTCAATGCCTAGTTTTTCAGCTAGTTTTCTTGCTTCATCAACATCTACTTTTATTATATCAAAATCTACTCTTGAGTTTGAGATTTTTTCTAGTATTGGTGATAACATTTGACATGGTCCACACCAAGTTGCAAAAAAATCTACTAATACAACTTTACTTGATTCATCTAATTTTTTATTAAAATCTTCTTCATTTGCATGTCTTAACATTCTACTTCCTCCTCTGTTAATTGCTATACATTATTATATAACATCAAATAATCTTTGTAAATAAAAACAAAGACAGAAACATATAAAGCGACATTTTGCTACTTTACTTGTTTCTATCTTATTATTTTTTAATGATTTTTATGTATTAAATAGTTATATAGTGATGCATGACGTAATTCATCTGTCATGATTGACATTAATAATGTATGTAGTTTAGTATTTGGCATAGCGCCCATTATTCTTCTATATTTTTTCACAGCTGCTATCTCATCAAAAAATGCCTTTTCTAATCCTTCTGCATATGTCATTTCTTGCTTCTGAACATTTTCATCACTATTTTTAGCAACTTCTCCTGTTATATTACTATATACAAATCTTAGTATTTCATTATGTCTTGTCTCATCATCTCTAATACTTGATATAATATCTTTAGCATCATCTGGTGCCATTTCTATTAGATTAGTGTAAAACACCTCATCCTCTTTTTCGTTTTTAATTGAGTTTAAAATTCCCTCAACAGCTTTATCTAAAGATATTAGTTCATCGTCTACAACAGTATTATTTCTATTACATCTTGGATATCCATAATAATATCCATATTTATTATATTCATTATACATATAATGTTACCTCCTTTTATCATTATATGTATAAGTTAAATTTTACGTGAATAAAGAGAGAAAAATTAATTTCTCTCTTTTGTGGGTTTACAAGTTTTGCTTACTTGTCTAATTTGAACAGACTCCTTAAAGATCTTCTTTTCTTAGTGAGTTTTTTAGGCTCATCCTCCTTACTCTTTGGAGCAAGTGTTTTCAAATACTCACTCAAGCTTTCTTCATAGTGCTTAGACTGTCTTATGACTGCCTCTTCAACAGCTAAAAATCTTGCCTCCTGAGAAAAATCGTCTGTCACAAAAGCTTTCTTTTGTAACTCACTTGTAACGTCATCTCTTAACGCCACATTGTCCTCTAAGGCTTTTACCTCATTATCTTCTAGTGAAATCCTAGAGTACAGTTTACCTAGTATCTCAACTAGTTTCCTGTTGTTAGACGCGGCTTCATGAGCCATTCTTGCGACTTCCTGCCTGCTAAGCTTAGAAAGATAATCCACATTTGGAATAAACGGTGATGACTTGATGTAATTTACATTACTCAAATTGGATATACGATAATATCCGTCTTGATCACAGCCTCCATTTTTCATGGATTCCTCCTCCCAAAAAGTTTTTGGAACTACCTCCTTAGTATCTACTAAAAGTTCAACATCAGAGTGTTCAATATAGGCAATTAAGCTTCCTTGTTCGATTCTGACTTTCTTCATTAGCATATTCCTCCTTACATATAATCTAATTATAAATCATACTATTCAACCAAAGCCTGATTGCATTTTACCATAGTTTACATAAGTAGTCAATGAAGTTCACAAAACTTACACAAAAAAAGTAGCACTTTCTAATATAAGTGCTACTTTTTTAATAATATATTATAATTCAAATTGAGAATTGTATAACTCAGCATATGCTCCATTTTTAGCCATAAGTTGTTCATGGTTTCCTTGCTCTATTATATTTCCTTCTTTCATAACAAGAATTAAATCTGCATTCTTTATTGTAGATAATCTGTGAGCAATTATAAATGAAGTTCTACCTTCTGTCAATTTATCCATTGCCTTTTGAACTAATTCTTCAGTTCTTGTATCAACGTTTGATGTTGCCTCATCTAGTATTAAGAAAGGTGCATCATCAAGCATTCCTCTAGCAATTGTTAATAATTGTCTCTGTCCTGATGAAATTCCATCATTTTCATTTAATTTTGAATCATATCCATTTGGTAATGTCTTAATGAAATGATTTATTCCAACATCTTTACAAACTTCAACAATTTGTTTATCTGTTATATTTTTTCTATTGTATATAATGTTTTCTTTTATTGTTCCTTCAAACAACCATGTATCTTGTAAAACCATTGTAAATAAATCATGGATATTTTCTCTTGTAAGATCTTTAGTTGATACTCCATCAATTTTTATATCTCCTGAATTTATTTCATAGAATTTCATAAGTAGGTTTACCATTGTTGTTTTACCAGCACCAGTTGGACCAACTATTGCTACTTTTTGACCAGGTAAAGCTGTTGCTGTGAAATTCTTAATAGTTGGTTTATCGTTATTGTCATATTGGAATACAACATTTTCAAATTCTATTTTTCCTTTTACCTTTGATTTATCTAGTTTTTTAGTTGCATCTTTTTGATCTGACATTTCTTTTTCATCTAAGAATTCAAAAACTCTTTCACTTGCAGCTGCTGTTGATTGTAATGAAGTCATAGCTTGTGCAATTTGAGAAAGTGGATTTGTAAATAATCTTACATATACAATAAATGCAATAATTACACCAAATGATATATTTCCATTCATAGTAAGTAAAGCACCAGCTATACAAACAGCTACGTATCCAAAGTTACCAATAAATCCCATAAGTGGTTGCATTAAACCAGATAAGAATTGGCTTTTTCTGTTACTATCACATACTTTTTTATTTAATTTATCAAATTCTTCATCAGCTTGTTTTTTACCATTATATACTTTTACAACATTAAGACCAGAATATATCTCTTCAATATGTCCATTTAAGTTTCCAAGTTCTACCTGTCTTGCAGTAAAGTATTTTTGAGATTTATTTAGTATAAATATCATTCCTACAAATCCAATTAAACTTGATATTATTGCAGTCAGTGCTAATATCCAGTTTGTATAGAACATCATAATTATAGAGCCTATAAATAGTACTGTACTAGTAACTAATGATGCAAGTGATTGGTTCATTGACTGAGCTATTGTATCTACATCATTTGTGACTCTAGATAATATATCTCCTGTTTCATGTTGATCAAAATAACTAAGTGGTAATTTATTTATTTTTTTAGAAATATTACTTCTTAATTGTTTAGCAAATTTGTTTGCTACATCTGTCATTGCTAAAGCTTGGATAAATCCAAACATAGCACTTGCAAAATACATGCATAGTAATACCAAAGCTATATTTCTTATTTTTTGAATATCCATATTAGGTTTAACTATTTCTTGTACACTAGCTGGCATTTGATCTATTTTTTCATATAACTGGCTAGCAGTAACATTTTCTCCTAAAGAACTTGCTATTTTTAAGAATTCATATTGATCTTTTGCAGATACTTCTACATTATCTATAGTAGTATCACTAAATAGTATTTGAATAATACTATCTGGTAAAGTTATATCTTTAATATTATCTGCATTTTCGCTTTTTAAAGCATTTAAAAGTTCAATTTTATCTTGTGTTGTTACAGTTATATTTTCGTATTCAGATTCTGGTAATATTTGAGTTAATATATCTTCTGGCAACTCTCCAATCTTTTTAAATATATTATCATTACTTTGTGAAATACTTTTAATAAATTCTTGGAATGCTTGCTTATCTTCTAATGATATGCTTTCATTTCTCATTATTTGCATAACTTTTTGCGTATCTATGTTAAGATTAAGTATTTGTGGCATAACGCTTTGAAGTTTTTCTTGATTTAGGCCTTCTGATGATACACTTATTATCTCTTGTAGACCATCTTTATTAACAACAAGTCCTTCAGATATACTATCTGTTAAACTAGTTAGCTTATCTGGTGCAAGAATTGTTATAACTGCACTTACAGCTGCAAGAATTAAAGAAACAGCCATTAATACTTTAAATTTATTTAATTCTTTAAATAATCTTTTAACAGCACCATTAAAATCTTTAGCTTTTTCTCCTGGAGCACCCATTCCGCCACCTGGTCCTCTCATTGGTCCATGTCTTTGAGGTCTAGTACTGTTTCTTTCTTGATTAGCCATTTTCTAATTCCTCCTTTGTTAATTGAGATAAAGCTATTTGTTGGTATACTTCACAGTTTCTAAGTAATTCTTTATGAGTTCCTATTCCTGCTACTACACCTTCATCTAAAACTATTATTTTATCTGCATTCATAATTGTACCTATTCTTTGTGCTACAATTAAACATGTTGCATCTTTAGTATATTTTTTTAACTCTTTTCTTAGTACTGCGTCTGTTTTATAATCTAGTGCTGAGAAACTATCGTCAAAAATGTATATTTCTGGATCTCTTGCTATTGCTCTTGCTATTGCAAGTCTTTGTTTTTGTCCACCAGATACATTTGTTCCACCTTGAGCAATATGTGCATCATAAGTGTTCTCCATTTTTTCAACAAATTCAGTAGCTTGTGCTACTCTAATTGCCTCTTTAATATTCTTACTTGATTTATTGCCTTTTCCATTATCTCCATATGAAACGTTGCTTGAAACTGTTCCATTGAACATAACAGCTTTTTGTGGTACATATCCTATTTTATTATATAGTTCTTCTAGCTTATACTCTTTTACGTTTACACCATCTACTAATACTTCTCCATCAGTTGCATCATAAAATCTAGGCACTAGGTTTATTAAAGTAGATTTTCCACTTCCTGTAGAACCAATAAATGCTATTGTTTCTCCCTTATTTGCTTTAAAGCTAATATTTTTTAGTAAGTACTCATCTGCGTCTGAATATTTAAAAGATACATTTTTAAATTCTACTGTGCCTTCTTGATCAGCTTTTCCTTTAGATACTTTTCCATCTTTTATATTTATATCTGTATCTAAAACTTCATTAATACGCTCTGCTGATACTTCTGCTCTTGGTAACATCATAAATATCATTGCAAGCATTAAGAATGACATTATTACTTGCATTGAATATGAACTAAATACTACCATATCACTAAACAAAGTAAGTTTTTGTGACATTAAAGCTGCTTGTATCAAATACGCACCAATAAAGTATATTGCAAGTGTTAATGTATGCATAACCATATTCATTACTGGTTGTAAAAAGGCAAAAGCTTTTTGGTTAAATATTTGTTGATTAGTAAGCTTTGTATTTACATTTTCAAACTTTTCTTCTTGATATTCTTCTGCATTAAAAGCTCTTACAACTCTAATTCCATTTAAGTTTTCACGTGTTACACCATTTATTCTATCAATTAATTTTTGAACAACTTTAAATTTTGGAATAACTACTGCTGTAAGTATAGAAATAACAGTAAGTAGTATTACAACTGCAATACCTGTTGCTAAACTCCATTGCCATCCTTTATTTAATATTTTTAATACTGCCCATACAGCAGTTACAGGAGCTTTTATCATAAGTTGTAATCCCATTGATACTACCATTTGTATCTGTGTAATATCGTTTGTTGTTCTTGTAATTAAACTACTAGTTGAAAATTGTTTTACTTCTTGTAAACTTAAATTTTCTACTTTATCAAAAATCTTTTTTCTAGTAATCATTGAAAAATCTGATGATACTGTAGATGCAAGGTATCCTGCAAATACAGCAAGTATTAAACTTCCTAATGCACATCCTAGCATATATGCACCATTAGTTATAATATCACTCATCTGACTACCTTCTGTCTGAACTAATCTTGTTATTGCAGACATATAATCTGGCATTTTTAACTCAAGCCATACTTGCCCTATTATAAAAAATATACAGAAAAATGCCAAAATCCAATCTCTTTTCTTTAAGTTTTTTAATAATTTTAACATATATTGCTTATCCTTCCTTTTTTAAAATATTTTCATTACTCTTTATATTTTGTTTCATTTTTTCTACTACTCTAAAAAAAACTTCTAAATCTTCTTCTTCAATATCTTTTCTTACTATTTTTTCTAATTTTTCGAAATTTTTTCTGTTTTCACAAAAAATTTCTTCTGCTTTAGGATTTAATCTAATTTTCTTTTTTCTAGTATCAAGTTCATTAGTTATCCTAACTATTAAGTCGTTTTTTTCCATAGTATGTAGTACACCTGAAACTGTGGCTCTTCGTAAGTTTAGCACTTTTTCTAAATCTTTTTGCTCAACTTCTCCTTCTGGTGATTTTAATATATATGAAATAATATACATTTGAGTTGGAGTAATAACCTTATTTTTCTTTATCTCCTCTATTCTCTTTTCATCAAATCCAACATCTCCCATTAATGCTCTAAATATTAGCTTATCTAATGTCTTTATTTGATATAGTACTCTTTTTTCCATCGTTCACCTCCTGATTTTGTATGCTGCCTTACATAAATATTCTAGTACTCAGTTTACATTTTGTCAACAGCCTTACAATATTTTCACAAATTTTTCATCTTTCATATAAAATATATGAAAGAGCTATAGTATATAACTATAGCTCTTTAAAAGATTCTTCATATGTCCAATTATTTACTTCATCCATGTCTATTCCGTATTCTCTTATATGTTTTCCATGCTCAATTAATTTATTTTCACACCATTTCTTTAGCTCTTCATTTTTTCCGTCATAATCTGGTAAATAATTTAATGCATCTATTACAAGATTAAATCTATCAAGTTTATTTTGAACACGCATATCAAAAGGAGTAGTAATTGTTCCTTCTTCTAAATATCCATGAACTGATACATTTCTATTTTCTCTTTTATACATTAATTGTTCTACTAGATTTGGATATCCATGAAATGCGAAAATTATTGGTTTTTCTTTTGTAAATAATTTATTATACTCTTCATTAGATAATCCGTGTGGATGCTCTGAGTCTGGTTGTAATTTCATTAAATCTACAACATTTACCACTCTAATTTTTAAATCTTTAAAATTTTTCTTTAGTATTGATACCGCAGCTATTGTTTCAAGAGTTGGAGTATCTCCACAACATGCCATTACTATATCTGGCTCAGACTCTGGAAAAGTACTTGCAAAATTCCAAATTCCAATACCTTTTTTACAATGTTCTATTGCATCGTTCATGCTTAACCATTGTGGTCTTGGATGTTTAGATGCAACAATAACATTTATCTCATTTTTTGTTTTTATACAATGATCAAAACAAGTTATTAAGCAATTTGCATCTGGTGGTAAATACATTCTAACAATATCTGGTTTTTTAGTAACTATATGATTTAAAAATCCAGGATCTTGATGTGTATACCCATTGTGATCTTGTTGCCAAATATGTGAACTTAAAATATAGTTTAATGATGCTATTTCCTTTCTCCATGGAAGTTGTCTTGTTACTTTTAGCCATTTTGCATGTTGAGATGCCATTGAATCTACTATTCTTACAAAAGCTTCATAACTATGGAAAAATCCATATCTTCCTGTTAATAAATAACCTTCTAACCATCCTTCACATAAATGTTCTGAAAGCATTGAATCTATTACTCTTCCATCATTACTTAAAAATTCATCTGTATCATACTTTGTTGCATTCCATTGTCTATTAGTATCTTCAAACACATAATTTAATCTATTAGATAATGCTTCATCTGGTCCAAATATTCTAAAGTTTCTATTTTCTTTATTACATGCTACTACATCTCTTACATAATTTCCTAATTCCATCATATCTTGAGCTACTATTTTTCCTGGCACTTCTACTTCTACACCATAGTTTCTAAGCTCTGGAACTTTTATATCTTTTAAAAGTAATCCACCATTTGCTACTGGATTTGCACCCATTCTACGATTTCCTTTAGGTGCAAGTGCTTTTATTTGAGGTAATAGCTTACCATTTTCATCAAAAAGCTCTTCTGGATGATAGCTTCTTAACCATTCTTCTAGTATTTTTAAATTTTGTGGTTCCTCTCTTGAAATAGGAACTGGAACTTGATGCGCTCTAAAAGAATTCTCTATCATCTTTCCATCAACATACTTTGGACCAGTCCATCCCTTAGGAGTCCTTAATATAATCATTGGATAAAATGGTCTTTGAGAAAGCTCATCATTTTTAGCCTTTTCTTTTATTTCTTGTATATCTGCTACTACATTTTCTAGAACATTTGCCATTTCTTTGTGCATTAATTTCATATCACTGCCTTCAACAAAATATGGCTTCCATCCACAGCCTATAAAAAAGCTTTGTAATTCTTTTTCAGAAATTCTAGATAAAACAGTAGGATTTGCTATCTTATATCCATTTAAATGTAGTATTGGTAATACTATTCCATCAGTTTTAGGATTTATAAACTTATTAGATTGCCATGATGTTGCAAGTGGACCTGTCTCTGCTTCTCCATCTCCAACTACACATGCAACTATTAAATCTGGATTGTCTAGTACAGCTCCAAAAGAATGTGCTAAGCTATATCCTAACTCTCCTCCCTCATTTATTGATCCAGGTGTTTCTGGAGCAACGTGAGATGATATTCCACCAGGAAAACTAAATTGTTTAAAAAGCTTCTTTAGTCCTTCCTCATCTTCTGTTATATCTTTATATACTTCACTATATGTACCTTCCATATATACATTTGAAACTATTGCGTTTCCTCCATGTCCTGGACCTGATACATAAATCATATTTAAATCATATTTGGTTATCATTCTATTTAGATGTGCATAGATAAAATTTTGTCCTGGTACAGTTCCCCAATGTCCAACAATTTTTCTTTTTACATCTTCTATTTTTAATGGTCTTTTTAATAACGGATTGTCTAATAGATACAATTGGCAAGCAGATAAATAATTAGCTGCTCTAACATATTTATCTATTAATTCAACTTCATTATCTGTTATTTCTGTATTTCTTTTATTCATATATTCCTCCAAATAATATGTTTTTATTTTCCTTCTTTGCCTGTTTTTAGTCTTAAATATCCGAGTTCAAACCATTCATTATATGCAAGATTTAATCTAAACACTACTTTAGGTTTTGAACCCGCTCTGTTTTTATCTACTACACATGCATAGTATCTAACATTTGGATCTTTAAATCTTTCTAAGTCATAATATTTAGTATCTACTTCTTCATCTGAATATTCATAATCTTCTAAATTTTCATTATGTATTTGTTTTATTAACATTAATGTATCTAAAACTTCTTTTACAGTTCTACTTACTGCTAAATCATTAACTGTTAAGTTAATTGGAAGTGTTGCAGTTTCTGTAAGTTGTAAAGAAGAACATATAAATATTCCTAAGTTTTGAGCTAAATTAGATAATATAGTTGCTGTTTTCTTTATTTCTTCACCATTACCAATGTTTGCTGTATCAGTTTTTAAAGTATCATAGAACATATATTGAATTTTATATCTATAGTAATAATTTGTTATAACTTTCTTTAGCTCGTCATTTGTGTGGTCTGTAATATTAATAAAGTAAATTGAATTATTTAATTCATTATCTAACCAATCAGTAGCTTTTGTTACCATATTAAACTCACTAGATACTTTTCTTAATCTTTCTACAAAAGCCTCATGAGTCTCTCCCTCTTCTTTTAGAATAAATCCATCTTCATCTACCTTTACTGCATTTGGATCATCTGGTCTGTATTTAAATTCTAGTATTTCATTTTCTGTTTTTCTAACCTTTTGACCATGTAAATTTTGTATTTGAGCATTATTTAGTATTGTTGTTGCTAAACATAGTTTAATTTTTTCTTCTGACATCTCATTAGAAATTATTAATACTTTTTTCTTATGAATAAAAGCTATATATGCTGCAAGTACAGTAGTAAATCTAGATTTTCCTGAGTTAGAAGGCATTGCAAAAGCCATTGTTTCTCCAAGTCTTACGCCTTTAAAAACAGAAGAAAGTATTCTAAATGGGATATCTAATCCATTTGTTAGCGAATTGTTTCCTTTAGTAATAAAACTAGTTAGTCCATCATTTAAAACAGCACTTTTAAACTTAGCTGTAGCCGTAATTTGTTCAATAGCTGCTTCTACTTCATCTGCTGTCATTTGATCATATAATTCATATTTGGTAATTGCTGCAACTTTATCCTTTATTTCTTTTATTGGAATACCATTGTATGCCTTTCTTAATATAAATATTTTCTTTAGTTCTGTATAAACTTTTTCAAAATCATAATTTTCATTTGCTGTAGCTTTTTTTAACTCGTTTTTTAGTGTATATACATCTCCTGATTCTGTTGCAAAGTTAAAGTTTTCTTTTGCAATTGCTGGAGCATATGCTTCACCTTCTGTAAATAATACGCCTTTATATATATTTATCATTCTAGGATCTGCAAATAAACAAAGACTTGAAACAAAGTAATACATACTTATTGCAGGCGGATTGTTTAAAAGTAATCCTATATATATACATTCTAAATCTAATCTTCTTAGTTCCTCTGGATATTTCTCTCCAGCATCTGGATCTATGAAGCATTTTATGTCCAATCCTTTACCTGATGAGCTTGCAACTTCTTTAGCTGTTGCGCCAGGTGTTACATAACTCTTTTCTTCTGGTTTAGATTTCATCTTACGAAGAGCTTCTTTAAGTTCTTCATCATTCATTAATTCATCTATTTTTCCTCTTGCATCATCTGCTGAACGATGAATACCTCTAGAGTCAAAACTAAAATTTCCATATTTATTTTCAAAATCATCCATGTTAAACCTCTCCTTTTATTTAAAATTTTATTTCATTTTACTTAAAAAGTAAAGCAAAAAAGAGAGAATTTTTTAATTCTCTCTTTCTTTGATGATTATGCACTATCACGTATACTATAATCTTTAAGCATTCCTTGATATATAACACTAATATTTTCCATTTTTCTAAAATCTTCTGGTTTTATTATTTTAGGTAGATCTGGTGCTACATTTGCCCTTTGCAACACCTCTTTTACAAATTCAGCACAATAAAAAGAATTCTTAAATCTAAGCTTTAGATGTATTGCTACAGCAAATAATCCTATTATATTAAATTTATATATTCTTCTTTGCCTTTTAAATTCTTTTATAGTTTGCTTTATTGTCTCATATTCCTCTTCTTCTACATCAATAGAAAAAATACATGTTGTTGTATTTTTAAATCTTTTAAAAGTACCATGATTTGTGCTTTCATGAACAAATCCACCAATAAAAGGATTGTATGCCTTTAGTCTTCCAAAACTATACATTTTTCTTAATCCTCTATCTAGTGATATAGAAACATGTGTATACTCTTTTTTAGTATAAAACTTTATTACTTTTGAAAGAAGACTGCCACTGTTAGTTAATATAATATATACTTTTTTCATATCCGACTTCCTTATACTACAATTTATATTATTTTTTTATCTATTTTAACACAAATCTAAATAATATTTCAATCATATTGCTTTACATAGTGTTCAAATTTTTTTATATATTCTTTTCCACTTCTTCTTTTTACTTCTACTTTATGGCATTCTAAATCATATGTATTATCTTCTTTTCTAACAAATCTATATAATATACGTATTTGTGATGAATTTTCAGCCACAAATTTGTATGTATAAAAGCTTTTTCCAAGTATGTCATATTTTATACTATCATTATTAAAAATCTTTTCGAATGGTGTTCCAGTGCTTTCAATAACATTAATTTGATTTTCTAGTTTTCTTAAAGCTCTATCTACCAATTCTTTTTCCTTGTTATCTAACTTCTTTAAGTCCATTATATATTTTATCATAAAGCCTCCTAGTAGACATAATTTTATTTTTATAACATAAAAAAGATAGAGATAACTATATAATGATAAAACCCTTTTGTAAAGGTGGGTGTCTTGTTACTAGCCATTAGGATCCTCAAAAATAGAGTATTCAACACAAACCGTAAAATTCCTGACTCCCGTATCATATGCTTGTAGATTTTCATATAATTCGTTTTCTCTATCTACATATATTGTAGCATTAAAATAAATTTAAGTAAATAGTTTTTGCATTATTTTTTCTGTAAGTTTTTGGAAAAAAAGAAGCAAATTTTAAAATTTACTTCTTTTTTATTTTAAGTACTGCAAAAGACAATACCATAATAGTTATTCCTAATGCTGATATTAATATAGCTCTATTTTTTCCTCCAGTCTGAGGTAAGATTAATTTTAAATTATTACTTGCTTTAATTTCTTGTTCTCTATTTTCTTTTGTTATTTCAACATCTAGGTATTCTCTTGATAGTTCATAGCCATCTGGCGCTTTTACTTCAGTTACTCTGTATTTTCCAATAGCTAAATCTGAAAATTCGGCTTTTCCATCTTCACCTGTCTCAATTTCTAGTTTTTCAAATTGATCATCTATTGTATCTTCTTCTGTTAGCTTTTCTACTTTAAATATAGCACCTTTTAACAATGTATTTTCATCTTTACTATCTACTTTAGTAACTATTATTTTTCCCTTTACTAGTTTATACACATAAGTAACTATAATTTGTTCTTCATTCATAGTTCCACTAGCATTTTCTGGTAAGGATACTAAATCATAATCTGGAAGATCTAAAGCACTAGTTTTATACTCTGTGCCATATTTTCCCTCTATTACCTCTGTTTGTTTTAATTCTTGTCCATCTTCAGTTACATGTTTTACTAATACTTTACTATCTATTTTTTCAAAACTAACTACTATGTTTTTATCTTCTGTTACATTACTTATTTCTTCTAGTTTATATGAACCATTTTCATCTACTTTAAATTCTATATTTTTTCCATTAATTTTAATTGATGAAATTTTATATCCTTTGTCTGGCGTTACAATTATATCTTTAGATGTACTTCCAGAATATACTACTTTTTCATAGCAATCTTCATCTTGTCCTGATATACTTCCACCATCCCCATCAACTTGAGTAGTTATATTATAAAACTTAAGAGTATTTGTTATATTATATCCTTTTACTTGTTTTGTATATGGTAATAAACTTCCTGCTTTTTTAGCTCTTTCATCTATTGTATATCTTATTATATCTCCATTTTCATTATATTTAGATAATCCATCTATTTGAGCTGTCCATATTTCATCATCTGTACTATCTTTAGACAATTCATAAGTCTTTTCAACAGCAGTTCCATTTTTAGCATCTATTAATATTGCTTCTGGTCTTTTAGCATATTTATCTTTTTCATCTTCCCATGTTTTAGTTATAGTGATACTAGTTTGCTCTTCTGGTATTGAAAAAGTATTTGTTATAGTGTTTGTATCATAGTCTACAGTTTTCTTATAGAATTTTAAATCATCTACATTTACTTCTGCTTCATCTATAATATATGCTATTTCATTTCCTACTTCATCGTATTTTGGCAAATCAGTAAAATTAAAAGTCCACTCCATTAAAGCTGTAACTTTTTGAGATTTTACTACTTTATCTCCATTTTTAATTTGTATTATAATGCTTGATGGTCTTTTTCTTGCTTTATTGTCATTATCATCCCATACCTTTGTTACATTTATATCAATCTTATCTTCTGGTAACACAAATGTATTAGTTATGGTATTTGTACTTTCATCTACACTTGAATTATAGAAATAAAGATCATTTGTATTTACTTCTTCTTCACTTACAGTATATTTTTTTAAGTTACCTAACTCATCATATTTAGCTAGTTCTTTAAATATATATGTTTGAACACTAGAGTCATTTTGAGTATTTAATAGTGTTTTATCTACCTTATTACCCAACTCATCTTTTAATACCAATCTAATTTGATCTGGTCTTCTTAATGGTGTTTGGTCTACCCATTTTTTAGTAACTTGACATTCTATCTTCTCGTCTGGCACATTAAATGTATTAGTTATTACATTACCATCTATGTTTTTAGTATAAAAATACAAATCTCTTGTTTTAGTTTCTGCCTCATCTGCCCAATATACTATAACATCTCCTGATTGGTTATATTTTGGTAAATTTTCAAATATATAATTTTGCTGACTACTACTAGAAACTTCAATTGTTGCTCTTTTATACTCTTTTTCATTTGCTTTTAATATTATATCTATACTACTTGGTCTCTTTTGTGCTTTATTGTTATTGTCATTCCATATTTTTGTTACTGTGTAGCTAACTTTTTCATCTGGAACTGTAAAGCTATTTGTTATTGTTTTATTAGAATTATCTATGCTCTTTGTGTAGAACTTCAAATCTCCTACTGCAGTCTCTGATTCATCTATTGTATAATTTATTTCATTACCTAAACTATCATATTTTAATAGTCCACTAAAAGTATATGTTTGACTATCAGTATCTTTTACATTTTGAATAGTTGTACTTTGACTATATACACCATTTGCATATAAATCTAAAGTTATACTAGTAGGACGCTTGTTATTTTTATTACTATTATCGCTCCATATCTTTTTAGCTGTAATATCTATTTTTTCACTTGGTACTCTAAATGTATTTGTTATTACATTTCCATTTATATTTTTAGAAAAAAATTTAAGGTCTCCCTCATTTTCTTCTTTTTCATCTATTGTATATGATATTACATTTCCTAAATCATCATATTTGGGAAGATTTTCAAAAGTATAACTTTGAGAATTTACGTTAGTATTTGTTAACAAATATTCTTTAACGTATGAATTATTTGCATATAATTCAAATAGTATACTATTAGGTCTTTTTTGAGCCTTATTGTTATCATCATTCCATATTTTAGTAACTGTAAATGATGTCTTTTCTTCTGGCACAACAAATTTATTTGTTAGTGTATTAGTAGTGTTGTCTACCTCTTTTGAATAGAATTTTAAATCTCCTTCATTTATTTCTTCTTCATCTACTGTATAACTTATTTCATTTCCTAAGCTATCGTATTTTGCAAGATTTCCAAAAATATAACTTTGTGTATCTGATAATTTAGTATCAGTTAAAACATAATTTTTAATAAATTTACCATTTTCATATAATTTTAATAGAATACTGTTAGGTCTTTTTTGAGCTGCATTTGAATTATCTTCCCATATTTTTGTTATAGGAACACTTACTTTTTCATCTGGTACAGTAAATGTATTTGTTATTGTATAACCATTTACATTTTTAGAATAAAACTTCAGATCTTCTTTATTTACTTCTCTTTCATTTACTGTATAAGTTATAACATCTCCTAACTCATTATACTTAGGTAAATTTTCAAAAGTATAATTTTGAGTATCACTAGATGTATCTAATATTGTATAACTCTTGCTATAGACTCCATCAGCATATAAGTCTATTATGATGCTACTCGGTCTTTTTTGAGCTACATTTGAATTGTCTTCCCATATTTTTGTTACAGGAACACTTACCTTTTCATCTGGAACTCTAAAAGTATTTTTTAACTTAATATTTGTATTATCCACTTCAGTTTCATAAAAGTATAAATCTCCTAATGTAGATTCTTTTTCAGCTAATGTATATTTTATTTCTGCTCCATTACTATCATATTTAGGTAAATCTTTAAATGAGCATTTCCAATCATTTGATTCATTTAAAGTTTTCTCTTGTACTTGTTCTTCTCCATTTAAAACAACCACAATTACACTGTTTGGTCTTTTTTTAGCAAAATCATTATTATCATTCCATGTTTTAGATGCCTTTAATGTTACTTTATCTGCGGGAACTGTAAATGTATTTGTTATTGTCTCACCATTTATTTGTTTAGTATAAAAGTTTAAGTCTCCATCATTTACTTCCTCTTCATCTATTGTGTAATTTATTTCATTGCCTTGTTCATTATACTTAGGAAGATTTTCAAATATATATCTTTCTTCATCATTTTCAGTTGTAATTACATGACTAGCAACTTCTTCTCCAGATTTTCTTACGACTAATTTTAAATTTTGTGGTCTTTTATTATTCTCATTAGAGTTATCTACCCATTTTTTTACAATTGTTACACTTACCTTTTCATCTGGAACTGTAAATGTATTTGTTATTGTATTGCCATTTATTTGCTTAGTATAAAATTTTAAATCATTTTCATTTATTTCTGATTCATCTATACTATAATTTATTTCATTTCCAGCTTCATTATACTTGGCTAGATTTTCAAAAGTATATATATTTTCATCTTCTAAAGTTGTTATTTGTTGACTTACTTGTTTTTTACCATCTGCATATAAATCTAAATATATGCTTTTTGGTCTTTTCTTTGATGCATTACTATCATCTTGCCAAACCTTTTTAGCTACAACATTTACCTTATCTTCTGGCACTTTAAAAGTATTTGTTATTGTATTTGTAGCATTATCTATCTCTTTAGTATAAAATTTTAAGTCATTTTCGTTTATTTCTTCTTCATCTACTGTATATTTTATCTCATTTCCTAATTCATTATATTTAGTTAAATCTTTAAATTCATATACTTGCTGATTTCCATTTGTCTGTATTGTACTTTGTGATACTACTTTTTCACCGCTTTTTAGTACTAATTTTAAAGACTCAGGTCTTTTTTGATGTTCATTAGAATTATCATTCCAAATCTTTTTAACTTCTACATTTATTTTTTCATCTGGAACTGTAAATGTATTTGTTATTATATTTCCATTTATACTCTTATTATAAAAATACAATTCACCTTCATTTGTTTCTCTTTCATCTACTGTATATTTTATACTTTCACCATTTTCATCATATTTTGGTAAATCTTCAAATGTATATGTATTTTCATCTTCTAATGTAGCTATTTGTTGATTTCTTATAACCTTTCCATTAGAATATAGATCTACTATTATATTTTGTGGTCTTTTTTTAGCAATATTTGAATTATCTTCCCATTTTTTTATTACTTGATATTCAACTCTTTCATCTGGTACCTTAAATGTATTGGTTATTGTATATGTACTATTATTTATAGCCTTTTCATAAAATTTAAGGTCATCAGTATCCTTTTCTTTTTCATCTATTGTATAAGTAATTTCATTTCCTTGTAAGTTATACTTTGGTAACCCATTAAAAGTAGTCTTCCAATCAGTATCTGCACTTACTTCTTGTTCTTTTACTACACTTCCTCCATTTTTTACTTGTATTACAACGCTTTGAGGTCTTTTATTAGTATTTGGTTCATTTTTCCATTCTTTTTGAGATATGATTTCTATATACTCTTCTGGAACTGTAAATATATTAGTTATTGTGTTAGTACTATTATCTATATTTTTTTGGTAGAATTTTAACTCGCCTTCATTTACTTCTTGCTCATCTATTTCATATGTTATCTCATTGCCTAAGCTATCATATTTAGGTAAGTTTTGAAATGTATAATTCCATGTACTAGTAATTCCAGTTAAAGTAACACTCTTTATTACTTCAGTTCCTTTTTTTACTTGTGCTATTATGCTTGTTGGTCGTTTGTTGTTCTCATTTTCATTATCTTGCCATACTTTTTTGAAATCTACATTTACCTTTTCATCTGGAACTGTAAATGTATTTGTTATTGTACTTCCATTTATTTGCTTAGTATAAAATTTTAAATCGCCACTATTTACTTCTTCTTCATCTATTGTATATATAATTTCTTTTGATTCGTTATCATATTTAGGTAAGTTTTGGAATGTATAGCTTTGTGTATCATTTTCTGTTGATATTACAGTTTGAGCTACTACTTCTTCTTTATTTTTTACTACTAATTTTATATTTGTTGGCCTCTTTAATGTTTCATTTTCATTATCTACCCATTTTTTAGTTACATTAATATTTACTCTATTTTCTCTAAATTTTACAATTATTTCTTTATCTTCTGTTACATTCTTTAGTATTGGCAATGTATATTCTTGATCTCTTTTATTTGGTAGTTCTTGTTCTACTCCATTTATTTTTATACTTTCTATTTCATACCCATCATCCGGAGTTATTACAATTTCTTTGGTAGAATCAAGTCCTTTTACTACTTCCTCATATGAGTCTTGATTTTGTCCAGAAATACTTCCTCCAATACCATCAACTTTGGTTTTAATGTTATATTTTATTATCTTGTTTACTATTGTATTGCTAGATTCATCTATTTGTTTTTCATATATATCTGAAGTGCTTTTTTCATCTAAAGTATATGATATTTCCTGTTCTTGTTCACTATACTTAGGTACTTCAAAAGTATAACTCCAATTTATATCTGTATTACTATCTCCGCTTATCTGCTGAGTATAACTACTTCCATCACTACCATTTAAAACTAAAGTTATGTTTTCTGGTCTTAAGCCTTCTTTATTTGCATCATCTTCCCATTTTTTATCTACTTTTATTTTATCTACAGGAACAAAAGTAGCAGTTACTCTAATGTTACTATTTGTTACAAGATCTGTTGTCTCTTCACTATCTGATGTAAATTTAAATTTTACATAATCATTTTCTGTACTTGGATCTTTTATTAGTTTAGCATTTAGTGTTATTTCTATAGGGTCACCTGTTGGATCTATATAATATTGTTTAGTATCTGTATATTGTTTTACTTGCCAGTTTTGATTTGCGTAAGTATATTGTGCTTCACTAGAATCCTCTAAATTTATTGGAAGGCTTACCCAAGCTGCTCCATCTCTACTAATTTCCACCTTTAATTCTTTTAGTGTATACCTATCATCATTTTTCCATCCAGCTATTAATTCATCATCTACAAATTCTCTTATTTTTATACTTTTTTCAACAGTACCATTTTCATTAATTGATGTTTTTACATTTCTTTTTTCTTCTTCTTGTCTTGCATAATCTATTTTTAAGTCTCCAAAATTTTCTGTATTTTGTTTTATATCTGGGGTAATTTTTAAATTTTCATCATTATAGTCTTGTTCACCTTTAATTATATTATTATTTAATGTTGCTGATATTTCATTGCCTTTTATTACAACAATTTTGCTATCTGTAAGATATCTACCATCTTTTAATCTCCAGTAATATTTTAATTCATACCATCCAGCATCTTCTGTCGTAAAGAGTTTTTCACCTCTCCATTTTTGATCATTTAATGCATCTGATGTTATTCTTTTTTCTTCATCATAATTTATTACAGGAACTGTTACTTCTCCATCATCTGTTTGAATAGAACGATATGCAACTCCTAAGCTATATACTTCAACTTTAGCTAACCCGCTGTCTTTAGAATTACCTAGTAAAGCTTGAGCATACATTTTATCAAATTTTTTACTTGTTGCTTGTGTTGAATTTAAATCTGAAGGATATCTATTCCACAAAGCAAATAGATTTGTTTCAGATTTATTTTGAGATACTACTTGTCCTGGATAAACAACTTTATTATCTGCAAGTTTATCTGAATCAGTTATTACATACATTGTGTCTTGAGCATGGAAATAGCTATTTTGTATTTCATCTATTCCATCTATCTTTACTTTATTTTGTGTAACATCTTCACTATTGTCGTTATCTGTTACAAGTGAAATTTCTGTATAATTACCTGCGTCTATATATGCTGTAGGTAAAAGTCTTAGTTTTCTTGTTCCTATTACATTATTTCCTAATGTATTTTCAACGATTATCTTTACCCAAGATTTTCCTGGTGCGAAATCATAACACTTATATATGTCTGATACATCTAATCCAAAGTTTGCACTATCTGTTTTGTTCTTTACAGGATTTTTAATAGATAGCACTGACACGTCTTTTACTGAACCATCTTCTTGAGTTATATTTAGTTTTTCAACGTATCCTTTTATTTTATTTGTTTCACTATCTACTTCCCATGTTAAATCATATCCAGCTGAGTTTGAATTTCCATTACTTGTAAACTCAAATGATGAAGTTATGTCTCTAATAGTGTCATATATATCTGCTGACTCTTTATTATTTTCTATATTTCCATTTTCATTCATTAGTGTATCCCAATGATTTAGGAATACAGTTGCTGCTGATGCTGTAGAATAACTCTCTACTAATTCATTATTGCTAAAATTATCTAATGCTAAATCCGTAAAAATTCTTAGTTGTGGATAATACCCAGTTCTATATAGCCAAGCACTTCCATCTTGCATATCTACATCTGTTAATCCTTGAACATTCTTTAGCTCAGATGATTTAGTATATACACCTGTTAATCCTTTTAATTGACATGTACCATTATTACCCTCAAGTCCAACTGCAACTTTTCTCATAGCTGTAGTTTGTTTATCATAAAAGCAATTAAAAATATTTAAGTAATCTACACTTGAATATGAACCCATAAATCCACCGATTCTTTTACTTTTAGCAACACTTAAATCTGTAGAAGTACTTATATTTCCTACTTCTCCTGCTGCGTAGCAGTTAATCATAAGAACACCTTTTACTGTGCCATATCCTTCTATTGTTGTACTTGCAGTATTAGTTGTTTCTCCAATAAATCCTCCAACCTTGTTTCCAGAATAATCCATTCCAACCATAGATGTTGAATAACAATTTTTATATATAGTAGCTGCTGCGGTGTCATTATCTGCACCCATAAATCCGCCAATTGCATTTTTTCCTTCAACAACTCCTGATGAATAACAGTTTTCAAAGTAGCAGTTAACTGTCTGTTTATTTGAATCATCATATAATGGTGTTTTTGAAGCTGCGACTTGACAGCCCATTATTACACCAACTTGTCCTTCACCATAAATTGAATTGTTAGAGAAAGAATTTTTACATATAATACCACTATCTATACAAGAAATAAGTCCACCAGCATGACCTTTAGTTGCAAATATCTCACAATCTATAGAATAGCAATCTAATATATAAAACGGATACTTAGAACTTGCTGTATTTAAAGATGTAGAGTTATTTCCAAACAGTGCTTCTGGTTGCTCGGGATAATCTACTGTATATTTTACGCCATATCCGCCACCATTTCCTGCTTGAGAAGGACATATACATCCACTAAATCCAGATGTATGCTCACCTGCTCCATACAAATACAAATTTGAAGATGAGCAATCTTTTACAAAAGCATTTACTGAGTGTGGTCTTGACATGAATCCAGCCGCATTACTTGCAGATGATTGAATAAATCCACTTTTTACATGTACATTTTCAAATCTTATTCCTTTTGCATTAGGTTGTCCTAAAGGAGATACACTATCACGTCCAGACACTATTTTTATATTTTCTATATTTAAATTTAATATTGTCATATAGCTATTTATTGTTGAAAATATACCACTAGTATTAGAATTTAAATTGTATATTGTATGTCCATTTCCTTCAATATACATTTCACCATTATTTACAGAAATAGAGCTCCATAAAACATTATTATATCCGGCTAAATCTATATCATTTCTTATATATATCTTTTTATTTTCTTGCGTTGATGCCTTACTTTCTAAAACGTATCTTAATTGGTTAGCATTATATACATTGTATACTTGATATTTTACTGTTCTAGTGCTTTTTACTCCTTCTGTAATTGTAGTAGTATAGGTTACAGTTTCTTCCTCTAACGCTCCGTTATTATAAAAATCAGCATCAGTATATTCAGTACCATCACTTTTGTTCTTACTACCATCCCAAGGCATTATAGTTTTACTGTCTAAACTTGCCCAATTAAAATACTGGTTTCCTTGAACAACATTTGCAGTTGCTAAGGCTGTATCTGTAACAGAACCAGCTACATTTTCTCCAAAAATATTATTTTGTATTTCTTTCCATCTAGCATTTTGAAAATCTGTTACATTATCATAATTAGTTGCCATTGCATTATTATTTTTTATATTCTGAACATTATATATTATGTTATTTTTATTAAAGATTATCGCTGTTAGTATAATTCCTATTACTATTATACTAATGCTCTTTTTTCTTGTATTATTTTCCATATATCATCCCTCAAGGCTCTCATTGTATTATCCGTATCGTATATACACAAATTTTATCATTATTTACAAGAATTAACAATATTTGTAATGCAATTGTAACTATTATATACATAATATATTCTTATGCTTTTAAAAGCAAAAAAGTGATATAAAACTTTACAGTTTTATATCACTTCTTAAACTAATGGAGGCAACTATCGGAGTCGAACCGATCATCAGGGTGTTGCAGACCCGTGCCTTACCGCTTGGCTAAGTTGCCATTAGTAAATTATATTATAAAATGTTAAATTTATTCACAATTTTTCTAAAAAAATAAAATGTCATAAATAACATTTTATAAATATAAAAAATGGAGCGGGAAACGGGGCTCAAACCCGCGACCTCTGCCTTGGCAAGGCAGCGCTCTATCAACTGAGCTATTCCCGCATAAGTTATATTTTGGTGGTCAGAGAGGGAATCGAACCCCCGACACGGGGATTTTCAGTCCCCTGCTCTACCGACTGAGCTATCTGACCGAAAAATCGGTAAAAAAAAAGTGGCGACCTGGATGGGGCTCGGACCCACGACCTCTAGCGTGACAGGCTAGCGTTCTAACCAACTGAACTACCAGGCCAATAAATAAGTGGTGGGCACTACAGGGCTCGAACCTGTGACCCCCTGCTTGTAAGGCAGATGCTCTCCCAACTGAGCTAAGCGCCCACTCATCTTGACATGTACTATTATACCTAATGAGTGTTAGTTTGTCAAGACTTTTTTGTAAAAAAACATCTTAAATTTGTAGTATTTTCCTACATTATTTCAAATATTTTATATTATATAAATCATTTATGTTATCTTCTATTTCTTTATATGTTTCTAAACTAATAATTGTCTCTTTTTCGTCATTTTTTATAGAAATGTATCCTTCTTTATATAAGTTTATGCTTTTTATTTCAGATTGTGACTTATATAAGTATTCACTCATACCAGATTTTTCAATTATTATAACATTTTTATTATCTAAAGTTGTATAAATATAATTTGAAGCTGAATATGGTACAAAATATGTATCATTTTTTATAGAATTTATAATATCTCCTGTATAGAAATTGTATATGTTTTTAAATAAGTTTTCATTGTCTTGAGTAGTATCATATATTAATCTATCTCTTTCATAATAATTATAATAATATACCTCTGTTGCATCATTATCTAATACAGTTTCATTTTTTTCCATATCACTTTTTATAAGATTTCCATCTTTGCATAAATAAAAAGTATCATTTTTTATTACAAAATTTTTAGAAGTAACATTTTCAAATACTTCTTCTACACCATCATTATTATATTTAAAAAGTTTATTATCTGATATATAGTATACATTATCATTATATAATTCAAAAGATTCAACCTTGCAATTTAATTCTATTACTTGTTCTTCTTTACCTATTTCTTTTAAATCATATACAGTTATTTTGCCACTTTCTTTTTCTAATAAGTATAATTTTCCTTTACTATAATTGTAATCATATTCTTTTGTTGGGTCTATTGATACAATATCAACATACTTATCTTTACTTACCACACCTACTAGCTTGTCTTGTGATATTCCAAATGCATACATTCCTTTTAATTCATTACTGATTTTTGAATATTCATATTGGATTTTATCTTCTTCATCCAAGTTTGTAATGTACGCTTTTTCTTCTTTTTCGCTTTTTTCACTATTATTATCTATTAATTTAATAGTTATAAATGCAGCAATTGCTAATAATATTAAAACTATAAGTATAGTTATAATACTACTTCTTCTTTTTAATCCTTTTCTTGATTTATTATCCATTGTCTTACCTCTTATATCAAAATGATAACATTAACAAATATTTTTTTCAAGAAAAAATACCTGAAATTCAAATATTTCAAGTATTTTTCACATTACAATTAATATTCTAAATTGATAGCGCCAACGCCGCCTTCTATTTTTATAGTTGTATTAGTTCCGTTTCCTATTTTTTCTAAAGAAGTACTCTTTCCATTAACATTAAATGCTCCTATTCCTTTATCTATCAAAATTTTACTGTCTTCTTCGTTAAATTCTAATATTCTAAAATTTAGTTCTCCAACTCCTGCTTCAATATCGCATTGTCCTTTTAAAGCTGAAGAAATGTCTAATTTTCCAACTCCAGCCTCAAGCTGTAGATTAGATAAATTTGCATTTTGTATATCTACTTTTCCTACTCCACATGATATATCACATGATTCTTGAGCTTCTAAGTATTTTATATCTAGTTTTCCTGTTCCACATTCAATAGATAAATCTTGAGCAGCTAGACTCTCTATATCTGTATCTCCAAGTCCTAATTTTACTTTAGCACTATCAAATACAAAATCTTTTGGAATGTATATCTTTATTTTGCTTTGGCCATTTATATTTACTTTTTTATCCACTTTACTTTGGATGTTTAATGTTTCATCTGTTACATCACATTTATATTTTCCTGCTATATTTTCTGCAACAACTCTAAATTCATTTTCACCTCTAAGTATTTCTACATTTTCTATGCTTGTATTTATATTTAAGTTTCTCACCTGCTCAATATCAAAAACGTTTTCTATTTTTTCTTCGTTAACTGTAACAATTTCTGAATTTTGACCTATTAAATTAAATAATAAATTTCCTCCAAAAATTGTAAATGTAATACTAAGAATTGTAGAAACCATGGTAAATATTATAAATATAGCTAAAGCTATTGCTGCAGCTTTTACAATTTTTTGAAATGTTGTCACTTTATATCCACTCCTCCAAATAAAGCTAAACTCTCTACATAGATTGTTTTTGCTCCTTCTATATTAGTATTTTTTATTTTGTTATCTGTTGCTCCAAAAATACCAGTAGATTTTACTTTTACTTTTACATCTTTAGGAACAATTATATCTATGCTTGCAAATATAGCACTTGCAGTTATAACTCCATCAGTTTGAATATTACATTCAGATAAATCTAATGTTATACTTCCAAAAGTTGCATCTAGTTTTGCATTTTTAAACTCATCTCCAGATAATTTTATTTTATTATCTGAAAAAGTTGATGTATATATTTCTGTACCATTTTTATCTATCTTTGCAATTTGTTTTGAAACTTCCCCATTAATTGTATCTTTAAATATTATTCCAGCACCTATTAATACTAAGATTATAGGGAAAATTAACTCACCAATTATTTCGAAAGAAATTAAATCTCTTGCACCTAAAAGTAATATAACACCTATTGCAAGAAAAATATATCCAGATGAATCTTTAGGTTTTTCTATAATTCCAATTATACTTGGAATTATTAAAAATAATGTCCACCATCCTTCAAAAAAGATGTTTATTTTGGCAATACCTGTTGCGTTTAAGCCCCATATTATTCCTATAGCAATAAGTATTACTCCCCATAGAATATTTGAAAACTTTTTCATATAAAATCTCTCCTTTACATATAACATATTCTACCATTTAAAATATATTATTACAACTATTGCTGTTCTTTTTTATTATAAAAAAAATAAGAAGCCCTTTTAAGAGCTTCTTTCATTCTTTTTCAATTGTTAATAATTCACCTAATGGTTTGCCTTCATTTATTCTTCTTATCGATTCTGCAAATAAAGGTGCAATAGATAATACTTTTATTTTATCTATTTTCTTTTTCTCATCTAATGGTACCGTGTTTGTAATAACAAGTTCTTTTATTGGAGATTTTTCTATTCTGTCTACTGCATCTGCAGATAATATTCCATGAGTACATCCTGCATATATTTCACTTGCACCATTTTCTTCAAGAATTCTAGCTGTCTCAATGATTGAGCCTGCTGTGTCTATTTCATCATCAAAAATTATTGCCTGTTTGCCTCTTACTTCACCTATAACATTAGTTGCTATAGCCTTATCGTCATTTCCGTTTCTTCTTTTATCTATTAACGCAATAGGACAGTCTAAATATTTAGAGTATTTATATGCTTTTTTAGAACTTCCTGCATCTGTTGCTACAACAACCATATTCTTTAAGTTTTTATTTTTAAAATACTCTTGTAAAATTCCCTGTGCAGATATTCTATCACAGTTAATATCAAAATAAGCCTGAATTGCTGGATTATGCAAATCACAAGTTATAACTCTTGTAGCACCTGCTGCTTCTAAAAGCTTAGCTATTAACTTAGCTGTAACTGGTACTCTTGGTTGATCCTTTTTGTCTGAACGAGAATAAATATAATATGGTAAAACCACATTAATTCTTCTTGCAGATGCTCTTTTTAAAGCTTCAATTACTATTAATAACTCCATAACTCTTTCATTTACTGGAGGCTTAGTTGTTTGAACAACGTAAACATCCTTTTCTCTTACTGTTTCTAGTATTTGTACAAAAGTGTTGTCATTTTTAAACTTCATAATATTTATTTTACCAAGTGGTAAATCTAAATACTCGCATATTTCTTTTGTAAAGTCCTCAGCAGAATTGCATGAAAAAATTTTAATATCATTCATATTCTTTCCTCCTTAAAAAATTTTTTTCTAAGATGCCAGTCTACTTAATTTAAGTAGATTTTTTAAAATTTTAAAGTCGAGACTATAATACAATAATTGTAGTATTTTGTCAATCAATTATATATCATTTTGGTTTAAAATTTTATCTGCCTCATATTGAGATAAATATCCATACATTATCATCTTCTTAATCACTTGCATTTGTCTTTGTTTTGCAAGTTGCATATTGACTTTAGGATTGTACACAGATGGAGCATTAGGTATTCCTACAAGCATTATTGCTTCATCATCAGTCATATTTATTAGTTCCTTGTTAAAATATCCTAAGCAGGCCTCTTTAGGGCTATAATACCCATTTCCATAATAAGCTGTATTTATGTACAGTTCTAATATTTCTTCTTTTGTATAATTTTTCTCTATTTTAAAAGCCATAAACACTTCTGCTATCTTTCTTGTTATTTCTTTTTTCTGGCTAAAATATATATTTTTAGCAAGTTGTTGAGTGATAGTGCTCCCACCTTCAACAAAAGACATTGCCTTTATATCATTTAAACCTGCTCTTACTATAGATATAATGTCTATTCCATTATGTCTGAAAAATCTATGGTCTTCTACTGCAACAACAGCATCAAGATAAATCTGTGGTAATTCTGAAAGCTTAGTGTAATTTTGTTTTTGTTTTATTTGCATAACTTTAGTATCTAGTGGTTCATTTTCTAAAGCACTGCTATACATATTATATCCACAAACAATATAATACACTATCATACACAAAAAAGAGAAAATTATTATTTTTATACCATTAATACAAGTTTTCATATCTTATCACTACCTTTTTATACTTAATATTATAACAGGTACAAATGACTACTAAATGACAAAAAGCACCATAAAATATGGTGCTTACTATATTAACTTTATTTTTTTAATTCAAGAATTTTTTTCAAGTTTTCTTCTGGTGTTCCTACTAATTTTTCTACACTTTCTAGCTCGTAAAATGCAACTGTATTTTCTATGCTAAATTCTTCTTTATCTTCTGCACATAAAAATACTTTTTTTCCGTATGCTAGTGCAAGTCCTAGTTCAACATGTGTTCCTCTACCTGCTGGTAACAATATGATTACCACATCACTTTTTTCTATAGCATCTTTTTCACATTTTGCATAATTAGCTAAATCATCAAACTTTTCATCTTTGTCTATATTTTCAACCCAATTATATGTGTGCTCCCAATTGTTTTCCTTTAAAACTTTTGTATAATAATCTACTGCCTTAAAGTTTTTCATACTTGATCCTATATAAAATTTCATACTATGTTTCCTCACTTTCAAATGATATTTTTTATATACATTTTTATATCATAGTATTTATTAAATAGCAAGAAAAAAGCTAATACTAATAAATATTTTAAATTATTCTTTTATTTGGCTTTTAAACATAAGTCTAAACAAGTTTCTTACAATTGGTCCAACAACAAAAAAGTACTCCTTAATGGAGTACTATCTTGGTGGTCAGAGAGGGAATCGAACCCCCGACACGGGGATTTTCAGTCCCCTGCTCTACCGACTGAGCTATCTGACCGAAAAATCGGTAAAAAAAAAGTGGCGACCTGGATGGGGCTCGGACCCACGACCTCTAGCGTGACAGGCTAGCGTTCTAACCAACTGAACTACCAGGCCAATAAATAAGTGGTGGGCACTACAGGGCTCGAACCTGTGACCCCCTGCTTGTAAGGCAGATGCTCTCCCAACTGAGCTAAGCGCCCACTTACCTGTTGACAAATATAATTATAACTTAAGTTGTTATATTTGTCAACAGTTTTTTACTCTTTTTTTAAATTAATACATCTTTTTTGCATTAACTATAATTTCATCAATTCTTAATCTATAAGTTCCATAGTTTGCTAATACTTCTTCAGCTAGATTTTCGTCCATCTTTTTAAATAAAAAGTTTCCTTGAATCTTATCTGCATTATCTGTTATTGCCTTAACTAGTTTTTTATCATCATTTACTCTACCAACTATTACTTTATATCCTAAATCTTTACTTAAATTTATTAAATCTAAAAATACTTTTTCATTTATCTTTTCACTAGATAATAAACTAGAGCTAATTTTAACTTCATCAATAGGTAATTCAGCAAATATCTCTAATGCTTCTTGGTTAATTTCAAAATTATTAATTATTATATCTACACCAAGTTCTTTTAATCTTTCAAACATATTTTTATATGTTTCAAATCTAGATATTTCTAAGTTACCAGTCATTTCAATTTGTAAACTGCCCTCTGGTAAATTATATGATGAAATAATGTCACATATTGTATCAACAAATTCTTTCTTAAATGCATTTTTATGTGATATATTTACTGCTATTTGAACATTATTATATCCTTTATCTTTAAAATACAATATTTTCTCACAAACTGCTTTTAATACAAATTCATCTAACTTTATTGTAAGTCCCATCATTTCAGCTTGAGTAATGAAGTATGCAGCATCAAGACATCCAAGTACAGAATGATTCCATATTAATAAAGCCTCAAATCCAATCTTAGATGTATCATTAGCATTTATTCTTGGCTGTAACTCTATTCCAAACTCTTTGTTTTGATAAGCTTTCTTTAAATCATTTTCCATTTTTACATTATTTTCAAGTTGAGCTTTAAGACTCTCATTATGGAAATAATAATCATTTCCACCATGCTCTTTAATATAATACATAGCATTATCTGCGTAGTTTACTAAATCTTTTCTAGAATATCTTTCATCGAGCGCAAGTACTACTCCTAAACTATACTCTATAGAAATTGTATTGTTTTCTATGACAACTGGTTTTGCCATATTATTTTTTAAGTTTTCAAGTATTAATATAACTTCTTCTTTACTACTTATTTGGCTAATAACTATAGCAAATTCATCTCCACCAAGTCTATATGCCTTTGCATTACTTGGTAATGATTCATCAAACTTACATGAAACAGCTTTTAGCACTTCATCTCCAATATCATGACCTAGTGCATCATTTATTTGTTTAAATCCATCTAAATCCATAAAACAAACTGCTAAATTCTTATCTTGCTCTATTAATTTATCTAGTTCTAAATAAAACAAATATCTATTTCCTTTTTGAGTAAGTTCATCTGTATATGCCTGTTTTTTTACACTTTTTTCTTTTTTTCTTTTTCCTCTGGTACATATAATATATACGAGGATTGCAGCTATAGCTACTATAGCTGCTTTAATTACCTCTATTATAATGTCCCTATACTCATTAAAAAAACTCATATATATCACCTTTGATTTCTAACCTATTACAATATTAACAATCTTAGATTTGATTACAATTACTTTCTTTATTTCTTTTCCAGTTAAATAATTAGCTAATGCTGGTGATTCTTTAGCAACTTTTTCTATTGTTTTTTCATCTGCATCAGATGGTACTGTAATTCTATATCTTACATTTCCATTTACTTGAACTGGTATTTCTATCTCATCAGCAACCATTTTTGATTCATCATATTCTGGCCACTTACTTTCAAATATGTATCCTTCTAATCCTATTTTTTGCCATAACTCTTCTGTTACGTGAGGAGCAACTGGATTTAAAATTTGTAATAATGGTTTTACATATTTTTTGCTTATTTTATCTTGTTTATATAATACATTTACATAGCTCATCATTGCAGCTATTGCTGTATTATATTTCATTTCTTCATAGTCTTGACTTACTTTCTTTATAGTTATATTTAATTCTCTGTCTAATTCTTTAGATTCTATGTTTTCATCTGTTACTAATGATTCTATTCTCATTACTCTATCTAAGAATTTTTTAGCACCTTTTACTCCATTTTCAGACCAAGGAGCAGCCATTCCATAATCCCCAATAAATAATATATATGTTCTTAATGTATCTGCACCATATTCTTGTACTATATCATCTGGATTAACAACATTTCCTTTAGATTTAGACATTTTACTTCCATCCGCTGCAAGTATTAAACCTTGTGTAGTTCTTCTTGCATATGGTTCTGATGTTGGTACTACACCTATATCATATAAGAATCTATGCCAAAATCTTGAATAAATCAAGTGTCTTGTAACATGTTCCATACCACCATTATAGCAATCTACTTGTTTCCAATAATCTAAAGCTTCTTTTGATGCTAAAGCATTATCGTTGTGTGGATCCATGTATCTTAAGAAATACCAAGATGATCCAGCCCATTGTGGCATTGTATCTGTTTCTCTTTTTGCATCCATTCCACATTTAGGACATTTTACATTTACCCATGAATCTACTTTAGCAAGTGGTGATTCTCCATCTTCTCCAGGTACAAAGTCCTTAATGTCTGGTAACTCTAATGGTAAATCTTCTTCTTTTAGAGGTACTAAACCACAATGTGGACATTTAATAATTGGTACTGGTTCTCCCCAATATCTTTGTCTTGCAAAAGCCCAATCTTTCATGTGATAGTTCTTCTTGCTCTTTCCGATATGGTTTTCTTCTAAGTATTCTGTAATTTTAGTTTTTGCTTCTTTAACAGATAGTCCATTCAACATTTCAGAATTTACTATTATTCCGTCTTCAATATCTGTGTAAGCTTCTTTATCTAAATCTACCTTTTCTCCTTCTTTATTTGCTACAACTTGAATCATATCTATTCCAAATTTTTTAGCAAACTCAAAGTCTCTAGTGTCATGAGCTGGAACAGCCATTATTGCTCCTGTACCATATCCCATCATAACATAGTCTGTAACCCATAATGGAACATTTTTTTTAGTTACTGGATTAACAATGTTTAAGCCTTCTACTTTAACACCAGTTTTATTTTTAGCAAGCTCTACTCTTTCAAATTCTGTTTTCTTAGCAGCTTCTTTTCTATAATTTAAGATTTCATCATAATTAGTTATTTCATCTTTATATTTTTCAAGTAAAGGATGTTCTGGTGCTATAGCCATATATGTAACACCATAAATTGTATCTGGTCTTGTTGTATATACAGTTAATATATCTTCTTTTTTATCTACTTTAAAATCTATTTCTGCACCATAAGATCTTCCAATCCAATTTTCTTGTTCTAGTCTAACTCTAGGTGGGAAGTTTACTTCATCTAATCCTTCTAATAGTTTATCTGCATAATCTGTTATCTTAAGCATCCAAACTTCTTTTTCCATTTGAACAATTTCGCTATCACATCTATCACAAACTCCACCTTGTGATTCTTCATTAGCTAATATTACTCTACATTTAGGGCAATAATTTACATATGTTTTATCTTTATATGCAAGTCCATGTTCAAATAATTTTAAGAAAATCCATTGAGTCCATTTATAATACTTAGGATCTGTTGTATCTATAACTCTATCCCAATCAAAAGAGAATCCTATTGATTTTAATTGTTTTGTAAATGTTGCTATATTGTTATCTGTTACAATTCTTGGATGAATGTTCTTTTTCATAGCATAGTTTTCTGTTGGAAGTCCAAAAGCATCAAATCCTATTGGAAATAATACGTTGTATCCTTCCATTCTTTTCTTTCTTGAAAGCACTTCCATACCCATAAATGCTCTTGCATGTCCTACGTGTAATCCTGCTCCAGAAGGATATGGGAATTCTATTAAGGCATAAAATTTCTTCTTATCTTTTTCACCTGTTACAGCATGAAAACAATTTTTTTCTTCCCATATTTTTTGCCATTTTTTATCTATACTCTTATCATACATAATCTATTATCTCTCCTTACTACTTATATTTCTCATATTGTCTTTGTAAATAATTATCTGTCATTCCTGATATGTAATCTATTATTTTTTGTGAATCACTGTTGTTTTTTAAGTATTCTTCGCTCATATTATTTAAGTACAATTTATATATATCATTTTTTTTATCTTCTAAATCTAATGCACGACTATATACACTATATAGTGTTTCTATTGTTTTTGTATATCTTGCTCTGTCTTCTTGTGTTATAGCTTGATAATATATGTTATCATAATTAAACTTTTTCAATGTTTTTACTGCTTCATACACTTCTTTAGACATTGATATATAATCTTTATTATAGCTATTTTTTATTACATCAACTATAATACTATTCATTATTTGTGTATTTTCTGTACCTAAATATTTCTTTACATTTTCAGGTAAAAGTTCTTTATTAAAAACTCCGAGTCGATTAGCGTCATCTATATCTTTTCCAATATATCCTATTATATCTGATACTCTAACTACACATCCCTCTAAAGTCATAGGTATCAGTCGCTTGATCATCTCTTCATTTTTAAGACATTCTTCATATTCTTTATATAAAGTTTCAAATGTCTTATTCCTATTAGGCATGTACTTTTCTTGTACAAATTCTCCATTATGGCACATTATTCCATCTAATACCTGTAATGTTAAATTAGTAGTATTTCCTTTTTTCTCTGTTACTGTAAAAACTCTCACACTATTTAAATTATGTGCAAAACATTTTCCGTCATTGTAAGTTTTAGATATCTTATTTAATATACTCTCTCCAAAATGACCATATGGAGTATGTCCTACATCATGTCCTAATGCAATTGCTTCACACAAATCTTCATTTAATCTTAAAGCTCTAGCTATTGTTCTTGCAGCTTTAGATACATATTGAACATGTGTCATTCGTGTAGATATATGATCATTTAAAGGCTCAACAAACACTTGAGTTTTAGACATATATCTAGTATAACAAGAAGAATGTATTATCTTATCTACATCTCTTGCAAATTCTAATCTTATATCTTCGTCTTGCTCTTGTTCTCTTATTGCATCTTTTGACCTACAAGCATGTTTTCCAAGTATTTTCTCACTTTTAAGCATTTCTTTTTTTATCTTTTTAGTATCTATCACGATTTCACCTCCATTTTTTTTATAAAAACATGTTTATTGCATCTTTTACACATTCAACATTCATAGGAAAATCTGGACCTTCATCACCATCGACATCTGGTCTATCACATTTTCCTCTTAACTTTTCAATTACTACACTTTTGGTTTTTCTATATATTATATTTTTATCTTCTAAGTTTCCAGAAAGTACTTTTGCAAGTAGTCTTGTAACTTCATGAAGACTACAATTTTTAATTACTATTAAATCTAATAATCCGTCCTGTATGCTAGAATCTGAAGATAAATACTTCATTCCTCCAACACTACTTCCATTAAATATAATAAATAAATTTATTTTTTCTAAAAATTCTTCACTGTCTGTTTTTATCCTTACACTAAAAGGTCTAAATTTAAATAATTCTTTTGCACCAGTTATAAAATAAGAAGCTTTTCCTAATGTCTTTTTTAAGTCTGGATCTGCTTTTTGAGAAGAATTTGTGAATAATCCAGCTGAGCAAACATTAATAAAATATTTTTCGTTTGCTTTTCCTACGTCCACACTTTCAACGTTATTTTTTAAAATCTTTTCAACAGATTCTACATAGCTATTTGGCATATTTATATGTCTTGCAAAGTCATTTGAAGTTCCAGCAGGAATGACACCTAAAGGTGTTTTTATATTATACTTCATCATTATTGTAACTACTTTATTTAGAGTACCATCACCTCCAGCCACAATAATTCCATACAATTCCTCGTTATCTGAATTTTTTAAAAATTCTTCTAAATTATCTTTTTGACCTGCTCTATATATTACAACTTCTAGGTCATTTTGCATAAATTTTTCTATTACACTATCTAGAAAATATGTAAATTTACTTTGACCAGCAATAGAATTATATACTAGTTTTACTTTTTTCATAACTTCCACCTTTCAAAAGGCATAAACATATACATATTATATTACAAAAAGCCTCTAAATTCAAGGAATTAACAAAAAATACAAACATTTTCAAAATAGTAACTCTTTAAATAAATATGTAACTAATTATAACGAAAAAAAGAAGGAATACTCCTTCTTTCTCATTATATTTTTTCTAATTATTAATACTATCTAATGCTACTGCAGCGTCATTAGCATCTACTATACCATTATGATCTAAATCATATTCAGCTAATTCTTCGTCTGTTAAAATCTTTCCACTATTATATAAATCTAATATTTTATTTACAACATCTTCTCCATCTAAAGCTTCTGTTCTATCCACATTAATATCTACGTCAAGGTTTGGTTCATATACAACAGCAAAAGTTTGACAGCTCATAACTATTCCCATAACTGCGGCAAGCACTCCAAATTTTAATTTGTTTTTCATAAATTACCTCCTATTACTGTCACTATAATTATACATTATATAAATTTTTAAAGCAACATTTATATAGTTTTTAGCTTGTTTATATCATTTATGTTTCAATATAATTTCTTAACAGTTACTATTTTTATATTTTATCTTCTTGTACAACATCTGTATATGTATCTATTACGAATTCTTTAACTCTTCTTTTTGTTATTAAAGACATAAATTTTGTATCATAGTTATACAAATATACACCCATTTCATTATCTATTTTATAAAAAACAGTATTATCTATATTTTGAAGAATTTCAATTGATGCAGAAATAATTCTTTCTTTTTCTCCACTAGATAAATCATAAGACCATAAGCTATCTTCGTCTTCAGAATTTATAAAGTATAACATATTATTTTTTACAAACATACATCTTTGACCATTAGTTTGTTTTACTTGTCCACTAGTACTAATTCCTTTTATATCCCCAAGACTAGATGCATTTTCGCCATTTGTATCCATTTTGTATATTTTATTTGAATCACTCTTATTTATGTAATAAATTGTTCCATTATCTTCTATTGCATAAGCAACTTTATTATCTCCAGATATTTTAGTCTTACCTTGTCCACTGTAATCAAATCTATACATAGATTTCTCGCTAGTAGTATGTGTTATAGCAAAAACATTATTATCATTTGCAAGAATTTGTTCAACATTTGAAATATCAAAGTCAGTAACAGCAGCATTTTCAATATTATATGCTTTTAACTTTTGCTCATCTGTTGAAGTATATATAATAATATTATTATGTTTTATATATTTTTTTACATCATCATTTACTAGTTCTTCTATATCATAATTACTTTTGTTTATTTTGCAAATTACACCTTTTCTTACTCCATACAAGTAATCTTCATCTACAATCACAGAAGATATATTACTAGATGGTAATATAGATTTTTCATCTTGTCCTAATGATGAAATTGAGCTTATTGAATATACAGGATCATATGTGTATCCTTCTGTTACAAAGTATATGTTGTATACAGCTTGATCATTTACACCTTCGCCTAAAGTATATTTAAAATTATTATACTTTCTATAAATGAAAACTTGTACTATTATATACACTGCTAGTGCCATAAAAGTAGCCATTAATATATATGTTATCTTACTTCTTTTTCTTAGAAGCTTAGAATTTCTTTTTTTTCTTTTTAAATACTCTTTTCTAGAAATTTCCTCTCCAGAATCAAACTGAAGTCTCTGCAAAAGCTTCATCTCCCCTCTTTTACAGGATATTAATTATATAATATTATAATTTCTTTGTAAATATTTTTACAAAATTTTGTAAAAAAAGCGCACACTAATTTCTAGTATGCACCTTTTTAAATTATTATCTAGGCATTTCTGTATTTGAAACTAATTTTGCTTGCACTACTATTCTTCTTTTAGCATCAGATGTACAAGTTGAAAGTGTTAATATTGTATCATCTACTCCAACTGTTTGATTGAAGTTTCTAACACTTCTTGACATCATTGTACTTAAATATGTACTGTATGCATCATCATTTGAAAAATATGTTGTTAGATAATATGATTCTGGATCTGTTATATATGTTGAAAATACTTTGTATTTTAACAATCTATAATCTTTTCTGTATATATCTATTTCAACATCATTTCCTAATATTCCATTGTATATGTAGGAAAGATCTGCAAACATTAATCCACTAACTATATTATGCCCATATATTACTGTATTTTTATCTGTGAAATCTGGTGTGTTTTTATAGTCTAAAAATGGCCATCCAAATTCGTTATATGTTCCATCAATTGAATGTCTTAAGTACTTGTTATTATTTTCTGCATGTACTAAAGAATAACTAATTGATGTACCTGGTACTCTAATCCATCCAACTATATCACTGTTATATGCTGTTAACGATTCAAAATTTAGTCCAAATTCTGCTCCTGGATTTTCATCTTTGGTAATATCTGAAACACCAGCTATATCATTAATTTGTGTAATTACTTTATTACTCTTTATATTATTCATAACCCAATTATATAGTTTACTTCCAGAATATATAAGTCCTGCAATACACGCCAAAAGAATAATTATAGAGATAATATTACTTAACACGCTTTTCTTTTTTGTTTTTTCTTTTTTAGTTTCATCTATATTTCCACTTCTATTACTAACGCTACTATTTTCTAGCTTTTCTAGGTCCTTTTCGCTCATATTTTTTCTCCTCTTTTCATAGTTTAAATTATATAATGAACAAAAAAAATTGTCAACTGATTAGCCTCTTTAGTACAAATTTTAAGTCCCACTTATTTAGCAATACATCTGCTCCTTGTTTAATTAAATAATTCGAAAAATAACTATTTTTATTAAAAACAGTTGATGGAACTACAAGTACTTCTTTTGCACTTTTAGCCATTTCATCTACAAGCTTTATTATTTTTTCTTCATACCTTGCTTCTACTATAACTAGTATATCAATCAAATATAATTCAAACTCTTCTATATTAAAAAATGGTAAAAAAATGTACTTATTTTCAGGCAAAATAATATTAGACTTCATATCCTCATAAGATAATATATTTAGACACTCTATTTTAGAATTTTTATATTGTGTTAATACATTTGCATTTTCCTCACATGCTATTTTACCAAAATATGATACTAAATTTTTAGCATATTTTGAAAAATAATCATTATAATATATACATACATTCTTATTATTAAGATCTATATTACAGCTGGCTATATAACAAAATGGTCCTTTTTTATTTTCAAGCATTTTTCTAGGATATTCTCTATCTTCTATTGTAACAATCTTATATCCACTTTTTATTATATTATTATATTCAAATTTAGTATTTTCAATTATATTTTTATCTAAAAGACATTCTACTATACTCAAATCCAAATTACTATCTTTTAAAATACTTTTTGTATTATTAAATGCTTCAATTATATCTTCATTATATTTATATATTTCATTTATATACTTTTCTAAATTCAATTTTTTATTTATGCTTGATATTTTCTGTAACCACAAAAAATGTATTTTGTCCAAATTTGTAAAACCTCCCAAAAATGAGAAAAAGAAGTATCTGCGATACTCCTTTTTTATTATTTTTAATATTGTCTTGCTGCATAAACCATATGTTTTGCTTTTTTACCACAAATAGAACATACATCTTGGAACTTATCCTCTTCAAATGGTATACATCTAATTGTAGTTGAATTTTCTTCTTTTATCTTATCTTCACATTCTCTGCATCCACACCACATAATTTTAGCAAATCCTTCTCTTTCTGAGAATAATTTTTTATATTCTTCAAAATCATGAGCATAGAATGTTCTACTCTTAAAGTTTTCTTCAGCTGCTTTATACATATTTGCTTGAATGTCTTCCATTAAAAATGCTATTTTCTCGTCTAATTCATCTAAAGATACTGTTTCTTTTTCAAGAGTATCACGTCTAAATAATATACATTGATTATTTTCAATATCTCTTGGTCCAATTTCAATTCTTACTGGAATTCCTCTTAGTTCCCAATGATTAAATTTAAATCCTGGTGTTACTTCTTTTCTGTCATCTACTTCTACACGATATTTTCCAGCTAATTTTTCTTTTAATTCGTATACTTTGTCTAAAACTCCTTCTTTTTGTTGTGCTATAGGAACAATTACAACTTGAGTTGGAGCTATTCTTGGTGGCATTTTTAATCCACGATTATCTCCATGAACCATAATTAGTCCACCTATAACACGTGTTGTCATTCCCCATGATGTTTGGTAAGCATATTCCATTTCACCATTTTTGTTTTGGAATTTTATATCAAAAGCTTTTGCAAAATGATTTCCAAAATAATGAGAAGTACCAGATTGTAAAGCTTTACCATCATGCATCATAGCTTCTATTGTATATGTAGCTTCAGCACCTGCAAATTTTTCTTTTTCAGATTTTTGTCCCATTATTACTGGAATAGCTAAATAATCTTTTAAGAAATCTGCATAAACTTTATGCATCATTAAAGTCTCATCCATTGCTTCTTGTGCTGTAGCATGGATTGTATGACCTTCTTGCCATAAAAATTCAGCTGTTCTTAAGAATGGTCTTGTTGTTTTTTCCCATCTAACTACATTTGCCCATTGATTATATTTAAATGGTAATTCTCTATATGAATGTAACCATTTTGAATACATAGTACAAATTATTGTTTCAGATGTTGGTCTTATACATAATCTCTCTTCTAGTTCTTTTTCTCCACCATGTGTTACCCAAGCAACTTCTGGAGCAAATCCTTCTACATGCTCTTTTTCTTTATTTAACATTGATTCTGGTATTAACAATGGAAAATAACAATTTTGATGACCTAGTTCTTTAAATTTAGTATCTAATACTTTTTGAATATTTTCCCATAAAGCATAACCATAAGGTCTCATTACCATAAATCCTTTTACTGGTGCATAGTCTACTAATTCAGATTTTAAAACAATATCTGTATACCACTTTGCAAAATCGTCTTCCATTTTTGTTAAGTCTTTTACGTACTCTTTATTATCCATAACTCTCAAATCCTTCCAAATTATATATTTTCTAGACTTATTTTTCCTATCTTTCCTGCTTTTAACTCATCTAAAAATATCTTTGATGCCTTTTGTGTATCGACTCTTCCTCCAGACATTAAACATCCTCTTTTTCTTCCTAAAATTTCTAAGATATCGTATGAGTCTAAATCTTCAATATCTAAAGCATCTATTTTGTACTTTTCTAAAAACATTTCTTTATATTTTTCATCTTTAAGTAGATACTCTATTCCTATGCAAGCTAAGCTTTCTAAGTCTAATATTTCTTGCTTTATATTTCCTGTTAATGCAAGTTTTTCACCTGCATTATTATCATCTAACTTCGGCCACAAAAGGCCGGGTGAATCAAGCAAGTCAATATTATCTTGAACTCTTATCCATTGTTTTCTTACAGTAACTCCTGGCTTATTTGAAACATCTGCTGCATTACGTTTTGCTATTTTGTTTATTATAGTTGATTTACCAACATTAGGAATTCCTGCTATTAAAACTCTGTATATTGGCTTATAGTCTATTGATACAGATGATACTTTATCTTTATATGCTATTTGTCCTTTTTTTACAATTTCACTTATTATTCTTTTTATATCTTGTGGAACAGATGAATTAACAGCTATACAAGATGTATTTTTATTTTCATTAAAATATTTAATCCATTTTTCTGTAGCAGTATCATCTGCTAAATCTGCCTTGTTTAATACTACTATTCTTTGCTTATCTTTTGCTAAGTCATCTATTATTGGATTACAACTAGATAAAGGTATTCTTGCATCTAATACTTCTACTACTATATCTATTAATTTTATTACAGATTTTATATCATTTTGTGCTTTTACCATGTGACCTGGATACCAGTTAATATTTAATTTATTTTCATTCATCTTTCTCACTTCCTTCTTTAATATACAATATTTCAAATTATACTTTTTCTATTTTTATTGCTAAGACTCCATATTTTTCTTGTTCTTCTTTTGAATAATACTCTTCCATATCTTTTGGGTCTGCTATATCATCTTCATCATATCCAAGTATAACTTTATCCCAATTTTTATATAGTTCTTCAAAGTTTGAGTATTTAAACAATCCATTTACCTTTACTAACATCTTTTCAGAAGTTTTTCTATTAGTAAATTCAATTGTATCTCCAATATTTATACTTTTTCTCTTTTCATCATTAAGTCTTATTTCAATTTTCTTAGTTCCTTGTTTTATTTTATTAAAAGGATCATCATGCAATCTCATCTCATGTTTCATAATCTTTTACCTACCATATATTATACATCATTATTTTAAATTATCAAACTCTATTAACTCTATTTTTATAGGTTGATTTTTGTCATCTACTGTCAATTTAAATACTTCTGGTGCATTTATTTTTTTATCAAAAATTACTTCATCCTTAAAAGAAAAAGTTAAATGTTGATTTTGATTAACATCTATTAACTTGCACCATTGTAATAGGAAAAATGTTATAGCATAGCCATGTGCAAAAATAGCTATCCTTTTTCCTCTATTTTTACTCACTACTTCATTAAAAGCTTCTGTAACTCTTTTTCTTACATCTAGTTGGCTTTCTCCACCCTCGGTTTTGAATTTTTCATCTTTATATTGCAATTCAAACCAATTTGGATAAATGTCATCATTAGGTTTTCCGGCTCTTCTTTCATCAAATCTCTCATCAATATTTATTTTCAAATGCTGTTTTTCAAGTAAATATTTTGCAGTTTGAAGAGTTCTAACCATATTACTAGCGTATGCAACATCAATATTTTGAAGTTCAGGCTCTGTACTTAGTATCTCAGCTCTTTTTTCGCCTTCTGGAGTTAATATAATTTTCTCATTTCTTAAAGTCTTATCTTGAGTTGTATTATAATCTTGTATTATATCTCCTATATTATACCTAACAGAATGCCTTATTAAATATACTGTAGTATTAGACATATTACCTCCTATTAAAATAAATTGTAATATATATTTAAACTCCCAGTTGATTAAAGTTAATTCACTGGGAGCTTACTATATACACTACTAATTATTTTTCTATTTTTTCTTTAGTTTTAGCAGCTTTACCTACTCTATCTCTTAAGTAGTATAATCTAGCACGTCTAACTTTACCAACTCTTTTAACTTCGATTTTTGCAATTCTTGGTGAATGAGTTGGGAATGTTTTTTCAACACCAACACCATAAGATATTTTTCTTACTGTGAAAGTTTCGTTTAAACCACTATTTTGACGTTTTATAACTGTACCTGTGAAAACTTGGATTCTTTCTTTGTTTCCTTCTTTAATTCTGATGTGTACATCTACTGTATCACCTATTTTGAAAGGTACAACATCTTCTCTTTTATATTCGTTTTCTATAGCATTTATTATATTCATTATTAATTTTCCCTCCTTTATTTTGGAATTATTTATCTAAAAGATCTGGTCTAAATTTTTTTGTAATTCTTACAGATTCTTCTTTTCTATACTCTGCTATCTTTTTATGATGTCCAGATATTAATACATCCGGAACTAGCCTTCCTCTAAAGTTATATGGCTTAGTATATTGAGGATACTCAAGCAAGTTTGTAGTATGTGATTCTTCTTTTAAAGAATCTCCACTTATTACTCCAGGTATTAAACGAATAACACTATCCATTAAAACTTGACATGCAAGTTCTCCACCTGTAAGCACATAATCTCCAATAGAAATTTCTTTTACATTGTATTCTTCCAATACTCTTTCATCTATTCCTTCATAGTGACCACATATAATTATGTAGTTACTTTCTTTTTTTGAAAGCTCATGTGCAAGATTATAATTAAGTACTTCTCCTCTAGGTGACATGTATATGATTTCAACATCTTTTTCATCATCTTTTAGCAAATCTAAAGAATAATCTATAGCTTTAGCTAAAGGTTCTGCAGACATTATCATACCACTTCCACCACCATATGGAGGAAAATCTACTCTATTATGTTTATCCTCTGTAAAATCTCTAATATCTATTGTCTTTATTGAAACTATCTTTTTTTCTATTGCCCTTTTAATTATACTTGTACTAACAAAAGGTTCAAACATTTCTTTAAAAAGTGTTAACACAATAATCTTCATATTATATTAATCCTTCCATAATTTCAACATAGATTTTTCTTGTTTTTATATCCACTTTTTTTATCACTTGTTTTATAGCAGGCAAATATATTTTGGTATCTTCAGAAGTTATAACTTCATATACATCATTTGCTCCAGTGTTAAATATATAATTTAATGTTCCTACTAGACTATTATCTTTAATGTCTATTATTTCACATCCTATTAAATCTTTTACATAATAACTATCTTTCTCCAATTTATCTAGAGCATCTTCTGAAATATATATATACTTATCTCTTAAATCTTCAGCTTTTTCTACAGTATCAACACCTTGTATTTTCATAAGAAGCATATTCTTTTGAATTCTACATGATGCTTTATACCCTTCGCTTAGATTTTCATTAAAATATATTTTTTTAATTTTTTTACATAAGTTATCTATATCATCAGTATATGGGTATACTTTGACTTCACCTTTAATACCATGTACATTTACGATCTGTCCAATTAAAACACCCTGCATAAGCCTAAGCGTTCTCCTTTACTTCTTCAACATCGACAGATACTTTCTTTGATTCTTTTGCAGCATATGCATAGATAATTTCTCTTATAGAACGAATTATTCTTCCTTCTTTACCAATTATTCTACCCATATCTTCTTTTGCTACTTTTAGCTTTAAAACAATTCTTCCCTCTGTTTCAACTTCGGAAATTTCGATTTTTTCTGGATAAGTAACAAGATTTTTTACTATGTATTCTAATAAATTTTTATACATTCTTCTTGCCTCCTATATCTCTAATCCTGCTTTTTTAATAAGAGCCATAGCAGTATCTGTTGGTTTAGCTCCTTTTTTAATCCATTCTGCTACTTTTTCAGTATCTACTTTAAGTTCTGCTGGTTCAGTCATCGGATTGTATGTTCCTACTTTCTCAATGAATCTTCCATCAGCTGGATATCTAGAATCTGCAACAACGATTGTATAGTATGGAGATTTTTTACCACCATCTCTTCTTAATCTGATTTTTACCATTAAGTTTCACCTCCTTACAGTGAAATAAATATCATTTTTTTATTTAAATAGATTGTTCATTCCTGGTATTTTTGGATATTTTCCATTACCATTCATCATAGATTTCATCATTTTTTGCATTTGTGCAAATTGATCTATAAATCTATTGATATCTTGAACAGTGTTTCCACTTCCTTTTGCAATTCTTTGACGTCTAGAAGCATTCAAAATCTTTGGATTTTTTCTTTCTTCTTTTGTCATAGATGTTATTATTGCATCTATTCTAAGTAATTGCTTTTCATCTATTTCTATATCCTTGATTTCCTTTGGAATTCCAGGAATCATAGCAAGTAATTGTTTAAATGAGCCCATTTTTCTAATTTTCTTCATTTGTGCTAAATAATCATCTAATGTAAACTCATTTTTCTTTATTTTCTTTTCAAGCTCTATAGCTTCTTCCTCTTCATATGCTTCTTCTGCTTTATCTATAATAGATAGTACATCACCCATACCTAATATTCTAGATGCAAGTCTATCTGGATAGAAAGGCTCTAAATCACTAAGTTTTTCACCAACTGAAGCAAATTTAATTGGTTTTTTAGTGATACTCTTAACAGAAAGTGCTGCACCACCTCTAGAATCTGAATCTAATTTTGACATTGTAATAGAATCAATTCCTAGTTTTTCATTAAAGTCTTTTGCAACATTTACTGCTTCTTGACCTACCATAGCATCAATTACAAGCATTATTTCATGAGGTCTTATAGCTTTTTTTAACTCAACAAGTTCCTCCATTAATGCATCGTCTATTTGTAATCTACCAGCTGTATCTACTAATACAACATTGCATAATTTAGATTGTGCAGCTTTAATACCATTTTTAGCTATTGCTACTACATCTTTATTATCTTCTTCACTATAAACATCTACACCTAAGCTTTTTCCTAGTGTTTGCAGTTGTTTTATAGCTGCTGGTCTATATACATCACAAGCAATCATAAATGGTTTCTTGCCTTGTTTTCTTAAATAATTACTCAATTTTCCACAAAGAGTTGTTTTACCACTTCCTTGTAGTCCAACCAACATTATAATTGTAGGTGGATTTGAAGAAAAATTAAGTCCAGAATTTGTATCTCCTAAAAGCTCTGTCAACTCATCTCTTACTATTTTAACAACCTGTTGTCCAGGTGTTAATGATTTCATTACATCTTCACCTAAAGCTTTAGATTCAATTGACGCTACAAAATCTTTTACTACTTTATAGTTAACATCTGCTTCAAGAAGTGCAAGTTTTACTTCTCTAAGCATTTCTTTTAGTTCTTTTTCTGAGATTCTTGTTTGCCCTTTAATTTTCTTCATTACATTTTGTAATTTATCTGAAAGACTGTCAAACATTATATATCATCCTCACTTTTTAGTAATTTCTTAAGTTGTTGTCTTTTCTTGTTTAAGTCTTCACAATCACAAAGGTTATATGCTTTTTCCATTCTCTCAATAAGAGCTAATGTATGAGTTATATTTTCAAAATTCATAAGAGTCTGTTCACTAGATTTAATACTATCTCTTACAGCTTGATATGAAATATTCTTATTTTCTGCAATTTCTCTTAAAGATAAATTGTATAAATAATATTCTTCGAAAATTTCTTGTTGTTTCTTTGTAAGTAGTTTTCCATAAACATCATACAACATAGAAAACTCAATATTTTTATCCATATAATCACCTAAAAAAATGTGTAAAGCTTTTAAACTTTACACATATTATACACGCTGTATTTAATTTTGTCAACAAAAATCTTGAAAATTATTAGATTATGTTGTTTTTGGACTGCTATTTGTATTCTTATTTCTTAAATATTCAATAGCATTAAGCATTCTTTGTTTATAATCATTTAAGATTTCATCTTTCTTTTTCAATTCATCTCTTGCTAAAAACACTTCATACTTAAAAAGAGCATTAACAAGTGGTAAATCTTCATCTGATATATCATCAGGTAAAATTGTATTATTATCTATACCTAATTTTATTTCTTCTATTCTTTTATAATCATTATCTACCAATTGTTCCTTCCCCCTTTTTATTTTCAAGACTATTTCTTTCCTCTTCTAATTTACTAATTTCATCTTCAACTTCTTTTAAAGATTTAGCAGTATCATTTTCTATTGATTTAATAAGTACATCTTTTTCTTTGATTTTTCTTACTAATTCTGCCTTTTCTTCTATTAAAGCATTTAATTCTTGTATTCTTTCTTGTCTTGCAACTTGACCATACATAGATTCTTTTATTTGATCTAAATATTCAAGTTGTGTTTTTCTTTTAGCTTCTACATCTTCTTTTACTCTTTGTTCTAAATGCTCTTTAGCTTTTGCTAATTCTTCCATTGAATATTTACTAACATCTAGTTTATCTATAATATCATCTACTTTTTGATTTAGTTCTTGTTCATATTTTTCTAGCTCATTTCTATTATTCTCTTCTAAATGATTAATTAAAGATTCTATTATTTCTTGTTGCATTTGCTTTTCTGTTTTTGGAGTTTCTGATATTTGCTCATCCTCTTTGATTTCTTGTGTAGCTTGTTCTTCCTCATTTACTTTTGGAGCCTCGTCTTCAACAGGATTTTCTTGTACTGTAGTTTCATCTTCTATAGTAACTTCTGTATTATCTTGCTCTAAATCTTTTTCATCTTCTGTAACTGTATTTTCTGTTGGCTCAGGTTCTACTTGAGTTTGAGGTTCAATTTCAGGTTCAGATTTTGGTTCAGTTTCTGGTTCAACTTCTGAATCTATTTCTACATTTTTATCTTCCTTAGGTTCTTCAACTGGTTCTATTTTTTCATCTGGTACAGGTTCAGTCACTGGTTCTACTGTAGGTTCTTTTACTTCAACATCCTTGTTATCTGTTGGCTCTTTTGGCTTTGGATCTACATCAGTTTCTTTTTCTTCATCTTTGTTTTTTTCTTCATCTTCTGAAATATCTTTTTCTTTGTCTTTTTGATAAATGTGGTATACGTATGTATTTCCTCCAGGTTCTCCATCTTTTCCTGGCTGGCCTTGCTCGCCATCTTTTCCGTCCTTACCATCTCTACCAGGCTCTCCGTCTTTACCTGGCTCACCATCTTTGCCGTCTTTACCATCATTTCCAGGTTCACCTTTTGGTCCAGTTTCTCCTGGTTCCCCCTGTTCTCCTTTTTCACCAGGATCACCTTTATCTCCTTTTGGGCCATCTTTTCCAGGATCGCCTTTTTCTCCCTTATTATTTTGACTGCTAGAAGTATCTGTTTCTTTATGTTTAGTTGGTTCTTCTTGAGGCTCTTTATCTGGTTTTGGCTCAACATCTGTTTGCGGTTCTTTTTTAGGTTCTTCTTGAGTATTTTCTTTTTCTTTATTTTTTAAGTAATTCTTTATTTTAGTTAATATTCCTGTTCTATCTTTTTTTCTTTCTTCATCTGCCTCTTTAACTTCGTCATCTGAATATCTTTCTACTTGTTTTGAGATATCATTTAGCTCTTTTTTCAATGCGTCTATTATCTCATCTTGGAACTTTTGCTTTTTACCATTTATAGCTTCTACTGTTTTATCTTCTACTTCTCTTCTTTGCTCAATTGTTTCAAGCATCTCCATGAAGTTTTCCATTGCTTTATCACTAAAGCCATAAATAGTATCAGCTTCTTTTTGATTAAAGTATTTTATAGCTTTGTCTTCTACACTATCTTCAAGTCTGTTTTGATCTTTTATATTAGCTGCCATATCTGTAAGTTGGTTTAATACCTCTTCTGGTCCAACTCTTTGTACAACATCTCTTAATTTTTCTGGTTCTTGAAGTGCATCAATAAATGACTTATATTTAAGGCTTGCATATGCTTTTTTTATTTGTGCCTTTAATTCGTTTTTTGTTTTGTCATTATCTCTTAAATTTTCTTCAATGCTTGCTAGTTCACTTTTTTCACTTTCAAAAAGTTCATCTAGTTCTTTTCTAGAGCCATCTGCATTATATTCATGTTTTAATACAGGATATCTTTTTATTAATTCAGGATTTGCTATTATTGCTGTATCTGCAGGATCTAAGAATAGTTCTTCATCATCTAAAACTATTTTTTCTGGTTCAAAATCTCTTCCAGACTCATCTGCAATTTTCTCTATTGTCCCTTTAGCATTTTCAACAATTCTATCTCTGTAATCTTCTTTTATTCTTTCAACATCTTCATCTTTAACATCTTTAATATAGTCTTTTAAGTTTAAAGATGATACAACCCTATTTGCCTGAGTAATTGTTAAAAGATGAGCATTTTCTGTTGTTTGCAAGGATAGTCTTCTATTTCCGCCTGTAATCTTTTCTTTGGCATACTCTGAATTTATTATAATCTCATTTTCTTTTTCTGTAGATACAAAGTTTTCGCATTTATCTTCTTTATATGCATAATATATGCTATCATTTACATCTGCAAAGAAGCTATACAAATCTCCAATTTTTTCTTCAATATTTTTAGACTTGAAAAATTCATTATAATCTATTTCTAATTGAAAAAGATCTCCTGCTGCAAGTGTACTATGACCATCTTTTATATCTATTGTTGCACTAGGAGTATTTTCTCCCAAATTAGAATTTTTCTTTATTGTCTCATCTACAAAATTTGCGAGGCTTCTATTAAGTTGGTCTTCTTTTTGATACCTGTCCATTTCATTGTCTAATGCAATTTCTAAAAACCTTTTCATTGCTGATTCTACATTGTTTAATCTAACCATATTAATTACTCACCCTTTTCTTTTTTATTATCTTCAAATAAATCTTTTACAAAATCTAATGGACTATATTCAATCTCTTTTGAATATTTATTTCCTTTATCTATATCTTCTTGAGTAATTTTTTTATAATCTATATCTTTCATATACTTCCTCCACTTTTTTATATACTATACTTCTATACTACCATAAAAAAGTAAATTATACAATTAAATATATTTATATTGGCTAATAAATGTTAAATTTATGTTGATTTCTACCTTGAGCTGCATTGTAATATACATAAAAAAAATAAAGAAAGAATAAATTAAAGTACACTTTTTAAGGTTCACTTCAAATTTTCTTTCTTTATTACTATCTAATTATTTCTTTAAAGATTGTATTGCGTCTTGCATTCTTTTTTTATAATTATCTATCTTATTTTCTAATTCTTCTATTTCATTTTTTACCTTTTTTATTTCAATATCATATAGTTTAACTAATAGCTCTCTGTCTTCTATTGGAATATCTGTAATATCTATTTCTTTATTATCCCATTTATTTTTTATTTCCTTTATGTTCTCGTATTTTTCTTTAGATATTTCCTTTTCCAATATTTTGTTCCTCCTCTTTTATATTTTTTTCATTTTCTCTTACTTCTTGTTTATCTAGATATGCTTTACTTTCAGCTTCTACAATTAATTCTTCTGCTTCCTTTTGAATGTCTGTATATTTAGTTTCTAGATTATCTTTACTATTAGTTAATTGATTTAATTCATCTCTTTTTTGAACTAAATCTTCTTCTAAATATTTATTTTGAGTAACTCCTTGAGGTAATTTTTTCCTTTTAGAATTTTCCATCGTTTTTCTTATATTATATGCAAATCTATATATTGGATTTTTCATTTTTCTAGCATGTTCACGTCTATTAAATTCTTTTATTGCTCTTTCTCTTGCTTCTCTTTTTTTGCATTGTTCGAATTTTCTTTGCTCAAACTCCCTTTTCATCTGTTCTTTGTATTTTGCTTTTTGTTCTTTTCTTTTTAAATCATTTTCTTCTATTTCCTCAGGAGTAAACATTGGATATTTTCCTTTTGTATCTATAATTTTTGCTCCTAATTTTTGAAGAAATTTAATTTGGTCTGATTCAATTGTATCGTATTCTTCTCCTGTTAACTCATCTTTTTTGATAACATACTTAGTACTAGCATATAGTTTATTTAGTCTTTCTTCTATTTTACTAAATCCTCTTTGTGATAATTTATCTCTATTTTTCATAAAGAATTCATCATACTGTCTGTATTTTTGAACTTTTTCTGCAATTTCTTTTTTCTTTCCTTCATGTATGTAATCTAGCTCTTTAATGAATCTTTTATCTCCAATTCTTCTACGAATGTCTACTATTGTCTCTTTACTAGATCTAATTAAGGAATTATATAGAATCTGTGAGAAACCAGAATCCACTTGTTCATACATATTTTTTCTAGTTTCCGGTGTTATCTTTTTGTTATTTTTTATAGTTTCATATATATCATCTCTAATATTTAGCACTTCATCAAAATAGTACCTACTTCCATCTTCTCCATATTCAAAAGCTAAAACACTATACTTTTTTCTCTCTAAACTTTCTGGTTTATATGCAATATATTCATCTACATATGCACTAGTAACGTCTCCTCTATCATATTTTTGTGTACTACCATCATATTTTAGCTTATTAAACTCTACATTATCTCTTTCAATAGAATTTACTACTCTGTTTATTAGTGTTTCTTTTCTACTTCTTTCTAATTTAGGAAATATTCTTAGTAGCTGAGTTGATGTTTTTATAGCTCCATTTCTTCTAGCATCACCTTCTATATATAAGTCACTATAGTTTCCTTCTTCTAAGCTATAAAACTTATCTCTTTCTACAGCAGATGCTATATTTTCTCTTACAATTTCCATTCCTGTTGAAAGTTTCATGCCATTAGCTGTGATTCTAAAATTTTGTATTTCTTTTGTTTGAAAATAATGTTGAGTCTCATGATTTAAAGTGTCTAATAGTTCTACAAAAGTTTTAAATTTTGCATCTTTATTTCTAGATTTAAAACCATTTTTTCCTACTACCTCTTCAAAGTTTATTTTTAAAGTTGACGCTTTTCCGTTTTCTGCTGTAGCCATACTACCAGCAACGCCTTTACTAGTTTCATCTTTTATCTCTAGTACCTCATTTTCAAATCTTGTATTTTTTAATACTTCTTTAGCATAGTTATTACAAAATTCTATAACTTCTTTTTTAGAAATACTTGTTATTCTTCTTTTACTTACAAATTCTTCATAATATTTCTTTACTATTTTTTCTTCATTTGTTAATTGAATCTTTGCCATATAACTTCACCTACTCTTTTTCATCTTCTGAATCTACTAAAGCTTCAAGAAATTCTATAGGTTCACTTTCTTTTAATACTTTATACTCTTTTTCTTTTTCAATCTCCTCTTGTGTAACATTTCCTAAGTCTTCAATCATTTTTTTCAAAATTTTGTTCTTTTCCATATATCCACCTCTACTCTATTTCTTTTATTATCTTTGCTTGCTCTTCATATAGCTTGTTTAAAAATTCATCTTTTCCAACTTTTTCTACTGATATACCTTTATCTATCATTGACTTTCCATTTACACGGCTAAATATTATGTTTGCAGTATTAGACATGCTGATTTTAGGTCTTTTTAACATATCATCAGCATCTACTATATACTCCATATTCTTTATTCCTATGCTTGTCCTATTTAGCATATTTAAAAACTTAGCTTTTTTATATGGTCTCATACCAGAGTATATTCCTGCCTTCATGTGATATTTTGAAACTTCAATACCTCTTTTTTTCCATAATGTAGGAAGCTTTAGTCTATTGCACATATTTACCACTAATTCTACTCCAGCTTCATCATGTCCAATATGTTGTGGTAATATTTCTTTAGGAGTCTTAGCTTTACCTAGATCATGTACTAAAGCTGCAAACCTTACACTCACATCTGGTGTGTTTTTAGAAACACTATCTAATACAATCATTGTATGTGCATATACATCACCTTCTGGATGATATTTTTGTGGTTGAACTACTCCTATTAAATCATATACCTCTTTAAAATGTACATCTAAAACACCTGCTTGCTTTAATATGTTAAAAAATATAGATGGTTTATCTGTTTGAAGTGCCTTTTTTAATTCTTCGTATACTCTTTCAGAAGTTATATACTTCATTTCATTTTTTAGGCTTTTCATCATATATATTGTATCTTTTTCCACAGTAAAATCTAATTTTGCTGCAAATCTAGCTACTCTATATACACGTAAAGGATCCTCTTTAAAAGCACTACTAACACTTCTTATTATTTTATTTTTTATATCTTGTATTCCACCAAATGGATCAATTATTTCTTCTGTTAAAATATCTTTAGCTATAGCATTTATTGTTATATCTCTTCTTTTTAAGTCTTCAACTATATTAATTTCTTTTGATGTTTCAACTTCAAATCCTTTATATCCATTAGCTATTTTATGTTCTTTTCTTGCAAGAGCTACTTCACATCCATCTATTATATATACTGGAAAATCTTTTCCTACTATTTTAGCTTCGGGAAAAGATTTTATTATATCCTCTTTAGATATTCCAGTTACACAATAGTCTTTATCTTGTGGATATATTCCCATTAATTCATCTCGTACTGCTCCTCCAACAAGATATAGTTTTCCACCAATACTTTTTATTTTATTAGCTATACGTATTTCATCCATTTTTTCCTCTTTTTTTTATAATTCATTTACTAATTGTTTGAAATATTCTCCTCTTACCATAAAGTTTTTGTATAGATCAAAAGAAGCACTAGCAGGAGACATAGCTACAACATCTCCATTAGCTGTATTTTCTTTTGCATACTTTACAGCATCTTTTAAATTTTCAAATTCAACTATAGGCATTGTTTGAACGCCTCTAGATTTTGCTTCATTTTTAGCAGCTTCTCTTAGTTTTGGTGCTGTTGTTCCAACAAGAATCATTAGCTTTACTTTATCCATTAAGTATGGTCCCATAACATCATATGGAATATGTTTATCATATCCGCCTGCAATTAAAACTATTTTTTGATTAAAAGCTTTTAAACCAGCTATTGTTCTAGATGGACTACTTGCTATTGAATCGTTATACCATTTTACTCCATCTATTTCTCTTACAAGTTCCATTCTATGTTCAACGCCACCAAAAGTCATTGCTACTTTCTTAATAGCTTCTTTTCCACAAATATCTATTACAAGAGAAGATGCAGTACATACATTTGCAACATTATGCATTCCTACTATTTTTATATCTTTAGCGTCCATTATTTCTTCATCTTTTCCACCAATATTAGAAATAACTTTTCCATCACTATAATATACTCCAGGCTCTACTCTTTTTTCTATACTAAATTTTCTGATTTTTCCTTTTGCTTCTTTTTCATATCTTTGAGTAAATTCATTATCTTCATTTAAAACTAAAATACCGTTTTCATCTTGACCTTTAAATACATGAGATTTTGCTTGAATATATTCCTCATAATCTTTATGATAATCTAAATGGTTAGGTGCAACATTTGTTATTGCTGCTCTATCTATTTTTTCTTTCATTGTCATAAGCTGGAAACTACTTAATTCTAATACTACATAGTCTTCTTTATTTATTTGCTCAACTTTATCTAATAATGGAGTTCCTATGTTACCTCCAACATAAACTGTTTTTCCTGCTTCTTTTAAAAACAATGATGTTAAAGTTGTAGTTGTAGTTTTTCCATCTGAACCAGTAATGGCTATTACTGTTGCATCTGTAAGATGAATAAATGTTTCCATTTCAGATGTTAATATTACTCCACTTTCTACAGCTTCTACTATTTCTGGTGTAGATGGCTTTACTCCTGGAGATCTAAAAATGTAATCTGATTCTTTAAGACCTTTTAAATAATCTTTACCTAAAACAAATTCTACATTTTCAAGTCCTTTTAGTCCAGCTGGAACTTCTTCATTTTTATCTCTTCCTATAACATATGCTCCTAATTTTTGTAAATATTTTATTGCTGGAATGTTACTAACGCCCATTCCTATTACAGAAACTTTCTTTCCTTTTATTTCTTCTTTAAATTTTAATATTTTATCATTCATATTTTACGCTCCCTTTTTTATAATATTATATTACTAAGACGCGCATTTTGCAACTTAAATTTAAGTATATAAAGCACATAAATATTTATTTTAAAATATAAAAAAGACTAGCAATTTGCTAGCCTTTTTTGTTAATTTCCTCCTAAGATTTCACTTTTGTTTAAATTTCCACAATAATTATATGATCCACATGCTGTTTGATCTTCTTTTTTTCTGCTCTTTTCATCATTCATACATTCACATACAACTATAGAGTTTAATCTACAAGTGGAATCATCTATACAATTATGCACACATTTTGAAACATTACATTTTATTTTTCCAAATTCTTTTTCCATTTTTTAATCATCTCCTAATAGTATTATTTTCCTTTAATTTTAATTTATTCATCATTTTATTGTTTTTTATGTAAAATTTTGCTATACTATCTCTCATGGAAAGATATAATAAATTAAACAATTATTTAAAAGAAAAATTTGGAGAAAGAACTTTAAAAATTTGCATAGATGCTGGTTTTACTTGTCCTAATAGAGATGGTACTAAATCTCATGGTGGTTGTATATTTTGTGGTGAACGTGGTGCTGGTGAACATTTAAAAAGAATAAATATTTCAGAGCAAGTTACAAATCATCTAAATAGTTATCGCGGACAAAGAGCAAATAAATTTATTGCATATTTTCAAAATTTTACAAATACTTATGCACCTGTTGATATTTTAAAAAAAAGATATGATAGTGCTCTAATAGATAAAAGAATTGTTGGCATTCAAGTTGCAACAAGACCAGATTGTATTAATGAAGAAATTGTTAAATTACTTGCTTCATATAAACCTAACTACTATGTTTGTGTAGAACTTGGCTTACAAACTTCAAATGATGAAACTGGTAAACTTTTAAATCGTCAGTATACCTCTTTGGATTTTATACATGCAGTTTCTTTGCTAAATAAATACAACATTGATGTAATAACTCATATAATGGTAGGCCTACCAAATGAAACATTTGATGATGTAAAAAATACAGTAGATTTTGTAAATTCATTAAATATTCAAGGATTAAAAATACATTCTACCTATGTTACAAAAGATACTTACTTGTATAAAATGTACATATCTGGAAAATATATTCCTCTGACTTTAGAAGAATACCTTAGCTCACTTACATATATATTAACTCATATAAATCCTAACATAGTTATACATAGAGTTAGTGGTGATGCTCCTAAAGATATATTAGTTGCTCCTTCTTGGAATTCACATAAAAAGCTAGTTTTAAATGGTATAGAAAAAATATTAAAAGAACAAAATTTATACCAAGGAATATATTTTAACAAATAATTTAGTAAAATTTGTCAATTTGTGGTATAATATTTACGGTGATTTAAATGGAAAGACCAATAATTGGAGTGGTTGCAAGACCATATATTACAGATAACAATAGACAAGTACTTTGTATTTTAGAAAATGTAAGAAGACATATTTTACGTGCAGGTGGTATTCCTCTTATAATACTTCCTACTAAAGATATGGTATATATAAATAATAAAGAAAGTACTCTTACTGATACAGATAAAGAAATACTTGATTCACAAATAAAAATGTGCGATGGTATTTTAATGCCTGGTGGAGATAGAATATATTTTTATGATAAATATATTTGCAAAAAAGTAAATGAACTAGATATGCCACTACTTGGAATATGTATGGGAATGCAGATTATGTGTAATTATAGCAATGATAATGTAAATATTAAAGTTGAAGGCCACAAAAAGCCAGATGATGAGTATGTACATGATGTAACAGTATATAAAGATTCTAAGCTTCATGACATAATAGAAAAAGACTCAATTAAAGTAAATAGTCTTCATGGATACATGGTACCCAACTCTGGAGATTATACTGTTTGTGCTAAATCTGATAATGTAATTGAAGCAATAGAAAAGAAAGATAAGCTTTTTAATATTGGCGTTCAATGGCATCCAGAAAGAACAGATGATGAGCCTAGCTGTAAAATAATTGATTCTTTTGTTAATGCATGTAAAATTTACAAAGAAAACTCATAATAATTAAATTTATACAAGAAAACAACACACTAAAGAGTGTGTTGTTTTTTTGCTATAACATTATTTTTTTAAGTTCTTCTAGGTCTTCTTTAAATCCTTCAAAAGCCTCTTTATATAAATTATCTTCTAATGGATTTACTCCTGCAAGTGTTAAAAGTTCAACTGGTGATTTTGATGAACCTGATTTTAAGAAAGTTAAATACTTGTTTATTTGCTCCTTATCTCCTTGTGATATTTTCTTTGCAATTACTGATGCTACACAATTTCCTATAGTATATTTATATACATAGTAATTATAGTAAAAATGAGGTATTGCAAAGCATTTATATTTTTCTAAATCATTCTTCTCTACTTTGTCTGAATAATATTTTTGTGTCAACTCGTCATAAATATCTGTTAATGTTTTAGCAGACAATCCTTCATTGTTTACCACTTTTTCATGTATTATATTTTCAAAATTTGCAAAAAATGGTTGCCTATAACAAGTACCAACAAAATCATCTAGTTTTTTATACAATAAATATGCTTTTTCTTCTTTTGTTGTTGCCTTTTTTATTAATAAGTTTAATAATAAGTTTTCATTTACTGTTGATGCTACTTCTGCAACAAATATTCTATAATCACTATAGATATAGTCTTGGTAATGTGTAGAAAAATATGTATGAACAGAATGACCTAATTCATGTATTAAAGTAAATACTGATTCTAAATCTGATATAAAACTTGTTAATATAAATGGATTAGTATCATAACATCCTGAAGAATATGCTCCTTGTGCCTTTCCTAAATGTGGTAAATAATCTATCCATTTTTCATCTCTAGCTCTATCTAACACTTCTCTATACTCTGTTCCTAGATTTTCTGTTGCTTCATATATTAGATTAAAAGCATCATCTAAAGTATATTTTTTGTTTGAGCTTTCAACAAGTGGTAATCTCAAATCATAAGGATTCAATTTATCCTTTTTCAAAATCTTCTTTGATGCTTCTAAATAATCAATATAGTAGCCATGATATTTTTCATTTGCTGCATCTAGTATTTTATAAAAAAGATCTGGTGTTACCTCATCATTAAATACAGATGCTTCTAGAGGAGATTTAAATTTTCTTACTTTTGAATAAAAAACATCCTCCTTTATTTTTCCTTCTAATGTATTAGCAAAAATATTAGAAAACTTCTTATACTCGTTATGTATATTTTCATAAGCTTGTTTTCTTACATCTTCATTGGGATTTTTTAAGAACTCTCTTTGTGTTTCATCATTTAAGAAACATTCTTTTCCATCTACTATTACTGGTTTATACTCTAGTTTTATTGAAGAATAAGTTTTATATGAATTCATAGCACTACCAGCCATTCCAATAATTGCTTCTTCCTCTTCTGATAGTCTATGTGGGACATATCTTAGTATTTGATTCATCATAACTTCATATTTACTACATCTTTTATCTTCAAGTATTTTTCTAATCTTTTCTTCATTCTTTCCAATTTCTAACTCTACAAATACAGTTTCATTAACATACATATCACATAGTCCACTGTTATTTGCTTCAAGCATTTGTATATATTCATTTTTTGGTTCTACATCTATTGCTAAATGTGAATACATACAAAGTTTTTCAAGCTTTCTATTAGTATTTTGGTATAGCTCCATAAATTCTAAAAATCTTTCTGGAGTATTTAAGAAATCTTCCTTGTAGTTTTTGAATTTTCCAATGTTTTCTTTTACTTGGTTAAAGTCCTTTTCATATTCCTCATTACTTGAGTAAATTGTACTTAAATCCCACTTGTATTTATTGTCTATTTCTTCTCTTTTCATATATTTTATCTACCTCCTTATATATTCATTTTTCTGGACATAACTATCAATGTGCTATCTAGTCTAACATACCATTTTCTTTTAGTCAATAAAAACTATTTAATATATGAAATATAATCTGCTTTTCTTGGTTTTTCGACAGGATAATTGCAGTCTCTATATCCTAAAATACAATGTCCGATACCAACATATTCTTCTGGATCATAACCAGCTTTTTTAATTATTTCTTTTCCTTCTGAAGTTTCAAAAGCTTGTTTTGCTCTATGAATCCAACAAGAATCAATTTCAAGACTATGTGCTGCAATCATCATATTTCCAATTACTAGACTTCCATCTTCTACATAAGTCATAATATTTTTATTTGCTAAAACGCATACTACAGTTGGAGCACCATAAAATGGATCTATATTTTCTCCTTCTTTTCCCATTGCTCTTAAATTTAATTTTCTTAGAGTTTCTATAGTTTCTTTATTTTGTACAACTATCATTATTGGAGACTGTGCTCCCATTCCATTTGCTGCATATTCTCCAGCTTTTAAAATAAGCTCAAGTTTTTCTTGTGGAATTTGCTCATCCTTATATTTTTTTACACTTCTTCTTGTATAAATATTTTCTAATGTTTCATTCATAATGCCACCTCCTAAATTTTATAATAGTATTATATCAATAAAATGAATAAAAATAAAGGATAGAGTTTTTGTACTCTATCCTATTATATCTAATTCTTTTTTTAATCTTTCAACTTCCATGTTATATGCTTCTGTGTTCTTTCTATGCTCTTGTATGCTTGCTCTTAGTCTTTCATTTTGCATTTCAAATAGCTTAATTAGCGCATATTTTTGATCTTCATTCATATTTTCAATGGAAATTTCTCCTCTTCTATACATTGACTGGAACTCATATATATCTACTCTTTGATGAACTCCACTAACTGCCACTGTATCTGTAGAATTTTTATTAAGTTTTGCTCTTTGAGCTAATATACTTGCTCTTTTTTGGTCTCTCTTTTTTCTTTTTATATTAAAGAAACCTTGAAAAAGTTTTTTTAAATTTCTTGAGAAAAAGTTTTCTCTTACCATAGGTAAATTATAATATTGTTCTTGCATAATTGCCTCCTATGACTTCATAGTTAAACGAATCTTCATATCGTTAAACTTATTCATTAAATTTTTAGCATTTTGTTCTCTCATTTGCTCTACTTGATTCATAGCAACAAGTTCACTGTACTCATTAGTTGCATCAATTAGCTCTTGTGTTAATTCTCCATCTGCTTGATATTTATTCATAGATTCTTCAAATACTTTATATGCTTCTGGTAATAATGCTTCTATTATTGCTGCAACCCTTACTTTTTCAGCACGTGTTGCTATTAGCTTTCCTTTTTGATAAGTACGTTTTGCTTGTGCTTTATAATTTGCTATACATAGTTTTAATAGCATTTTATAATCTTTTAATGTAGGTGAATAATCGTTTCTTATATCTATTAATCTACATTTTACATCTTGCATATCTACAGGATCCACTTTTACTTCATTACCTTTTTCATCTTCAAAAAAAGGCCATTCTTCATCTCTTACTAAAGCATAACAAATTGCTTTAATCTGTAAACTATTTAATCCAATCATAGAAAAATTATACTCATTTTCTAACATTTGCTCGGCTATTGTTAATGATGATATTTTTCTTATATACGCGTGATGTTCATAGTAATATGGTAATTCATCTTTATAGTATAAGAAGTCATTTATATGCATTATATAAAAACATATTCTATCTATATCTAACTTATCATAACCTAGCTCTTCTAAAAATTGTCTTGCCATATTTGCTGATTCAATTTCATTTTCTATATATACTATTTTTCCGTTCTCTTCTTTTGCAACATGTGGCTTTCCAACATCATGTAAAAAAGCTGCTATTTTTACTAGCTTTATTTCATTATCTGAAAGTTCACCAGTTGGAATATCTGTAACTGTTCTTAGAGTATGTTCAAATAAATCATAGCATTGATGAGGATTATTTTGATTATATCCAACAATGTCTGATATGATTTTTCCAAATTTATATTCTATTTCTTCCTTAGACATACTAAGATAATATTCCACTATATCTTGTCTAAAAAGAGAACTCTCAAATTCACTTTTTGTAATTCCTATCATAAAAATCACCTTTCATGGTTATTTTACTACATTTACTTCTATTTATCAACTAAAAATAGTATTTTAGTATACTTTTTTTAGTAACATATTTGTAACAAAGATACATTTATTTCTTTTTCTCTTTGCTTCTTTTATCATTAATAATATCCATCTCTTTTTCTGTAATTAAGCTTACATTATTTTCTTTAGCCCAAGATACACATCCTTTTAGAACTGTATTTAAAAATACTCTTGGTACTTTTATTAACTTTTTACAAGCTTCATCTGTAAATTTTACATCAGGATCTATTCTAGAAGCAGCATATTTTACTGTATCTAAGCTAATTCCTTTATTTGCAGGTATTGGCTCTGCGATAGGTCTTCTAAATTTTGTATACCAAAAATATTTGCTATCTCTATATCCATAATCTACAGGAATAGTTGGAAAACTTGAAGCCTTAACTCCATTTATTATTCCATCATAATATTTATTTTTCATTAATATATTGTCTATTTTTAATATAAAATGTGCACCATGTTGACTTGTAATTCCATTAAAATTATGATATGGTGGTAAATATTCATCTTGCACTTTATCATCTTGAGCATTATCTAATTCTTTTACCCATGTACACTCAAATACTTGGTATGATTCTTTAACAACTTTTGGAAATTTCTCATTTGGATTTTCACGTGCTCTTTTTCCATCTACTAAAGTATATATACAATCTTTCATTTTTTCTTCTGTTGTTTCACCAGGATATCCAAGTCTTACTGCTTCTTTAAAGAATTTTCTATCATGTGTAATAAAATTGATAGAACATTTTCCTGTTCTTAATATATTTTTACATGTATTTGAACTATTTCTACAGCAAAGTACCATAGCATAGTAATCTTTTCCGGCAATATAATATGGAAAACATAAAGAATACGATCCTAAATTAGTGTTTCCATTTTCATCCAAAGTACCTATTTCTGTAGTAGGCATTGGAAAAAAACTAGATGTTTGATAAAAATTATCTACAATTCTCATATCTTTAAATCCATCCATTTCTTCTATTTTCTTTATTTCTTCACTCATAGTATCTCCTCCTATTTTTCTACTATTCTATACTAAAATACTAACATAAATAAAAAAAATATACAATGTTTTTATACACAAGAAAAAATACGAATAATTTAATAAATTATCCGTATTTTCTATTTATTTTTTTATACTATTTTGAGTTTTTCTTTTTATTTTTTACTACTACAAATACTATTCCTGCCACACAGATTACTGCTACTATTACTAGTGCTACTACTGCTATATCTCCTGTATTTGTTACCTCAAATATTATCTTTTCTGGTGAGTTTTC
>CAKOYF010000007.1 GCA_934130595.1 uncultured Clostridia bacterium | reverse complement strand
TTTACCTCCTCATTTATATTTTAACATAAAAAAATAAAAGTGGACTTTTTGTGTCCACTTTCATTTTACCACTTCAATTTTTTAAGTAACGTGTTTTTTTGATTATATTATAGATTATTTATATTGAATTTAGATTTGTTTTATCTATATTAACATATTGTCTTATCTATTATTTTTGTTTTTTATTTTTTACTACAACAAATACAATTCCTGCTACACATACTACGGCAACTATAACTAGTACTACTACTGCTATATCTCCTGTTTCTGGTGCTCTTTCATCTTTTACTACTATTTTTGTATCTTCTGTGTCTATTGTTATTTCATGTGGTGTTGTATCTATTAAGTATTCTTCTGGAGCTTCTAACTCTGTATATGTGTATTTTCCATATGGTATATTTTCAAATACATATATACCGTTTTCATCTGTTACTCCTTCTACTTTAAAGTCTGTTTCTAAGCTCTTTAATTCGAATTTACAATTTGGTATTGGTGTTGAATCTACTATGTCTAATTTTGTTAGCTCTACTCTAGATTCTTTTCTTACGTTTTCTACTTTTATTTTTTCTACTGCCCAATTTCCATTTTCATCAAATTTTGCTGTAAATTCATGTGGCTCTTCATTTAATTTATATATTTCTGGAGCTTCAATTTCTGTGTATGTATATGTTTTTCCATCTTCAAATATATCTACTGGAATATATGCTTCACCTTTTTCATCTGTTTTTGAACGAAGTAATGTATTTCCTTCTTCATCTTTTATTTCAAATGTACAATTTGGAACTACTTCTCCTGTGAATATATCTGTTTTTGTTATAAATACACTCTTTACAGATTCTTCTATTAAAGCTTGATATACCATAGCATTTTTATTTGATACATCTAATGTTACTTTTATAACTTCATCAGAAACTTCATATCCTTTTGGTGCTTCTACTTCTTTTATCCAGTATTCTCCTAAAGGTAAGTCTTCTAATTTAATAATACCAGTTTCATCTGTTACTATTTCTGATGCTTCAAATTTTCCTGTTGTTTCATTTTTAACAAGCAATTCTTTAGTACAAGCTTCATCTTTATATAATCTATATTTTGCTCCACCAACTGCTTTTATATTATTTTCTTTAAAATAATCTTTTATCTCTTCTTCTGTCTTTCCTTTTAAGTCATTAATTACTTTTTGTATTTCATCATCTAAATTATCATTTTCTAATTTATCTCCATTTAGTACGACATTTCCTATTGTTGTTGATGATAATTTTATTAATGTTAAAGTAGCTGATTCTGGTACATTAATAACATCTTTTCCAGATTCTACTACAAATTCTTGTGTGTCTTTTCCATTATATTTTAATACAAATTCTTGTGTATTTGTGTCTAATGTATATGGATATGTAGTATATAATTCTTTAGCATAGTATGTTCCTTCTGGTAAATCTATTGTACTTGTTACATCATCATCTTTTGTTACTTCAATTAAATCTACCAATTTATTTGCAGGAATTACCACATTTTTATTATCATAAGACATTACGGCATTCTTTGTATATATTCCAAATACTGCTCTTTTTTCTTGTGTTTCTTCTGTTGAGTATTTAACATCTTCAAATATCTTTTTAAATGTTAACTCTAGTTTTTGTCTTACATCAGATAATTCTTTCTTGCTTTCTTTTACTTCTACTGTTTTATCTTCATTTTCTAGTACAACATTTGGTATATTTTCATCTTTTATATATCCTTTTGGTGTTTGTACTTCTTTTATTTCATATTCGCCAGGATATAAATCTTTTGTATAAGCTGTTCCTTCTTCATTTGTTACTATTGTATCAACTGTTTGACCAGCTCTTACATAAGTTACTTTTCCATCTGGTGATTTAATATCATTTACAGATACAATATCATATTTTACATCAGCTAAACCTACCATTGAATATTTAGCTACATATTTTTCTACTTCTTCTCTTCCTGTTTCTGTATTATATCCATCTTCGACTGTTGATGAACCAGTTAGTTTTTCACCAGTTTTATGTATTTGTAGTTTTACTTTTAGTGGTTTATTTTTTACTTTTAGCTCATATATATAGTTACCTTTTTCATCTTCTTGAACTTGTAATTGTGTTGTTATATTAACTTTTATTCCAGCTATATCTGCATTTCCTAAATCACTCTCGTTTTCAGGAACACAATATTTAGGATCTAGGTAATATCCTTTTGGTGAATCTGTTTCATATAGTACGTATTCGCCTGCATATAATACTTGTGGTGTAATAAATGTTCCTTCACTATTTACTTCAAATTCATCTATATATTCTCCAGATGGTGTCTTTAACATCTGTACCCATTTTTTATTTTCTACGTCATAAATTTTAAATTTAGCACCTTCTAGGCTAATTGTTTTGTTTGTGTCTGCATCTACTTTTACTACTTTAAGATATACTGGAAATTTGTCATCACTTGTTATTAATCTATATGTTTTCTCTGTTTGAGAATTAAACATTTCTACAACTTCTTCATCTATCTTTAAGTATTTGTTTGAATTAGTTTCTGATTCAGACAATGTATATATACCATAAGGTATATTAGTAAACTCTGCTTTACCATTTTCATCTACAACCGCTTCATATGATTCTGCTTTGTTACTGTTTAAAGTTATTTTTAAAATTGCTCCTTTAGCTGGTGATTCTTCTGTGCTGTAAGGATCATCTCTGTATTTTATTACCTTTAAAGATGTTGGTATTATTTCATTTTTAGTTTCAAAAGTAGCAATGTAATCTTCACCAACTTTTTGTGCTTTTGAAGGATCTAATTCATATACAGTATTATTTAAAATTGTTCCTTCCGGTGCCTCTATTTCTTTAGCATAATATTTTTTATATGTTAAGAAATCTGAAACTTGTGTTTCTCCACTATCATTAGTTTTTAATTTTGCTACTAAATTTGTACATGCTTGTGAATCATAAATTCCATAAATAGCATTTTTTAATTTAGCATCACCATATTTTCCATTAATTGGATTTAATGATTTTTTAACTTGCATTTTATATTTTACTTTTTCTACAGATGTTACAGTTGCTGTTGCATTTTCTGAAACATTTACTGTATATACATTTTCATCTTTTCTACATCCTTCAGGTGCTTCTGTTTCTTTTATATAGTATGTTCCTGTTATAACTTCAATTGTATTTGTTTTTCCGTCAGCGCCTGTTACTAATTCTCCTACTTTTGTAGTACAATTAGCATCTTTATATACACCATATTTTGCACCAGATACTGTTGCATAAGAGCTATCATATGTATCTAATACTTTGTTTAGTGTTATTCTTCCCATTGGTGCATATCCATAAAATACAGATAACCATTGGTAATTTGTACATGCGTTGCCATGTACTGCATTAGAAGTTGGTGGATCCTCTGAATTATATGCATATGTTCCAATATATAAATATGTTACATTATTTGGACAATCTGCTGCATCTATGTGTGCTTTTAATTGTGCAAATACTGGTGAACCACTTGCTACTTGATCTGCATCACTAGAGCCATTTTTTGCATAAGAAGCAGCGTACGCTGTAATTGCTATTCTTGCACCTTCTTCTAAAGAACCTGTTAAATCTGCTGGTCCTTTATATCCATAGTATAATGCTGTTGCTAGCTTTTTGTTATATAAGCTATCTGAAGCACTTAAAACTTTACCTTTATTCCAAGTTTTTTCTCTACCTAAAGAAGCATGAAAACCTGGTAAAGCTTGATTTCTATCTGTACAAAAAGCAACTCCGCCCTTTTTTTCTCCATTATATGTGTATGAAATACTAAATGGAGCTCCAGTCATTGTTACTCCGCCATAGGTATAGTTATGCTGATTATTATAGTTATATGTTATTTTTACATCAAAATCATTAACGCTTATTTTATCTAAGTCTTGATTATTAAGTACCCATTGACCAGCATTAACTTTATTTCCTAAAATTAAAAATGCACTTAATACTATATATGCAAATAAAATCTTAGCTTTTTTCATATAAACTCCCCCTATTCATATACTACAATAATATCTTATATTAAAAAAATTTTCTACCATTTTCATATATTTTTACAAATTTTATGTAAAAAAAATAGAAAGCAGATTTTTTTCTACTTTCTATTTTTGAATTTTTTACTTATTTACAATACTTATTGCTAGTCCATCGCCTATTTTTATTAAGGTTGAATCTAATCTTTTGTCTTCCTTCATAGTAACAAGATATTCTCTTAATCTATTTGTAGCAGTTCTATGTTTATGTTCATTATAATCTGATAGAGTTCTACCTCTATATAACATATTATCTGCTATAATTACTCCACCATTTCTAGTTAATCGTATCGCTTCTTCCAAAAATACTAAATATTGGCCTTTAGCTGCATCTATAAATACTACATCATATTGTTCATCATCTGGTATTGATTTCATATATTCTGTAGCATCTGCATTAATTACTTCTATTTTATCATTTAGTTGCATAGCAGTAATGTTTTCCATAGCCTTGTTATACATTTCTTCTTTTACCTCAATAGTTTTTAATTTAGCATTTTCACCAACTAAGTACTTTGAAAAATTAATAGCTGAATATCCAACTGCTGTCCCTACTTCCAAAATTTTATTTGGCTTTTTTAACTTTAATATTACTTTTATTAATTCTAAAGGCTCGTCCTCTATTATTGGGACATGCTTTTGTAAAGCCTCTTCTTTAATTTTGCTTAAAATTTTCTCTTTTTCCAATTAAAATTTCACCTTACATTCTAATTTTATCTAATAGATTTTCTTTTGAATCATTGTTATATAGTATTCCATGTAAAACTTCTAAAGATTTAATTTTAAAGTTTTTCTTCTCCATTAAATCTGTTATAGTACTTAAAGTATATATTCCTTCAACTGTTTTTACTGCCATAGTTTCAAAAGCTTCTTGCATAGTATATCCTCTTCCTATGTATGTTCCAAATGTAAAGTTTCTACTTTTTGAACTCATACAAGTAAGTAGCATATCTCCTAATCCTGCAAAAGTAAATATTGTTTCTCTTTTTCCACCTAGTGCAACAATTGTGTCTCCTAAATCTCTAACTAAGCAAGCCAAACAACTAGCTTTATATGAATCTTTCATATCCATGCCATTTAGCATTCCCATGAATATTGCAAAAACATTCTTTATTGAAGCAGCAACTTGTACTCCTATGATATCGTCACAAGTATCTACAACTAAACCATTTTCAAATTGCTCTTTAACTATTTTAGCAGCTTCAATATTTTTACTTGCTACGTTAAATCCTGTTTTTGAATCATTTGCTATTTCTATTGCAAATGAAGGTCCAGAAATCATACAAATATTTTCATTTTTAGTTGCTTCATATAATATCTCACTCATAAACATATTAGTTTTAGGCTCGATTCCTTTTGAAACTACACAAAGTATTTGATCATCTGTTGCATATACCGCAACTTCTTCTGAAACTTGTCTAACAGCTCCTGCTGGAACGGCAAGCACAACTATGCTTGCTCCTTCCATACATGAAGCTAAGTTCATTGTTATTTTTATTCTATCTGGAATTTTTACTCCAGGTAATACACCTGTATTTTCTCTGTTTTCCATGACAACTTTGGCTTCTTCTTTAAATTTAGCCCACATAACAACTTCATTATTCTCATTCTTATTAAAAACCTTAGCAAGTGCAATTGCATAAGCACCTACTCCAAGTATAGCTATTTTCATTATATCTACTACCCCTTTTTATTTTTTATCTTTAACATCTATTTTTATATGTACATCTCTTAATTGTTCAGGTGTAACATAGTTTGGTGCTTGCATTAATAAGTCTCTTGCTTTGCTATTTTTAGGGAATGCTATAACTTCTCTAATATTAGTTTCCCCTAATAATAACATTATCATTCTATCTATTCCAGGTGCTGCTCCAGCATGTGGTGGTGCACCATATTTAAATGCATTGTATAAAGCTCCGAATTTATTTTTTACTGTTTCTTCACTATATCCAGCAATTTCAAAAGCTTTTGTCATTATAGCTGTATCATGGTTTCTAACTGCTCCTGAAGCAAGTTCATATCCATTTCCAACCATATCAAATTGATATGCTAATATATCTAATGGATTTTTATTTTGTAAAGCTTCAAGTCCTCCTTGTGGCATTGAGAATGGATTGTGTCCAAAATCAATTTTACCATCATCTGTTTCTTCATAGAATGGAAAATCTACAATAAAGCAGAATTTATATACATTTTCGTCTATTAATCCTAATCTCTTTCCTAGTTCTATTCTAACATTTCCGGCATCTTTACAAGCTTTTAAGTATTCATCTGCGATAAAGAAAATACCATAATTTTCTTTAGCTCCTGTTTTTTCAAACATTTCTTTTAAAATATCTTCAGATAAATATTTTGCTATAGGTCCTACAACAGTTGAATCTTCATTTATTTTAATCCAAGCAAGACCTTTCATTCCTAATTCAGATTTTGCAAAGTCTGTCATTTCATCAAAGAATCTTCTTGTTACAGAAGAACTATCTATAGCTATTGCTTTAACAGTCTTATTTTTGAACGCATTAAATTCAGATTTTGCAAAACATTCTGTAACATCAGTTAATACTAATGGGTTTCTTAAATCCGGTTTATCTGTACCATATTTATCCATTGATTCTCTATATGGAATTCTTATGAATGAATCTTCAGAGATCTTAGCATGTCCATATGTTTTAAATACATGAGTTGTTACTTCTTTTAATACAGCTAAAACATCTTCTTGTGTTGCAAAAGACATTTCAAAGTCTAGTTGATAGAATTCACCAGGAGATCTATCTGCTCTTGGGTCTTCATCTCTAAAACATGGTGCTATTTGATAATATTTATCAAATCCAGATATCATAAGTAATTGTTTAAATTGTTGTGGTGCTTGAGGTAATGCATAAAATTCACCTGGATGTAATCTAGATGGAATTAAATAGTCTCTTGCTCCTTCTGGTGATGAAGATGTAAGTATTGGAGTTTGTACTTCAACAAATCCCATACTATCCATTTTATCTCTTAAACATTTTAATACTTTACTTCTAAATACAATTTTTTCGTGTATAGATTCATTTCTTAAATCTAAGAATCTATATTGTAATCTTAAATCTTCTTTTACATCATGACTTTTTTCTACTTCAAAAGGCATTGGTAATAAAACATTATTTTGTATTATAATATTTTTTATTTCTACTTCTACTTTTCCTGTGCTAATTTTATCGTTAACATTTTCTTCAGGTCTTTTTACAACAGTTCCATCAACAGTAATTGCTGCTTCAACATTTATTTCTTTTATTTGTTCTAATAATTTAGGGTCTTCTGTTGTAAGCTGAGTTATTCCATAGTGATCTCTTAAATCTATAAATACACAGCCTCCTAAATCTCTTATTGTTTTTACAAAACCAGATAGTCTTACTTCTTTTCCTGTATCAGACTCTCTTAGTTCGTTACATGTATGTGTTCTATATTCACTCATCTTCTATCACTCCTTATTAATATAAACAATTTCCTGGTGTTCTTGGGAATGGAATAACGTCACGTATGTTAGACATTCCTGTCATATACATTACTAGTCTTTCAAATCCAAGTCCAAATCCTGAATGTACAACTGTACCATATCTTCTTGTATCAAGATACCAAGAATAATCTTCTTCTTTTAATCCTAATTCATTCATTCTTTTTAATAATTTATCTAGATTTTCTTCTCTTTGAGAACCACCAATAATTTCTCCTATTCCAGGAACAAGCATATCTACAGCTCTAACTGTTTTTCCGTCATCATTTAACTTCATATAGAAAGCTTTTATATCTTTTGGATAATCTGTAACAAATACAGGTTTCTTAAAGATTTTTTCTGTTAGATATCTTTCGTGTTCTGTTTGTAGGTCTGTTCCCCAATCTACTTTATACTCAAATTCATCATTATGCTCTTTTAAAAGTTCTACTGCTTTAGTATATGTAATTCTTTCAAATCTTGAATTATATATATGATTTAATCTTTCAATAAGTCCTTTATCATAAAAATTATTAAAGAATTCAACTTCTTCTTTGCAATCATCTAATACTTTACGTATTATGAATTTAATCATGGCCTCTGCAAGTTCCATATCTCCTTCTAGATCACAAAATGCCATTTCTGGTTCAACCATCCAAAATTCTGCTGCATGTCTTGCTGTATGTGAATCTTCTGCTCTAAAAGTTGGACCAAATGTATAAACATTTGCAAATGCCATTGCCATACATTCTGCAGATAATTGACCTGAAACAGTTAAATTTGTTCTTTTTCCAAAGAAATCTTCAGATGGATCATGATGTTTATCGTCATCTAATGTTGTTACTCTAAACATTTCTCCAGCACCTTCACAATCAGAAGATGTTATTATCGGAGTATTAACATATACAAACTCATTTTCATGAAAGAATTCATGTATAGCTTGTGCAATTACACTTCTTACTTTAAAAACAGCTAAGAATGTATTTGTTCTTGGTCTTAGATGTGCAACATCTCTTAAAAATTCCATTGAATGTCTTTTATTTTGTAAAGGATAATCTGGTGAAGATTTACCTGAAATTTCAATTTTATTTGCTACAATTTCAAAAGGCTGTTTAGCTCCCTCTGTTACCTTTACAACTCCATTTACTATTATACTTGAACCTATATTTAATGAAACAATCTCACTATAATTGTCTAAACTTTCATCTAAAACAATTTGTGTTGATTTAAAATGGCTTCCGTCATTTAATTCTATAAAGGCTATCTTTTTTGAATCTCGTAAGTTTCTTACCCATCCTGAAACTAGAACGTTTTTTCCGTCAAGATTCTTATAATTATTATTTATATCTGATAGCTTTTCTCTTTCTTCGAATTTAATCATATAAATTACCACCTTTGCTCAAAAGCTCTTCGCTCTAATAATTAACGTTAAAATTATAACATAAAATTTATATATATGCAATTGTAAATACCAGATTACAAAAAAATAATATAAAAAAAGGAAGCAGTTTTCCTGCCTCCATAAAATATGTAATATTATTTTCTTAAGTTTAATTTAGAAATAATATCTCTATATCTTTCAACGTCTTTAGTTTCAAGATATTTTAAAAGTCTTTTTCTTTTACCAACCATGATTAAAAGACCACGTCTAGAGTGCTCATCATGAATGTGAACTTTTAAATGAGCTGTTAATTCGTTGATTCTTTCTGTTAAAAGTGCAATTTGTACTTCAGCAGATCCAGTATCATTTTCAGTTCTAGCATAAGTTGTTAAAATTTCATTTTTTCTTTCTTTAGTCATTGACTTTTCCTCCTTCTTTTAACTAGCCTACAGCCAAGATGTACTGAGGTATTATGTATCATCTGAGCAATAGGTGATTTATATAAATTACACAAGGTAATTTATTTACTAAACTCCATTTAAGTAAACCCATGGATTAATTGGAACACCGTTTACTCTTACTTCAAAGTGTAAGTGGTTACCAGTAGCCCAACCTGTCATACCAATTCCTGCGATTGTTTGACCTGCAGAAACTTGTTGACCAGCACTTACATATAATGCACTACAGTGTGCATATATAGTTACCATACCATTTCCATGGCTTATTTTAATACAGTTACCGTAACCAGTAGTATCCCATCCTGAGAATATAACTGTACCACCCATATAAGCATATATTGGAGTACCTGAAGCACCACCAATGTCTACACCATTATGTCCATAGTAACCTAAATAGTCACAGTTAATTCTTCTTCCAGTTGTTGGCCATACTTTTGTACCATCAACTACTGGAGATACTGTACCTGTATAAACGCTAGTAGTATATTGATTTGTATATGTTGTTTTTGGTTCTTCTACAACTGTTTCTACAGGTTTATTTCTATCTACGATATCTGCAAGAATGTTATCAGCTCTTTCAGTAGATGTAACGTTTTCAAGCTCTGAAACTTTTTCTACTTTTACTGTAGCATCAACGCTATCTACTTCGGCTTTAACTTTTTCAGCATAATCTTCTGCTTGTTCTTCGGCTGTAAATGTCATAGTTTCACCATCTACTTCAAGTTGGTAGATAGTGTATTCTGTTTTTATTTCAGCTCTTAAATTTGTATAAACATTTTGTTCTTCTAGTAATGAATCTTTTATGAAACTTTTTTCAAATGTTGGTTCACTTTCTAGATAAACTTTTACATTTTCGTCTATGTTTTGTTTTTCAGCAACTAAATCATTATATACCTCATCAAATTGTTGTTCATCAGAGAAATATCCAATGAATTCTCCATTAATATATGTTTTAACTGCTGGTTTGTATGTATTAAGTACAGTTAAATATACAGCAGCAAATATCATTACTAAAGATATTGCTGTAAATAATACGAATCTTAGTGTACTGAGCACACCTTTCTTTCCCATAATTAAATTTTGCACCTTCCTTTTTCATAGGTTACATGTTAAATTATAACATTTTTCCTCGTTTTTGTCAAATTGCATTATTTTTTACTGTTCCAGAAGCAGACACATTTTAGCATAGTCTTTAGTTTTTGTCAAGTTTTTAATACTTTTGTAATATTGGTAACAATTATTTAATCTGTATAATATAATCTATTCATTATGTTATTTTTTAGTATAATATTTGCTATTATATCTTGTACTTTAGTAATATTTATTGTATAATTAATATAGACTAGTTAGTAATTTCGTAATGAAAAGGAGGGATTGTTATGTTACCTATATGGGCGATTTGGTTAATTGCCAGTGGTGTTTTCTTTTTAGGAGAAATTTTTACTATATCATTTTTATTATTTTGGCCAGGTGTTGGAGCATTTCTTGCTTTTTTGACAAGTCTTATTGCCCCAGAAAATCTTGTGGCTCAAATATTAGTATTTGTAGTTTCTACTATACTAATGATTTTATTTACTAAACCACTAGTAAATAAATTATTTAAAAATAAAGATAATACTAGTATGAATAATAGTGCTGTTCTAGGAAAAAAAGGAATTGTTATTAAAAAAATGGACAATGCTAATCCTATAGGTCAGGTTAAAGTAAACGGTGAACTTTGGTCTGCTATTAAATCTGATAAAGACAAGACTATCAATGTTGGAGAAAGTGTTATAATCGAAAAGATTGATGGTGTTAAGCTTTTAGTTAGAAAACCATAAGGAGGTATAAAGTATGGTATTTATTTTTGTTATTATTCTTATCCTTATTTTCTGCTTAGTAGTTGCTGCTGCATCTATTAAAGTAGTAAAACAATCTGAAGTAAAAATTATCGAACGTTTTGGTAAATATAGTTTTACAGCAGAAGCTGGTCTTAACATATTACTACCATTCGTAGATAAAGTTAGAGCTGTTGTTAGCTTGAAACAACAAACAATGGATGTTACTCCACAAAGTGTTATCACTAAAGATAACGTTACTATTACAATTGATACAGTTGTGTTCTACCAAATAATGGACCCAGTTAAAGCTGTATACGAAATTGAAAGCTTACAAAAAGGTATTGCTTACATTGCAATAACAACAATTCGTGATATCGTTGGTAAAATGGATCTTGATGCTACATTCTCTTCTAGAGATGCTATCAACTCTCAATTAAGAGATGTACTTGATGAAGCAACAGATAAATGGGGATGTAAAGTTGACCGTGTTGAAATCAAAGATATTAAACCACCTGCAGATATTAGAGATGCGATGGAAAAACAAATGAACGCAGAAAGAAATAAAAGAGCAATTATCCTAGAAGCTGAAGGTAAACGTCAAGCAGATATTACATTAGCTGAAGGTAATAAACAATCTACAATCCTTAATGCAGAAGCTGAAAGAGAATCTAGCATAAGAAAAGCTCAAGGTATTAGAGAATCTAAAATTCTTGAAGCTGAAGGTAATGCAGAAGCTATCAAAAAAGTTGCTGAAGCTAAAGCTGAAGAAATCAAAATGGTTTATGGTGCTATAATGGCTTCTAAACCAGATGATAAACTTGTTGCTATTAAATCTTTAGAAGCTTTAAAAGATGTTGCAAATGGTACTGCAAACAAAGTATTTATTCCATTTGATGCTACAAAAGCAATGGGTGCTTTAGGAGCTTTATCTGAAGTATCTACTAAAAAAACAACATCAAAATAATATAGATAAGATAAAAAATAATTATGGATAAGAAAAAAAGCGAGTAAGAATTTTAAATCTTACTCGTTATTTTTTATTTTATTTTAACATTCTCTTTTCCAAATGCTAATTCTAATCGTTCTAGTACCATACTACTATCTTGTAAAAAGTTTGCTTTGTTAAGTAATCTCATTTTATTAGTTCCATCATAAAAAATATACACTTCATTATTTCCTGGATATTCTTTACTTAAATCTTTTATATATCCTATTACTCTATCTTCTAAGTCTAATTTATCTTTAGGAATTCTTACATATATTTTCTTACGTTTTTCTTCAATATTAGTAAATTGTTCATCATTTTTCTCTTTTTCAATAAGAGTCATATTTGAAACTAATACCTTAGATTTTTCATCTTCTTTTATACTTACTTTTCCTGTAACTTTAACTATATTATCATTTTGTAATATTTTTTCGTATTTTTCATAAATAGTTGGAAATATTACTAATTCTACTGTTCCATATAAGTCTTCTAATTCTCCAAACATCATATTTTTACCTGATTTAGTCATTAGTATTCTTCCTCTACTAAATATGCCACATATTGTCACTACTTTAGAATCGTAGTTTATAGCATCCCTATCCTCTTCTTCTGCAGATTCTTCGTAGTTTAAATCTATTGTAGAAACAGTTGAATTTTTCTTAATATAATCTTTGTATTCGTCTAATGGATGACCTGAAATATACAGTCCAAGCATCTCTCTTTCCATATCTAGAAGTTCTCTTTTAGATGGTACTCTTCCACTCTTATCTATTTTTATTGTGTTTCCTTCTTGTTCTATTTCACTAAAGAAGTTAATTTGATTTATATAGTTTGTTTTTCTTGTATGATTTACTCCATCAATTATTACTTCAAAATTATCTAAGAGATCATATCTATTATATTGTTTTTCTAGCTCATCAAAACATCCTGCTTTAATTAAGCTTTCAACACATTTTTTATTTACACATTCACCAGATACTCTTTGACAGAAATCTATAAAGCTTCTATATTTTCCGTTTATATTTCGCTCTTTAATTATTTCATCAATAGCATTCTCTCCTACATTTTTTATAGAATTAAGTGCAAATCTTATTTTTCCATTTATTACAGTAAATTTAGAATAGCTTTCATTTATATCTGGTTTTAAAACTTCAATTCCAAGTTCTCTACTTTCATTTATATATATAGGAATTTTATTTTGGTTTCCCATAAAAGAATTCATATTTGCAGCTAAGAATTCATTTGGATAGTGACATTTTAAATACGCTGTTTGGTAAGCTAATACTGCATATGCAGCCGCATGAGACTTATTAAAAGCATATTTTGCAAACTCTGCCATTTCATCAAAGATTTTATTTGCACTCTCTTTGTCTATACCGTTTTTAGATGCTCCTTCTATAAAGACTTCTCTTTCTTTATTCATTACATCTATCTTTTTCTTTCCCATAGCTCTTCTTACTATATCGGCTCTTCCTAAACTATATCCAGCTAGTTTTCTAAATATTTGCATAACTTGTTCTTGATATACCATACAGCCATATGTTGGCCTTAAAATCTCTTTTAATGATTCATGTGTATACTCTATATTATCTTTATTGTTTTTGTTTTTTATATATCTTGGAATTTGATCCATTGGTCCAGGTCTATATAAAGATATCATTACTATAATATCATCTATTGAATCCGGTTCCATTTTCATCATCATTTTTCTAAAACCAGGACTCTCCATTTGGAATATTCCTAGTGTTTTTCCTTGAGTTAACATTTTATATGTCTCTTTGTCTTCAAAAGTTCCAAAATCTACATCTATTCCTCTAATTTTTTTAACTAGCTTCTTAGTATCATCTATTACAGTTAAAGTTCTTAGTCCTAAAAAATCCATTTTTAATAGTCCTAATTCTTCAAGCGTTGTCATAGTATACTGTGTAGAAATCTGGCCTTCATTTTCATAAAGTGGTACATAATTAGATACTGGTTCTTTTGTTATTACAACTCCACATGCATGAGTAGATGCCTGTCTTGCAAGTCCCTCTAGCTTTTTAGATATATCTATAATTCTTTTTACTTCTAAATCTTCATTATATAATTTTCTAAAATCTAAGTTTTGCTCTAAGGCTTCATCTATAGTAATTTTAAAATTATGTGGTATTAACTTAGCTATCATATCTGCCTTTTGATATGGTACGTCTAAAACCCTAGCCACATCTCTAATAACCGCTCTTGCAGCCATAGTTCCAAATGTAATAATCTGTGCTACATGATCTTTTCCATATTTTTGTGATACATAGTCTATTACTTCCTGTCTTCTTTCATAACAAAAATCTACGTCAAAATCCGGCATACTAACTCTTTCTGGATTTAAAAATCTTTCAAAGATTAAATCAAATCTAAGTGGATCTATATCTGTTATCCCTATTAAGTATGCAGCAATTGATCCTGCTCCACTTCCTCTTCCTGGGCCTACTGGAATATTTTGAGATTTAGCATAATTAATAAAATCCGCAACTATTAGAAAATAATCTATGTATCCCATTTTGTCTATGACACTTATTTCATAATCTAGTCTTTCTTTTACTTTTTCGTATTTGTCTGGAGTATATCTTTTGGGTATTCCCTCATAGCACTTTTTAGTAAAATACTCTAAATGAGATATGTTTTCATCTATTTTAAACTCAGGTAATATGGTATGTCCAAATTCTAATTCAACATTACACATATCTGCTATTTTTAATGTATTTTCAATAGCCTCAGGTATTGCTTTAAAGGCTTCTTTCATTTCTTCTGGTGATTTAAAATAAAACTCGTTTACTTTAAATCTTAATCTATCTTCATCACTTAGTATTTTTCTTGTTTGTATACATAGTAGTACTTCATGAAAATCATAATTTTCTTTATTTAAATAGTGACAGTCATTTGTAGCTACTAAATTTAATCCATACTCTTTTGAAAATTCTATTAATTTTTGGTTTACTAAAATTTGCTCTCTTAATTTATTATCTTGAAGCTCTAAAAAATATCTATCTTTTCCAAATATGCTAACATATTTTTCAAGCATTTCTCTTGCTCCTAAAATATCTCCGTTTATTATTTTTCTAGATAATCCACCAGCAATACAAGCAGACAAGCAAATTAATCCCTCATTATATTTTTCAAGAACTTCTAAGTCTATTCTTGGTTTATAATAAAAACCTTCTGTATATCCAATAGAACATAATTTAACCAAGTTCTTATATCCTGTATTATTCATTGCCAATAATATAAGATGATTAGGTTCTGTATCAATTCTTCCTTCTTTATCTAATCTGCTACGTGGAGCTACATAAAATTCACATCCAATAATAGGTTTAATTCCATTTTTTTTACATTCTTTATACATTTCAATAGCACCGAACATGTTTCCATGGTCAGTTATAGCTATTGCTGGCATATTATACTCTTTTGCTTTTTTTACTACTTCATCAATTCTTATTGCACCATCAAGTAAACTATACTCAGTATGCAAATGTAAATGTACAAAACTCACTTTTTATCACCTGAGTGTATTATACCAAAATTTTATGTAAAAGTATAGGATATTAATGCTATAAGAGAAAAAAATTAAAGAGATATACCAATGTATATCTCTTATCTTATGTATTCATTATGAATTCTTTTCAATTTTATTTACTATTATTGTTGCATCATCATCTAATACACCACCATTATTCAAATATAGTACTTCTTTTATTTCTTGTGCTATTATTTTAGCTGGTTTATTAATATCACATGTAACAAGATAATTCTTTAAATAATTACTATTTGGATCCATATCATCAAAAACAACACCGTCAGATACTTGTATAATAAAGTCACCATCATTTAATTTTTTGCAAATTGGAATATAATCTGTATTGTCTACAAGACCAACAGGAATTGTAGTAGATGTAATTGTAACTACTTTTCCATTTTCTATTAAATATGTAGGTGCTGCTCCTAATTTAATGAAGAAACATTCTCCATCTTTCTCATTAATTATTGAAGCATCCAATGTAGCATATAATTCGTCATCACCTTTTAATTTTATTATACTATTTACTATTTCTATTGCTTTTTCTTCGTTAAATCCACCACTAAGTAATCTTTCAAGAATATTTACCACAGCAGTAGAACTTTTAGCTGCGTCTTTTCCTGAACCTACACCATCACTTATTACAGTTAGTTTTCTTAAATCTTGTAGTTCCATTTGAAGATATGTATCACCAGATACCATCTCTCCTGATTTCTTTTCAGATATTATCTCTGTTTTTATATTATATCTAGGTGTAGATACAAGTTTTATCTTAGATTTTTCTGTTTTAGATATATTTAATATTAATTTTATAGTCATATTTTGTTCTAGTATATTACTTGCAAGTTGTGAAATTTGCTTTTTTTGTTTATCTATATTTGTTAATATATCTGTTACAAAAGTATACTCAACAGAATCTGCATCTCTATTAAATTCATCTTCATACACATTAAATCCGTAGAACTTTAATTCTTCTCTTAATTTCTTTTGAGATTCATCTTTTACTAGTTCTCCTTCTTTTATGTTTTCAGCAATTGTATTTAATAATTTAGATACCTCTTTATATTGCTTTGATACTTTCTCTGTGTTTTCAAGTTCTCTTTGCTTTAATATTCTAGTTACTTTCATATTGTTATATATGTCATATAAATTATCTATAATAACTTTCGAATTTCTACATTTAAATCTTAGCATTTCTTGTTCTATTGGTTCACCATTTTCTAGTCTCTCTGCTAAAAATTCTGCTGTTTGATCCAAATTTTCTTTTTCAATACAATCATTTATATTATCACAAGCAAAGCATGTATTATTAACATAGCTTAGTATATATTTTTTTATTACTTCTGCTGTTTCTTTTTCTGTTTCTTTATTTGTTTGAACTGTAATGTCTGCTAAATTACTAAACACTTCTGATACTGCGCCAATTTTTTGTTTTGCCTCTTTAGTTGGACTAAGTAAATTATTTTTTACTGCCTCTAATCCTTTTCCTAAATCAAATAAATTATCTAATTTTCTTTCAATATACTTAGGCATAAAGAATAACACAACTGACGCAACTAAAACTTCACATGCTACAGTATTTATTTGTGTCATTCCATTTGAGTAGTATGAAATATATATGTTTCCAGCAATAAAAGCTATAATTACTGAAATCTTTCCAAACTTTCTTAGCAATCCAGATATAAAACCACTAAAAGCAATAGCAACAACAAATGACATAGATACATCACATAAGCAAGTATATGTAAGTCCTATCATTAAACCTGTAGTTGCACCAAGAATTGCACCATTTTCCCAACCATATAAAAGTATTAGTATAAATGCTATAATTTCAACTAATTTAAATCCAAATATACTTATTGGACTTGCAGCTGAAACTAACATAGCAACTGTAAGCATCATCATAATACTTTCTTCTTTTGTATATACAAAACCATTTTTTAAATTTAAAATAACATTCATTCCTGTTACAGTAACAAGATATATTATTCCAGATGCTATTATACTTGAAAGAACTTTAAAAAGTTCAGTAAATAAATCACCTGTAATAAATGAAAATACAATTTGTAATATACACATAGAAGCAAAGAATTTAATAAATACTGTATACTTCTTATTTATTCCTTCTATGTTTACTATTGCCGTAACTAAGTTATACAACAAGAAAAATACAACCAGTAAAATTAAACTAGAAGTATATCCTCCTATAGCTAGTCCAATCGAAGACGCAACTAACATTAGCAACAAAGGTACTTCAAATGCACTAGCAACAGCCAACATAACATAATTAAACGGTCTAAAATCACCTATAAAAGTTTTAGTAGATAAAAGTAAAGCAAATAATACAAACATTATATTTTTAAAATTAACTACTTTTTTTACTGTATTAATAACAGATCCAACCTTTTCATCAATATCATTGTCTAGATACTTATTATATATCATTTTTTACACCTCTTTATGTTTCTTTATATACTCTATATTCTACTATATGAAATTCAAAAAAATTGTCAAAATCAAACTAAATCTTAAAATATTTACTTTCTCCTTATATAGAAAAATAGTCAAACATAAAATTTGGCTATTTTCTAATCAAAAACTATTTATTTTTTCTAGGACGGCCTACACGTCTTTTTTCTTTAGGCTTCTCTTCTTTTCTAGGTCTTCCCACTCTTCTTTTAGGTTTTTCTTCTTCAATTGCCTCTTCTTTGTTTTCATCTTTTTCAGTGTCTTCTTCTACTTTTTCTACTTCTTCCTCTTCTTTTTTATCTTCAGATGAAGTATTCTTTCCTAATATTTCATCTAAGTTTAATTTGTCTATGTCTATATCCTCTTCGGGATCTTCAGATTCTTCTGGCTCTTCTGGAGTAAGTATTTTTTCAATTTTTTCTCTAATACTATCCATACTAGTCATTTCTTTAGCTTTTTCAAATAAAAACTTGTCTACTTCGTTCTCATCTTCACTAGCAAGTAATTTAGAATACTCTAAATATTCATCTTCTGTTGAAATTGTTCTATGAACGTCATTTACTTTTGTTTTTATCATCATGTCATAGATTTCTTTAAACATTTTAATATAATCGTTTTCATTAACAATTTCTTTTTCAAAGCTTTCGTCATATATTTTTAAAATTTTTCCGAAAATCTTATCTATTATTTTAAAGTATCTATATGAATTTTTACAAATATTGATAATTAAGTTATACTCATACATATGCTTGTCTATGTCTGATTCGATACCTTTTATCATAGACTCAATTACATATTCTATTAGTTCTCTTTCATCAGAAGGTAATTTAGATATATCATAATTATCATTTATATATCCAACATATTCATCTATTGCTTTAAATAAATCCTTGTATAACTCATCTTTATATTGATCTGTTTGTATAGCTGTATCTATATCCTCAGCAATTTTTATTACTTGGTTATATCTTTGAGCTTTTCCTTCATCTTTTATATTTTGTTTAACTTCATCTATTGCAGATGAAATTGCAAGTAAATTAAATTTTATTTCTTCTTTAGATTTAAATTTAGACTTTGTTACTCTATCATATTCCATTTCAAGAAAATTCTTTTGTAATTCAAGTCTTGTTGTTTTATCTGATGAATTAATATTGTCTATTATGTCATCAGGATAAGACATTTTTAAATCGTACATACTTCTTTGCATAATATCATATTGATATTTTACAAAAACTATTTCACGTAATATATTTTCTTGATAAACTTTCTTGTCATCTCCCTCTGTTTTTCTAATTACAGATAGATGCTCGTCTATCGCTTTATTCATTTTCCCCATATTAAGCATAATTACTACGCTTTGTATTACTCTATCAAAAAAGTTAATCTTCTTCTTTGAACTTACTACTATATCTGCCATATAACAACTCTCCCTCTTTAGTTTGTAATATATTGATTAAAAAGGATTAAAACTCCTTCACATATTAAATTTAAATTTTGCCTTAATAAGCTACTTATATTATATCTTTTTTTCAGATAATTTCAACCCTTTAAAAGGGAAAAATGTAATTTTCGTAACATTTTCTTAATAATACAATAATCCTCTTGTAATAATGTAATATTGTTTTCCAAATTCTGCCAATTTATGAGCTTTTTATACTTGTATGTTTTTTCTACACGTGCTTGAATACTTACAATATTCGCAATAATTCTCTTTTTTATTAGGGGCTATTTTTACTCTTCCACTAGATAATTCTTTTCCTATATTACTCAATACTATTTTAGTTTCACTGCATAAATTTTCAAATTCTTTTTCTTCTAATACTTTATTTGAACCACGTGATACACTAATTTTGCTAACATCAATTAGACTATCTTTGGGATTTGATTCAAAATTTCTATCCATTTTATTTAATATTTCAATATCTTTTAAGAAAATTCCATTCATTTTTAGTCTTTTAAGAAGTTTTCTTTTTATTTTTTCGTTATCTTGCTCATACTGTGAAAGTGCAACCAATTTATCTGATAAATTGAAATACACCATACCAGCTGGTATTATTTTTTCTTCTTTTTTATTTTCCATAAAAGCAATCATATAACTTATTAATTGCAAAGAAAGCCCTTCTTTTATATTATCTAATTTTAGTTCTTTTCCACTTGATTTATAATCTACTACACGAATATATAAATTATCTTTAAATTTAAGCATATCTACTCTATCTATTTTACCAATTACCTTCATTGTCTTATTATTTTCTAACTCGATTTCCATTGGTAAAAATGCACTACCATCTTTAAACTCTATTTCATATCCATATGGTTCAAATTCACTTTGATTATAACTTAAAGCTACTGTTTTTATTACTTTTTTCATAGTGTTAGTTAATTTTCTTTTTAAAACCATGTATCTTACACTTTGTTTTTGCTTAGAAAGGTTTTTATCTATACTTTCAAATATAACGTTTTCAAGTATTTTTTCATACTCTGGTTTTATATCCTCTAAGTTTTCATCTAATATTTCTTGCCATCTTATTCCTTTTTCAAGTAAATATTTTGAAAAACTCTCTAATACTCCATGCATAAAACTTCCAAGTTCTAAAACATTAACCTTTGCCTCTTTATTTGGACAAACTTTTAATATATATTGCATAAAATATGAGAAAGGACACTTTTTATATAGCTCTAATTTACTAATACTTGTCTTAAACTCATTACTATATATAATGTCTACTAATTCTTTGCTTAAATTAGAATCATCCTTTTTAAATTCTAATATTTTAGAATACATTTCATCATTTTTAAAATAACTATACACACTATATATTTTAGAAATATCATCATTTTCTTTCATATTGTATATGCTTTTTATTAACCACATAAAAAGCTCATCTTTAGATGTTATGCTATACACATCTTCTTCATTATACTCACTAGTAACATTACCATTTATATTAAATTTTGAAATCTGTTGCATTAGAGTAATTAAGCTAGACTTTCTAGTAGCTTTTCCATCTAGTGATGCTGCTGGAATACATACATATAATTTTTCGCTAATATTATTTAAAGCTTCATATATGTTAAAATATCCCATGTTTAACTTAGTAATAGTTGTTTCTTTTATTTCAACTTGTTTTTCTTTTATTTTTTCTAGTTCATTGTCTGTGAAAAATATATCTTCATCTACTTTTTGAGGAAATTTTCCTTCAACTACACCAATAAAAAATACAATTTTTCTTGTTTCAATTTTTGAGACATTTATATCTACAAGTTCTATCTGGTCTTTTGTTGGAGGTAAAGTCTTTATCTTTATATCTTTTACAACTAGATTAAATATATTACTAAATTCTTCAATTGTAAGTTCTTCATCTTTATATACTTTTACAATAGAATTAAAAATGTCTACTAATCCACTCCATACTTGATTTTCAAAATTCTTCATATCTAAATTTACTAAATCTTCTTTTATAGGTTCAGTAATCTTTTTATAATTTAAGAATATATTATTTTGCTCTAGATGATTATAAATACTTGAAATAATATCTTTGCTACTTCCTTTTTTCATATCTAATACAAATGAATACATCTGTATTATTTTTTCTCTAATACTATTTAATCTTTCTAAATCATATGTATTTTTTTCATTATTTAATTTAAACTCAGAATTTACAAGATATTTATTTACGTTAAATTCCTTCATATAATTTTCAAGTAAAAATATATCTTTTTCATCAACATCTGTTATTCCTTGCTTTAGAATTTCAAAAATAATCTCAAGATTCATTCCTTTAGATGCTAGATTCAATACTCCTTGTATATATTTTACTAGTACAGATTCAGATATACACTTACTTTTAGACAAATAAATTTCAAGATTATTTTCATAAAAAATTCTTGATATAACTTTATAATATTCGTCTGGTACTGTAGTATATATTGCAAAATCTGAATATCTATATCCTTCACTTATCTTTTTAGAAATTTTTCTAGCGACCTCTTCAATTTCTTTTAATATATTAGGATATATCATAAATTCTATATTTTCTAAATTTATTTTTTCAATTTCTTTATTTGTACTCTCAAATAAATTATTTGCAATAAACTTTATATCTTCTTTAGTTTTTAATACATTATCGTACTTTATTATATTTTCTAACTTGCAATTGTTTTTATCTGCAAGTACACAAATCTTTTTATATGTTTTATTTGGTATTTCAAAAATGCTAGAAGATAAAAATATTTCTTCTATTCGTGTTATATCTGTATTAAGTGAAAATGTTAAATCTATGCCTTCTTTCATAAGCATATCTATAAATTCAAACTCACTATTTGAAAAGTTATTGTATCCATCAAAATACACTTTTAATTTTGATGCTTTTTTTAACCATTCACATCTTTCTAAGTTTGTAATAAACATATCCATTTCTTCAACTGAATCTATATAGTTGCTTTCTATTTTACTTAAATACTTCTCATAAATATTAAGGATTTCCTTAAATTTTGAATCTGTTCTTTTATCTCCTGTACTTAAAGCTGTTAACTCCTCAACTTTTAAACTGCTTTTTCTAAATAAATCCATATAAATGTCTAATACATCTAGAAATCCAGGATAGTTTTTTACTTTATTAAAAATAGTAAATATATCTGGATTTTCTTTTATTATTTGTGTAAGTATTATTTTTCTATCTAATTTAGATAAATACTTATCTTCAATATGTAGATTTTGTAATTTTAGTTGAGATGAAATAAACTCAGAAATAGTAGTTATATTTACACCTATAACACCACTTTTATTCAAGCATTTCATGTATTCCTTTTCTACTTTAGCTCTTTCTTGAGAAGGAACAAATAAAATAACGTTATTATCTTCATTTAAATCTTGTTCTATCATATTGTATATATGAGTAGATTTTCCTGTTTTAGATTTTCCTAAAATACAATTTATCATATTACTCCTCTACTTTTTCATCATCTTTTTTATCATAATCTGATACTAGCATTTGTTCATCTTTTATTTTTATGTTCTCGTATTCTGGTAATTCTTCTATACTTTTTATTCCACATGAACGTAAAAATTCATTTGTAACACTATATGCAGCAGGTCTACCAGGTAAATTTAATCTTGCTACTTCTTCTATTAATCCACACTCAAGTAATCTACTTACTGCAAAATCACTATTTACTCCTCTTATATTTTCTATTTCTGTTTTAGTTATTTTAGGATTGTATGCAATTATTGCAAGAGTTTCCTGTGCTGAAACAGATAAGTTTTGTCTTTTAGTATTTTCAACAAATTTATTAACATATTCATAATACTTGTTATTTGTAACAAGTTGTACCATTCCATTTACTTCTATTAATTTAACACCAGAGTCTTGTGTATATTTTTCTTTTAATTCTTCTACTGCTTTTATTACATTATCTTTTTCTACTTCTAATGTTTTAGAGATTTCATCAACTGAAATTTCTCTTCCTAATGCAAACATTATAGCTTCTACTATATTATTTAAATCTTCCATATTATCTCTCCTATTCACATTTTACATGATTATATCAGATTAAAAAGATTTTTTAAAGTGCTTTAGAAAAAAACAAGAATTGAAATAAAACATTTTAAAATAGTTATTAACATGTTTGTTTAAGCACTTTAATTTTGCCCTATTCTTTCCAAATTTAAACATAATTATTATTAGTATTTAACTTGTTTTTATTTTCACTTTATGCTATAATTTCTGTATTATTTTAGGTATAAAATAACAAAATAGGAGATGATAAAAAATATGCTATGTTCTGTATGCAAAAAAAATCTTGCCGTTGTATTTATTAACAAATTAGATAAAGACGGTAAATCTACTGGAGAAACTACAGGATTATGTATTGAATGTGCAAAAAAACAAGGAATAGATCCTTTAGCAAATATAATGAAAGAAATGTCAAATATGAATGAAGAAGACTTTGAAAATATGTCTAATCAATTTGATAGTATGATGGGAGCTATAGATGATTCTTCTGAAATGTCTAATCTAGATGATGATTCAGATAAATCTAATAGCTTAGGAAATATATTTGGAAATATTCTTCCTTTTGGTAAGAATAAAAAAGAAGAAACAGGAAATACAAACAAGAAAAATAAAAAAACAAAATATCTTGATACTTTTGGTGAAAACTTAACTGAAAAAGCAAGACAAGGTAAGCTAGATAAAGTTATTGGAAGAGATGTAGAACTTCAAAGAATGATCCAAATTTTAAATAGACGTTCTAAAAATAACCCTGCATTAATTGGTGAACCTGGTGTTGGTAAAACTGCAGTAATTAATGCTCTAGCTATGAAAATAGTTGCAGGAGAAGTTCCTGGTAAATTAGTAAATAAAGAAGTTTATCTAATAGATATGACTTCCCTAGTTGCAGGTACTCAATTTAGAGGTCAATTTGAATCTAGAGTAAAAGGATTAATTGATGAATGTAAATCATTAGGAAATGTAATTCTTGCTATTGATGAAGTTCATAATATTGTTGGCGGACTTGAACATGATAATTCAATGAATGCTGCAAATATGTTAAAACCTGCCCTAGCAAATGGTAGTGTTCAATTAATTGGTGCTACTACTTTAAAAGAATACAGACAATATATTGAAAAAGATAGTGCTCTTGAAAGAAGATTTCAACCTGTTATGATTGATGAGCCTTCAGAAGAAGACTGTTTTAAAATATTAAAAGGTATTAAAAGTTATTACGAGGATTTCCATAAAGTTAAAATTCCAGATAAAACTTTAAAATATGCAGTAACTCTTTCTAGTAAATATATACATGATAGATTTCTACCAGATAAAGCTATTGACCTTTTAGATGAAGCTTGTGCTAGAGTAAATTTAGAAGATTTAAACTTAGCTAAAATAGAAAAAGTTCAAAAACAACTTGATGAAGCTATAGCTCAAGAACAAGAAATCCAAGAAGAATTAGACAAAGCAGCTGATGTAAAAGAAAACCCATCAGCAGTAGACAATTCTGTATATGAAAGAGCAGCTAAAAATAAAGAAATAAAATGCAAACTAAAAACTACTCTTGATGAGCTTATTGCAAATTCAAAACCTAAGGAAGTTACTTACGATAACATTGCACAAGTAGTAGAATTATGGACAAAAATTCCAGTTATGAGAATAAAAACTTCCGATACTGAAAAGTTACTTTCTTTAAAAGAAAACTTATCTAAGAAAATTATTGGTCAAGATTATGCTATAAATAAATTATCTAATGCTATACTTAGAAAAAGAGCTAATATTACCTCTTCAAAGAGACCACCTTCTTTCATATTTGTTGGTCCTACTGGTGTTGGTAAAACTGCTCTTGTAAAAGCTTTAGCTTATGAATTATTTGATAATGAAGATGCAGTAATAAAACTTGATATGTCTGAATATATGGAATCTAATTCTACATCAAAATTAATTGGCTCTCCTCCAGGATATGTTGGATATGATGAAGCTGGTCAATTAACTGAAAAAATACGTAGAAATCCATATAGTATTGTATTATTTGATGAAATTGAAAAAGCTCATCCAAGTGTATACAATATTCTTCTTCAAATATTAGATGAAGGTATTCTTACTGATTCACAAGGAAGAAGTGTTTCATTTAAACACACTATAATAGTACTTACATCAAATCTAGGAACTAACTTTAAATCTGATGGATATGGATTTGCTAATGTACATATGGAAAACGAAATGCTTGAAAACAAAACAGCTGAAGCGTTAAAAGAATTCTTTAGCCCTGAATTCTTAAACAGAATTGATGATATTGTTACATTCAATAAACTTGATGACGATACAATTCTTAAGATTTCAGAACTAATGATTAAAGAATTACAAGCCGATACTAAAACTAAAAATATATTATTTGAATATACTCCTGAAGTAGTTAAATTCATTGCACAAAAAGGACATAATAGTAAATTTGGAGCTAGACCTCTTAGACGTGCTATCCAAACTTATATTGAAGATGTTCTTGCATTAGGATTTATAAAAAATGAGATTAAAGAAAATAAAAAATACGTTTTAGATGTAGACAAAGAAAACGATAAAATTATTGTAAAACAATAAAATTTAAGAGAGATAAACTAATTTTTAAAGTTTATCTCTCTTCTTTTTATTTATTATATTTGACTAGTTGGTTCACATGAATACCAATAATAATTTCCATTATCATCTAATACAAATGTATGTTTAAATTTTACAAGTTTATCTTTATATTTTTCACTTATATTATCAAGAAATTCTTCATAATCATTGGCATTGATTGGTCTAAAGTCATCTTCATTCCCTATTGGAGAAACATCATTTTTTAGTATTTGCCAACTTTCTTTAGTCATTTGATAATTACTATTATCTAAATATACTTCAGCTTTAATGAAATAAGCATAAATGTATATTTCTTTTCCATCTGCACTTTTTTCTACACTATCAATTGTAGTTCTGTAAATACTTCCTGCTCCACCACCACCAGCGTACCAATGGCCGTAATAGCAAGCATCTGTTGCATCATATTCATATACATATCCTAAATTAGTATCTATATCCTCTTTTATTATATTTTGATTGCTTCCAAAAACTGACTTAAATTTTTCTTCTACAGATTTAACATCAAATTTATCTGCCACACTAATGTACTCACCTGAAGTATTAGTAATACGATTTTGATCTAATCTATTTAATATTTCTTTTGTTGATACTTCAGTATATTGTTTATTTCCTCTCATCTTTTCAAGTACAAAAAGCATCTTTTGATTTCCTGTTAAATATGCTTCTGTTGTTCTTTTATAATTATATATGGCTTGACTAAAAATATTTACAGGTATTTTTTCATATAGTCCTTTTACAAATTCACCATCTAAGCTTAAATCTAATTCTTTATTAGTTTGATTCTCTTCTTTGGCATCATTGTTATTTTCATTTTCTTCTACTTTTGGTGTATTGTCATCTTCTTTTGGTAATTCTTTTACTTTGTATGTATAAATTAAAACACATACAGCCACAGCTACTAAAGCTCCTAATAGGAATACTAATATAAAAGAAAAAATACTTTTTCTTTTAGGAGTATTTACTTTAGAAGTTTCTTCTAACTTTTCTTCATTTTTTAAATTATTTTCATTCATATATAACCCTCCTACTTCTAACTTAACACATATAAAAACAATTTTCAATAAAGTAAAATAAAAGAGAGATAACATGTATCTCTCTTTTTTCATTTACTATATCCTATTTAACTGGTTCAGATGAATACCAGTAATAGTTTCCATTATCATCTAGTACAAATGTATGTTTATATTTTACAAGTTTATCTTTATATTTTTCATATACTGCTCTACTTATAGTAATTTGTATTCCATCATAATTAGTTATTGGATCTTGTGATTCACTGCCTATTAGATTATTAAGCTCTGAATCAGTATATATTCCATAATTTTCAAATCCATTTGAATTAATTCTGATATAATAGTCATAAACGTATACTTCTTTTCCATCTTCACTTTTATCTGCATTGTTAAGAATAGTTAAATAAAGTGGTCTACCTGCGCCACCAGCATAATAGTGTCCATAATAGCAGTCATCATCTTTATTATACTCAAAAACATATCCTGCATTAGTTTCAATATCTTCTTTTAATATATTTTTATCACTTCCATATGTAGATTTAAAATTTTCTTCAACGTTTTGAATTTCATATTTTTCAACATTTTCACCAGAAAGTGCTTTGACCTTTGAGTGTAACTTATCTTTCATTGAAAATAGCTCGTATTGACTATATTCACCATCAAATCTCATTTTTTGAAGCACAATATACATTTTTTCGTTTTCTGTAAGTTCTGCTTGTGTAATTTTTTTACCAGAATATGACTTTTGTATCCAATAAATTACTGGTATTTTATTGTTTAATTCCTTTACAAATTCCCCATTTAAGCTTAGATCTAATTTTCTTTGTGCTTCTTCTTTAACTGTATTTTCTGTATCTTTATTTTCTTCCACATTAGTAGTACTTTCCTTATATACATCTACATTTTGTGATGGTTTTATTTTCCAAATATATAAAACCATACAAATAATTACTGCTATTAAAGCACCAATTAATACAAGCAATACAGAAGAAAAAATACTAGGTTTTCTATATTGTACAACAATTTTGTCCCCTGATCTTTTTTGATTTTTGTCTTTTTCTTTTACCTTTTCAGTTTTCTCTATAGTCTTCTTTATTGTTTTATTATTTGTGTTATTAACAGTATGCACTTCTTGTTTTACTTGAGGTTCATTTTCCTGAATATCTTGTGGATTTTCAACTACTTCCTCATTGTTATTTGAATTATTTTCATCCATATAATTTCCCTCCTAATTTTAGATTAGCATAACCCAAAACAATTTTCAATATCTAACTTTCTAAATCTTCAATAAATCTATTTAACTCTTCTCTAGAGTTTATATATGTTCCTCTATTTACCATTTGTTTTAATTCATCTCTTAAATTTTCTATGTTTATATTATCTATTGTCATATATAAAGTACTCTTATTTTCTCCTTGAATTGAATATACATTTATTTTTTCATCTTCTTTTATTATTTTAAAATGATTTGGACAATTTTGATTTATATTTCTAGAATAAACTACTTTATCCTCTTTTTCTTCTTTTATTTCATATACCAAGCCTTTTTCTTCTTGATATTTTTTCTCTTTTTCCTTGACTGAGTCTAATGTTGTTCCATATTCTACTTTACTTGTTGTAACCGCCTCTTTACAAACAGTATAATAATCTTCATATACTACTGTAACATCATAAGTTTTTGTTGAAGCTGTTACAGTCATATCATTTTCTGTCATCAAGCTATAATTTTGAGCAATTTCTAAAATACTATTATTTTTTATTTGGCTTTCACCAATATTAGCTGTTTTAAGATATCCTACTCCAATTCCAAAGAACAATAAAACAACTAACACTAAACAATATAACAATTTATATTTGAAATCTAACATTTACATCACCTATACAAATATGTTTTACACATTTGTATATAATATACATTTTAGAACTTAATTGCTCCCTTTTTTTGAGTAATTAAAATTTTAAATTTATATTTATTCAAAATATCTAATACTTCATCATTTGGATGTCCATATACATTTTTATCTGCAGATATTATTGCATTACAGCTATTGATTTTTGAAATAAATCCTTCATACGTAGACGTTTTTGAGCCATGATGTCCAACTTGATATATATCCAAATTATTTATTGTTTCTTTAATCTTCTTTATTTCTTCTATTTTGCTATTTATATATTCATTTAATAAATATTTTTCTGTTTCTTTAGTTGAATCCCCCATGTACATTATTTTTTTAACACTCGTATCAACTAAATATATGGTTGAATTAGCATTTAAAATATCACTATCCTTTATATAGCTATTTTTAGGAGGAGAAAGTACATCCACATTTATCTTTCCTATCTTTATATTATCTAGCTGAGTTACTTGAACTAATGCAATCTTCTTATTTTTAGCTATTTCTATTAGTTCTGTATATTCTTTTGTTAATTCTGGTGGCTTTGAATATACAATATACCCTATTTTTATATTATTTTCTAAAAGATTATCTATTCCATTTATATGGTCACTATGCATATGAGTAATAAATATTGCATCTACTTTTTTTATATTTTTTGCTTTTAAAAAAGAAACTATTATATTTTCAGCATCATATTCTTTTGTAGATCCTATGTCCACTATAATATTTTTAGTATTTGAATGTATTAAAGACATATTTCCTTGACCTACATTAAAAAAAATTACATATTTATCTAAAAAAGTCATATACAAATACCATGTTAGAATGTATATACAAAAACACTTTTGTATTTTTAATGCTAGTTTCTTTAATTTCTTTCTATTTTTCCATGATAATATAATTACATACTTTTTATATAACAATACAACTATAAATGCATAATAACAAAAAAATATAGATATGCTTGGTCTTATTAAGTATATATTAAAATAGTTAATCTTGTTAATAATTTCTACTAATTTTATTACAATTGTGATTAAGAAATTGCAAGAATAAATAAGTATATCTGATATATATGGAATAAAAAACAATATAAATAATGAAAAATTTAAACGCATTAGAATTTCTATTAAAAAAGACAATAATAAATTAGAAAAAATAAATATTACTGAAAATTTATTAAAATAATATATTTGAAATGGAAAAGTAAATATCTGAGCACTTACTGTTAAAGATATATTTTTTACAACAACTTTCAAGGTGCTATTATATTTAAGTCTAAGTTTAGTAACTATATATGAATAAATTAAAGTATAAAAAAGTTTTATTCCAAGTATAGACAAGAAAGAAAAAATTATTCCTGCATTAAATATATAATATGGATTAATGTATATAAATATCATAAGTGTTATCCCATATTTTTGCACAAAGCTATATTTATTTTTAAAAATCACAGACAAAATATACATACACATAGCTCTAAGTAATGATACATTAAATAACGATATACAGAAAAAGTAAAATATTAATATAATATTTGATACTACCCTTTTTCTATTATTAACTATCTTTTCATAACTAAATAATAGTGCTTCAATATGTGCTCCTGAAATTGCAAGAACGTGACTAAGCCCAATATCTGAAAAATTCTTTTTAATTTTTTCATCTAGAAAAAGATTATCTCCATACATCATACTCTTTAATAAATTTGAGTTCTTAGCATCCATCTTTTTATCTAATTTTTTTGAAATATATTCTCTTATAACATATATTATATCTAAAACTTTATTTTTTCTATTTTCTTTTGAAATAATCTTACTGCAATATAGCCTAGATATATACTTATTAGAATTCAAATATCTTTTATAGTTAAATTCATAAGGATTATTTTTAGTTTCTATCTTATAGTTACTTGCAATACATTGTATCTTTTCTCCTCCTTTTAGTATTTGATCTTTGTCTTTTATATACATTAAAAATTTATCGTTATTATATGTAACATCATAAGTTATCCCTTCTTCTCCAATTTTATTAATTTTATTTATACTAACTGTAATCTTTTTATTTTTAAATTCTTCATATTTAAAATTATATAAAAAAATACAGTAACCAGTCTTAAAAAACAATATTACTAAAGCTATTACAACTAAACTTTTTTTCTTCATATTTTATATTCTAATACTCTTTTTTTATTATTCAACTTTAAAACTCTTTAATTTTTTGTATAGTTTTGTCATATATTTTACAAGGAGGTATTTATGGTAACAATTAGCTTATGTATGATTGTAAAAAATGAAGAAAAATTATTAGCCAGATGTTTAGAGTGTGTAAAAGATATTGTAGATGAAATAATCATTGTAGATACTGGCTCAGATGATAACACAAAAAAAATAGCAAACAAATTCACTAATTTAGTATATGACTTTAAATGGATAGATGACTTTTCTAAAGCAAGAAATTACTCTTTTTCTAAAGCAAGTAAAGATTATATTTTATGGCTAGATGCTGATGATATAGTTTTAGAAGAAGACAGATTAAAACTATTAAACTTAAAAAATACACTTACAAATAATATTGATATTGTAATGATGAAATACAATGTTGGTTTTGATGAAGATGGTAACGTTAACTTTTCATATTATAGAGAAAGATTATTAAAAAGAGATAAAAACTTTACATGGGTTAGCCCTATTCATGAAGTTATAGTTCCATCTGGAAATGTATACTACTCAGACATATGTATAACACACAAAAGCACACATAGTAATCATACCAAAAGAAATTTAAAAATATTTGAAAAAATAATGACTTATTCTACATTAGATGAACGTCAATCTTACTATTATGCACGTGAACTTATGTATGATAAACAGTATTTTAAAGCTATAGATAAATTTAATGAATTTTTGAATATGAAGAATGCTTGGATAGAAAACAAGTTAAATGCATATTTAGACCTTTCTGCTTGTTATAAAGAACTAGGTGATTCTAAAAATGAATTACTTTCATTATTAAATTCTTTTTCTCTTGGAATTCCACGTGCAGAAATTCTAAGCAGTATTGGAATTTACTTTATGAAAAATTATAACTATGAAACAGCTATATACTGGTTTAAACAAGCATTAAAGTGCAAAATAAACTTAGAAAACGGATCTTTTTGTATAATTGATTATTATAGATTTATTCCATATATAAATATTAGTTTTTGTTATTATAAGCTTGGAAACTATCCTCTTTCTCGTTTGTATAATGAAAAAGCAGGGAAAATAAAAAAGCACAATAAAACTTATCTATATAATAAGTCCATATTTGACTCTATTTAAAAGAAAAACCCATTCTCACATTTATTATATTTTTTCATATATTATTATAGAGCAAATATGCTCAAGAAAAGGAGGCTTTTTATGAACAATTGTTGTAATAACAATGATGGAAATTGCAATTGTAATAATAGACCTTGTCCTATAGTATGTACAAAATATATTCCAGGTCCTATGGGACCTACAGGACCACAAGGTGTTCAAGGTTTACAAGGAGTTCAAGGTCCAACTGGATCTACAGGACTTCAAGGTGCAACAGGTGCTACCGGAGCTACTGGACCTCAAGGTATCCAAGGTGTAACTGGTGCTACTGGACCTACTGGCTCTCAAGGTATTCAAGGTATAACTGGTGCTACTGGACCTACTGGTCCCCAAGGTATTCAAGGTGTAACTGGTCCTACTGGACCTACTGGCTCTCAAGGTATTCAAGGTGTAACTGGTGCTACTGGACCTCAAGGCATCCAAGGTGTAACTGGTCCTACCGGTCCTCAAGGTATCCAAGGTGTAACTGGTCCTACCGGTCCTACTGGTCCTCAAGGTGTTCAAGGTGTAACTGGTGCTACTGGACCTACTGGTCCTCAAGGTATTCAAGGTGTAACTGGTGATACTGGCCCTCAAGGCATCCAAGGTGTAACTGGTCCTACCGGTCCTACTGGTCCTACCGGTCCTACTGGCCCTCAAGGTATCCAAGGTGCAACTGGGGATACTGGTCCTCAAGGTATCCAAGGTATAACTGGGGATACTGGTCCTCAAGGTATTCAAGGTGTAACTGGCCCTACTGGCCCTACTGGTCCTACCGGTCCTACCGGTCCTACTGGCCCTGCTGGAAGTGCAGAAACTCTAGTTATACGAAATGTAACTACTGGTACTCCTGGAACACCAGCTGCTGTTACTGATACTCAAACTGGTTCAACACATATATTAGACTTTGTAATTCCTAGTGGTGAAAAAGGTGAAGCTGGTCCTGAAAAAGTTTCTTCAGCATTTATTGTAACAAATAATTCTGATGTAGAAACTGGTATAGAAGTAGCAACAAATCAAAATATTCCATTATCATTAAAGCAATTAGATAATGACAATATTTGTACCTTAAATACTACAGCTAATACTATTCAATTTTCTAAAACAGGATACTATAAGTTATCAATTATTGCAAATGCCTATGTACCATTCCAAGCTCAAGCTTTTGATCCAACAACAGACTTTGTTGCACTTGGATTAAGACTTTCTGGAACAGATAATATCTATATTGGAGATACTCAATGGATAACTAATGAATCTTCTCAAAAAATTATTGTTCAAGGAATAATTAATGTAGATAATACAGCTAACTTATATGAAATAGCTAATATAACAAAAAGAAGTATTTTCTTAAATGCTCCAAAAACAGCAAACATTTCTACTACTTCTACTTTAGCTAATCCTCTAGTTTCTATAACTATAGAATATCTAGGACAATAATTTATACTAATTTTATATTTTAGACTTTTGACTTTAGATTTTTTTAAATCTAAAGTCTTTTTATTTATGTATACTCTATTATTCATATAACTATCTGATTTCAATATTTTCACATTTTTTTATTCAAATTCCATTGACTTTGTAATATAATTTATATATACTAATAGTTAGTATATAAAGGAGGCATTTTTTATGATTGAAATTAGATGGCATGGTCGTGGTGGTCAAGGTGCTAAAACTGCATCTCTACTTCTCGCTGACGCTGCATTTAATACAGGAAAATACATTCAAGGATTTCCTGAGTATGGCCCTGAAAGAATGGGAGCCCCTATAACAGCTTATAACAGAATAAGTGATACTCCTATAAGGGTACATTCAAATATTTATGATCCAGATTACGTTGTAGTCGTTGATGATACTCTACTTCAAGGTGTAGATGTAACTAATGGATTAAAAGAAAACGGTGCAATTCTTATAAATAGTAATAAAACACCTGAACAATTAAGACAATATCTTAACGGATATAAAGGTAAAATATATACAATTGATGCTACTAGAATAAGCTTAGATTGTCTTAAAGCAAACTTTCCAAATACTGCAATGTTATCTGCTATTATTAAAATAACAGGAATCATGACAAAGGATCAATTACTAACAGATATGAAAGAATCTTTCAAACACAAATTTGCAAGAAAACCAGATGTAATTGAACCTAACATGCAAGCTATAGAAAGAGCTTATGATGAAGTAACAGGAGGTAATGACTAATGGGTGAAGTTGGATTTGGTGGAAACATATTAGAAGATGGTAACTCTGTAAAATTTAAAACAGGTTCTTGGAAAAACAAATATCCTGTTCATTACAAAGAAAAATGTAAAAACTGTATGTTTTGTGTTGGATACTGTCCAGATGACTGTATCATTCACAAAGATGGTATTTTAGAAGGAATAGATTTAGATTATTGCAAAGGATGTGGAGTATGTTCAAAAGTATGTCCATTCAAAGCAATAGAAATGAAATCTAAAGAAGAATAAGGAGGAAATTATGGCTATTAGAGAAAGATTAAGTGGAAATGAAGCTGTTGCTACAGCTATGAAACAAATAAATCCAGATACTGTTGCTGCATACCCTATTACTCCATCTACAGAAATACCTCAATACTTTTCAAATTTCGTTGCAAATGGAGATGTAACAACAGAGTTTATTGCTGTTGAAAGTGAACATAGTGCTATGAGTGCTTGTATAGGTGCTAGTGCTGCTGGAGGTAGAGTTATGAGTGCTACTTCTTCACAAGGTTTAGCTTATATGTTTGAAATGTTATATATAGCAGCAGGTATGAGACTTCCTATAACTTTAATTTGTGGTAATAGAGCTTTATCTGCTCCATTAAATATTCACAATGATCATTCAGACTCTATGGGAGTTAGAGATGCAGGATTTATTCAATTATACTGTGAAAATAACCAAGAGGCTTATGATAACACAATAATGGCAGTAAAAATTGCAGAAAAAGCAAACTTACCAGTTATGGTTTGTTATGATGGATTTATAACTTCACACTCAGTTGAAAATATATCACTTATTGAAACTGAAGATGTAAAGAAATTTGTTGGAGAAAGAAAGCCAACACAATACTTACTAGATGATGAAAGAAATATTTCTATGGGACCAATGGATTTACAAAAATACTATTTCGAACATAGAAAACAACTTGCCGAAGCAATGCGAGGTTCAAAAGATATCATTAAAGAAGTATCTCAAGAATTTTATGAGCTTACAGGTAGAAAATATGACTTATACGAAAATTATGGCATGGATGATGCAGAAATTGGTATAGTTGTTTTAAATTCTACTGCTGGTACTGCTAAAGATGCAGTTGATTCATTAAGAAAATCTGGAATAAAAGCTGGTCTAATTAAACCTAGAACATTTAGACCTTTACCATATGAAGAATTACCAGAAGATTTAAAACATCTAAAAGCTCTTGCTATAATGGATAAATGTGATAGCGTTAATGGCTACGCTGCTCCACTATTTACAGAACTAACTTCTGCAATGTATTCTAAAGGATTAAATGTTCCTACTATAGACTACATTTATGGTCTAGGCGGAGTTGATGTTAGAGTTGAAGATATTATTTCTATATTTAATAAATTAAACGAAATAGCCAAAAATGGTAAAGTTGAAAAAACAACATACTATTTAGGCTATGATGACTAAGGAGGGATTACAAATGGCATATAATTTAAAAGACGCTGTAGAAAAAGAATCAAGATTTACTTCAGGACATAGAATGTGTGCTGGATGTGGTGCTCCTCCAGCAGTAAGAAATATTTTAAGAGCGCTAAAACCAGAAGATAACGCAGTTGTATCTTGTGCTACAGGTTGCTTAGAAGTATCTAGTTGCATATATCCTTATACTTCTTGGAAACATGTATCTTTCATTCACACTGCATTTGAATGTGCTTCTGCTACTCTTTCAGGAGCAGAAAAAACATATAATGCTTTAAAAAGAGCTGGTAAAATAACTAAAACTACTAAGTTTATAGCTTTTGGTGGAGATGGTGGTACATTAGATATAGGATTACAATCTTTATCTGGTGCAATGGAAAGAGCTCATGACATTACATATGTATGTTATGATAATGGTGCTTATATGAACACTGGTACACAACGTTCATCTGCTACACCACACTTTGCTGATACAACTACATCACCAGCTGGTAAAGTATCACCCGGTAAAACACAACCAAGAAAAGATTTAACAGAAATAATGGTAAAACACAATTTACCATATGTTGCTCAAACAGCTTTATTTGGTAACTTAAGTGATATATATACAAAAGCTGAAAAAGCTATATATACAGAAGGACCTACATTTATAGCAGCATTTTCACCTTGTCCAAGAGGATGGGGATATCCTTCAGAAGATCTAGCTGAAATAGAAAAACTTGCTGTTATGACTTGTTTTTGGCCTTTATATGAAGTTACTAATGGTGTATATAAAATAAACTTTAAACCAGCAAAAAAATTACCAGTAACAGAATTTATAAAAACTCAAAAGAGATTTAGACATATGTTCAAACCTGGTAATGAATGGATGATTGAACAATTACAAGCAGAAATAGACAAAAAATGGGATTATCTTCTAATGATGGAAGAAATTACAAATAAAAAAGAAGACTAATAAAAAAAGCAGATATAATATTGAATAATACTTCAATTATATCTGCTTATTTTTTATTGTACTAGCATAGTTTATCTTATCTCCATACTTTTCTTTTAATGCATCCATTGCTTTTGTTACTTTTTCAACTTTCTTTTCTTTTTCTATTTTTTCTTGATTTTCTTTAATCATTGAAAAGAAATCAATTTGTGAAGAATCATTTTCAGATTTAAATCCAGTTAATCCTACACATATATATCTAATTTTTACGCCTTCTGTATAATTCTCATTAAATAGTTCAACTACAGCTTTAGAAATCAAATCATATGAATTGGTATACTCAATTTTTTTCTGTCTAGAAGTTGATACAAAGTTATAATCTTTTAAAACTATTGATACAACACTTGCTTTCATATCTATTTTTCTTAAAGAAAAAGAAACATCACTTGCAAGTTTTAAAAATTCCGATTCTAATATAACAGACTGGTCAATATCTTCTTCAAAAGTCACACCTTTGCTAATACTTTTTCTCTCTTCTTCTTCATAAAAATATTTAACAGGATCATTATCTAATCCATTAGCATAATTATATATTTGCTCACCTAGTTTTCCTAAATGCTTAACTATTCTATATTTATTACAAGTAGCTAAATCTCCTATAGTTTTAATTCCCATTTTCTTTAATTTTTCTGTAGTATTTTTTCCTACATAAAGTAATGCACTTACTGGTAAATTATATATTTTTTTCTTATATGAATGATAATCTAATACAGTTATAGCATCTGGCTTTTTTAAATCACTGCCTAACTTAGCTAATGATTTATTAAAAGATACACCTACTGATATTGTAAGATTGTATTTTTCTTTAATTTCCTCTTTTATCTTATATGCAATCTCATATGGACTTCCAAAAATCCCTATGCTTTCTGTTACATCTAAAAAAGATTCATCAATACTAAACTTCTCTACTCTATCTGTATACTTTTTATATATTTCATTTACTAAAACTGAATATTTTTTGTATTGATCATAATGTGGTCTTACTAAAACTAAATTTGGACATTTCTTTAATGCAGAATACACAGTTTCTGGTGTATAAATTTCATATTTTCTTGCTATTTGATTTTTTGCTAAAATAATTCCATGTCTTCTATTTGGATCTCCTGATACTGCCATCGGCACATTTCTAAGTTCTGGCCTGCTCAGCATTTCTACTGATGCGAAGAAGTTATTTAGATCACAATGTAATATAGCCCTCATTTCTTTCACCACCACTATTATACAATATGAACATTTGTTTGTAAAGGATATAAAAAAAATAATAGATAATTAATCTATTATTTTCACCATATTAGACAATTTCATTTGCTATAGCATATTTTAGCTTATCGTTTATTGTATATGCCGCTTTATTATATAAGTCTAATTTTACTATTCTTTTTGATATTCTCATTTTATTTTCTTTGTCACCTACTATTGTATATTTAAAGCAATATTCTGTTATACTGCCTTCCTTTAAGAAGTCCTTAAAATTATCAAATCTTTTAGTTTTATCCTTTGTATTTATGAATTCTACAATATTGATATTTAAAACTTTTACTGCTTTCTTCATAAATCTACCTCCTTTTTGATAATTATCTTTTTAGTTAATATTTTTTTAACGCATTAGTATTATAGCATCTTTTTTATGTAAAGTCAATCTATGCGTATAATTGTATAAAAAATAAAGAGAGAATTTATGAATAAACTCATAATATTCTCTCTTCATACTATTTTAATTTCATAGAAACAACTTTAGAAATACCGTATTCTTGCATTGTTACTCCATAAACTGAAGATGCAACTTCCATTGTACCTTTTCTATGTGTAATAACAATAAACTGATTTTTCTTTGAATATTCCTTTATATATTCTGCAAATCTATGAACATTTACATCATCTAAGGCTGCCTCAATTTCGTCTAGTATACAAAATGGTGGTGATTTTATCTGTAGTATTGCAAATAATAGTGCTGTAGCAGTAAGTGCTCTTTCTCCACCAGATAAAAGTGACATACTTTGAAGTTTCTTTCCAGGTGGTTGTACCTCTATTTCAATTCCACTATTTAATACATCATTTTCATCTGATAATTTAAGTTCTGCTTTTCCTCCACCAAATAGTTTTTTAAATGTGGCATTAAAGTTTTCAGTTATTAACTTGAAGTTTTTAGTAAATTGTTGTTTCATTATACTTGTCATATTTGAAATAAGATTTTCTAATTTCTTCTTTGTTTCTTCTAAGTCGTTCTTTTGATTTAATATAAAGTCATATCTTTCTTTAGTTGACTTATATTCTTCAATTGAACTAATATTTACTTCACCTAAATCTTTAATTTCTTTTCTTATTCTATTAGCATCTTTTTCAACTTGTTTTACATTAATTTCTTCATCATCATTAATTAAAGCTTTAGAACTTGATACTGTTAGTTCATATTCTTCCCACATCTTGTTTTTCAAATTTGTTAATTCCATTTCAAATTTGATCTTTCTAGATTCTACTTTAGCTTTTTCTTCTTTTATGCTATTTAATGTGTTTAATGTATTAACTATACTAGTATCTATTTGCTCCATATCTTGCTCATATTTGCTTTTTTCTTCTTTTAGAGCATTAGTATCAGTTGAATACTGCTCTTTAATTTTAGAGCTATTTTCAATTGTTTCTTTAATTTGTATTATTTCTTCATTATACTGTTTAATTTGCTCATTAATTTGTACTATTTCATCATTTTTCTTTGTTATAGTATTTTCAAAATTTGAAATATCATTTTGAATTTTTTCTCTCATTTCATCAATTGAAGACACTGTTTCGTCAAAAGAAGAAAGTGAAATTTTTAAATTTACAACATCTTCATTTAAAGTATCTAGCTCTTTTTGTCTTTCACGATTAAATCTAGTATACTCATCTATTTCTTCTTGTTGTTTTGCATTTTGAACATCTATATTAAATATTTCTTGATTATTATCTTCAAGAGATTTTTCCATATTCTCTAAATTTGTATTAATTTCTTCAAGAACTTGTGTAAAGCTTTGTTTTTGATTTTCTATTTTCTCTATTTCTTTTCTTATATTTTCTCTTTTTTCAGTAAGTGTTGCTATTTCAATAACCAAAGCCTCTTTATTTGGAGTAATTTGAGATAATTCTTCTTTAATATTATTTCTTTCCTCTTCTAATTTAGCAATGCCTTTTTTAAACTCTTCTAATTCACCTTGTTTATTATATATAACTTTTTCTAATTCAGCAATTTTTTCTTTTCTACCTATTACTCCACCACTTCTAGAAGCTGTTTTTCCACCTGTTATACTACCAGTTTGAGCAATAAGTTCTCCAGATAAAGTAACTATTCTTAAAGAATTTTTTATCTTTTTAGATAACATTATAGCATTATCTATATTATCCACAACTACTGTATTGGCAAGTGCAAGTTTTATTGCTTTTTCATATTTTTTATCATAAGTTACTAAATCATAGGCTATTCCTACTACACCTTCATTTTTTAGTACCTTATTATTAACATCTTGCACATTACTTAAACTATCTAGTGGTAAAAATGTTACTCTTCCAAGAGAGTTATTATTTAAATATGTAATTAAGTTCTTAGCAATAAGTTCATCTTCTACAACTATATTTTGAATAAATCCACCTAAAGCTATTTCTATTGCATATTCATACTTTTCTTCTGTGCTAATTATATTAGCTATTGTACCATGTACTTTTGAATTAGTTTTTGCATAATCTAAAATGCTTCTTACAGACTTACTATATCCCTCATTTTCATTTTCAAGATTTACTAAATAGTTATATTTTGCCTTAATAGTCATTAAAGATTGATTTGCTTCACTTTTTTTCTCATCTAATTGATCTATTTTTTCTTGAACTTGTTTAATATTAGATTCTATTTTCTCTACCTTTTCATTAGTTTCTTTTAATTCTTTATTTTTATATCCAAGGTTCTGGCTAATTTCTGCAAGTTCAAAATTCAAATTATCTTTTACAGAAATGTTTTTTTCGTTTTGTTTCTTCTTTTCTTCTAATTGTTTTCTTTCTGCTTCAATAGTTGCATCAATACTACTTATTTGATTTTTTAATTCAAACTTTCTATCATTATTGCTATCTATTACTTTTTTCAATTCTTCTATTTGCATACCTTTTTCATCTAAAGTAGCAACAATTTTAGAGAGTTCTTCTTCTTTTTGTTGTAATTCAATTTCAAATTTTTCTTTATTTTTAAATACATTTTCTCTTTTTTGAGCTCTTTTTTCTAATTCTTCTTTTAATAGATTTACTTTTTCTTTATCTTCTAATATTTCATTATTTAATCTATTAATATTTGCATTAGATGCATTTGAATTAGCATCTAAAAGAGAAATTTTAGAATTTAGTTTTTCCTTTTCATTTTCTACTTGGAAGAATTTTTCTCTTAATTCTTCTATTTTATCTGCTAACTCTTGAATCTTTTGTTTTAGTTCTGCTTTTTTAGTTTCATTTTGTGAAGATAAATTTTCTTGTTTTTCAATATCTTCTTGTAATGTATTTAGCATTTCTTCAACTTTTTGAATGTTTTCTGCATTATTATCTACGCTATTTATGAATAGCTTTACATCTAATAGTTTTAATTCATCTCTAAGTTGTAAAAACTTCTTAGCTGTTTGTGCTTTTACTTCTAATGGTCCAATTGTTTTTTCAATTTCTGCTATTACATCCCCAACTCTTTGTAATGTTGATTGCGTATTTTCTAGTTTTCTAGTTGCTTCTTCTTTTCTAGTTCTGTATTTAACAATACCAGCAGCTTCTTCAAAAACATGTCTTCTTTCCTCAGATTTATTAGATAAAAGTTCATCTACTTTTCCCTGAGATATAATGCTATATCCATCTTTTCCAAGACCAGTGTCCATAAATATAGCTTGAATGTCTTTAAGTCTACATTCATTTCCATTTATTAAGTAATTACTTTCTCCACTTCTATATACTCTTCTAGTAACGATTACTTCACTATAATCTATTGGTAAAGTACCATCCGAATTATCTAAATACATAGAAACTTCTGCAAATCCTACTTTTTTTCTTGCTTCTGTTCCAGCAAAAATTACATCTTCCATTTTAGTTCCACGAAGATTTTTAGCACTTTGCTCTCCTATAACCCATCTAATAGCATCAGAAATGTTACTCTTTCCACTACCATTAGGTCCTACTATTGTTGTTATACCATCTAAAAATAATATTTCTGTCTTATCTGCAAAGGACTTAAATCCTTGTATTTCTAGTTTCTTTAATTGCATATATAATCCCCTTCTAATCCTCTAAATTATATTATATTTACTCATTTTTTGCAACTTTTTACACCTTTTTATGCTTTTTTTATATATTTTAAATATTTTTTAGCATATTTTGTTGATTATGTTAACCGTATGTGTTATAATATAAACGTAAAGTGATTCTACAATGAAAAGACAATTGTCAATCATTATATTTCATTAAAGACAATTGTCGCACAAAAGAATCCAAATAAATATATTAAAGGAGGTTTCACTATGAAACAAGGTAAAAATTTTAAAAAATCAAACAATTTATTTGGAAAGGAAGTAAACTACCTTAAACGGAATTTATAACAATTCGGATGTTATAAATGGGCTTCTTACAGAAGCTGAATTTATAACGGTAGTAAAGAAAAAAATATCTTCAGACAAGATATACTGTCTACGAATTTATGATTTCGAAGACATTGCAATTAAATTTGCTTACTCAGATAGAATAATGTCTGAAGATGAGGATGTTGAACAAAATAGCTTTAGAAGTTTTTGCGAAAACTACTAAAGTGTTAAAGAGAACCAAGACTTTTGGTTCTCTTTTTGATTCTTATTATTCAATTATATTGTTTACAATTGATACACATTAGTATTGACTTTACATAAACTGAGTGGTATAATAGCTGCGAGCAGAAATATTTTTTATCCTTTGTTGATTAAAAAGGAGGTTATTATGATAAACAATTGGTTAAATGATGGTGAGAAAATCCCTTCATTAGGAGGAGAAAGAAGTAAGTGCTTTATGTTGGACTTAGAAGATTTAATTGATGACGAATGTGATCAAATAGTTCTATCTCAACAGCTATTTAAAGCTTTTGCTGCTTCCTCAAAAAATATGAAAAATTTTGATAAGGATAAAATGTATATGTTTTTCAAACATGTTGTGTATCTATACAATGACACGTTACAAAAGTCTGATAAATATGGTGCGCTAACATACTTGAATAAAATTACAAAACTATTAGACTGCTTAAGCATTCACAGTATTATGGAACTATCAATAGAGCAATTAAACTTATTGCTAGATCTAAATGACAAGGATGAGATAATTTCTACATATAAAAGAATAGAAATTAATAGGCACGAATTAACACAAGCTGAATTTGAGCTTTTTGAAGATATGCTTAAAAATACAAGTGTTGGAAAAATTCGCACTAAAGAATCTAAAAAAGTTTATAATTACATATCCACTATATACAATACTAACCCTATTCTACAGGATAATGTTAATTATATTGATTATTTAGAATCCTTTTCTAAAATTAATACAAGGACAATTTTGTCTTTAAGGATGTATGATATATTAGAACTCTTTAAAATACATAACATAAATTATGAAAATGTAAATGAAGAGAAAAAGCTAATTAATGATTTAACTGAAGAAAATTTTGGAGTGAATACACTTTATTAAAATATAACAATATAAGTAAAAGGATATACAGTTAAAATCAAAGAAGGAGAAAATATTCTGCGATCAGGGGGTAATGATGGCAAAATAAGAGTGCAAATTATGCACTCTTTTCTTTTTGCTATAATACTATTTTTCTACATCATTCCAAATTTTTTAGTTGAAGTTCTAAATTTTTGGTTACATAGTTTACTCCAAACTTTATATTCTTGCATTTTTTTATTTATTATTTCCATATGATATTCATTTTCAGATAATTTTATTATTCTTACAATATCATCTTCATCATATTCAACATTACTTAATTTTTCACTTAAGAAAGTTAAATATGATTGTCTTGGTTTATATGTAATTTCTGCCTCTTTATCCATATATTTTTCATTAGATTTAGCATCAATGATTTCCAAATTAATATGTTTTACTTTATATACTGTTCCATTAATTTCTTCACTTTCTGCCTCGTCTAGTCCAAAGAACTCTGGGATAATTGTTCTTACATAATTTGGAACTCTAACCGCTCCCTCTTCTTTTGAATTTTTAGCACTAACTTCAAATATTAAGTTTGTAATGTTATTTAAATTTACTTTTTTTACTTTTACTATATTTTCATCTTCTTGATCTTTTTCATTTTTCTTAGAAGATTTATTTTTAGATGATTTTATATCTAATTTTACATCTGCTTTTGAAAATAGCATATCATTTATGTCTAATGTTTGATTAAAATCTATATCATCATTTTCCATAGATTCATCATATAGTTCATTATTTTTATCTATTCCATTTTCTTCTTTAGTATTATCTTCTTCTACTTTTTCTACTTCTTCGTATCCTTCTAAATTTTTTGGTAAAGTTATCTTATCTTCTACATAATCTATTGCTATATCTTCTTTTGGTTTACTTGGTTTTTCTTCTTCTGGAATGTCTATATCTATTGCTATATCTGATAAATCAATCTTAGGTATTTCAATATCTTTTTTATATACATCTTCATTATTAGCTTTTATTGTTTCTTCGTCTTTCTTTTCTTCTTTTTTGTCTTTCTTTCCTAATAACTCAGATATACTCATAACACTATGATTATATTGTCTAGTAGAAAAAATTTCTTTATTTTCAACTAATTCTTCAATCTTTTCTTTATCTAATTTACTAAATCCTTCTATATTTTCTACTTTTTGTAATTCTTTAATTTGAGCTTTATATTCTTGTTTTTCATTTGCATCTTTCAAATCATATACTATCTTAGTGTATAATGATAAATCTGTTTGTATTCCACTCTCTGAAACGTTTGAGCCACTAACATACATTACTGCTCTATCTGTATATTCAAAAATACAAATATTTGACACGAACTCATTTAGATTGTTGTTTGAATAATAGAATACATCATTTGAGTATTCTAATAACCCTTCAAGCATTCCTCTAGTAGTAGCTTTTTTATCTATTCCAATATAGAAAAAAAGTTTTGTTTTTATATCTATAAAATCTTCTTCTAATATCTTATATCCTGTTTCTTTAAAATTACCAATAAAAAAATATGCTTTTTTGGCATTTTCTTCTAAACTTTTAGAAATAGCACTGGCTAATGTATTTTCATTTTCTTTTTGCATTATTATATTTACTTGCATAATAACTTACCTCACTTATATTAATATAATGATATAATAAAATAGCAAAAAAGTAAAGACTTTTACATATAAGTCTTTACTTTTGTATAGCTTTTTTATTAATATTTTTGTTCATAATCTTTGTATCTAGAATTCTTTCCAAGGCCTGGTAAAGTCATAATATTTCCAGCATATGCTACTATAAATCCTGCTCCTGAATTTATTTTTATATTTTTTATAGTTATTTTGAATCCTGATGGACGCCCTAATATTTTTGCATCATCTGTTAAAGAAGATGGAGTTTTAGCAATGCATACTGGAAGCTTTTCATATCCAAATTTTACAGCTTTTTTAATATTTTCTTTTGCTTCATCTAAGAATTCTACATCAGAGGCTCCATATATTTCCTTACATATTTTTTCTATTTTTTCTTCAATTGTTAAATCTAAAGAATATAATGGCATATAATTTGTTTTTTCTTTTTCTAATATTTCTACAACTTTATTTGCAAATTCTATAGTCCCCTCTGATCCAAATTCATATGCTTGAGATATTTCAACTGGAACATCATATTTAGAAGCAAAATCTTTTATATATTCAATTTCTTCATCACTATCTGTACTAAATTTATTTATACAAACCATAACTGGTACATTATATTTTTTCATATTTTCAATATGCTTTCCTAGATTTACTATTCCTTTTTGTAGATATTCCATATTTTTTTGATTAATTTCCTCAATTGGCATATATCCGTTATATTTTAGTGCTTTAACTGTTGCAACAATTATGCTTAAATCTGGTTTTAAGCCCGCTTTTCTGCACTTAATATCCATAAATTTTTCTGCACCTAAATCTGATCCAAATCCTGCTTCTACTACACAATAATCTGATAGTTTTAACCCTAGTTTTGTTGCTACAATAGAATTACATCCATGAGCAATGTTTGCAAAAGGTCCAAGGTGAACAATACATGGTGTTTCTTCTATTGTTTGTACTAAATTTGGTTTTAAAACATCTCTTAAAAGAGCCATCATTGCTCCAACAACTTCTAGCTGCTTAGCGTATACTGGGTTACCATCTAAATCATAGGCTACTAGAATATTTCCAATCATTCTTCTTAAATCTTCTGTATCTTCTGCTAAACAACATATTGCCATTATTTCTGAAGCTACTGTTATTTCAAATCCTGTATCATATGTAACTTTTTTACCGTTTATTGTAATGTTTCTTAAAGACCTATCATTCATATCTAACACTCTTTTAATTACAATATTATTCATGTCTATATTTAATTCATTTCCACTAAATATATGATTATCTATAACTGCACATAGTAAATTATTTGCACTTGTTATAGCATGAAAATCTCCTGTAAAATGTAAGTTTATATCTTCTTGTGGTTCAATAGTAGATTTTCCTCCTCCTATTGCTCCTCCCTTTATTCCAAATACTGGTCCTAAAGAAGGCTCTCTTAATACCACTATACTATTCTTACCAATTTTATTTAATCCCATAGATAATCCAATAGACTGTGTAGTTTTTCCCTCTCCAAATGGCGTTGGATTAATAGAAGTCATAAGGATTAACTTTCCGTTTTTTCTGTCTTTTATTTTTTCATAATACTTATCTGATATTTTTGCTTTATATTTTCCATAACATTCTATTTCTTCTTCTGGAATGTTTAATTTTTCACTTATTTTAGTTATGTTTTGCATGATATTCCTCCTATCATCTCATATCTACGGTAATTATATTATTTATATGTTTAATTGTCAACTACATTAAAAATGCATTAATATCTGTTTTTTATTTTGTTCTATTGCATAAAATATTCACTTGTGATAAAATTAGATTTGTGAATTGGGCTATCGCCAAGCGGTAAGGCATCGGACTCTGACCCCGATATGCGCTGGTTCGAATCCAGCTAGCCCAGCCAAAATAAAATGATACATCTTTTCGATGTATCATTTTTTATTTTTCTTTCTTGTCATATTCTGTTATAGTTGGCTTTTTTAATACTGCATAGGTAATTATACTTACTACAAGTCCCATTAGCCATCCGCCTAATATATCTCCTGCATAATGTACACCAAGATATATTCTCGTAAATCCTATTAGTAATACTAAAGAAGTTAATACTAAATATATCAAACATCTTAGTTTTTTACTTTTTACTAAATTATATGCATAAAAAATTAATATAGAATAAAGAGCCATATTTATCATAGCATGTCCAGATGGAAAGCTATAAAAAGATTCACTAACTAATCTTAATATATCTGGCCTTTCTCTTGCAAATATCTTTTTTAAAAGTATGTTTAGTAAAAAGGATATAGTTATTGTAACACTTACAGGAATAGCTATTCTATTTCTTAATTTAGGTATTGCAAATATTATACCACATATACACATTATCCCGATCGGACCACCTATATTAGTGATAACTATAAGCACTTTAGTTAGTGCATCTGACATATGTTCTGTAGCTTCATTATATACCCAAGACTCAAACCCATATAAGTAGTCCGCTTTTATTGCAAATGCTAGTATTAAAAATAGTACAACTGCACATATAACTAGAGTTAATTTTTTCTTGCTCATTTTATCCCCTACTTTTAATCTATAATCCTTTATGAATATTGTCTATAATCATTTGAATAATTAGCCAGATAGTAAGAATTACAGCTAAAATTATATATATATTTCTCAATGTGATACTATTAACTAAGCTTGCACCTAAAAGTAGTGCAGCATCTAATATTCCAACTACAACTTGATGTAGCATTTTTTCTACTTTATCTACTTGCTTATCTGAATTTGTCATCTCTATTCCAAATTTTGTTTCACCTTTATTTATATCTGTTATTAGATTTAACAATTCATTTGGTATTTTTGGAAGTGCACTTCCTGCACTTATTATATCTCTACCGGATTTTATAATAGCCTCTTTAGAGAAAAACTCATCAAAGCTATCCTCTTTTACCTTATTTTTTAATACTGTAAAAAGACTAAGATCTGGTGATATACTCTCTAAAGTTCCTTCTATAACACATATTCCTCTAACAAGCATTGTAATGTTTTTATTTAACTTAATATTATTTTCTTTAAGCATAACAAACATACTATTTATGAATTCAACAGTATCAATATCTTTTATATCTGTACTTGCACTCTTTTGCAATATACTTTCAATATCTGATCTTAATTTTATGTGATTGACTTCTCCATATGTTGTAGACATATTAAGAAGAATTCTCTCTATTTCATAAATATCATTTTTTACAATTGCTTTCATACAAGACTTTAGTAATGACTTATTTTTTTCACTAAGTCTTCCCATCATTCCTAAGTCTAAAAATACAATTTTACCATCACGAATAACAATGTTATCTGGATGAGGGTCTGCATGATAAAATCCATCATCAATTGCTTGCTTTATATAGTTATTTGCAAGCTTTAACCCTATTTCCTCTAAATCATATCCATTTTCTTTAAGTTTTTGAATGTTGTCTAATTTAATTCCTTCAACATATTCCATTACTAAGGTTTTCTTTGTTACTAAGTTAGAATATACTATAGGCGAACCAATATAGTTTATTTCTTTGTTATTTTCATGAAATTCTTCTAGATGTTTTGCCTCTATCTCAAAATTCATTTCTTCTTTAGCTAAAGTATACATTTCATCAATTGCTTCGTTTAAATCCATTACCTTAAATATACTATTTAAATGTAATATGTTTATTGCTTTTTTTAGTAGCTTAACATCTATCGACATTGTTTCATATATATTATTTCTTTGGATTTTTACAACAACATCTTCTCCAGTTTTTAATTTTGCTCTATGTACTTGAGCAATAGATGCAGATCCTAAATACTCTTCATCTATACTTGAAAAGACATCATCAATATTGCCATACTCTTCTTCTAAAATTTCCTTAACATCTAAAAAACTCATTGGATTTACGTCTGATCTAAGTTTAGCCAAAATATCACAATACTCTTTAGGTAAAATATCATATCTATTAGACATTATCTGCCCTAATTTAATAAACGTAGGGCCTAATTTAGAAATAATATCATATACTTTTTCTGGTGTAACTCCAGACAAAATATTACTATCTTTTAATATAGATAAAATTTCTTTTAGCCTTTCTTTTTCATTCATATCACTATCAACCTTTTATTTAAATTTTATTATTTATCCTCTTTGTCTTCTTTTTCTTCTTCGATTTTTACTTCTTTCTTTTCTTCTGCTTTTGAAGCTTTTAATAATTTTTGAATTTCTTTCTTTTCTTCATCTGTCATGTTGTTTATTAGTTCTACAACGTCTTCTTTTGTTGTAGGTGCCACTTCTACAGTAACATTTTCTTTTATTTTATCTTTAAGTTCTCTTTTTAATTCTTCGTTCTTTACGCTACCTTCTTTATATAGCTTTTCTCCTTTTTCTAATAATTCTTTTTTTAATTCTACAGCTTTTTCCCCTGTTAGAGAAATAGCTCCAAGTCCCATTAATAAAATATTTTTTAATTCATCTTTCATGTTATATCATCCACCTTTCATATTAATTATATCATTTAGTAAATTAAAAATAAACAGAATATAATCAAATTTAATTATATTCTGTTTATATATCTATTATATGCTCATATTGGTTTACTACTCTTTTTAGCTAAATATAAAAATGGAGTATCACAAATTGCAATAATTATTTCTAATATACTAGTACTTGCTGCTATTATTATAATTTCCTTAAACCCATATATTCCAGCAAATGCTAGAAAAACAAAAAAGAAGTTTTCTAAGCAATTACACAATATTGTTGAAATGTTATTTCTTAGCCACATATATTTTCCGTTAAATTTATTTAGCAGTTTTTCATATAATACTACATCTGCAAAATTTGCAATAAAGCACATTAATACACTAGAAATACATACTCTTGGTGCTAAACTAAAAAGTTGTGACATTGAACTACTCACAATATCTATTTCATTTGGTGAAAACAATACTGTTAGCTGGCTTATGCATATATAACAAATAATTGAAAATAATGAAATATACACACCTTTTTTGGCTTCTTTCATACCATAACATTCTGTTAATATATCTGTTGCTAAAAAATTTGATAAAAATAATACATTTCCAAGAGTTGCACTAATTCCAAATATATTAATACTCTTTGTAACTTGAATATTAGCAAGTATAGATGCAATAGCTATCCATATAAATAATCCTTCTTTACCAAAGAACTTCTTAGCTAATACTACCATCACAAATACTAAAATCATTTCTACTAAAAATAATATTTCATTCATTTTTTACCTCCTAGTTTTTTATTGTGGGATGGAATTTCGAACCACATTTTTTTAAAATAAAAAAATTGAAACATACGAAGACTGTGTCGTCATATATCTCAATCTATAAAATAACAGCACACCATCTAACGATAATGTGCTGTTTTGTATGGCTGGGCTGGTCAAATATTGAACTTTCCTCAGCTTCTATGCGTTGCTATAAGGTGCTATGCATAACTTCTTAAATTACAAAATTGCTATGCGTTTCTATAAAGTGCTATAAAAATTTATGACGTTGCATTAATTATTGCATTAAAAATATCTAATTTTTTTTACTTTTTTCTATATTTTTCTTGACACTATGTACATAGTATGATATAATATAAGTGTAATAAGGAAGGGGGTGATTAAATGAAAAAACTCAAAGAATTATTACAAAAGTTCTTTAAAAGAACAAAAAAAGAGCCTACTCTTAACTGGGCAGTCAGAGTAGACCAGTGGTTAGATGATTTCCCTAATCAATAACCATTTAAGAGAAAGAGAATATCTCTTCTCTTTCTCTATTATATTATTTAAGAGTTTATTTGTCAAGGAGGTATAAATATGAATAAATTTATAAAAAAAGATTATGATATTGCTTATAAAAAAGAACATCAAAAAAGAATATATATAGATGTAAAAAAAGAAATTGGAGAAGAATTTGATAGACTATTAAAAGAGAAAAATCAAACTAGAAGTGAAATTTTATTACCTGTTATTAAAGAATATATTAAAAAAAATACAAAAAAATAAAGGGAGATTTCTCTCCCTCCATTTAAATCATTGCAAGATATTAATAAATTAAATCTTCTTAGTATAATCTAAACAAATCCAGCCAGCACCAGATTTAAGTTTTCCCCAATTATTTTTTACATCAATAATTGTATATATTCCTTTGTCTCTAATGCAACCATTAAGTTTGTAATTAGTTCCTGCACCTTTTCGAATGTTTAGTGCGTCTGCTGTAACTTTTACTTTAAATGTTTGATCATCTATATTAGTCCTATCTTTTGGTTCTAAGAAATATAATGGAGCTCCACTCCAATAATTATGAGTAATTTCACTTAGCTCGCATTTTCCAGACCAGTTTTGCTCTATACATTTAAAGCTCATTAAGTTAGCAGATAATACTATTCCTACATGTCCATATGTATATCCTGTCCATACTGCTATTGAACCCCTTGGTGGAATATATGTACCATAGTTTTTTACTATTTTAAAATTTTGTTTTAAGTACTCATTATTAATTAAATATCTAGCATAACTTGCACCAGTATTTCCTGTTAAGCCTAATACGTTTTTACAATAGTGATTGTGTAAATCTACACACTGCTTACCATACCAGCCATCTACATCTACACCACCAACATTTTTTAAATATTCAATCCATTCGTTAAATTTCATCTTAAACACCCCACTCAACTAATTCTGCAGATAAAATTTTTATATCTGTACATCTTGTTAATTCTAAATCATCATTATAATTATTTAAGTAATAACTTAATTTATAATCTAAGTTATCATTTTTAACTATAATAACTTCAGTAGCTGTTCTAGTTGGAACAGTTAGTTCAATTGCTACATCTTTTTTATCTGCTTTTGCAATTTCAAATATTTCTTTTAATTTTTCTTTATTCATCGAAAATTCCTCCTTCATATTTTCGTTTTAAGGCATTTTTAATACAGAGGTATTAATTATGCCCCTGTATTTTCTTTGTCTTCTGTTTTTACATTTTCATCTGTGTAAGTTTCTAGAAATTCTTCTAACTTATGTTGCACTCCTTTAAAGAAAGGTAATTTTAACCTAGTTAAATTCTTTAAAATTGATAGTGCTTCAAAAGCTATAAATAGTATTAAAAATAAATCTGAAATTCCAGCATATTCCAAATGAACAAATTCTCTTAACTTTTGTGGTATAAAACCTATTAAGTTTATTAAGACAATACTATCTATAATTTTTGTTCCTACGTATGTAACTAGCATAGCAAATTTTCTTACAAGTCCATCAATTCCTATACATGAATTAAATTTTCTTTCTTTTATAGCTCTTAACACACCTAAAATACAATCAAGAACTATTGTTACAACCATCACTTTAAAAAATGGTGTTTCTAATAATTTTAAAATATTTTCCATTAAAATTCCCCCTAAAAAAGAGAACGCCTAAGCATTCTCTTCTACATCTTCTTCATTATTATTTTTTTCTTCTGTTTCTTCAACATATTCAGTTGCTATTTTTAAAGTTAACTCCGCAAATTGCTCTTCATCTATTACATTCATAGCATAAAAAACGTTTATTTTGTTTTGTATTTTTTCTTTTGTATAAAATTTCTTTTCTATCAATTTATTTAATAATTCTACTATTAACATCTATTTCACCTCACTTTCTAAATCATTTTCAAGATTGCTTAACAGCAAAGCACTTGTATTTGTTGTATTTAATAAAGCTTTTATCTCATCGATTTGATTTTGTAAATCATTTATTTTATCATCTTTTTCTTCTAACACCTTTTGAATAGATTTATTATATTTGAATGATAATTTACCATTTTCAATTAAAATGTTATTTGCTCCATCAAATAGTTTAAATTTATCTAACTGCTGTTTTTGTTCTTCAGTTAATTCAAATGTTTCTGGATCAGATAAAATATAATAAATTTTAACTGCATTATTCGAATCATATAATTCTTTTAGCTTATTTTTTACTTCCTCTGCAGTGTTAAAATCCAAAATTCTAAAATATATTCTATTTAGATATACTTCGATACCATAATCTTTTGCATAATTCCTTAAATCCGTATAGCTTTCATTTTTAAAGCAATTTGAAAGTACTAATCCGCTTTTGATGTTAACGTTTGATGTGCACACAATGTTGTCAAGTTGCATATAAAACAGATTATCTCTTGAAGATTTTAAAATTTCTTCTGCTCCAGTCAATTCTAATTTTTTTATATATTTTATTAGTTTGTTTCTTACAATTTCATCTTTAAATTTTTTTATTCCGTATGCTTCTACATTTACATCAATATGAACAGATTCTTCTTCATTATAAATCTTTATATTTGGATATTTAGGTTCAATTTCAGCTGGAAATTTAAGGGAAGGAGTTGCTCCATATTTTTCGTATGGCTTTTGTTCTGTTCCTTCTGTAAGCATCGGTCTGAAAACAGTGTTGTCTAATTTAGCAAATGCATATATTACAATTCTAGCTCGATTAATTTTTCTCCAGTTCTTATTGCTCGAAAAATCAATTTTTATACCACTTCCGAAATCTGAATCATTTCCTATCAATTCTCCAGATTTGGACCACAAGTCAATTTTAAAAGCCTTGGATTGTTTGTTTGCAGGACATCCCGAAAGCACCATCTTATCAATACTTTCTGGAATTTCTAGTATTTGGTTATCATCAGCAACATCACTAACACCTTCATTACCTGTTAGTAAATTTACAACGATTGTCTCTGCTGGAGTTCCATTTAAAATTATGCTGCCATCTTCTTGAACATCAAATGTAACACCTTTAACAGTCTTAGAGTTTAGTTTATTATTCAATAGATTGTATCCATTTCTTTCATTTTGAGTGATTTCATATCCTTTTATTTTAAGTTCATCAACACTTTTTTCTTCAGAAAATATTTTTAATTGTTCAACATCTTCAACTTTAATTTTTAAAGCTTTCATATATCTCGAATCATAATTTTTTATTTCTTCAGTTGAATTTAATTTTATTTGATCATCTATATAATTTTCTAAATTCCTATTCGATTTAAACTTTAGCTTAAAATTACCCATATCAATTTGATTTATTCCATTATATACCTTCAAAGAATTTAGTTTATCTAAAATTTCTGCAAAAAGTTCTTCATCGTATTCTGTATTGGTTATATACAAAATTTTAACGGGATCTCCTTTTTCGTACAATTCTTTTAAGAATTTTTTTAAACCATTGGCATCTGAAGAATCTAATCTATCTTTTTTAATTCTAATATATATTCTTCTGTAGCCTCCGCCATTGGATATAGATTCAACATTTGAATTAGATCTATATCCGCTATCAAAATTATTAAATTTAAATTTATTGGATAACATAATGCTACCTGTTTTCATTTCTAATGGTGCTTGTATAAAAAAATCTAAGCTCTCATCGGGAGTTTTTAAATAATCAGAATTTATGTGTGCTTGCCATTTTTCGTTTCCAGTTATGTTATAAATATTTAAATTTCTTTTAAATCTATTTTTTACTATATAGTTTTTATAGTTATTGAGTGATCCTAAAAATTGATTTCCAAGTTCTACTTTTTTTAAGTTTCCTTTAAATTCTTCGTATTTGGAATCCTTTTGTGTAGTAAGAAAAGGATATATAGTTTCATCGACAGTTTCATCTTTTTCAATTCTGATATACACATAATGCTCTATCGATAAATCCTCGTCAGGTATATAACTCTTGTTATTCGGAATAGTTAAATATGTATTTTTTCTAACATTAAAATATAAAGCTCGTCCTGTATAATTAAAATATTCTTTACCCTTTTTTAATACTAATTCATCATTAATACTAGCTTTATCCCAAACATGAGGTTCAGTCCTAGCTGTAGCTGTTCCAGAAATGTGAACAGATCCATCTTCATTAAGTTCTAATTTTACTCCATTTGATGTTTGCGATTTCATTTGATTATTTAAGCAGTTTGATTGATGATTATTTATTTTAATACTACTTTCTATATTTTTAAATTCACTTGAAAATTCAAGCGTAGGGCTAGCCCCATATTTTTCATATTCTGTTTTGGAAACATCATCAGATAACAATAATTTTTTGTCTATCTTTTCGGTAATTTTACAAGTTGTGTACCACTGAGATAAAAAATAATTTTCAGCAACATCAACTATTCCTTGCGTTAACTGTACCAATTTTTCGGGATTACTTTCGTAGTATCCATTAGTGTTTACACCAAAGTAGTATTTTCCTGGTGCTAGCACATCTCTGTTTGCTCCAGCAAGGCTTTTACTTTTAACAGTAACATCTGCAGTTGCGCTACTAGCGTCAATACTTAAAATACCATTGTTTAATGTTACAGTTGATCCATTAAGAATTGATTGAGCTTCACTATAAGCATATTTTTCTAAGTTTAGCTTATTGTATCCTGCTCTCGTATTTTGTGTAATATCTTTAGATGTTGAAATCTCAACATCCTTCATATACCCATCCTCGTCAAATTCAACTTCTCCATATTCGGATATCTCAATTTCATCTGTATCTATTGCTTTTGCATATTTTTTATCATTTGATATTCTTTCATTTCCAACACTATTTTCAACTTCCGTTTTAGCTTTTAAAGTTTCTTCTTTGGCTTTGAGTGTATCATCGTAAATTGTTTGTGTATCTGTCTTAATCTGCTCGATATCACTTTTAGTTTGTTCAACAGATGTCTTAATACTAGCTACGTCATTTTTCATATTTTCTATATCAATTTTATTTGCAGATGTTTGATTAGCATTTTTAATTGACAACTCCGCTTGCTGCTTTGAGATATTAGCTTGATTTGTTGCTTCTTCTACTGCGGTATTTACTTGCCCAGCTTTAGCATCAACCCCCTCTTTTATTGTATCTATTTGGCCCTTAGTTTCATTTATATTTGTTTGGATACCAGTTACATTAGTTAATATTTTTGATGCATTTTCTGCACTTTTTTGTGCATTCTGTTCACTTGTTTTTGCGTTTTCTGCACTAGTCTGCGTATTAGCTTCGCTTTGTTGTACATTTTCTTGTATTTTTTCTATATTCTGTTCTATTTGCTCTACATTTGCAGAAATGCCATTTAGTTGTTGTATTTTTTCATTTGCATTTGAATTAAAATTATTTATTTGAGTTTGTGCGTTTGAATTGTATTCGTTTAAGCCATTTTGAAAAATCTGTTGTAATTGAGCTAAATACAAATCATAAGCTGACGGATCTATTTTACCAGGATTTAAAGCGTTTACAAAATAAGCTCCTTGTCGCAAAGAAAAAACCACCATATTCGTAGTATTTCTTTGTTGCAAAGTGCTATCTTGAATTGCTTGTCCATAAACACCAACCATAAAATCACTTTTAAATTTAGATTTCTGTAAAATTTCATAAGGTACAACACAAACATTGTTTACAATATCAGCTTCATATTGTTGCTCGCCATTTTCGTAATCAGAAAAAAATGTAGCTTTTTTTACATTGTATTGACTCCATGTAGAGTCAAAATTAAAAGTTAATTGCACATAATTAAAGCTATCAGAAATTATTACATCATCTGACAGCTTCTCTATAATATCTTGCGATACATTAAAATTTATATTTTTCATTAAACCACCTCAATGTCTTGAGAAAAATTGTATTGTTTATCAGCTATTAAATTAGTTGGAATTTCTAAAAATGTTATTGTTTTATTTGTATTCATCATCTTTATCATTGTTACATTTTTTGTTGGTGTAAATTGACAAGTAAAATGAGCTGTGTATAAATTTTCTATACTCGAAATTAAATCAAAGTTTTCTGTAGTATTATCTTCGTAAGTTACTTCTATTAAAGATATATAGAAATCATTATATCCCTGCTCTAAAGTTGCTTGCATTAATAATGCTGAATTATCTATCATATTAGACTCTACTGTATTTTGATTTTGAAAGAAATATCCATAGATATAATTTAAGTATAAATTTTCATATATATTTTTAGTAAATTGATAAGATTGTAATCCCATATACAAATTACTTTTTGAATAAATATATTCGTAATTTATATCAATATCATTCAAATCTGTATTAGGTATATTTCCTACGCAATTACAAATATTGCCAGTTCTAGATACGCTTAAAAAATCTTTGCTATATAAAATATTACCATTAGCATTTCTTAGATTAAAATAATCTGGGGTTAAACAATCTATAGTATTATAACTATTTTCACTGCTTTTGTAATATGAAGAATTAATTACAGCGAGTGGTAGTTGCACATATCCATTTACTATGTTATTTACTTTTGCCACGCTAAAAAATAATAAATCACTATACTTCAAGCCAGTTAATGCCTGATATTCATTTGTAACCGCATAAGTATCAAAGCATACTATGAAAACTGGTACTATTGCAATTATTGCAGTATCTGTACCACTAGATAGGCCATTTACATAAATGCAATAAACTGAATTGTCCTCACTTTTAAATAAATTTACTGGCGGATTTAGTGAATAAGTTGAATATGTATAAATCAAATTATAGTTTTCATTTACTTTATGATAAATTTTTAATCTTTGCCAAAATCTGTCTTCACCAGTCTGTCCTCGACATTCTGTTACTGCTATATAAGCTTCATCTTCACTTATAATTTTTGCATTTAATCTATATGTATAATTAAAATCGTATTCCTGTGTTAGAGATACTTGCGTATCAATAAAAGATATTTGTACATATTTTCTATTAGTTACGCTACCAGTATATCCACATAAAACGATCAGATTTACATCTTCATTAAATTCATAGGTAATTATGCAATCAGTAACTTCAAAATTAAGATTTAAATTAGAATAATTATTCACTATATTGTATTCCCACTCATTCGTAGTACCTACATTTATAATTAAATGTACCCAAAACGGAGCTGTATTTGTATAATTACTTCCTGTCAATTGTCCTATAAAATAATATTCAGATGCTATAGGATTTTTTTTTAGCATTGTAAAACTGTGTGTTACAGTAGACGTATCTTGTGCTTCATCAGGTAAAAAATACGTCTGTCTCATTATAATTGTATATTCATCATTTTCTTTAATAGACGGATTATTTAGCATTACAAATCTAAATTTGCCATCTGTTTTATCTATTGCATATAAAAAATTCTTTTCATCTTTTGCCACTTGGTAAAATGGACTCATTGCAGTACCGCTAGAATAATTTTTGAAAAACTTAATTGGATTAAATTCACTATCTAGCAGCATTATAAATCCTGCAACTTCAAGCTCTCCATTTACGTTAGTATATCCAGCAATAATATTTAATTCCTCTACATTTAATATATTTGAAATATTGAAGCTATCATTACCTTGCAAGTTCAATTGAGTTTTTATATAATTTTCTAAATCATTAGCTATGGATGTATCATTAAACGTAGGTATATTATTTTCAGTTTTTTCAGTTATTTTGCCTGTAATATACTGAGCCAACATATTTTTTAAACTATTAGTCATTATGATACCTCCTCTATACTCAAATTCTTAAAAATCAAATTAGCACTATCAATTAAATCTATATTTCTGTCGATAAAACTACCTTCATCTATATTACCTTCAGCTTTTCTACGTTGATTATCAAAATAATTTATTTGACTTTCAGCATTAAAATTGCTTGATAAAGTGTATGTATAAAATGTGATTATTTCTTCTTTTGCTTGCACGATTTCAGTTTGCTTAGATTTCACCAAATAATCTGTATTAAGTAATGCTAATTCAGGCACATTAATATTAAAATGTACTTTATGTCCTAAGGCTAGAATATCTTTATCATGCGTTTTTACAGTCAATGTTATTTCAGGTTTACCTTTAAATCTTAAATAAGTTTGAGCAACACTTGCAAGTTGAGATTGCATAAGTAAATCATTCCTATTCTCATATCTTGTTATAGTACCATTTCTATTTAATGAATTTTTTATTCTATTTATTTCTTCTATATTTACAGCTACAGCTCGTCCTTTTATAATAGGTATATAATTTAAAGTTATTCTAGTTCCTGCTAAATCTATCTCTAAATCATCAAATTTATAGAATACATTTTTATTAGGCTCATAATAATATTCTGCTGTCTTTCCTACATCTTTTTCATCTTTTGTAATTATAGTAGATACAACACCATTTACAGTTATAGAATTTATACTGCCTATGTTTTGAGATACTATATAGCTATTATCATATCCATTTGCAAAAACTGTTTCGGATACACTATTACTAGCATATACATTATCTGATACTATCTCTTGCTTGTTTCTATAATCATTAGTAGAGAAACTATAAGATATATCATCTATATTATTTTCTTCAAAATATTGTTGCATATATTCTATATCTTCATCAGTAGCTAAATTTTCTATATCATAAAAATCTATATATGTTATTCCATTTTCGTTCCTTGTAGTCCATAAACTCTCTGATATTTCAGACAAATACTGTAACACATCAAAAGGTGATTGATCTAAAGTAGAATAAGCACCTATAATATCATTAGCTTTTGCTATCTCTATATTTCCAACAGCAAAGCCATAATCTGCTACCGCATCTACAACCATTTCAATAGCTTCTGCAACAGTTTTATTACTAATTACAAAATCTAAATTTTTACCTTCTGATAATAAACTTTTATAATCTAAAGCTTCAAAGCTTCCAAATTTTCCTTGAAAAGGATTTAAAACCAAACTACCACTATTTTTTAATATACCAGAAAAAATTAATAAATCATCTTTATATAAATCAACTCTGTTATAATCACGTGGTAAATAAAATCTACTTACGTAGTCTTTATCTTCTTCCCACTCTTTTGGGTAAACGTTATTTAATATAACAGAAGAAGTGTTTAAAAACTCTTCTTTTATTGTCACTTTATTTGACACAATAACTTCTTTGCTGTTTATAAAACATTTATACATTTTTAAACACTCCTTTCTTAAGCCATGCCATAATTATAAGAATTTTTACTGCCGTTAGAAAAAGTCTTAGTTCTAGTAACCATTTGTCCAAGCGGGTCAAATTCCATATTGTTGTTAACATTTACAACTACCTTTGAGCTATAATTATTACTTGTACTAGCTTTCAATTGTGGCGATACATCAAAAGCACTGCTAAATGCTTTATCAATATCAGTTTCCATACTTTTTATGCCAGCCATATATCCTTTATCAACATTGACACCTACATCATACATTACCGTAGATGGACTATGTATACCAAGTGTATCCTTAATACCATCTATAATTCCACTTGCAAACTCTTTTACTTTGTTGAATAACCAGTCTGCAGCACCTGTAATACCATTCCACAATCCTTCTACTAAATTCTTGCCTATGTTGACTAAATTTTCTGGTAATTCTTTAAAGAAATTTATTACATTATCAATAATATTACGCACACCAGTTTCCATTTTTGTACGCAAATCTACAATAAATTGAACAACATTAGTTATTGTATTAACAAGCCAGTTCCATATTCTTCCAGGAAGTTGAGCAAACCAGTCTATTACACTATTTATAGTATTAGATACCCACTCATTTGCTTTAGCTTGCATATCCATTCCCCATTTAATAATGTTAGTAACTGTATTAACAAGCCACTCCCATATTCTTCCAGGTAACTGTGCAAACCAATCTATTACTCCTTGAATAATTTGTGGTAAATCGTTTGTAATCCAATTCCAAGCATCTATACCAAATTGAATAATATGTCCTAGTATTTGTCCTATTAAATATCCAATCTGATATGGTAAATTTGAAAACCATTGTATAACTGAATTTATAAAATTAGGTATGCCTTCTGTAAAAAATGTAACTATATTATTCCACGCAGTTACAAAGAAGTTTTTTATGTCAGTAATAAAATTATTTATAAAATTTCTAAATCCTTCACAATTATCGTATAATAATTTAAATCCACCTACAAATGGATTAGCTATAAATAAAAGTAAGCCTTGCCAATTATCTTTTACAAAACTCACTATATTATTAAATAAATTAACAACAAAATCTACTGCAGTTGAAACAGCACTTTTTATACCATCCCATAAACCAATCCAAAAATTTCTAAACCCTTCACTTGTATTCCATAAGTATACAAATCCTGCTACTAGTGCTGCTATTAAAGAAATAATAAATCCAACTGAATTAGCACTCATAGCGGTATTCAATGCAGTCTGTGCTTTTGTATACAATGATGTTGCAAGTTGAGCTAATGTAATCTTTCCTGTTAATAAAGCTACTATTCCTTCTGTTACTTTTAAAGTTCCATTTGCCAAACCAGTAGCTATTGACATACCCTTCATTTCTGCAGAAAATAATGCTAGCTGTACTTTTGCATTTTGAAAACCAGTTATTACAGATTGTATACCAGTACCAATTTTAAATCCTGCTAAAGCGGAAGTAGCAACTACTATTGCAGTTGCTACACCATTTAATACACTTATTAAACTATCCCAATTAGCAGTATCTATTTTAGTAGTTAGTGATGATAACAAATCATTTACTTTTGGAAGTAAAGTATTACCTAAAAAATCACTTAAAGGTTGCATAGCTTCTCCAAGTAAACTATTCCAATTATCTTTTAGTGTTGATAATTGTCCATTTACTGTTTGAGATTGCTTGTCCATAGACTGAAAATATTTTCCGCCTGCGGAAGTAGAGCGTTCCATAGAAGCAGTAATCTCATCTACAGATATGGTACCTTTAGATATTCTATCGTAAAGGCTTTCCATACTTTCTCCAGTAGACTCCGCTATTTCTTGCAATGGATTAAATCCTGCTTCAATCATTTGTTTAACATCTTCTAATTGTACTTTTCCCGCGGATGACATTTGCCCATAAGCCATCGCAATTCTATTCATTTTCTCGGCAGATCCTTGTGATATATCACCTAGCATTTGCATTTTTTTCATTGCGTCATCAGCAGTAAAACCATAATTCATTAATAACTGTATCGTTTCAGCTAAATCTGGTAATTCAAACGGTGTTTTAGAAGCAACATCTTTTAATTCTTCAACAACTTCAGTAGCCTTTTCTGCACTTCCTGTCATTACCTCAAATGAAGTAGAATATTGTTCAATTGTAGCATTGTATTTTATTCCCGCAACTGCTACTTCTTTTAATGCAGTTGCAACAGCAGTAACTCCTATAGCTCCTTTTATGAAATTAGTTACACTGCTAGAAGCTTTTTTAAATTCTTCTGATATAGTATCAGCAAAACTATTTACTTTTTTCTCACTATTTTTTAAATTTTTATCTAAATCTTTACTATCACCAGTAAAAATAAACTCGACTTCTCCACCTTTTGTAGCCATAGGTAATCACCCCCTGACTATGCAGCAGCAGATACTTCTTGACCTTTGCCAATTATATTGATTACTAATGAATATTCTCCTGAATCTTCAGCAGCACCGCCTAAATCTGAAAATTCTAAACATACTGGCACTTGATATTTTTTATATGTTAAAGCACCTTCTTGTACATTGTCGATTAACTCGAATTGTACTAATTGATTATTAAATTGTGCTACTGTGCCTTGCGAAATTAAAGTATGAATATTTGCTAATGTATTTTGAATTGCAGTATTATTCATATCGATTTTTACTGTACACTCAATCGACAAAGCAACACCTGTGATAATACTTCTTTGAATTGCATCACAAAATACATAAAAATCTTGTTTTTCAAAATCAGTTGTTAAAGCAACTTCAGAAGTTGTACACATTGGCGTAAATGCAGGAACTTTGCTTGTTCCTGTGTTAAGAGATAAATTCTTAATTATCTCTCTATTGTTTAAAAAGAATTGAAAATCAGTTTCCATTTTCTTCTATCTCCTTCCTGTAAATTTTTGATATAATACATCGAAGAGTCAGCGCATAACTGACTCTTCTGATATCTTGATAGTTTATTGTTTGTGGATTTGCATATTGACTAAATATAATTTCCCATTTGTCTTGAAAATTCTGATTATTTTCTGTTACTTGATAATTACGAAATACCATTTGTCCTATTAATTTACCTATTAAATTAGCTGTATTTTTGGCTTCACGTATGGAATCTGCAAGTATATTGATTTCAAAGTAATCGTATAACGGATCAATATTTCCATAAAACACAGTTTTTGCTCCATCTTGTTCTTGTACAACGATTACTTCTGTATCTCTATAATCTGTACTATATTCAGGTTTTACAATATATTTATCTCCTACAATTTCAGATATATAATCTATTAAAACTTTTAATTTTGTTACTTTTTCATCATTTAACTCCATATTGATTTATCGCCTCCGTAATGATTTTATTTCTTTTCTTTTTCCATGTATCTTCATACCAATATGACATAGTGCCTGGCTCTGACCAATTAACATTTTGAACTCTATCTTCCAAATTCCATATATATGAAGCATAATCAGTATAAGAGCCTATAATATATGAATTGCCGCGCTTTCTTACTCCTGTGCTTGTGCTAGTCTGTCTCGTTGCACCAGTTAATTTTGGTATTTTATGAAATGAGCTATCAAGTACAATTCTAGCTAATGCGTACATGATTTTATCTGGTGATTGCTGTATTTTTTGAAGATTTTTTCTATAAAATTTAACTTTAGCTTGCATTATTTCACCGCCAAAACTTTAAATTCTATACGATTAAATATCCAACCTTCTTCAACTTTTAAAATCGAATACGTCTTGCCTTGATATTTAAGTTGATCACCTATGTCAGCTTTACACCAACGATGCGTTATAAAATAGCCTTGTGCTTCTGGTACTGTGTATAAGCCGAATTTTACAACGTCATGTTCACCCCACGGACATACCTTTATTGGTACTTCTTTTTTAGACTCATCATCATAGTAACTTTTACTAGGAGTTCTATTCCTCATTATCAAAATAGCTTTTATTCCATTTACTAAAAACATTAACAATCACCAAAAGGAATGCTTAAGCTCATATTTTGACTCATTGTATTGCCTCTATATAAAAGCCCTGCATTTGCTAAAATTCTTAGTGATAATGTGGAATAGTCTGATTTTAATTTTGCTTTCATCGGACCTGCAGATAATTCCTTGTCAAAATCAACAAATGGAATATCATGCTCTAACATAAATCGTAATTGTTCCATAGATGCCTCTTTAATAGGAAAAGGGACGTTCTTCACGTCCCAATATTTTCTATATTTTAGCCCTATTTTTGAAAATATCATTTCACAAACCCAGTCAATTTTATATGATGCTATATCTACTCCATCATATTCTATATATTTAGTTTTAAATTCACTCATTGTGAACCATTTCATGATATCACGCCCTTATTATTCTACAGTTATTGTTCCATTATATGGCACACCGTAGTTTCCATTAGCATCTGCACCAAATATTGATACTTCAAAAGTACCAGTCACAGTTGGTGCACCAGTAATTTGTCCATTTTGTGCGTTTATTGTTAAGCCTGCTGGTAATCCAGTAGCAGAATATGTAACTACACCAGTTCCACCAGTTGGGTTTACTGCAGTCATAGCAGAGCCATTTGTTAATTTTGGTATTGTATAAGTTCCAACAGTTGGTAATGAGTCAACAAGTTTAATCATTGCTTCTGGTCTTACTACTTCTGCACCAAATAGGATATTACCTTCAAGTACATAGTATCCTGGATATCCTGGATAGTTTCCTAGAAATTCGCTCATAGTAGTGAAATATAGATCACCTACTGCTGTAATTTCATTACCAAAGAATCCTTTAACATTCAAAGGTAAAACTTTAGAATTTATTTGGAAAATGTCAATTCCATAAGCATCTGCGAACACACCTCTATCTATAGCCTCAACACCTACTCTAGTTTCATATTTTATTATTGAAGTTAAAGCAGATACCATTTTTGCATATTCAATTGACTCTAAACCTAGCATATATCCATCATAAACATCTCTATCAAATAAAATAGCTTTTAATTCATTTACAATGTCTATATAACCCTCTTTATTTGCAGGAGCCCATACTTTACATTGTCCATTAGTATAAGCCATTGATCCATCTGATGCTCCATTTATTCTAGTATTTAATTTTTTATATCCATACACATCAATTTTTTTAGCTAAAGCGGAGTCTTTTAATTTGATTTGGTCTTCTATAACTCCCACAACAGCTGAATTTGTAATTACAGGTGATACTCTAAAACTATAATCCATAGGTAATTCTGTTAAATTGACAAATGATGGATTATAAGTAGCAAGCTCTGGATTAAGAGGGCTCATTATCTCTGTTGTTTTTCTCTCATTTACTGTAGTTGCTGTAGTTTTAATTATTTCTATAATTGGTGTACTTCTGTTTGTTTGCATATAAGAAGTATTTAAAAAATTCATAAATGTAGATTTGTAATACAAGTTCATGTAAGCTCTTTGAGCGACTCCTTGCAAATCTACGTTTAAAGTTGCAAAATTCATAAACTATTCTCCTTTCTTATAAAACAAATCACTTAATGATGTATTTCTAGTGATTTTAATATCTTTTCTGTGTTCATTGTTATTGCTTTTAAATTCTCCATCAGGTGGAGTCTCTGGCTTAGTATCAGCCTCTTTAAAGTATGTGCCTTTAAATTTTTCAGCAATGCCAGCAATAGCTTTTTCATCGTCTTTTTCATCTGCATAAAGACTTTTTCTTAATTTAGAAATTTCATCAAAATTTTCTTCTTTAAATCCATGTTTCATCATTTTCATTTGTAAACTTAAAGTGGCATTTTTTTCATTTACTGCATTAAGATTTTTTACGGTGTCATTATAAGTATTTTCTAGTTGTGAATATTTAGTTGTTGCATCTGTATTTGCTGTCTTTAATGCTGTATCTATTCTGCTTTGTACTTCTTTATCTGACACATAGCCTTTACGTAAATCGTTTTCTAGTGATGTAATATCTAGATCATCATCAGTGATTTTAGTTTCTTTACTTTTTAAGTATTTTTCAATCATTTTTGTTCTCCTTTCTATATAAAAAGAAGCTCTTTAGATTTTTCTCGAGAATATTGACAGTTTATTTAGAATGGTCATACCAGCTGCTGGACCATTTAAAGAGTTTCTTTTAATTGTCTTCTTTTAGCTCTATAAGCTTTTAATTTTTTCTTTTCTTTTTGAAGTTTGTTAGTATCGTTTAATTCTTCATATATTTCTGCATCATTATTAGCTTTGGCTATCTTTCTATCCAAAGCTCTTATTTTTTGCTTAGTTTTATATTTTTCTTGCCATTCTTCAGAATTATATTTTTCTTCTTGAATGTCTGTAATGCCCTCCCAATAGATCACAAAAGAATGCTTACAATTTGGGTGTCCTACACCACCATTTATTGCAATTTGTTGTGATGGGTATTTTTCACTTATTCCACTTATTGAATAAATCTTGCCTTGATATTGCATACATTTTGGACATGCAAATGTGTGCGCAGGAAGATATACTAAGTCTTTTCCAAGTACTTCTGCATCGTATATAGTTCTATTCCAAGCACTTCTTGTTAAATTTACATTAAAGAGCATGCTACAATACCCATCAATAGTATGAAAACTATGTATAGTTCTGTTTTTATTGAAATATGGTATAGTTTGTTGTGCTTTATCATAAGAAGTCATATAGTTGCTTAAATAAGCCTCTTTATCTAATCCCATAGACAATGTTTCTTTTTTATTTTTATAATCGCTAATTAACTCTTGTATAAATTTATCTACTAGCGTTTTAAAGACATTTTCATCAACAAGTTGATTAAGATTACTAAGTTCTATATTTTCTATTGTTAAATCGTTTCTGTTAAGCTGTGATACCATTTTTTCCAGGTCTTCAATACTTCTATTCATAAAATCAAAATCTAGGTCTTTCCATACGTCGTTTAAGGCTTTTTCAAAGTCTGTTGACGTTTTATTTTTGTATAAATAGTCAAAAAAATAATGCTTACTTTTAAGCATTTTTTTTAAATAACTAGTTTGAAATAAATATACTTTCTCATCTATAAATACATCTACATCTTTCATTAAATCTCACCAAATCTTATAGAATCAATTGATTTCTTTTCTTCTGCATCATTTTCTTTCATCATATCTTCAGGAGTAACATCTCCGTCTATCATCTTTTTCAAAATCGGCGATGCTATTTGCGCCTTATATCTGTATGGAATACTTACTACATTTTGTAATCTGTTTAAGACTTGTATTTTTTTCATATCGTCAAATTTTTCATTTGGGCCATAATCCCAAGCTAATTCTTGTGGAATAGTATTTATATTGATACCTAAAACTTGTTGTGCTATTACTATATTTAATATTAATTTATTTATTTGAGGCTCTAATTGCTTTTTAATACCTTCTATAGTCATATCACTTGGATTTTTAGATAAGTTTACATTATCTGTATTCATATATGCATCTTTTTCATATCCAAATGATGCAGGACTTAATCCACTATTTTGAATAATTTGATAATCGTAAAATTTAAAGGTTTCTATATATTCTTTATATCTTATGTTTCCTTGTAAATATTCAAATAGTGCTTCATCTCTATCTCCTGGTAACAATGTAAAATAATCTTGTAATTTTCCAACTGATAATGTTTCTACATTGTAGTGTGTAGATGCAGGCTTCCAATTTGTAACTATATCGTTTGTCTGATAGTGCTGAGAAGTGACTATTTTAGTTTTTGTCTTTTCAACTTCATCTGCTAAAGTATTTATCGTTTCCATTTCGGTATTCAAAAGCTTTTCACTATCTTTAAAGAAGTCTTGTCCTATGTCTATGTTGATTAAGCACTCGTATGGTAACACATATTCTTTTTTATAATCTTTGCCTAATTTTCTATTAAAAATTTCAATTGGTATTTCTTTCTCTTTATTGTTTTTTCTCGATAATTCAAAAGCCTTAAATTTTAAATAACTTTTCCCATTTTCTAAAGTAATATCACGTCTTAATAAATAATCCGTGTCCTCATCATAATCAAATTCTTGTTCTATAACAGCGTGCCTTATAACATCAAAATCTTGTTTTAAATCATGAATACAGTTTTTATCTATTACTTGTAAATAAATTTTATTATTTATATAATGTATATATATAAAAGCTTCTTTCTGATAAACAGAGCTTTCTATTGCTTCTTGTAACGCAGGAGTCAACCAACCTATGTCAACGTTTTCTGTTTGAGTCATTAAATCACTACCAAATATTTGATTTTTTATAAATATAGCTATTTTTTTAGCAGATGGTGCTACTATATATTTCTGTAAATATCTACCTGGTATATTACTTCTGCCGTTTGTTGTTCCATTCATTATTACAGTTGCATCTACTTTAATGTATGGTGATCTAAGAGGGCTAAATGATTTTAATCTTCCTTGCATTATTCAATCTCACCTCCTATATAATCTTTTACTTCTATATATATTTCTTTTTTTGCTTTATCTATAAACTTAACTTTAGAGGCTATAAACATTGTTTTTATAAAATTGCTTCCAAAAATATGCTTTTTAAAATAAATATTAACTTTATACGCAGTAGAGAACACTTGTTCGCTATCCTCTATATGTAGCCTCTTTATACATTGATTTTTGTAATAAAGATACAATTTCCATTTATCTTTTATTAAAAACTTGTCTATTTTTTTCTTAATCTTATCTTCGATTTCTTTTATACTAACGGACATTTTCCTTTTTCAACCCACTTTCTTAGAATGTATCTAGTAGCATCTACACTATGATCATATTCTTTTTTATAGCAGTTCACTCCCTCTTTAATAGACTTAATCTTGTCATATTGATAGTTCTGATATTCTAAATATCCGTCATCTTTGCCACTAAATTGAATATGATTATTATCATAGATTACTTCTATACTATTGCCTTTTAAAACGTATAAATAATCTTTATCAAATAAAGATTGCATCAACTGTACACCTTCATCTACACTGCCTGGTGGCTTATCTATTGCTGTACATTTGATATTGTCATTTATAAGTCTATTAACAAAATGTGTAGCTTCAGAGTCAACTGTTAAGTCATATATAGGTATGTTTAAATATATACTTTTCAAATACACTAGAAATAGTCTTAATTGCTTACTGAAAAACTCTGTTGTAGGTTTAGTACCTAGTTTATTACTATCGTGATAATAAATAGGTAGTCTAATCAATATCCATCTTCGCATAACTCTATGATAAGCTAAAGCCATAGGTACAAAAGTAGTAGCATTAACACTACCATAATCGACTCCTACACCGATTTCACGTATTGTAATATCTTTTAAGCTATCTATTATATTTATCTTATTAAATACTTTACCTTCTGCAACAACCCATTTATTGAATATTTTCTGCTGTCTTAATGGCCCAGCTGGAAATGTTTTTATAACTTCTGAAATTTGTTCTTTGGTTTTAATTTTTGGATTATCGTATGGAAAGAAAACAAATTTAACTGCATCGCTATTATCTATATATTTTGTCTTATAAGGATGATTTTCTCCACCTTCCACGTTAAAACTATGTATAGTTTTTTTATATGGATGTCCTACATAACTGATTTGACGTCCTGGTATTTCATCAAAAGTTGCTTGCAATTGTAATTGAGAATAAATTCTTGCCGCTTCATCTATCCACACAAAAATTAAAGGAGCACCAAGAATCTTATTAAAACTCAAATATGTATTAAACCCAAAAAAATAGAAGCGTATATTGTATATTTCAATATATCGCTCCATTTGATTAAATTTTGATACATAAGTAATACCTAATGTATTTAGAAAATCTATTATACCATCGTATATATTTCTTTTAATTGTGTCTGTTGTCCAACCAATTATTCCACCATTAAATTTTTCATCAGGTGCAAATTTATATAATTTTTCTGCGTATTCGATGATAGAATAACAAATATCAAATGTTTTGCCACTCTGTGTGCTACCTAGTACAGATATATTAGTTACGTTCTTCGCTATTATCTGATTTCTCAGTTGAATTTGCTTTTGACTTAGCGTTAGATTTAGTATCCCCATTTTTAGCCTCTTTTTTTTGTTCTTCTAACATTTCTTTTTCAGATACTATTATTCCGCAACTGTTTTTAACTAGATATCTGTTATTTGATAATTTAATATATTCTCTACTCATTTGTTATCACCTACTTTAACTTAAACATTTCTCCTGTATCTGTATACAAACCATGATATTCGTCTACCTTTTTATATAATCTGCCATTTTTAACTCCAAAATCAGACTCTTTTTGTTTTTTAAGTGGCTCTACAAAATATGGTGGTACTTTTTCTTTTTCTTCTGCTCTAAAATCAGGATTTTTAAATACTACTTTGTCTTGCTTTTCTTCTGTGTCTATTAGGCTTTCTTCTTTGTTTTCTTCTGCATCTATAAGTTCTGCTTGTTTTTCAATAGTTGCCTCTTTATTTTCTACATCTATTACTTGTTTCTCTTCATTTTCTTTAATGTTATCTTTATTCTCTATTTCTGTTACTTGCTCTTCAATTTTTTCTTTATTCTTTGCCATTTTCCACACCTAGCCTTTCTAAAACTGAATTATTTATATCTTCTGCATATTTTATAGCTTCTTCTTTATTATTAAATACTGTACTAAATCCAAGTCCATTTTGTACTTTCCACATCAATTCAACCTGTGTTTCAACTTCTTTTACTTTTAATGGATTTTTTTCATCTCTTTGTGGTATCATAGCAAGTTCCTTATCAAATTTCATATCTTTAGATATTTCTTTATTAAAAATCATCACTCTCTTAGCTGTTTGTGTTACTCTTAAAAATTGCACTTGACACATTAGTGATCCGATATTTAATAATTTTAAATTTCCTTCTTCATCTTCATATTTTACAAGTCCATTATTTATAATTTTTATATTTTCATTAAATTTTATTAAGTTTTTTTCTTCCATTTACTTCCTCCTTAAAAATATTGTCTAACTCTTTTACTGATAAATATATAGCAGGTATTTTATTTATTTTTTTTAATTCTGCCCAATATTTTCTCTCTGACTTATCTTTTATTTTTGATAGACTAATTGTTCTGCTTTTTATTACTTTATATAATGGCTCTGAGTCAGGTATTGAATTTAATTTCATTAACGCCTCAGTTAAACCTAAATGCAGAAAATCATTATATGATATGTTCTCATACCTTGCACAGTAAAAAGCATAAAACTGTTCTAAATCACTTGGATATGCCCAACAAAAACTAGTTCTATTACTACTTTGTTTTTTTTCTTGTAACTGTTCTGGGTGTTTCCTCGTTATCAACTCTGTTTAACATACAATTTGAAAAATCTTCTCCAAAACGTTTTGCAAAATCTTTTTCTTCTGCTGGATCAATATTCATTTCCGCAACTATACTATCAATTCCTTCTTTTAATGTTTCATTCATTAAATCTAGCATAACTTGTCCAGTTGCATCTTTAATACATTCTTGTTCCATGTATCTAAACATACTATCATCATATATAACTACTATTTTACCGTTTTCATCTGTTGTTTCTTTTCTTTCTATTAAATCATCTTTTGTTAAGCCACTCTCTTTTAATTGTTTTATCATTAAAATTCTGCCTTTTGCGTTGCAACTCTGTACCTTTTTCATGAAGTTTAAATCTCTTTTAAAATCTATTTCTCTTTTTGTAGCTTTTATCGTTAGTTTGTAATCATCTATTCCAGTTTTAACTATTGAATAATATTTATTGTTTATTATCATCAAAATCCCTCCACAATTCATTTTCTAAATTACTATTGTCTATAACACTAATTTTTATTTCTGGTGTTCTATTTTTACTATTAATGTCGTCATCTTTTAGAATATCAGATAAATCTTTTAAAGCAGATGCTAAAGTCTTTAATCCAGATTTATTAATGATGCTTGATACTTCTTCTATCTTCATTTCTTCAGTTATAATCTCATTATCAACTTTAGTACCTGTCGCATCTTTTATCGTGAATTTCTTTTTTGTCTTCCTTGTCTTCTTGTTTACGTATTTATTTAATTCATCTGTAGCTATATCTATTTTTTTTAGTAATCTTTGTGCTACATCATTTATTTTTATTTTTTGTTCTGCCTCTATTTCTGCTTGTTTTTCTATTACTTTCTCTACAATTCTGTGTGTCTTTTTTGTGTTTTTTGTGTGTTTCTTTTGTTCCCAACTTCTAGTTTTTTCAATAGAAGACTTATTTCTTGATATTCCTTTTTCTTTAAAGAACTGATTAACACTTTTATAGTTTTCTGTCAAAAACTCTCTTTCTAACTCGTTCCAGTCATACTTCACTCTCCTTTCACCTCAATTCATTTTATATATTAATTATCTTACTTGATTGCTTATGATGTTTCAAAAAGTCTTTTGCACTTAAATACGCAAGTCCTTTTTCTTGCTTTCCATTATCCACTTTATTAACATATTTTTTAGCGCTTTCTTTTGTCCATTTTCTTTTCATAATTTACACACCTCTGATTTTCTATTTTTAATCTGCACAATTTAATATTTCCTTGTTTTTTACAATTGAAGCATTGCTCTTCTTTTATAATTGCCTCTTCAATTAAATAGCTTTTACCTTGCACGTTGTTTATTATCATGTTATATTTAATCTCTCTATTTCTTCTTTCGTTCATTTCTTCTCTCCTTTTATCTAGTCAATAAATATATAGTACCTACATATTTAGTAGGCACTATAATAATATTGTGTTTATTAAGCACATAAAAAGAGAGCAGTGTAAAAACTGCTCTAAGAGGTTGATATATGAAAACTAAGGTTTTATCCCTATTCAGCATTCAATAAATAAAAGATATAGACTAGGATTTGCACCTAGTAGAGTATGTAGGAACTAAGTAACCAGCCTATCACATACCTTTTAAATTACTGAAGCGTCTACCTATTCCGCCACTATATCTTTCTAAAACACATTTTTAAATTAGTATGACTATCTCAACTCATAAAAATCCTTACTATAGTCAAATAGAGTTAAAAAAAGGAAGAGCATCTTTAACTCTTCCAGTTTTAACTACATATATTATAACATAACTAAAAATCAAGTAAAACCTCATTATTTCGTTAATTTTACGTTATTTATAACCTTTTCTATATTTTCTATTGCTATAGTTACTTTCTTTTGTGCTGCTTTTCTATCAGATAAATTTAATGTATTTGCTATAGTGTCATAACTTAATTTATCAAAAAATCTCATTTGAATAGCTATTCTATCATTATTTTTAAGCGTTTTTAAAGCATAATCAATTATTTCTATTCTTGATTTCAAATCATTTATCTTTTCTTCTATCTCACGCATTCTATCAGTTTTATTTATTATTTGATTTTCAATATTATTTGTCATATAACCTTTTGGACGTATGTCTCCATTTATTTCAAAATTCGACCCAGATATTTTGGCCTCTTTATTTTGCTCTTTTCTCCATTCTTTCTCTAAAACTTTTAATTGACACTTGTAGTCATTATATCTCTCTAATTCCTCTTTCATACTCTTCCTCCTCTATTTTCAATCCACATTTTTTTTAATTCCTTTAATAATTCCTTTGAAGATTTATTTTTAAAAATTTCATCAATTTTCTTTTCGAAGGCTTTTAACGGTAATTGAAATATATTCATATTATTTAATTCTTCTTTAACAATTCTGGATTATCCCATACATTTCCTATTACTTCACAGCAATGATTAATTTCATTCAATAATGGGTGATAATCTTCTGAATATTCAACACAAAAAGCTCCTCTATCATATATTACCTTGTTATTTTCAGTACCACCTATATAATGAACCTTTAATATATCTCCTTCAAAAATTTTTACTCCATTTTTATCTTTCATTCCTGTATATTGACCTATTGTTTCTTTGTCCACAAAAGTATCTCCAAACCATTCTTGATCTATCCAACCTTGATCTATCCATACTTTTCCATAAGCAAATGATATACTACCATATGCCCATTTTCCTCCTGATGCCTTTCCTCTAAATTCAATCTCTCTCATATTCTATTCACCCCCTAATGATTCTTTCAAATCTTCTATTGCTATAAATTCTCCACAATATTCTGGAATAAAAAATTTACAATTATCTATTTTTTCTCTTATTGCATCTTTAGGTATGTAATTTTCAAATAGATGTTGATTTTCTCTGTCTAGCCTTTTTAGTTCTTTTTGTTGATGTTCTATTAAATTTAAAACAATATCTACTGCGTTTTGGTATTTTTCTAATTGTTCTACAGTAAATGAAATCATAATACTTCCATACAATATTCTCATTGATTTAAAACATTTTAAATCTTTAATAGCTTCCTTTTCTTTGCTACGCTCCATTTGTTCTTCGTTTAATATAGATTGCTTTAATTTTTTAATTACTTCACCTGAAAGAGTTGTTTGTAATTGGATTCCCTCTTCTTGACTAATTCCATGAGGACAATCTGCACAATAATCCATATCATATGATTTACAAAATTTATATTGTTCTTCTCCTTTTTCACATTTATATTTTGCCATTTTTTATTCCTCCTCTATTTTTTTAGCTTCCTGATATCTGTCAATGCCATTTGCTAAATCTATTATTCTTTCATATTCTTTTTTTAATTCTTCATAAGAATTGTTCAATAAATCATATTGATAGCTTATTTCATTATAGTCTCCCATAACTTCATCAACTTGCTCTAATAGTTTTTGATTATCATTTACTAAATAAATTGAAAGTCCTGCATATATTACTATGAATCCTATTAATATTACTTCTCTAAAGTTCAATATTGTTTCACTTATATTTGTTATTATTCTTTTATATGTTTCCATTTATTTCTAAACCTCCTCAATCTCTAAATTACTTCCATATTCTGCAATGCATATTGCATCTGCTTCATCATCATTTACTACTAAATCATATTTATTTTTTATATACTCTATAGCACTACTTTTTAACTCTTGTCTTGTTCTTCCTTTTACTTTACATTTACGCCACTCACTAGGTCTACATTTTGTAACTAGCATTTCTTTCTTGCGTAACTCTACCTCCAAATGTCCTTGAAGAGTTGCAAGAACTTTTGTTGTACTTGCTCCTCTCATAGAACTTAATTCTTCAATACATACGTATTCAACTTCTTTGGCTATAATTATCTCTTTTATTTCTTTTTCTATATAAATTATTCTATCTATTGCATCTTGCTTTTTTGGTGGCTTTATAACACCATAAGCAAGTATTTTATTTTTAGGACACTGAATATATCCATAATTTATTTTCTCATTATCATATACACAGTATCCTGTACTTGTAGTGCTAAGATCTAAACCTAATACTTTCATTCTTCCTCCTAGATATAATTTTTGCCATACCTTTTTCTAAAATTTTCTTTTGTCTTATGGTAATATTCACACCAAGCTTTTTCTGCTATCTTTTGTACTTCTTCTGAAAATTTTCTATCTTTATGAATAGCTTTTGAGCTTGTCCTATGCTTTTCTGGTGTTAGAAATATTACTAATCCATCTTCAATAGATTTATCTCTATTTCCTGTTCTACCTTCAAAAACTTCATGTCTTTCACTTCCAGGAAATCTTTCTGTTTCATATAGATTACTTTTTGGCATTATGCAAAATTCTTCTTTTCTTTTTTTATATTTATTCTTACTTAATTTCTTTTTATCTTTTGGTTTAGGATAAAGAAGTCCTTTTGTATCCACTATCTCCATTCCTCCTTTAATCTATTTAATTCTTCTGGCGTCATAGTTTCTATGTCTAACTCTTTAGCAACTTGCACTATTCCATCAATAAAAATACTCATTTCCTTTGTATCAAATTCACTAGAACCTTTAGCTACTTTATACCAATCACATTCTTTTCCATTTAAATATCCATCTTGAAAAAATCTATAATATTTAAAAAATCCTTCAGGTGTTTCATTTTTTAAAGTTGGATACATTCTTACTTGTCCATATTCATAAAGCATATCTTCATATAATTTATCTTTACTTATTCTTAAAACATCTGCTATTTCTGTAATCAGTTTCCAAGCATACGAATTAGCATTTGTACTTCTTTTATTTCTGTGTTTCTTAGCTTCTATGTCTAGTAATTTTTCATTTAATAGCTCATCTAGAGTATTTATATCTGTTGTAAGTAAAAATGTTAATTTAGGCTTTCTAGTTTCATAATCTCTGCTAATATCTATTAATTTACCTTGTGCTTTCATATTGCAGCACCTCTTACTCTTTTTCTACCAACTTACCATCTTCTAGTGCATATAGTGTATCTTCTTTTACTTTTTTGCCATCTACTTTTACTGATTTAACATTTTTAGGATACCAGTTCCAATCATCATCTCTTTCCCATTCAACAACTATAATCCAACTTCCTTTTTTACCAGAGGCTTTTCCTTCAATTCCAAGATTACATGATATACAACTTTCTCCAGTAGTCTTTGCTACTGAACTATATCCAGTATTACTTGCTACTGAACTATCTCCAGTATTACTTGCTACTGAACTATATCCAGTATTACTTGCTACTGAACTATCTCCAGTATTACTTGCTACTGAACTATCTCCAGTATTACTTGCTACTGA
>CAKOYF010000006.1 GCA_934130595.1 uncultured Clostridia bacterium | reverse complement strand
TTTTTATTTATATTTTCTAATTGGTTAACTGTAGTATACTTTTGTCCAACTGTACCAGCTTCAACGTTGAAATCATAAATTTCTTCATTTGTATCGATATCTACGTATCTTGTTACTACCTTTGAACTCTTTTTAGCGTAATAATATGTTATTACTTGTTTTTCTAGTTTATATTCTCCTGTTGTCGGACCAACTACTGATATTAGTTCATATGCATTATCATTATTTTTGTTTATTTCTTCTATTTTATCTTTAGTTGTGTATGATGTTCCTATTTGTTGTGTACTACTTACTTTTTCTGCTAAAACCTTATTTGTTCCATACTCTAAGTAATTTACTTCAATTTCACCATTTTTCTTTTGATAATAATATGTTATTACTTTTTGAGTTTCTTCCATTTTGCCTTCTGTTTCTCCGTCTACTCTTACAAACTCATATATATCTCCATATTTTTTATTTATATTTTCTAATTGGTTAACTGTAGTATACTTTTGTCCAACTGTACCAGCTTCAACGTTGAAATCATAAATTTCTTCATTTGTATCGATATCTACGTATCTTGTTACTACCTTTGAACTCTTTTTAGCGTAATAATATGTTATTACTTGTTTTTCTAGTTTATATTCTCCTGTTGTCGGACCAACTACTGATATTAGTTCATATGCATTATCATTATTTTTGTTTATTTCTTCTATTTTATCTTTAGTTGTGTATGATGTTCCTATTTGTTGTGTACTACTTACTTTTTCTGCTAAAACCTTATTTGTTCCATACTCTAAGTAATTTACTTCAATTTCACCATTTTTCTTTTGATAATAATATGTTATTACTTTTTGAGTTTCTTCCATTTTGCCTTCTGTTTCTCCGTCTACTCTTACAAACTCATATATATCTCCATATTTTTTATTTATATTTTCTAATTGGTTAACTGTAGTATATTCTTGATCTATTCTTCCTGTTATCACATCTTGATCATATAGTTCTTCATTAGTATCTATATCTACATATTTTACCAAGACACTAGTTTCTTTCTTTTGATACCAATAAGTTACATAAATGGTATCTGTTTTCATAGTTCCTTCTGCATCTCCATCTACTCTTACAAAACTATACTTATTATCATTTTGCTGATTTATTTCCTCAATTTTATCAATTGTTGTATATGGATCATCTACTCTTCCTTCAATTGTTTCATCATCGATTAATTCATTTTCTGTTCCAACTTCTTTATATTTAGCTACCACTTTAGTTGGCTTTTTTACAAGTCCTGCATTTTGATTTGAAACAATTAAATTTGGCAAAGTATCAGAATTTAATTTAGTAATCAAATCAGTTTCTTGATTATCTTGATCGAACTTACTATTTGTAGTTGCATTTGTACCAACTTCTTTTTCTGTTAGAATGTATGTAGAGTCTGGCATTGATATTTTCACATAATAGTTATTTGCGCTTAAATTTTTAAAGCTATAATATCCATTCTCATCTGTAAATATATCTGAGACGATATTTCCTCGAGTATCAGTCACATTATTTCCCTGACTATCTACCAATGTTAGCTTTACGTTAGAAGCCTTAGGCTCATTTTCATCCATAATACCATCATTATCCAAATCATACCATACAATACCCTCTATCATTCTAGAAACGACTTGAGCAGTTACATTTGAGGTCACAATTTCATTTGTTTCAGCATATACCTGTGTAGATGCACTATTTGAATATTTATCTTTACTTTTGCTTCCATTAGTTTTAATGTATATGTCTACTACAACCAAACCTTGAGCCTCTACTTTTCCTTTTACTGTAAAAGCTGTTATGTTAGACATTATATTTTCACTAGTTGCAAGTGTCCAATTTTCGCCAAGATTCTCATCTTTTGCAGTGGCTTCTCGTGCTGATTCATCAGATGTATAATATAACTTTAAATTTTCATTTGAATTTAATGTTTTTTCATTTTTATCTTTTTGACTTATTACAATTCTTGAAACTTGCATTGTACCTGAATAACTAGTTCCTCTTGAATCTCCATTATAAGGTAAAATATCTAACAATTGGAATTCATTAACTACTGAATCGGTATTATTTTTATATGATATTGTATAGTGAATATCGCCATTTGCTTCTACTACAGGAGTACTTGTTGTTTTATACAACCTATGAGCTGCTAAATCTATTACTTGGATTGCAGTTTGAGCTTTTCTATAAGGTGGCCTAGTTGTACCAATTTTTGTTGTATCAGCATTTATTTCAGCATCTACAACAATTTCGTCTCCATTAGAGCTGTCCTCTTTTATATGTCCTTTAAAAACTACAGGCTCAATTGTTTTATTAACTGTACAGTTATATATTGTCCATTTTAGTGTAGTTGTTCCATCAGAGTTTAGTGTTACTTCTGGTTCACCATAATTAGAGGAATTCGGAACATAACTCATAGAACTTGGTAATTTAGCTATAACGTCTACTGTTACATCTGATTCACCCAAATCAATATTTAACGTATTTTTTAAGACTGGTGACATTTTATATGTAACATCATATTCATTTTTTGCCATATCATAATTTATTTTTTTCTCTTGTGTATCAGGATCAATAGCACTAATTGATATTGACTGTTCTGCGCCAACTACCTGAGCTGTATTTCCCCATGACGCATCTTTATAATGAGTTCCTTTGATTATAGCTCCAGCTTTATCAAACTCTGATTTTATATAATCTTTTTGACTTCTATATACATAACTTTTTGGCCAAACAACATCTGGATTATCTACTGTATAAATAGTTCTATCTAATTCTTCAGCATAATACACAGGAAGTTGAGTAACTCCATAAGTTTGATTTATATTTGCTGTCTCTTTAATTACAAAAGGAAATCTTAAAATAAGATTTGTCGAATTTAGCATTCCACTTGTAGATTCCATATATATACCCGTACATTCATATCCCTCTGGAATATCATCTAATCTCTTATATAAAATCATATCATCCAATGTAGCTTTATTCATTTCATTCTGGGAATTCCAATTTTTTCCATCTTTTTTAGTTGCATACCAAATTTTAAAATTCATTTCATTTGTATTCACATCAAAAGCTTTACCATTGCTTAATACTACTGGTTTATAACAATCTGCATCAAATTTCAATAAATTATTTATTGAACGAACTTTGCTTTCATCATCATTTAACTCACTTTGCATAAGCTGTGGACATATAGATATTTCTTGTCCTCTATATACCCTTGAGTCTCCAGCTCCCCATGCGCTTGAGCAATATGTTATCCATAAGTTATTTCCCTTTCTTTTAACCAGATGAAGATAGCTACTATATGATCCAGCTTTACGTTGTGTATACTGTACAGTAGTAGAGTCATCAGTTATACAATTTTGTATATTTGAAGTTACATTACTCAAAGAAGTAGACTGCATATTTTCATCTGTAACGGATAAATAATATGATCCTGTATTGTCATAATTATTAAAATCTGGAACAAATATTTGAAATTGTATAGATGAAAAACATCCAACATTTGGAGGATAATTAGTTGCTGTATTTGGTTTTCCATCTCTTGTTACTCTAGGAAAAATACCATCAAATTTATAATCTTTAATAGACATATGAATTATATTACCATCTTGATTCATAGTTGGAGTACCAGAATTAAATATACAATTATCTCTATTTTCTGTTACATATCCATATGGTGTTAAATGCATGCCAGCATATACATAGCCACTATTTCCCTTATAGATTTCTCTTCCTTGAATAAACCCAGCATTTTCTCTTGCACCGGTTCCTGCAACATAATATTGCCATAAAATTGGATTTACTTCGTTTGTTATATCCACATTAGCCCCATTCTCAGCTTTATATAACTTTAATTTAATATCAGTTAGAAATTCTCCTGTTGGATATTCTATTCCTCTCAATCCTTTGGAGCTATTTGTGTTATATAACTGAAAAATAATAGCGTATCCAAGCATTCTACCATTAATTTCTTTTCCATTTAAATTTACGCTAGTTCTATTATCACAATACGTATTTCTTGAAATTTTTACGTTATAATTTGGAGCTGAACTGACAACTATCTTATCAAATTTACTAATACAATATTCATCTTCTGTATTACCATTTAGCCATGTTTTAAAAACCGGATCTAAAACAGTACCATTTTTAGCGCCAAGTACTTTACCAATAAAAATCAAATTTTGTTTTCCAGGCACAGTCGGATCTATAGTCTTCATACTATAACAGCCACTCAAAGTCATACCATCATTAGATAATTGTGGGTTTTCTATCCAATTCATGGAATCTAAATCCCACTTAAATGTTTCAGAAGTAAAGCCTTCTGGTACTGTTACTTCAAAATATATTTTTCCTCCAGTATATCTTTCTGCTCCAGTTTTTATTTCCATTGTATTTTCCACAGTCCATGTAACTTGATCAAATGAACGAACTATAAGATTATCTGAACTAGTATCATTTCCTGCTTCATCATTATCATCCCAAGGAGCTGTGCCAGTCTTAAGCTGCTTTAAATCTGTTGATGTAACCACAGCAGCATCATCTTCAAGTATAGCTACAGCCTTTACACTATCTATATTTAAAATTAAAATTAATGATAAAATTGTAATAAATATCAGCCTTATTTTTTTCATTATTTAATTCCTCCTAATTTGTATCTACATATATTTTACACCAAAATACGTATTTTCTTTCAATTTATTACAATTTTAACGCTTTTGTAATATTTTTTTAATATTTACGTACTAACATTTTTAATTTAGGGAATTTTATAACCTTTTTCTAATATAAATTTTTTATAATATCTATTAGTGTACATAGTAACTTTTTACATGAATTTAAATATAATTTTTCATTTACTGTATGTACATCTTTTACATTTGGTCCTATAGAAATCATATCTAGATATGGTAGTTTTTCATATATCATACCACATTCTACACCAGCATGTATTGCACATACTATAGGATCTTTTCCTTCGTGATTTTTCTTATATGCATCAATATATACTTCTTTTATTTCCGAATTAGGATCATATTTCCAGCCAGGATAACTGCCTTCTTCTATTATTTCAAATCCTAGTTTTGTTGCCAATTCATTATTATATTTTTTAACTTCTTCTTTTTTTGCATCAATACTTGATCTTAATGACTCAACAATTTTTATCTTACCATTTTTAACATTAACAATGCCTATATTTCCTGATGTTTCAACCATGTCTTCTTCATTTTCCACATAATCTATAACATTTTGTTTTAAGTTCATTATTAATGAAATTATATTATTGCTTTCTTCTACATTTAATGCTTTTCCATCAAAATCTATTTTTTCTATGTCTATTCTTAAATTTTCATCTGCTTTAGTAACAACAATATCTGCTAAAGCTTTATCTAAACATTTATCTATATCTTCTTCATTCGTACTAAAAATAACCTCAGTAGCATTTGCTATAGCATTATCTTTATTTCCACCAATAAAAGATGTTATATTGATATTTTCTATTTCTTTTAGTATTTTAGCTGCTAACCAGTTTGAATTTATTCTTCCTTTTTGAATATCTACCCCAGAATGTCCTCCAAATAGTCCAGATATACTAAGCTTATATACTTGAGTATTTATATTTCTTAATGCAGTTATATTTTTTAAATAATTCACACTTACTCCACCTGCACATCCAACAATTGCAGTATCTTCTTCCTCACCATCAATATTTATTAAGTAGTGAGCTTTTATATCACTATAGTTAAAATCTCTAGCTCCATACATTCCAATTTCTTCTTGTGTGGTAAATAGACATTCTATGTCTGGATGCTCTATTTCTTTATCATCTAAAAGTAATAATAAATATGCAACACCTATTCCGTCATCTCCACCTAAAGTAGTATCTTTAGCTCTTAAAATATCTCCTTCTTGTATTATTTCTATTGGATCTTTTCTAAAATCATGTTTACTCTCACTTGTTTTTTCACAAACCATATCTGTATGTGCTTGAAAAAGTATTGATTTACGACTTTCATAACCTGGAGTAGCACCTTTTTTTATAATGACATTATTATGTTCATCTTTTTGAAAAAATAATCCTCTTTCCTTTGCAAAATCACAAAGAAAATCTGCTATTTTTTCTTCTTCTTTTGAATTTCTAGGAATACTAGATATTTTTCTAAAAAATCCAATTAATTTTTCATATTTTATGTCTAAGTTCATTCTTTTTACTCCTCCTTATTCTTATTAACGATTTCCACTTTATTCTCTACTTTATTTTTACTTTTTAATTTTTTATTTCTAACAACTATTGCTACTATTATTGCTGTTACCATAAAAGCAAATATGACCATATATATATAATATTTCTTTAAGAAACTGATTATTTTTTCTTTTTTAGTTAATTCTTTTTGTTCTGGAAAATCTACTTTTTTTGCTGTAACTAAAAGTCTATGTGTATTAATAGATTTGGGTGTACAAGTAACAAGTGTTACTAGAGTTTCATTTTTTTGTATTCTTAAGCTTTCTGTTTCTTCAGGTAAAACAATTTTTATACTTATTACTTCATAATTGCTTAGTTGATTTAAATATTCTATTTGAAAAGTATCTCCTACTTCTAGCTTATCTAAATCATCTAATATTTTTGCTCTTGTTAATCCACTGTGCCCTGCAATAACGCTATGTGTACTTGTTTGACCAGTAGGATAAGAAGTATCACTTAAATGTACAACACCTTTTTGTAAATTATCATTTGAAAGGCCATCATATAAAGGTAAATTAACATTTATTTTTGGAATTATTAGCGTTCCTATTACAGTTCCTGTTTTTAGAAAATCAAAAACACTGTTAGACTCTGCATTATTGCTATTAAGTTCATCTCCTATACTTACTGTTAAAGACTCATCTGCTATTTTCTTATTATATTCTTCTGAGGTAGCAATTCTATTTTCTATTTCTGCTTTACTAGAATTTGATATTTCTGATTTATAATTATATATTGCTGTTGTTTGATTGAAATATGATATGATTCTTAGTACAAATGGAAAAAGAAATATGATAAGACCAACAACAAACAATATTCTACTGATGTTTTTTCTCATTTTCTTTTCTCCTTTTACTAGCAATTTTATTTAATATTGTTAATATTACTAATAGTATTATAATTAACAATATTATTATAAATAGTGTACTATTTCTACTCACAAAATGTTTTAAAAGTTCTATATTGGATTTTTTCTGTATAACTTGTACCTCTTCTTGAGCTGGTTCTTCTTGCACCTGGTCAATTATTTCTTCAACCTTTTCACCAGTTACTAGTAGTCTATGTGTATTAACAGACTTAGGAGTACATGTTACTAATGTAACTAAACATCTATCTGGTTCTATTTTCAAATCTCTTGTTTCATCTGGTAAGACTATACTCTCACGTATAACTTTATATTTAGTTGTAACTCCATAAAACGTTACAAAAAATTCATCACCTTCTGTAAGTTTGCTTATATTATCAAAAATCTCAGCTTGAGAAATTCCTGTATGTCCTGCAAGAACTGCATGAGTACTAAGATTACCATTAGGAAGTGATGTATTTTCCATATGTGCAACACCCTTTGTTAAATTATTAACAGTAACTCCTTCATAAATTGGTAATTCTATGCTAATTTTAGGAATAGAAATATATCCCATCATTTCTCCCAAATCTAAAAAATTATATGTACTTGTCTCTTCATCTGTTTTTTCTACAATTGAATTTGTATCTATAACTGATGTCTCATTTGAATTATTTTGATTAAATTCCTCTGCTTTTTTTCTTTTTTCTTCTAGTTCCTCTTGTTGCATGGTTATGATTTCTTTTTTATAATCATATATACTTTCTGTTTGGTTTTTATATGCTAAAAATCTAGAATAAATAGGATAAGCTATACAAAATATGCCTACTATATATAATACAATTTTTATAATCTTATTTTTCATAAAATCCACCTGTCCTAATTATACAGCAAAAAAAAAAGAATAACTAGTATAACTTAGTTATTCTTTAGTTATTCTTCCCTTTTTTACATATATTTTATTGTATATTTTGCTCTTTGTTCATTTTTCTAGATATTACCATCATACCTATACCTAAAACAGCAAATATAGCTACACCAATTCCACCAGTTACTGGTAAATCTATTTCTTTAGAGTTTTGTACCACAACTGCTGTATTATGTGTTGTTTTTCCTACTTTTACTTCTACTGGTGTTTTTAATAATTTATATGTTTTTTCTACTTCTTGCTCGCCTTCTGTTTCTTTATACTTTGGAGCTTGTGTTTCAACTAACCAATATGAAACATCTGATCCATCATCTGCATATGCAAGTCCTTTTATTGTTGCAAGTCCACTTGCATCTGTTGTAACCTCTATATCTTCTCCATCTGTTCCTTTTACAAAAGTTCCTGCTTCTGCATTTGCTTTACTAGTTGCTACTTTAAATTTTGCTCCTTCTAGTTTTACACTTGTATCTGTTTTATCTACTTTTTCTATTGCTATAGCACCAGTATGAGCTTCTGCTGTATCTGTTATTTCTGTTGTTGTTTTATTTGCAATATCATTAGTATAAGTTAATTTGGCAGTGTTAATATTTCCGTCTCCGCCAATTACTGCATTATCATTAAATGTAGCATTATATGTTACTATTATATCATTGTATATTGGTGCTTTTAAGTCTGATGTTGTATCATACATTTTAGTAGGATCAAAAGTTAAAGTTAGTCCATCATCTGAAATTGTATATATATTTGTTGGTACAGTTTCACTTCCTGTTGCTACTGTTCCTTCAACTTTTATACTTGATTTATCTAATGTAAGTCCTGCTGGTAATGTATCTGTTATTGTATATGTTGTCATGTCTGAAATTTGTAATGGTACTGATGTTGTTAATTTAAATGTAACTACGTCTGTCATATTTAGACCAGCATTATCTACAAAATTTCCAGCACTATTTTTTACTTTTTTAGTTATTGTTGGTTTTTCATTCATGTATGTTACGGACGTTAAATTATTTGTTTCTGTTACATTTTTAATAAATTGTTTATCATACTGATTAGTACCATAATCATAATTAGTATAAATACTACCATCTGCATAAATAAAAAATTTCAACTTAGAAATAATAGAATTAATAATATATCCATCAGGTCCCGAAATTTCTACTAATCTATATCCCATCTCAGTGTCTTTAAATGGTAAATTACTTAATTTTATTTTACCATTAGAATCTGTTGTAACTGTTAATACAGATGAACTTCCTTCAGAAATATAATCTACCCAACCTTTATCAGGTAAATCGCTTAAATTCATTGGCGCAACTTTATTTGAAACTTGAACTTTAAAAGTAACTCCCTTCAACGGATTACCATTTTGGTCTACTTTTGTTAATTCTATATTTCCATAAAGGGTTTCTACCTTAGGCTCTGCTGTCACATCATAAATAAGACCTGTTCCTTGTTCATTTGTTCTAGGTATATCTACAAGAAAATCTTCATAATATGAAACTCCATCTATAACTTTAGTTACTTTTGCATAATATCTTCCAAGTGCTAAATCCGAATAAACTACTTTACCATTAGCATCTGTTGTTTTAGCAATTCCTGTTACTGAATTTGCTTCTATATATGTTTCTGCAGCATCTACATCTTGACAACTTGCATCTACTTTGTATATTGTATATTCTATACCTTTTAATGGTGGATTTGTTGTCGTATCACCGTTTTTTTGTTCATGGCAAATTATTGTAAGTGATCCTGTTGTTGGATCTGCTGCTTTTAGTTCAGTTAGTGAAAGACTTATTGTAGCAAGCACTAACATTACTAAAACTAAAAAGCTCTTTTGTACTTTTTTCATATTTTTCCCTCCAATATTTTTTCATATTTATATTATATATCATAATTTGATATATTGGGTTTGGATATATTAATTTTCTAGTGTTATATTTAGTTATATGTTAATTTCATTTCAAAAAAATTACAAAAAAGGGAGCTAGTATTTCACTAGTTCCCTTCTTATATCATTTTTTCCTATACTTATTGTTTTACTTCATCTTTTTTAATAGATTTAGCTACTACAAGTGATATAGCACCTACTGCAATTAATATTACAGTTCCCATTCCACCAGTAAGTGGTAAGTTAATAGGTTTTTTATTTACAACTTCAACGTTTTTAGTGTGTGATTCTCCGTTTACAGAAACTTTTACAGGTTTGTCTAATAATGTGTATGCTTTTTCATCACCATTTTCATCTGTATATGTTGGAGCTTGTGTTTCAACTAGCCAGTAATCTTTAGCTGTTTCATCATCATTATATGCTAATCCTTTGATTTCTGCATATCCATCTGCTCCTGTTGTAACTTCAACATCTGCACCATTTTCATCTTTTACGAAAGCACCATTTTTAGCATTTTCTTCAGTTGTTGCTACTTTAAATTTAGCACCAGCTAAAGCAGCTTTTGCTGAATCTACTTTGTATATTTTGATTCCACCAGTTACTACTTTTGCAGTATCTTCTGTAGTTGTTTTAGATTTTTCTGTTCCGTCTAATTCAACAACATTAGTATATTCTAATTGTGCTGTATTGATGTTTCCATCTTTACCTAAAGTAACTTTAGCCATATCAAATTTAACATTGTATGTTATGATTATTGATGAATATTTTTTGATTTCTTCAGGTTTGAAAGCAATAGTTAATACTTTTCCATTTTCTGTTTTTGTATAAGCAGATTCTGGTACAGTCTCAGCACCATTTGCTATTGTTCCTTTTATTACAATGTCTGTTCTGTCTGTTAGACCATCAGGCATTGTATCTGTAACTGTGAATGTTGTTAAATCTCCAATTGTTGAAGGAACACCAACTGTTACATTATATGGAATTTTATCTGTAGCATTAGCACTAGCAACATCTAAATTTCCTTTTACTTTTTTAGTTATTTGTGGTTTTTCGTTAACTACTGAAAGTTTACCAACTTCAGCAGCAGCTTCTTTTGAACCATCTTTATGAACAACTATAGTTGTTCCATCTGCTTGAGCATAGAAATAGTCTATGTTTGCATTGTCTAGAATATATTTTTCATCTGGAACACTTACTTCGACTAATCTAAATTTGGCATTTTCTCCTTTTATAGAAATTGGATAGTTTTCTAATTTTAATTTACCATCAGCACCTGTTGTTAATGTTTTAACAGTAGCTTCACCATCTGGAATATAATCTACCCAAGTATTTACATCATCAGTACTTACTTGTACTTTAAATACAACTCCTTCAATTGGGTTATTTCCATCTGTTTTTGTTAATTCAGCATTTCCTAATGCTGTTTTTACTTTAGGACTTACTGTTACATCATAAATCCATCCATCACCAGCAGCGTTTGTCATAGGGATGTCTACTAAAAATGATTCTGGTATTTGAGAAATCCCTGTTGGTACTTTTGTTACTCTTGCATAATATCTACCTAATGGTAATTGTGTAAATGTAACTTTACCTTTACTGTCTGTAGTTTTTACATCTGTAACTGTTAATGAAGGTACAGCATTTTCAGCTTGTTCTACTGTTGTTATAGTAGTTCCACCAACTTCATCTACTTTGTATAGTGTATATTCTATACTAGCTATTCCTTGTGCATTATCTGTAACACCATTTACTTGGTTTAATGCAGTAATTGTTAAGGAACCTGTTTTGCTTGTATCTACTATTGAAGCTGTTACTGCAAGAACAGAACTTGTTATTGTTACTACAGCTAGCATCAATACTAGTATAAATGAAATTTTGCTCTTTTTCATATATCTATTCTCCTTCTTTTATATCTAAACATCTAATAATATTATTTGCCTATAATTTCATACTACAACATAAAAAAACATTTTTCAACTATATTTTAATTTTTTCTGTTCTTTTATTTATTACTAAAGATATGAAAATTACACTTCCACCTAAAATACATGTAACTATTATCCAATTTTTTCCACCAGTAAGTGGCATTACTAAAGAATTTCTTTCTTTTAGAGTTAAATTTATTTCTCTACTATCCTTAGTAATTTCTACATTTATTGGTTCTTTTAGTAATTCATATCCTTTAGGAGCTAATGTCTCTGTTATCTTGTACTTTCCTACTAGTAGATTTTCAAATTTTACAATTCCAGAAGTATTTGTACTATATTCTTTAGCTGTAAAAGTCGTATCTACAGTACCATCATCTTTTAATTTTTCAATCTTAAATTTTGCTCCACTAACATACTTAGTATTATCTGCTTCATCTACTTTTGTTATTGTTATATTTCCCATTATTTTTCTATAGTAATATGTTATATATATTGTATTTTCTTCCATTGTTCCACTTGGTTTTCCAGTGACTTTTACATATTCATAAATATTAGAATATTTTTTATTTATATTATCTAGTTCATTTTGAGTAGTATAATTATCATCTACTCTACCTGTTTGAGTGTCTTCATCATAAATTTCTTCTTTTGTATCAATATCTATATATTTAGTTATTACTTTTGTTTCTTTTTTTACAAATCCAGCATTTACATTTGATACTACCAAATTAGGTAAATCTATTGAATTTAATTTGGTAATTTTATCTGTTTCTTTTGAATCTATATTAAATTTACTATTTTTCTGGCTATTTGACCCTACAAGCTTAGTAGTTAATGTATATTTTGAACTAGGTGTATCTATTTTTACAAAATAGTTCTTTGCTGGTAAATTATCAAAAGAATAATATCCATTTTGATCTGTAAATATTGTTCCAACAACATTTCCTTTTACATCTGTAACACTATTTTGAGCATCATCTACTAAGTTAACAGCTACTCCTGATGCAACACTTTCTCCATCATCCATAATACCATTATTGTTTTCGTCATACCATGCAATTCCTTCTATTTTTCTTTTTACGACTTGAACAACAACATTACCCGTAGTCATTTCATCTGTTTCTTTGTATACTTGTGCAGTAGCGCTGTTTACGTATTTATCTAGTCCGTTATTATTTGACGGACTCAAATATATATCTACATTTAATTCTACTTGACCATCTATTTTTCCTTTTATACAAAATGCAGTCATATATTGTTGCAGTGTTGCATTAGGACTAAATTTAGTCCAATTATCTCCAAGATTTTCATCTTTACTTGTTACAGTTGTTCTTGAATTTTCATCTGAGCTATAACTCATAACTAAATTATCATTAGATATGCTGTTTCCACTTGAGTCAAGCTGTGTTACAACAATCTTTTCTACTTTATACATTCCTGTATAACTTGTTCCTCTCGAATCTCCATTATATGGTAATATATCTAAAAGTTGAAAATTAGATATTGCACTATCTGTATTATTTTTATATGATATAGAATATTTTATTTGTTCATTTTCTTCAACTATTGCCTTTGATGTAGATTTATATAATCTATGTGATGCTAGGTTTATAATTTGTATTGTTTCTGTTGCCGTTCTGTTTTTTTCATTTGTGATTCCGACCTTATCTGCATCAGCTAAAACAACAACTGTAGAAGTAAGTTGTTTACCATTTTCTACATCTTCACTAATATGTGCTGTATATGTAAGTGGCTCTATTTCTTTACCGGCAGTACAATCATATTTATACCAAATAAGAGTTTCTGTTCCATCAGAGTTATTTATAATTTCCGGTTCTCCATAATTTGCAGAATTAGCAACATAATGCATTCCAACTGGTAAAGTATCTGTAATTTTTAAAGTAATATTTGTTATATCTGTAGTAATATTTGCATCTTTAGTAATGCTTGGAACCACTTTATATTTTACCTCTGTATCATTTTGAGAAATATCATAATTAGTTTTTCTGTTTCCATTTTCATCTATAGCATATTTTTGAACAGTTACATCACCTGCTACTATAAGCATTGTAGCACCATATGACATACCACCACTATGAGTTCCAGACTTCATTTTTCCATCTTCATCATATTCTGTTTTTATATACTTTCTTACGCCAGAATCCCAAGTAACTTTTGGATAACTTGTATTATTTAAAATATTATATTCATCTCTATCTACATAATTTATCCATAATTTAGTTCTTGGAACTATTGCATAAGTCTTTCCAATTGTAGCTGTTTGCTTAATTCTCAAAGGAACACACAAACAGTTATTGTCTCCTGTAAATTTAGATATATATCCATCTGGATCAGCAGTAGATTCACAATATGTTCCTACACACACTTCTCCTTCTGGTATTTCTTCTATCGTTTTATATACATTTAAATCTAAAATATCTGCACTATTCATTTCATCTTGCGATACCCAGTTAGTTCCATCTTTTTTAGTAACATAATATGTATCAAATTTCATTGTACCTGCAAATGAAGATAATCTATACTTAGTTCCATCCGAATAATATATTGGCTCGTATGCATCTGCATCATATTTTATTAATCTAGTTGCAGAGTATACATTATCGTCTGCACTTACACTCATATTAAACTTAGTTAATACATCTATTTTTTGCCCTAATGTACCATATGCATCTCCCATAAAGTTAGTTGAATGCCCTAGAGCAGTAGATGTAACTGGTTCTACTGGCCATATGTTTTGATTATACTCTCCTGGTTTATATAGTATGTGCTGTAATGTATTAGCATCATCTGATGTATTCATCTGAGTTGTAGTAGTAGCTCCTGAAACTGATGTAGCTTTAAAATTGTTATCACTAAGTGTTAAGTAATAATTTCTGTTGCTTATAGTACTTGCATCATTGTCTGGTACAAATACTTGCATATATGCAACACTAAAGTTACCAATATTGTCTGTATAGTTTATAGTTCTTTCTGTGGTTTGTCCATATGAATAACACCATATTGGGAAGGTTCCATCAAAATCATAATCTGAAATAGTAAATTTTAACTTACTACCTTCTTGTACAACATTAATTTTTCCCGAATTATATACAGAATATCTTCTTTCATTTACCCTTACTCCAAGAGGTAATGTTAGTTCATATCTATGATATGAGTTTCCAAAATACATAGTTCTGCCTGAAATATTTCCACTATTTGTTACAGCATTTGCCTTATAGTTCCATAGTACAGGTGTACAGTCTGAAGTAATATCTTCTCTTTTGGTACTTCCAAATAATGTTCTTTCAAGTTTCATATCTATATCAAAAGTAATGTCCCCAGTTGCATATTCTATTCCTCTTAATCCTTTAGATACACTTGTATTATATAGTTGTAATGCAATACCATATCCATATATTCTTCCTTTAGTGTCTCCATTTCCATAGTTTAATGTAGTTTTAATTTGCGCCCTTCCATTTTGAGTAATTTTAACATTATATCTAGGAGCAGCACTTACCTTTACTTCATCTGGTATTACAGTTGCATAGTATTTTTCATCATTTCCATTTAGCCATGTTTTTATAGTTGGTTTAAATGTAGTTCCATTTTTAACACCATATAACTTAACTACAAAAACTAATGTCTGTTTTCCTGGTATAGTTATTTTTTCTTGTGTTAATTTATATTTTCCTGTTAATGTTTTTCCGTCAGATGATAGCTTTGCATTTGTAATCCAACTCATTGAAGCAGTATCCCATTTAGCTTGTTTAGAATCCAGTTCATCTGGAAGTGTAGCTTCAAAATTTATCTCTCCACCAACATAGCTATTACTACTTTCTTCTTTTAGCGCCATTGTATTTTCTACTGTCCATGTTACTTGATCAAATGAACGAACTATATCATTACCTTCTGAGCTATCATTACCAGGCTCATCGTTATCGTCCCATGGTCCTGTTCCTGTCTTAGTTTGTATAATCTGAACAGATGAAACATAAGCCGCATCATCTGGTAAAACTTCAGTTGCTCTTACAATATTTATTGTCATTAAAAAAAATACGCTCAAAAAAATTGAGATTATTTTAACCTTATTTTTCAAGAAAAACTCCTCCTAATTATATTCTTCGCATTTTGTTACTTAAATAATACACCAAATATTTAACTTTTTTCAACTAATACGAAAAAAAAATAGAAACATTATATTTTTTAAGTAAAATGTTTCTATCTTTTTCTAAATTTTCTTATAACCTTTTTTTCTACGTATTAAACAATAAACTCCCGCAACTATTACTATTAGTTCTATTACTAATACAATTTGAGTATTGTCTTTTGACCATTTTATAATACTAAATTTCATATTTTCACTTAGTATTAAATCTATATCTGTTATATATCTATCTTTATAGTATATTGAAGCTTTTCCTATCACATCACCTTTTTTATTTTTAGCAGATATTAGTGGCATATCTGTATATTCAATTTTTAATTTTTCCTTATCTATTTCTTCTTCGTTTTTTAAATATATACCAACATTTTTGCTAGAGATTAATTTAGCACTATTTGTTGTATGATATCCTGGTATTGATGTAATATTTTCACCTTCTAGTATTACATTTTTCATTGAATAATTTTGAGAGATATATTCATATAACTTTTCACTATCTGTTAAATGATATAGTGTTCCTCGCTTTATTTGTGAGCCAAGTACAATACAAATTAAAGGTTCTTCTTCATTATATGAATAACTTGCCAGGCAATATTGTGCATCTTCTGTCATTCCAGTTTTTCCACCACTTATTTTTTCAACGTTTATTCCATATATATCTGCAAGTTGAAATAATGCATTATGTACTGTTATAGATTGGTCTTTAGTTGTAAATTCATACTCAGACAAAAAAGTCTTAATATTTTCATTTGAAAGTGCATATTTCATCATTAATGCAATATCATGAACTGTTGAATAATTACTTTCATTATCACTTCCTATTGGGTTTTCAAATGAGGTATCATTCATTCCAAGTTCTTTTGCTTTTTCATTCATTGCATATATGAATTTAGAGTAATCTCCAAATACATTTAAAGCAATACAACTAGCACTATCTGCTCCTGATGGAATGAGCATTGTGGCAATTAAATCATAATATGATATTTTCTGTCCATCTTTAAGTCCAGCAGTTGAATAATCCTCATCATAATATTTTTCTACTTCTGGTAAATTTACGACTACTTCTTCATTTAAATCACTTACATTATCTATACAAACAATAGCAGTCATAATTTTAGTAATGCTTGCTAGTGGTAATTTTTCCTGAGTGTTTTTATCATACAAACACTCTAGATCATTTAATGTATACACGCCTGCTGCTTTAGCACTTAGATCTATTTCATCAGCATTTACCACTTTATATAAAAACATATTTAATATTATAAATAACACAATAACTATTTTATTTTTCATAATACTATATTATATTTTTTATTTTAAAAATATTCAATATTTTATTATTTAGTTTTAGATAATATCATTTCTTCTATTATTTTGGCTGTTTTTTCTACTCCTAAATAATCACTATTTAAAGCAATATCATAATTATTCAAATTTCCCCACTCTTGATTTGTATAATATTTATAATGTCTTGCTCTTTCTTTATCTATTTTTTCTATTTCTTTTTTAGCATTTTTCTCATTCAAGTTATAATGTTTAATTGCTCTTTTTATTTTGGCATTTTCATCACTATAAATGAATACTCTTATTACATTTGGATTATCTTTTAAAATATAATCTGCACATCTTCCAATTATTACACAAGAGCCTTGAGTAGCAATTTCTTTTATTACTTTTGTTTGAGCTATATATAATTCGTCTTCACTATTATATTCAGAATTTAAATTTGCTCCCCATTCTCTTTTTTGTTCATTTTCTGATACAAATTCTTCTGTCATTCCGGATTCTTTTGCTACTGATTCAATTAATTCTTTATCCCAAAACTTAATTCCTAGCTTTTGTGCTAATATTCTTCCTACATATCTTCCGCCAGAGCCATACTGTCTACTTATTGTTACTATAACGTTTTCTTTAGAAATATTCTTCTCTACTGATGTACTTTCTAAGGCTTTCTCTTCTTTATGATTTTCTTTTCCAATATTTTTATATTCAAATATAAATAAAGTTAATACAATAACAAAACAAATTGCATCTGCTATTGGTGCTGCATATAATGCACCCATAAGACCCATCTTACTAGACATGAATAAACATAATGGTAAGAATAATATAATTTGTCTTAAAAATGATACAAAACTTGCTTTTTTTACACTTCCTAATGATTGAAATACAATACTACATGTCATTTCTAATGCATTTAAGCAACAAAGCATTAAGAATATTCTACAGCATTTAATTCCAAATTCTATAAATAAGTTATAATTTGGATCTGATTGTGTTGCAAAAAGATTAACTAGCTGTCCTGGTATAAGTTGTAATAATACATTAAATACAATTCCTATCATAAGTGCTATTGTTACGACATATTTTATTGTTTTCTTTACTCTTTGGATATTTCCTGCTCCATAGTTAAATCCAATAATTGGTTGAGCTCCAACTGCAAGACCTAATATAAATGAAATATAGAAACTATTAAGCTTTGAAACTACTCCATATACAGAAAGTGGAATGTCTTCTCCATACTTTGTAGCTGCTCCGTATTTAGTCATAACATTATTCATTAAAATAAATAATACTAATACTGTCATTTGTATTACAAAGCTAGATAAACCATAACTTAAAGTTCTAAATATTGAACTATCTACTTTATAATCTTTAAGCTCTAATGTTATAGTTTTCATCTTAAATACATATAATATTGCTATTACAAAAGATAATAGCTGACCTAATATAGTAGCTATTGCTCCACCTGCTACTCCCAAATTTAATCCAAAAATAAAAATAGGATCTAATATTATATTGACTATTGCTCCACTAAGTAGACAAACCATTGAATATTTAGGAGACCCGTCTGCTCTAATTATAGCTGCCATGCCAGTATAAATTATCATAAAAGGGGCTCCTGCTAAAATTATTCTGCCATATATCATAGACAATTCATACGCATTTTTAGTACATCCAAATAAATAAACTAGCTTTGGTAAAAATAACTCTCCTAAACCACAAACAAGTAGTGATAAAATAACTAACATAGTTATTGATGAGCCTACCATATTTTTGGCCTCTTTTTTCTTGCCTTGTCCTAAAAGTAAACTTAAATTAGCCGCACATCCATTTCCAATTAGTTGTGCTATTCCATTACAAATAATTACAATTGGAAATATAACATTAGTAGCAGCATTTCCTAAACTTCCTACACCTTTTCCAATAAATATTTGATCAACTATATTGTACACTGAGTTAATCAACATACTAATTATGCAAGGTATTGAAAAAGCTACTAATAATTTTCCAATTTTTTCTTTTCCTAGATTTAGTTTTTCCATAATTTTTTCCTTTCTACTCACTTACACGGCAAAAAAATAACGTAATCCTAATTATCTGGACTTACGTTATTTACTGCTCGATACATTTGTATTATATCACAAATTATAATTTTATGTAATAGATTTTTTTAATTTTGATAATTTATATTTTCATTAGTATTTAGTTTATATCTTATAAGGCTAGATGTATCTAAATCTTCTCTATTAATATCTACTGCATTTATTTGGTGATTGTTATATGTTGTATAGTAGTATATTCCCTTTGATACATTGCAACATGAAGTGTATATTGTAATTTCATATTTATTTTCACCTAACTTACAACATCCTCTTTGTTGATCTACACTGTTTAATATGTGGAAAAATTGACTAACACTTTCCATTTCATCATCACTAGATATAGAATTCATCTTAACAAAAGCTACTCTTACAAATCTAGATTGAGAAGATAAATCTCCAGGTAGTCCTATTGCTCCCATTCCTCTGCTATAATATTCTAAGTCTAAATTTTCTGAAAAAGTATTTTTAGGATTTTCTACACTAAGATGAATATACTTATTTAACTCGAACATTTGCTTATCAAAAGGTGGATTGTTAGTTAATACACCTACTGGATTATCATATACTTTAATTCCATCTTTAACAGCCTCTACTGTTATACTTTTATCTTTGTCTGAAATAATCCAATGAAGTTGTGCAAGTGGTAATTTTTCATTAAATGCTACATTAGTTATATTCATTTTTTCTATTAGTCTCTTTACATCATCTATATTTTCACACTGACATAATATCCAAGGAATAAGTTCAAATTGAGCTATATTATCCTTTCCTTCTACTTTTTCATTATATGATGCATTTCCTACAAAATTAAGTCCTGCTATAGCTACGCCTTTTTCATTCATTGCATCGTAATAAAGTGGATAATTATCATAAACATATGCCATACCTATTATTGCATAATGACTCTCTATTTTTCCTTTTTCTCTAAAATTAAAAACATAATTTCTTGGAGTGATTGTTATTTCATCTCCATAAGAAAATTCATAATCTAAAGTTCTTCCAAAATAAAAATCTTTTGTTTTATATGTTGCTGCTGTACACATTATATCATCTCTACCTTTCTTTTATTCTTTAAATTGTATATCACAAAACACAACAATTATCAAATTTGATTTCAAAAAAAGAGATGTACTTGAAGTATTATTGATTAAGTTACTTCAGTATCATCCCTTTTTATATTATTATTCAGTATTATAACTTTATTCAGAATCTAATTATATATTTTTTCTATATATCCACTAGTTTTTTGAGTGTACATATCATCTGTTATTGTTTTATATCTTTGACCATCATAATCATCTGTAAATCCATTATATGTTTTATATATATCGCCACTTTCAGTATCGTATACTCTTTCATATCCAAGAGTTGCATCACTTTGCTTTTGACTCATAATATCATAACTCTTATTTCTATTTTCCCAAGCATCCATATATGAATCAAAAGATTTCTGAATAGAAGCATTTAAAGCAAGTGATTGCTGAGTTTGAGCATTTCCATTGTCTATTGTTTGTTTTACATAGCTATCACTAAACTTTATTGAGTTTACAGACTCTAATAAAATATCCTTGTAATTTATAAATTGATCTTTTTCAGAAGTTATTGATGTAATATCATATACCATATAATATCCATCATCACTATATTGATTTCCAAAATTTACAACAGATGCCATAAAAAGTCCTTCACCCTCTTTAGAATTATCTCCATTAAATGTAGCTCTTAACACTTTACTATCTAAGGCTACACTTTTCATTGAAGCTTGAGAGGCAAATTCCTCTTGTTTTGTAAAATTACTAAAGTTAGGAAACTCTATAGTACTAAATGATGGATCTATTTCTTTAACAAACTTAGCTATTTCATTAAATTTATTATAAAAACCTTCTGTTGTTGGAGTATCTAAAACTACTGCATCAGCAAACAATTTATATTGTGAATTATATCCAGTCATAGCATAATAATTTTGCCACATATTTTTAGCTGAAGTAGATTTTAATAAAGGTTGTACTTTTATCATCAAGAATATTTGATTATTTGTATTTTTACTATCATATGTTCTAATTGTATAAAAAACCCCTGAGCCTCCTGTTTCAACATTCCATCCTTTTGGTTTTTTCATTGTAAATACATCTGTTTTATACTCTTCTAATTGAATTTTACTAGTTTCATCTTCAACTATTTTAATATTTTTCTCTTTTGTTTGAGTTTTAGAATCTTCCATATTTTCTTTACCGCCTTTATTGATAAAAAGAGCTATTACAAGGGCTACGATAATTATAACCAGTATAATTATTACTGAAACAAATACTTTTCCCTTAGTTTTTTCATTCATATTTTTTTCACCTTGATATATAATTTATTTTTATTATTTTACTAGTTTTAATTTAGCACTCATTATTCCTAGCATTGACATCATAAACATCATTCCAATTAGTGCAACATTATCTCCTGTTTCTGGATTTGGATCTGTATTTTCAATCTTTGTTGCTACAATTCCATATTGACTTAAATGTGATGTTTCAAATACAATGTAGCCATCTTCTATTGTTGCTGGTATTGTTTCTTTTATTTCATCATCTGATATATATACCACTTCATATTTATCAAATCCTTTTAATTCTTCTGGTAAAGCAATTCTTATTTTCATTTTTAAATCACTAATTTTAATTATTTCACCATTTTCTAATACATTTATATCTACTACATATTTAACATCTTTATTTGTTAAATTATCTTTTACTTCTATATTTTTAATATCTAGTACATAATCACTGCTAACTTCTTTTTCAAAAGTAATACTTGATTTTATATCTCCATTACTATTAATTTCTTTAACAGTATCTTCTTCAGTAACAGCATTTTTTGTCCAAGAAGCATATAAAGTTACATTTTGGTAATACTGTGCACCAAGCTGATTTGTTATTATAGTATCTTTATCTACATCTGTTTTTCCATCATTATCCCATAATCTCCAATATATATACTTATAATTTTTTCCACTTCCATCTTTTTTAGAATTCCATCCATTAAAAGTATATCCTTCTCTTACTGGTATATATGGTAAAAGTGACATAGCTGTTCCTGAATTTCCACCACCTAAATAGTCATATTTATTAGATGTATTTCCAGAAATAGTTCCACCATTAGCATTTAATATTAAAACTCTATCTGCTCCATCAAAAGTATCTTTAGTATATGTTGCAGTAAGTGTAACTACAGCATCATTTGCAAAAGCACTTGAATCTACAGTAGTAACAATTTTTCCATCTAAATCCCAACCTATAAAAGTATATCCTTTTCTTATAGGGACATATTTGGTTAAATCAACGTTTTGAAATTCTTCCTTTTTAAAATCTAATCTTAGTTTTGATTGACCATTTACTGTTCCAGCAAATCCATCAAATATCACATAATATTTATCACTTTCATTTAATGCTTTCCCTTCAAATCTTGCTTCAAGAGTTAAACCATTAGTATAATTTACTTCTTCACCTGTTGATTTATAAAAGCAACCATTACTATTAAAATCTGCTAATGATAAATCTTCATTTACTTTTTCTTTATTTCTATTTACCCAATGTGAAAATTCATTTTTCCCATTAAATGGGGTAACATCTTTTGTAAGTTCAGATAACTTAACTGTTGTTTCTCCTTCATCAACATCAAATCTTACGATTTTTGCATACTCTCCATCAATATCACCATTTTCATCATTAACAGTTAATACTAATGAATATTGTCCGTTGTCACTAATAGTTGCAGCACTTACTGTTGTCATCCCTAAAATTCCAACTACAGCAATTACCATCATAAATAATGCTTTTTTTAATTTCATTTTCTTTTCCTCCTAATCTTCCTTAATTTTTTTATTATTAATCATTAAAGCAATAGCAACACCTAATATAGATATTACAGATATTGTTAAATTTGTTAAAACATTATCTCCTGTTTCTGGATTTGGATCTGTATTTTCAATACTTTCATTTTTTTCTTCATCTTTTATATCTGATTGGCTTTGCTCTGCCTTAACTTCAAAATTAGTTTCAATTTCTTTTTCATCTAAGAAAGTAACTTTTATTTTATGCTCTCCTATAGCTAAACTTTTTAAATATTCTTCTAAAATTGTAATTATTCCATCTTGAGAATCTAAAACATAATTTTTAGCATCTAAAATACTACCATCTATATAAATTTCTTTTATATCTTTAGCGATTGTATTTACTTTAAATACTGCATTTTTTGACTTATCTATTGTATATACTTGATTAGCTCCTTCAATAAACTCATATTCTTTAGGACTAACTTCTTCTTTGGCATATTGAAATGTAAAATCATAAGTACATCTAGTATAATAATCATATCTCGTTTCATATATAATGCCATCATCAGTACTATTATAATTAAGTGAAGAACCTGTATATTGCATATGAAATCCTTTAAAATTTTCACTTTTTTTAGTTCCAACATTTACTGCAGATAATATAGCTTTATTTTCTGATCTATTTCCAACTATCTTTATAACAGCTTCATTTTCATTATCTGTTGCTAATAGACTATTATTATCTCTCTTATAATATAGTATTTTATCTAAATCTGCAAATGATTTTAATCCTTCTGTCAACTCATCAGTTTTAGAAAAATCTATTACATATTCTTTTTCATCTGTCAGGTCAATTACACCTTTTGATGTTATATCTTCATAAACATTTTCCACATTTGTATTAACAACTGTTCTTGCTCTTGTAAATTTAACATTTAAAGTTCCATTAAACTTACTTGATTCTAGTTCAAATGTAGATTTATCTTCACCCACTATTGTTGTCATAGGATAGTACCAATTGTTAATATTTAATTTTACTGGTGCAGGACCTACAACACTTCCTGTATCTTCAATTTGAATTTCTTCTATTACAAATTGATAATCTGCCTCATTTAAATCTATTTTCATTCCATTATCAATATTTGTAACTAATTCATCGCCTTTGAATAATTGTAACTTTCCTATTTTGCTATATTCTACATAGCCATCACGCACAATTCCTCCATCAAATTTTAGAGTTACTTCATTTTTTTCACTTGCTGCATATACATTGTTGTTAGTAACTATTGCTATCATTAGTGTAATAATAGCAAGCACAAATAATCTAGTTTTTTTCATAATTTATACCCCTTTTCTAAAGTTTATAACTATGTCTGTAATTTTATCATAGAAATTTTCTCTTTTTTTATTTTTTACCAAATTTTCCGTGCCACTTTGGTAATCGACTTTTTTCCCTATTTTATTATATGTTATAATAGATTTAATTATATAATACTATAGGAGGTTTATTATGAATTTTTCACAGCAACTAAACAATTATATGGAAAGATTTGAATGTTCCCCAAAAGATTTAATATCTGCTTCTGGACTTTCTTCAGCTGTTATTAGCAGATATCGTAATGGAGAAAGAACTCCAAATATAAAAAGTAAACAATTCGAATCATTAGTTAATGGATTATATATGTTAGGAAAAGATAAAGAAAATATATCTAAAAAAGATATTTATCTTTGTTTATCTAGCACCTTAAATGATATAACTATTTCTTTAGAACAACTAGGAAGTAATTTTAATGAATTAGCTAGTGTTTTAAATATTAATATTGCAGATTTAGCTCGTTTTATTAATTATGACGCTTCATTTATTTCTAAAATACGAAATGGTAGTAGAACTCCATCTAAGCCAAAAAGCTTTGTTGAAGGAGTATGTAATTATATAACATCTAAATATACTACTGAGGAAGATTTAGAGACTATATCTTTGATAACTAAAAGCAGTACTGATGAGTTAAAAATTAAATCTAAATATTATTCTGCTCTTGAAAATTGGATTTTAACAAACTCTTCTTCTCCAAAAAATTATATAGATGATTTCTTAGTTCACTTAGATGAATTTGATTTAAATGAATATATAAAAGCAATACATTTTAATGAATTAAAAGTTCCTTTTATTCCATTTTATAAACCTATTTCTAAAACATATTATGGTATAAAAGAAATGAAAAAAGGAGAACTAGACTTTTTTAAAACAACTGTACTTTCTAAGTCAAATGAGCCAGTTTTTATGTGTAGTGATATGCCTATGGAAGATATGGCAGAAGATATTGATTTTGGAAAAAAATGGATGTTTGCAATTGCAATGATGCTAAAAAAAGGACTTCATCTAAACATTATTCATAACATTGATAGACCTTTTAATGAAATGATGTTAGGGCTAGAAAGCTGGATACCTATATACATGACAGGACAAGTCTCACCTTACTTTTTAAAAGGTCCTCATAGTAATTTCTATTGTCATTTTGACTACATTTCAGAAAACGTTGCTCTTACAGGAGAATGTATAACTGGATCTCATGATAAAGGAAAATATACACTACTAACTTCTAAAAATGATTTAAATTACTACAAGACAAAAGCAAAACTTCTACTAAACAAAGCTACACCTCTTATGGAAATATATAGAGAAGATTCTATAAATTCATATAACATATTTTTGAATTCAAGTGCAAAAACAAAAGCTAATAGAAGAAGAATTTTATCTTCTCTTCCAATTCATACAATATCTAATGAATTATTACTAGAAATGTTAAAACGCAACAATGTGCCAGATAAAGATATTGAAATAATAAAAAATTCTGTTAAAATGCAAAATAAAATAATTGAAGAAGTAATAAAAGAAAATATATTTGAAGACGAAATTCAAGAAATAAGTAAAGAAGATTTTGAAAAAGCTTCACCTTATCTTTGCTTGTCTGATTGTTTTTATGAGAAAAAGATTTACTATACTTATGATGAATATATGAAGCATCTAGAATTAACAAAAAAATATAGTAATGAAAATCCAAATTATAAATTTAAAATTAATGTCACTCATACTTTTAAAAATATACAAGTTTTAATGTGTGAAAAAAACTGGGTTATGATTTCTAAAGCTACTGCTCCATCTATTCACTTTGTAATCCATCATCCCAAATTAAGAGATGCAATTGAAAACTTTATTCCACCTGTTGTAGAGTAAAAAAATGAAGGTATTTTTGAAGTGAACCTAAAAAGTTGAACGAAAGTTAGACAACATTTGTGGTGCATTTCATTTACATACCTTCATTTTTATTTAAACACTATATATTCTCCGTTCATAAGCTCTATTACACTAACACATAATGCTTTAGCTAATGGTGCTACTATTGCTATATCCGGTAATCCTTTTCCTGTTTTCCATTTACTTATTGTTTTATCGCTAACATCTAAAATTCCTGCTAGTTCTAGTTGTGTCATCTTTTTGCTTTTCCTTAATTTTTTATTATTTTTCCAGTTACATAAGTATTCATTAAAAATTTCCTCCTAAAAAAAATTATATCATTTATGTACTAAAATACAACCTACGTATCGTAGATAAAAAAATAAGAGGAAAAAATCGTTTTCCTCTTACTCTACTATTCATTATATAATCTTTTACAATCTCTAATTGAAAACAAGAAAATAGGTCTTAAAAATCCAAGACTTAAAACACTAAATATAGTCATAATGTCTCCATATTTTCCTAAAGCTTTGGAAAATATTTTATGAGACATCACTATTTTTAGTACAAATGAAATTATAATTAAAATTAAAAATGTTAGCATTATCCACTCATTATATTGTGATGATCCATATAAAAATCCTAAAAGTATAAATGATACTGCATCAAACATTGATACAATTATCCCTTCTGCTTTGGATTTTGAAATTTTCCCCATTAAATATTTATTATAAAATGGTATCCAGGCTGTAAAACAATGTTTGTAGTTTAGATTTTTGCACATCTTGTGTATTGCTATACTCTCAAAAATGTATCCTACTACTAAATAAATCACCACTGCAAAAAATAATGCAGCCAAAACAAAAAACATAGCAGATAAAAATCCAAGTAATATAAGTACACTTACTCCTCCCATATTTTCTACTTCCTTTCTAAATTATATTTCAAGTAGTATAAGTTTAACATAAATTTAGCTTATAATCAAGAAAAATCATTATAATATTTTATAGTAAATTTAGTACCTCTTCCTACTTGTGATTCAACATTTACATATCCATTGTCTTTTTCAATTATACTTTTAGATAAAGCTAGTCCTATTCCAACACTGTCTTCTAACGAATTTTTTCCTTTATAAAATCTCTCAAAAATATGTGGTAAATCTTCTTTGTCTATTCCTATTCCATGATCTTGTATATTAATTTGAGTGTATAACTTATTTTTTAAATATGATATTTCTATACTAGACCCAATTGGTGAATGTTCAGCACAATTTTTTAATATGTTAGTTATTGCTTCTACTTGCCATCTCAAATCACAATTTATATTGCAATTTTCTTTTCCATACACTTCTATCTTTATATTTTTCAAATCACATATTGCAGCTACATTTTCTACACTCTTTTTCAAGATATCTTCTATATTTTCTAGTTTGTTTATAAACTGAACACTATCTGCATCAAGTTTTGAGAGTTTTAATAATGAATTTACTAGGAAGCTAATATTAAACACTTCTTTTTTTATATCTTTTAAAAACTCTGTTCTCATATTTTTATCCATATTAGGATCATCTAAAATATTATCTATCATTATATTCATTGATGTAAGAGGCGTTTTTAACTGATGCGAAATATCTGATAAAGCATCTTTAAGGTTTGCTTTGTCCTTTTGAGAATTTTGTGCTATCTCTCTGAGCATAACTGTAGTTTTATATACTTCATTTTTCAAAATTGACAGTTCATCTTCTGTGTTATCATCAATATCAAGCCTATAGTTTCCATTATTTATCTTTTCTATATAACTTGTAATCTCATCTAATTTTTTATTTTTATTGTAATTGTACATAATAAAAATTACAATTATTCCAGTAGAAAGTACCACTATAACTACTAGTTGTGCTACATTAAAATATGCAAAATACTTTTGGTTTTTCAGTATAGCTGAATCCTTTTTTAAGTCTATTCCATATTTTTCTAATATATTTGAACTCTCTTTTGAGTAATCACTTAATATTTCAACTAATTCATCCTCATCTGCATTTGGATATTTTTCAATTACATTTGAAATAACACTCTCAATTTTTTGATTGTATTCGTGCGTATATTTTCTATATTCAAATAGATTTACAACTTCAAATAAACTAATTAATATTAATATAAATAAAAAAACAATTTTTAACGTTTTCTTTAATTCAATTTTATTCTTCATCAATCCTATATCCTATTCCCTTAATAGTTATTATTATATCACTAGATAGTTTTTCTCTTATTCTTTTTAGATAAACAGTAACAGTATTATCATTAACATCATTACCTGTCCACTCCCAGATTTTTTCAAGTATATAATTTCTAGTAACTACTTTATTTATATTTGTAAATAATAAATATAGTATTTTAATCTCTAAACTTGTAAGTGGTATCTTTTCATCATTTTTATATACTGCCATCTTATCTAAATCAAATTCAATATCTTTTACTTTAACTATTGTATTTTTTCTTTTTCTAAGTAATATTTTATTGATTCTTACAAGAAGTTCTTTTATTGAAAAAGGCTTTGTAATATAATCTTCTGCTCCCAGTTCTAATCCTTTTACTATATCATTTTCATCATCTTTTGCTGTTAAAAAAATAGTAGATATATTTTTAACCTTTAAGTTCTTCTCATATAACTCAAATCCATCCTCATCTGGAAGTGATACATCAAGTATAGCTAAATCCACACTATTATCTTTTAAAAATTCCTTTGTTTGCATTGAATTTACTTTATGAACTACATCATAGTTTTTCTGCTCTAAAGAATATATTATTCCTTTTGCAACCATGAGATTGTCCTCAACTAATAATATTCTCATTTCGTACTCCTTATTTAGATATATTATATAATAGTATAAGGGACTTTACTAGCCCCTTATATCATTTTTTTATAATTATACGTTTTCATTTCTTATTGTTTCAATAACATTTTGTTTATTTATTTTATTAATAGAATATCTCATTATTATAAATACTAATAAAAATACAAAAATGCTGCAAATAAGTATTGAAGATATAGGTAATTTAAATGTTATATTAAATGTTTTAAACATGCTATACACAGTATACGAACCTATTATTCCTAATATTATTCCATAAATAAGTGCTTTTGTACAATAGAATATAGTTTCTAAGTTAATCATTCTATCAAATTCTTTTCTAGTCATTCCAATACTTTTTAACATTGCAAATTCTTTTTGTCTTAATTCCATATTTGAAGTTATTGTATTAAATATATTAGTAACTCCTATTAAAGCTATTACTGATATAAATCCATATAAGAATATATTAACTATTAGTATCATAGCCTTTTCGCTTTTTGCTTGTTCATCTAAATTATAGCAATTTATTCCACTATTTATATCCTTAACTCGTGACTCAAATTGATCAGCATCTTTTGCATTAACACAAATTTTCTCAATTTCAAATTTTAAATTTGGATACTCATCTACATTTAATACTAAGGTACCAATCGAATAGTATGAATTTTCAATACCATATGGTTTTTCTTCTGATACAGCTCCAATTTTTACCTTAGTTTCTACACCATTAATATATCCAACCATTTCATCTCCAGTATTATAATTGTATCTTCTAATTTTCTTGTATTCTCCATCTTTTTCAATGTATGCTGATTGATAATCACAAAGGATTGCTTTATCTTTTATATTGTTATAATCCGCTCCAATTTTTTTACAAAAACATTCAAAAGATTTGGCATCTAATGCATATACTATTGGTGCTATGTATTTTCCTTTACCAGTATCTACATATTCATTTTTTTCTTCATCATATTCATAATCTTCACTTAATTCAAATTCATCTTGAAGATTAACTTTTGAGGTATCAAAAATCTTAAAATCTTCTGTGTTATCTGAATATAGTTTAAACACATCAGTAACGCCCTCTATACTAGTTATCTTATTCAAATCGCCCTGATCAATTGGATTCATTCCTCTATTTAATACAACGTTATAATCATAATCTGTGTAATAATTTGATGTACTTTCAAACCCATATAAAATAAAACTACTCATTGTAATAAATAAAAATACACTTATTACCATTGATATAACTGTTGCTCTATATTTTTTTCTACTTCTTTTTAAGTTTTTATATGCTAATACTCCACCAGTTTTAAATACTTTCTTTATAATTTTAGGAGCTTTCATCTTATTATTTTTTAATTTTATTTCTCTTGATCCTCTTAGATTTTCTATAGGACTTACTTTACTTGCTTTTATTGCAGAGGATATAGCAGACAAGTATATTACACAAATTCCTAATATTACAGATATTAAAACAGATACAATTGAAACATTAAAACAGATTCCATCAACATATGCTAAAATACTTTTTGTTAGTATTGCATTTACTACTTTTATTAATATAAATATTGCAACTATTCCACTTAATACACCTAAAGGTATTCCTATTGCTCCAAGCATTAAAGCTTCATTAAGAACGTTTTTCTTTATTTGCTTTTTAGTAGCTCCTACACTTGATAACATTCCATACATCTTTATTTTCTCTGTTGTAGCAATAGCAAATGAATTTCTAATACAAAATACACTAGCAATAAGTATAACTGCAATTATTACTCCTGCTATTGAATATAATGATGAAATTGTATTATCACTAAAGGCCATTGCTTCCCATTTTAATAAATCACTATTTATTTTATAGCTTGTGCCATATCTTGTTTCTTGAGTATACGCTGTTATAATTGTTTTATAATCTTCTACTCCTAATATATTAGGTAAAGCTTTTTTATAGTCATAAGGATTTTTTAATATAACATAAGCAATTTCTTTTCCTGTATTATCGTTAGTTGTAATAGCTGTGTAACCAGGATTCCAGTATGCCTCAAAATCTGTAGAAGGTCTTTCCATTATTCCTACGATTTTATATTCTTTTTTAGTGTTTACAACTAAATTTTCAGTATCAGGATAATATGTATCTTCAAAATTCTTATCTAACTGTCCATCAGTACCTTCTCTAGTACCTAGTTCTAAAGATATAGTATCTCCTATTTTATATTGCACTTTAGCATTATTTATTATTTGTTCATTTATAACTATCTCATCACTATTTGTAGGAAATCTTCCACTTTTTAGGTTAAATTTCAAATCATTAAATACATCTTGACTCATAGAATATATTCCTATATATGGTTTATCCTCATTTTGTGAATTTTTTAAAATAGCATATCCATTTTGGTATATTATTTTAATATCTTTTATATTTCTATTATTTTTTAATTCCGCTTCATCGCTTTGTGCTATATCATTAAGCTTTAAATGATAGTATCCGCTTTTATTTATGCTCCCTGTTATAATAGTTTTTTGAGCACTAGTTACTAAGTTTCCAACACCACAAATTAGTGCAACAGATAGAATTATTCCAATTATTGTACTAATGGTTCTTTTTTTATTTAATTTTAAATTTTTTAAAGATATTTTGCTAAGAATTGTCATAGTTATACCTCCTTAACAATTTTTCCATCTTCGATTTTTATAATTCTATCTGCCTCTTTAGCAATATCCATATTATGAGTAATCATTATTATTGTTTGTTTAAAATCCTTATTTGATTTTTTTAATAATTCAACTATCTCATCACTTGCTTTAGAATCTAGATTACCCGTTGGCTCATCTGCAAGTATTATAGCTGGACTTGTAATCATGGCTCTTCCTATTGATGTTCTTTGTTGTTGACCGCCAGATAGCTGATTTGGTAAATGATATCTTCTTTTATCTAGACCTAATAGTTTTAATAAATTTTCAAGTCTTTGTTTATCTACTTTTCTATTATCTAAATCCAATGGTAGAGTTATATTTTCTTCTACATTTAATATTGGAATTAAATTATAAAACTGATAAATTAATCCTATCTGTCTTCTTCTAAATATTGCTAATTCGTCATCTGTATATTTATATATATTTTTTCCATCAATATATACACTTCCACTAGTTGGTCTATCAACGCCTCCCATTAGATGCAACAATGTTGATTTTCCACTTCCAGAAGCACCTACAATTGCTACAAATTCTCCTTTTTCTACACTAAATGAAACATTATCTAGTGCAACTACTTTTGTATCTCCTTTTCCATATATTTTTGTTAAATTTTCTACTTTTAATATCTCCATCAAAAGCACTCCTTTCAATTTACAACTTAATTATACTATACTGTATGTGACTACTAAATGACGAAAAAAATATTTTTTTATTTTTTACATTTTTATATAAAAAAAGGAAGTGATAATATATCACCTCCTTAAGCTTTTATTAATTTTCTTTTTTTGCTCTAGCATCTTTTTTATATTTTCCTATAAATTCTTTTAATCCCATTGATTTAGTTGGTTTAAATGCAAATATAAATGAGTATTTTTCTTCACTCTTTTCTTTTAGTTCTTTTATTTGACACTTCAATTCTTCATATCTTACTTCTATACCGCTGTCTTTTGCATATTGTCTTATTTTTGTTAATAGTTTTGTAGAATATACATAATCTATTAATATTATTCCACAAAAGAATCCAAGTACAAAAGAAAATGATAGATTGTTATTAAACCATTCTAGCTTTTCTATTATAAAGCCAGCTATAAAATAATAATATAAAGCACCTATTGCTGTCCAAATCATAGAAAAAAGTGGACAAATAATTCCTTTATAATTTCCCCATCTATCACTATAATCCCATAATTTAACTGGTTTATTTACAAATGATAAACCTCCAATAAACTCTATTAAAGTCATTGTTGCTCCCATTAATATTATGACTGCAATATCTGGTAAATCTAAATTTTGAAATAATAAATATATTCCTGTTAAACCACATAATCCAAATCCATATATAGGCAAATATGGTCCTATTAAAAATCCTGGATTAACCCATTTTCCATGGACAATTCTTCTAAAAAATAATTCTAGTATCCATCCACATGTGCTACCAATATAAAATATAAATATAAAACTTAATACTATTCTCATATTTTCCTCTCCTATATTAATATTTTTTATTATAACATATAGGAACTTGTTTTATCTACATTTTTTTATAAGAATTATTTTTCTTCTTCATTTTCTCCATAAATTTCATCATATTCTATTTGTGCTTCAACAGCTTCTAAAAATGCAACTTTAGCTTCATCTATTGCAATTAGAGCTATTGCTAAAGCATCATCTGCATATTCTGTTTTATTTTTTATGTATTTTTCTAATTTTTCTTTATTTTTTTCTTCTTTCTTTAACTCTAGACTTTTTCTTGCATCTTGTAAACTATCTTGCATTTTTGTTATGTCTTCAGTTAATTTTATTTTTCCTTTTTCACTTTTTTCTTTTAATTTTTCTTGTGCGTCACTTAATTTTACCTTAGCTTCCTTTATTTTTTTGTCTACTTCATCTTTAGCATACATACCAGATAATATAGCTGTATCTGTTGAATCTTTTATTTTTTCATTGATTTTTTTTAAGTTTTCTCTTAATTCGTTAATTTTTTCTTTGTTTTCCATAATCTCACCTCATGATATACATCATAAAACCCTTTCTTAAATATAAATTTGTGATATTAGCAAAATATATTATAATTTTATTTTGTTCCCCCATCACACTTCCTATACTACCTTATTTAAAAATAAAAAGCAATATACAAAAAAATAGATGTGTCCATTTAACACATCTATTAATTACTATTTTATATATTTCTTTATAATATAATATATTTTTTCACTGTCTACAATATAACTACCATGATTTTCATTTGGAATAATATCTAGTGTACTATTTTTTATACTGTTAGCTATTAACATAGTATGCTTTTGTTTTATAACATCCTTTTGTCCTGCAATAACATGCACTGGTATTTTAATTTTTGCTAACTCAGATGGTAAAATGTTTGGCTCATCTATCATCATTTTTATTAGCTTATCCTTAGATATCCAATATGCAAATTTACACCAAAATAATGTCATATTCTTCATTCCTTTTGGATTTATATTTGCTCCGCTTACAATAAGTTCAGATAACAAATTGGGTTCTTCTATTGCAATTTTTAGTCCAATAATTCCACCATCACTAAATCCATATAAAATAGGAGACTCTATTTCTTTTTGTTTTATAAACTCAATTACATCTTTTGCCATAAGGTCATAAGATATTTTTTCTGTGTTTTCACTTTTTCCATGACATCTACTATCTATAGCATACACTTTATAATCTGGTTTTAGTTTATCTATAAGTTTTCTAAAAATAGTGATATCCTCACTATTTCCATGTAGTAATATTATTGGCCTGCCTGTTCCATATTCTTCATAATTTAAATTTACATTATTTACATTTATTTTCATAAGCCTTTAAATATATATTAAAATGATACAACTAGTAGCATTTTAAACTTTTCCTCTCCATAAACTGCATGTGGTACATTTTTAGGCATTACAATTGTTTCACCTTTTTGTAGAATATATTCTTCTCCTCCAATTGTAAATTTTCCTTTTCCGTCTAATACAGTAACCATTGCATCTCCACCAGAAACATGTGTAGAAATTTCTTCGCCTTTATCAAAAGAAAATACTGTAACACTAACTAGTACGTTTTGAACTAGAGTCTTACTTACTACTTGCCCTTCTTGATATTCAACTAGATCTTCAAGTTTCATTATTTGTTTCTTTTCAATATTTTTATACATTTTTCTCCTCCTAATTAATAAATGACACCATTCTTTTTATTATACTCTTCAAAAGTCTTTATGCATTCATCTCTGTCCATTTTTTCAAGATGTATTAAATCATCATTGTTTCCTTTTAGATACTCATAAATAGCATCGTCCCTAAATCCTATATTGGCTGCATCTTTTTTAGTGCATCCATAAAATACTTCTTTTATGTTTGCCCATATTATTGCAGATAAGCACATTGGACATGGCTCACATGAAGTATATAAACTATATCCAGTTAAATCATATGTTCCTAGGTTTTTACAAGCATTCCTAATAGCTACAATTTCAGCATGCGCTGTAGGATCATTAGTAAGTATAACTTTATTGTTACCATTTGATACTACATTTCCTTCTTTATCTACTATTACAGCCCCAAAAGGTCCACCTTCTCCTTTTGATATTCCATTATCTGCGTTTTCTTTTGCAATTTTCATATATTTATTCATACTATATCCTCCATTTTTACCATACTTACTTATATCACAAAAGCTAGTAATTTTCAATATTACTAGCTTTACATATACTATATACTCTTAATCCAATTTTCTATTTCTTTTTCAGATGTAATTACTCTATTTTCTTCGTAATCTTGTGAAAATACAATGTTCATTTGTTTTTCAACTTTGCTATCTGGACACAATTTTTTAACTTCTTCAAAGCTTCTTCCAAGCCATCCTGCATTAGTTGCAAAAGGAACAATAACTTTTCCAGATAAATTATTGTTAACTAAAAAGGCTCTTACTACTGGACAGGGCCTGTACCACCAAGTTGGGAACCCTAGTATAATTTCTTCATAATTACTTAAGTCTACATCTATATCCTGTATTTGAGGTATATGATTACTTGCCTCACTATTTTGTTCATCATCTACAACAGTTTGATAATCTGTTGAATATGGTATTTTAGGTTTTAACTCTAAAATATCACAACCTAGTTCTTTTTGTATTCTTTCAGCTATCATTTTAGTATGTCCAGTATATGAATAAAATACAACTAATTTCTTTTTATTTTCCAATTTTAATTGCCTCCTAAATTTAATCTATGTTTATTAGATCATATTCTCTTGAACCAAATCCAAGTTCACTTGCAGCTTCAATTGTATGAACACCATTTTGTCTTTCAATTCTTTCTACTAGATGATCTCTTCCTGGATCTTTTGAATTATATACAATATCTATACATGCTTGGTCTATAGCTATTGGATCTGTACTAATAAGAACACCTACATCTTTCATACAAGGATCTTCTGCAATAGCACAACAATCACAATCTACTGACATATTACACATAACGTTTATATAAACAATTTTTCCTTTAAACATATTGTGAACTGATGAAGCAGCATCAGCCATTGCTTCAAGGAATTTATCTTGCTCTGGTAAGTTATCCCATAGTTTTTCAGGATCTTTTGTTACTCCTGCTGAATGTATCCATGCTTTTCCATTTGCAGAACCACATCCTATTGATAATTGTTTTAATGCTCCGCCATATCCGCCCATTGGATGTCCTTTAAAATGTGATAATACAAGCATTGAATCATAATTTTTTATATGATTACCAACATAGTTTTCTTTTATTACTTTTCCATTTGGAATATCTAATTTTAAATCATTTCCTTCTGCATCCATTATATCTACATTAAAATATTTTGTCCATCCATGTTCTTTCATTAATTCTTCATGCTTTTCAGTTGTGTTTCTAGCACCGCCATAAGCAGTATTACATTCAACAATAGTTCCATTTACTTTTTCAACAATTGCTTTTACAAATTCTGGTTTAATATAGTTTTGATTACCTTTTTCTCCAGAATGTATTTTTACAGCAACTTTTCCTGGTAAATCTACTCCAAGAGTTTCATACATTTTAATTACACTCTCAGGTGTAATTTCTTTTGTAAAATATACTTTTGATTTTCCCATTTTTATTCCACTTCTTTCTTTACACTATTTTTCTTAGCATTCTCATTTTTCTATTCAATTATATCATATTTTGCTATAATAAATTCATATTTTAATTATTTTTAAATATTTTATTAAATATAAATCTTACAAATGGACCTGCATAGAATATTTGAAAACATAAAGCCATTGGAAAATTTAAAGTACATGTTTGTAACCAATTAGCTATAATATTTGAAGCACCATTAAATCCAAAAAGTAAGCTACCAATAAAACTCATTATTGGACACATAAAACTAACTATTACTGATGATATAGCAATGTTTATAAATATAGGTTTTTCTTCTTTAGGATTTACCATTTTAAATGCTATTTTTTGAGATAGCTTTCCTATTAAGAAAAATTCTAAACAAAAGGCAATAGTTCCCATAATTGGTAATTCACCTAAAGCTGCTATAAATACTTTATTAGACATCCCTCCCATATTAACAGCTACATTGTAGCAAATCATTGCATATACCATAATAATAACCATTACAATGGTATAAATAAAATCTTGAAATTTTGTTTTTGGCATAATATAAAAACTCCCTTCTAAAAATAAAAAAACAACACATATCACTTGTGTTGTTCGTTATCATTACTTTTAGTAATGTGCGTTTCCAATTAATACCTGTCTATATATTGTCTTGTGTATTATATCATAAACTTTTTATATTTGTAATAGTTTGCTTTAAATTTATATTTATTCATCTATTTTTTTAATCATATCAAGCATTCTAGTATGATATCCTCTGTTTTGATAAAAATTTATTGCATTGTCATTATATCCGAATACCTCTATTAAAACATATTGACACCCTATACTCTTAAAATATTCTTCCATTTTGTTTATTAATTTTTTACCAACTCCACCACTTCTAGAATTTTTAGATACTATTAATTCTGTAATATTGCCTCTTTTAGGACATTTATAATCTAAGTAATCATATTCATCATAAGGTTTAACACATCCAATTATTAAACCTATTACTTTTCCATCTTCAATTGCTAAAAAACATTTTCCGTTATATTCTTGTGCTTCTTTTAAATCTAAAAGTGCCATTTTTTCTCTATATTCAGGATGAAGTTGATCAAGATTATCTTTATCTATAGTTAATATATATTCTTCAAGTTCAACTAATAAATCTCTTACATCTTCTAAATATTTTTCTTCATATTCTACAATCATAATCTTTTCTCCTTAATATTTCTACTATAAATTATATATATTATATATCAAATTGTAAATATTTAAAAGAAAAAGAAAGGAACTATATATTCCTTTCCCTATTCTTTTACTCTTAAAACTCTTAATGCATTTAATATAGCTATTATTGAAACACCTACATCAGCAAATACGGCTTCCCACATTGTTGATATTCCAAAGGCACATAATACTAATACTGCAATTTTTACAAATATTGCAAAAAAGATATTCTCTTTTACTATTCTAAGAGTTTTCTTAGATAAACTAATTGCCTTAGAAATCTTAGATGGCTCATCTGTCATTATTACAACATCAGCAGCCTCTATAGCAGCATCAGATCCTAATCCTCCCATTGCAATACCAATATCTGAAAGAGCTAATACTGGAGCATCATTTATTCCGTCTCCTACAAATACAAGTTTTCCTTTTTCACTTTTTTGCTTCATTAACTCTTCAACTTTTTCAACCTTTCCATCAGGAAGTAAATCTGTATATACTTTATCTAATCCTATTTCATTTGCTACAAACTCACCTACATCTTTTTTATCCCCTGTAAGCATAACTGTTTGAGAAACATTGCTATTTTTTAATTGTTTTATAGCTGCTTTAGAATCTTCTTTTATTTTGTCTGATATTAGTATGTATCCACAATATTTTTGATCAATTGCAACATACAATACAGTTCCTATATCTTTACACTTGTTGTAATCTATATTTTTACTTATCATCAACTTTTCATTTCCGATAATAACATCCTTATCTTCAATTATTGACTCTATACCAAGTCCTGTTAACTCGTTTGTACTTGTTACTAATTTAGAATCAATTTCTTTTCCATAAGCTTTCTTTACAGACTGTGCTATTGGATGGTTAGAAAAGCTTTCAGCAAGTGCTGCATATCTAATTAATTTTTCTTCAGTTATTCCAACTGCTTCTATTTTTTGAACCTCAAAAACACCTTCTGTTAAAGTTCCTGTTTTATCAAAAACAATTATTTCTGATTTTGCTAAAGCTTCTAGATAGTTACTTCCCTTTATAAGAATTCCAATCTTAGATGCTCCACCAATACCACCAAAGAAACTTAGTGGTATAGATATAACTAATGCACATGGACATGATACAACTAAAAATGATAATGCTCTATATAACCAGTCTGAAAAACTAGCTCCAGGTATAATAATAGGTGGTATTACTGCAAGTACTACTGCTATTATTACAACTATTGGAGTATAGTATTTAGCAAATTTAGTAATAAAATTCTCTGATTTTGATTTTTTACTACTTGCATTTTCTACTAACTCTAGTATTTTACTAACAGTTGACTCTTCAAACTCTTTTGTTACTTCTACTTTTAAAAGACCATTAACATTTATACATCCACTTAAAATATCATCTCCTACATTTACTTCTCTAGGAACTGATTCTCCAGTTAATGCCTTAGTGTCTATCATTGAATTTCCTTCTACTACTACACCATCTAATGGTATTTTTTCTCCAGGACGTATCAATATAATATTTCCAATGCTTACTTCATCTGGATCTACTTTTTCTATGCTATCTTCTTTTACTAAGTTTGCAAAATCTGGTCTTATATCCATCAAACTTGATATTGATTTTCTAGATCTATCTACAGCAAAGCTTTGGAATAATTCTCCTACTTGATAAAATAACATAACTGCAACTGCTTCTGGAAACTCACCTACTCCAAAAGCTCCTATTGTAGCAACAGTCATAAGAAAATTTTCATCAAAAACTTTTCCCCTAAATATATTTCTTATAGCCTTTAATACAATATCGTATCCAACAATTAAGTAACTTATAATATACAAAATATTATTTATCCAAACATTGCTAACATTAATAACCATAGCTGCAACAAACAGAATGAACGCTACTATTATCTTAATTGCTCTTTTTTTCATATTCTTCACCTATATTTCTTTTAAAGTAACATCTGGTTCTTCTTTTTTTACAACTTTATTAACTTTTTCAATTACTTCTTCTTTTCTCTCTTCGTCAATTTCTAGTGTCATTCTTTCGGCCATAAAACTAATTGTTGCACTTTCTACACCATCAACTTTTTGTATTGCTCTTTCTAATTCCGCTGCACAATTTGCACAGTCTAATCCTTTAATTTTAAATTTTAACTTCATAATTTTACCTCCAATATTACTTATTTTTATGTTCAATATGTTCAAGGCCTACTTCAAAAGATTGTTTAACGTGTTCATCATCTAACATATAGTATACTTCTTTACCTTCTTTTCTACATTTTACTATTCCTGTTCTTCTTAATGTACTTAGCTGATGAGAAATAGAAGATTTACTCATATTTAAAGTATTTGCTATATCGCATACACACATTTCATTTTGATCTAATGCAAATAGTATTTTTGCTCTAGTAGTATCACCTAAAACTTTAAAAAAATCTGCTAATTTATAAAAAATATCATCTTCAGGCATTACTTTTAGTGCTTTTTTTACAACTTCTTCATGAATTATATTACAATCACAAGTAAATTCATTCTTTGCCATATAAACCTCCTTACAATTTACATTATATGCCAGAACAATTGAATTGTTATTCAACTATATTTATATTATAGTTGAATACATGTTCAATTGTCAATAGTATTTAATTATTTTCATAAAAATATTAAAAAGGCACTTTAGAAAATCTAAAATGCCCCGCTTTATTTATATATTATCTATCTCACTAATAGTCAATCCTGTAACTTTTGATATAATTTCTTTATCTATTTTTATTTCTAGCATATTCTTCGCTGTTTTCCTTATTCCTTCTTCTATTCCTTCTTTTCTGCCCTCATTGTATCCGCTATCTCTTATTGCCATCTCGTCTTTTATTGCCTTTTCTCTTAGTTCTGCTAATCTTCTTTCTTTTTTATCTTGACTTATTTTATCTAATTGCTCTTTGGCTTTCTTTATTTCCTCATTTTTCATTATTATAGATTCCTCTACTTTCTTTTTATTACATATTATCTATCTCACTAATAGTCAATCCTGTAACTTTTGATATAATTTCTTTATCTATTTTCATTTCTAGCATATTTTGAGCAATACTCTTTTTTTCTGCTTTTTTTCCTTTTTTCACTCCTTCTTCTTTTCCTAGTTCAATTCCACGATGTATTCCCTCTTCCAATCCTTCTTTTCTGCCCTCATTATATCCGCTATCTCTTATTGCCATCTCGTCCATTATTGCCTTTTCTCTTAGTTCTGCTAGTCTTCTTTCCTTTTTATCTTGACTTATTTTATTTAATTGCTCTTTGGCTTTCTTTATTTCCTCATTTTTCATTATTATAGATTCCTCTACTTTCTCTGGAAATTTTATGAACTTACACCAATTTAGTAATTCTTCCTCTTCTTTGCTCTTGTTATTTCTTCTTTCCAGCTTTTCTAACTCTATTATATGCAATTCTAATCTGTCTGTCAAGATTATGTTTTTATACTCTTCTTCTCGTATATTCCATTTTGTATGATACTTTTCTATCTCTTTTAATTTTTCTAATTTAAAGTCTGCTATTAATATACATATTGCCTTTTTAGTGCTATTATATCCTTCTCCTTTTTCTATTGATCCTGCATATAATTTTGACCAATACCATAATATTCTTTCTGCTATGTATTCTGATTTTGTTACTTGCATCTCTATATCTATATTATTCTCTTTGTTGGCTACTACTTTTACGTCTAATATTCCCATCTTGTTTTCTATTAAATCTCTTTCTAGTATTGGTGTATCCTCTAAATCTATATTATTATATTCTACTTTAGTCACTGCTCTTAAGAATCCTCTTGTTATATCTTCATTTCCTTTTTGACCAAATATTCTTTTAAATACATAGTCGTTTGTTACTTTCAATAGTTCCTTTTTATTTTCCATATATTCTTTTACTCCTTTTTTTATTTTACCGCCGACGACGTATGCATTATATTTTATTTATTTTAATTTGTAAATCTTTTTAATCCCTTTTTTGATGTCGAAAAAAGACATGTTAAATTTTTTAACATGTCTTTACTAAAATTATTCAAAAATTACTACTTTTCCTTCTTGAAGGCTCTTTTTTACATCTATTACTCTTTGATTTTCTGAACCTTTCCATTTTAATTTAGGATTTCTTAGTTCATCTACATATTGTCCATCAACTAATACATCTATATAATTTAGTACTTCCTTATCTTTTAAATCTCTATCAAATTTAAAACCAGTCCAAGCCCAAATACTTTTATTTGGATATTTTTCTTTAAAAGCCTTTGCAAGTCTTGTTGTACCTTCTATATTTATTGGGTGCATAGGTTCACCACCTAAAATTGAAAGCCCTTCAACATTTTCATTATTGCAAAGTTCTAATACCCTATTAATAGTGTCTTCACTAAACTCTTTTCCACATTTAAAATCATGAGTTTCTGGATTAAAACAATTTTTACACTTAAAAGTACATCCTTGCATAAATATTGAAACTCTTACACCAGGTCCATTAGAAATGTCCATCTTTCTTACTTTATTGTATCGCATAAAATTTCGCCTCTATTCATCATCTTTATTATCTATATGTAATACTCTTTCTTTAATTTCTTGTGTTCTACCTTTATTCCAGAAATTACTTCCTATATAACCACAAGTTCTTCTAGCAACATTTAGTGTGTTATGATCTCTATTACCACAATTTGGGCAATACCATTCTAGATTATCATCTATTAAAATTTCACCATCAAATCCACATTTTTGACAATAATCTGACTTTGTATTTAATTCTGCATACATTATATTGTCATAAATAAATTGAATTACTTGTAATACAACTTCTATGTTGTCTTGTAAGTTTGGTGTTTCTATATATGAAATTGCTCCACCTGGACTTAGTTTTTGAAATTCACTTTCAAGTTTTAATTTAGAGAATGCATCAATTTCTTCAAAAACAGGAACATGATATGAATTAGTTATATATTCTCTGTCTGTTATTCCATGAACTATTCCAAATCTTTCTCTTAAACATTTTGCAAATTTATATGTTGTTGATTCAATAGGTGTTCCATATACACTATAATCTATATCTTCATCATTTTTCCATTGTGTACATTTATCATTTAATTTTTGCATAACTTCAATAGCAAATTCTTTTCCTTCACCATTGTCTGTGTGGCTGTGTCCTGTCATGTATTTAACACACTCATAAAGACCAGCATATCCAAGAGAAATTGTTGAATATCCATGATGTAATAACTCATGAATTGATTCACCTTTTTCAAGTCTTGCTAATGCTCCATATTGCCAAAGTATTGGTGCTACATCACTTTTTACTTTTGAAAGTCTTTCATGTCTTAATCTTAATGCTTTATGGCAAAGTTCTAGTCTTTCTTCATATATTTTCCAAAATTTATTCATGTCGCCTTTTGAAGATAGTGCAACATCTACTAAGTTTATAGTTACAACACCTTGATTGAATCTACCATAATACTTAGGTTTATTTTCTATATAGTCTTTTGCTTTTGATATATTTCCAAGATGCATAATTCTATCTGGTGTAAGAAAAGATCTACAACCCATACATGGATAGCAATCTCCTGTTCCATTTTCATTTTTCTTTAATTCTTTCATCATCTTTTCAGATATATAATCTGGTACCATTCTTTTAGCTGTACATTTTGCAGCTAGTTCTGTCAAATACCAATATTTACTATCTCTTCTTATGTTGTCTTCTTCCAATACATATAACAATTTTGGAAATGCAGGAGTTATATATACACCTTTTTCATTTTTAAAGCCCATAATTCTTTGTTTTAAGAATTCTTCTATAATCATTGCAAGTTCATCTTTATATTCATCTGTTTCTCCTAAATACATACAAACAGATAAAAATGGAGCTTGACCATTAGTATTTGTCATAGAATTTACTTGGTAATTAAATGTTTGAACACCATCAGCAATTTCCTTTTTAGTATCTTCTTGTGCAAATCTTTTACATTCTTCTTCTTTTAATCCTCTAGCTTTGTATTTATTATAATATTTATCATAGCTGCTCTTTACAAAAGGCGCTAAATGAGATAAAGATACTGTTGCTCCACCATAAGTTGAAGATGTAACAGCAAGTATAATTTGTGTTGCTATTGTACATGCTGTAATAAATCTATGAGGTTTTTCTATCATTACTCCGTTCATTATAGTACCATTTTGTAGCATATCATCTAAGTTTATAAGCTCACAGTTTGTTAATGCATTTTGAGCAAAATAATCAGCATCATGAAAATGAATTATACCTTCGTCATGTGCTTTTACAACGTCTTCTGGTAATAAAAATCTTCTTGTTATATCTGTACTAGTTATTCCGGCAAGATAATCTCTTTGTGTTGTTACAACTTGAGCATTTTTGTTAGAATTTTCATTATTCCAATACTCACTTTCTCCTTCAATTAATTCTTTTATAGATTGATCAGTTGTATTTGCTTTTCTAACTAGTTCTCTAGTGTATCTATATGTAATATATTTTTTAGCTAATTGATATTTATCTAATTCCATAAGTTTTTCTTCAATGATGTCTTGTATATCTTCAACTAGCATTCTCTTTTTATTTAATTCCTCTATATAGGTTATTATCTCTTCAATTTCTTCACTAGTAGCTTTTTCTTTTCTGCTTACTTCATTATTTGCTTTTCCTATTGCTACTCTTATTTTCTCTGAATCGTAATCTACAATCTTTCCGTCTCTTTTTATTATCTTCATCTCATATTTCCCCTTCCACTTTTTTCACCTTAATTATATGTACCTGCCAGAAATAATTCTGTTGCAATTGCAACACATATTAACTATTTTCTCTCAAACCCTCTCTACTCTAAGACAAAAAAAATTATTATTTTTATATTACATTGAAATTAAAATTTTCTTACTTAAAAAACTAAAAAAATAAAAGATATAGCTAAATTGCAATCTATATCTTTTACTATTTTACTTAACTATTATTTAAAAATATTTATTCATCTTTTCATATACAAGGTCTTTTAATTCTATTTCCATTTCAGGTTTAGTTTTCTCTTCACTTTTTTCATATTTTACAGGTGGCAATATGTGTAAGGTTATATCTTTTTTTCTTTTTAAATATTTTCTTATTCCCTTTGGCTCTCTATAAATAATCACTATAGGCAAAATTGGTACATCATTTTTTATTGCTAAAGTAAATGCACCTTTTTTAAAATTTCTAAGTTTATTGCAATATGGCCATAAAGCAGCTTCAGGATAAAAATGAACCATACAATTATTTTTTAAAAGTTCCTCTATTGATTCCATAAAATGCTTTTTGTTTTTTATTTCTTTTGGAATAGGAATAGCTCTTAAAAGCCTAATTAACCTTCTTACAAATGGAATTTTAAAACTACCTTCTCTTGTTGTAAAGTATACTTTTTTACTAATGCAGGCTAGTCCTACCATTGCACAATCTAATACTAATACATGATTAGATACACTTATAGCTCCACTTTTTAAATTTTTTATATTTTCTTTTCCTTCTACTTTAAAGTCATAAAATAGTTTCATTATTATACTTAAAATTGGAAAAGCAATTAAATAATACAATATAAAAGAAAAAAACTTGTATATAATATTTTTAGGAACATATTTATATTTTTCAGTTATTTTAAAATTCAATGGTTCCCATTGATGAATTATATCTTCATTTTCATCTATTGGTGTATTCATAACTTATTACTTTTCCTTTTCTTCTATTTCTTTTAAAATAAATTCTACTATTTTATCACAAGTATCATTTCTTATAAATCTTTTTTGGTTATCTATCATCTCTTTTTGCAAATTTTCATTATTAATTAATTCTTTTGTTTTCGTTATAATTTCTTCTTCACTCTCACATTTTAAAGACATTTTCCTTGTTTCAAAAAAGTCTGCATTATAATTTTCACACCCAGGAATTGGCATTGTGTGAATAAAAGGTTTTCTCAAATTTGCAATTTCTGTTGTTGTCAATCCACCAGGCTTAGTCAAAATAACATCACTACTTTTCATATATTCACTTATATTGAGTGTAAATGGTAATGCTATAACTCTACTATCTTTGGAGTATTCCTCATTCAAATTTTCATATAATTTAGTGTTATTTCCACATGCTATTATGTAATTAACATTTTCTATTTTGCTTATTAATTTCTTTAAAATACTACTGGTGTTTCCAAATCCCATACTTCCTGTAAGAATTAATACATATTTCTTGTTTAAATCTAAGCCTAATTTTTTCTTACATTCATCTACATCATATTCCTTTGTATATGTTTCCTTAACTGGAATTCCAAATGTCAAAAGCTTTTCTTTGCTTATTCCTTTTTTTATAAAGTCTGACTTTAGCTCTTCACTTGGTATTACAAAATAATCTGGATCTGTTTCTTCCCAAAATGGAATACTTACATAATCTGTAGCAACAGCCATAAACTTCACTTTATGTTCTTTATTTACTGCAGTTAAAGCTTGTGCTGGGAATAAATGAGTTACTATAACATAATCATACTCATTTTCTTTTATATATTCATACAATTTATTTTTGCTTAACGCATTTAATTGATATACTGGTGATTTTAATTTTGTTTTTTCATATAATTCTCCTAAATGATATGCAACTTTAAATATATTTCCATTTCCTTTTGTTGAATTTATATACATCTTATTTACTCTGTTTTTTACTTTTTCATCTATTATGTCTAGATATTCTACAAAGTCTGCTTTAATATTTTTATTCAATAATTTTTCTTGTATTGCTAAGGCTGCTGAATTATGCCCTCCGCCTGTTCCACAAGAAAGTATTAATATTTTTATTTCATGCATAAGATTTCCTCCGATAATTCAAATATACCATAAAACTACATGATTAGCAAATACACCACTTAGACATTTTTTATGTTTTACTACATAAAAAAAGGAAATTAGTTTTATCTAGTTTCCTTTTATGTTTTATTTATTTAATCTTTCTATTATTTTGTATGTTTCATCCCAATTATATACTCTTTCATAGTCTTGACATTCTTTATTGTATGGAGCGTCAAAAAGTAATACTTTTATATTATTCTCATCCACTTGTTTACAATTTTTTATACTATCATCTATAAATAAGTCTATATTTTCTTCTTTTGCCAATCTTCCTTTATCTTTAATACCTTCATAAAACTTATTATACGGTATATTTTTTTCTTTTAAATATTGTTGAGTCTGATTTGGTTTAGCATGATTTCTAGCTGTTATTATAACAATTTCATTACCATCATCTATTATCTTTTGCATTATCTGTGCAACATTTTCTTTTAATTGTATATTTGGTATTATTCTATAAAAATTATCCCATATAAATTGACCCATTGGTGGATTTCCTTCACATCCATCATATATTTGATCATAATTATAGTTTTTATTTTTTAAAGTTTCAAAATTCATATTTTTTTCTTCACATAGAAATTTTAATATTTCATAGTATGTGTCTGTAATTGTATCATCTATATCTATTCCTATTCTCATCAAATTCCTCCCATATTTTTTCATAATACATCAAATATTTTAGCATAAATATATAAAAAAAGAAAGTAGATTAAAGTATCTATTCATACTAAAAAATCTACTTTCTATTTCTTTTATATTATTTAACTTTAGGCTCGACATGAACAATTACATTTTCTACGTCTTCAAAATTATTAACAATATCATCTTGTATCTTGTCTGCTATCTCATGACTTTTAAAAGTTTCTAATTTTCCATCTACAAAAATTGTTACTACTGCAATATATTTGTATCCTGTAGGAATTGTATATATATTTTGTACACCTTTTACATTATTGTATTTACTTACAAACTTTTTAATTTTTTGCTTTGTTTCTTCACTTATAGATTTATCCATTAAAACATTATAACTTTCAATAAATATTTTTATACCTGTGTAAAAAATCCATATAGATATGCCTATTCCTACTACTCCATCAAACCAATATATTCCAAATTTACTTAGTATAACTGAAATAGCTGTAAATAATGTAACAACACAGTCGTTTCTGTGATCTTTCATATTAGATTCTAATAGAATATTATTATATTTTTTCAAGGCTTTTCTAGCATAAATGTATAATGCTAACTTTACAGCTATTGTTATACAGCATACTATTATTAGCCACCATGAAAACACAATTTCATTTCTATATATTATTGAACATACTGAATCATATAAAATTTTGAGTGCTATTGCCATCATAGACAAGCTTATTAGCAAAGAAAAAATATACTCAGCTTTACCATGTCCAAAGTTATGATCTTCATCTTTAGGTTCACTTGCTATTTTGTTTCCTATTGCTGTCATAACAGAAGCAAATATATCTCCCGCACTATTTGCAGCATCAGCAATCATTGCCTGGCTTTTAGATATAAAACCTATTATTGCTTTTATTATTAGTAAAAAAATATTACCAATAATACCATAATTTCCAACTTTTTTTGTTATATCAAACCTACCCAATTAAATTCACTCCCATTTTTAACTCTATTTTATATTTTATTCAATATAAAAAATATTGTTAATTAAAAATAATAGGCTGTAAAACAACACACTATTGTGGCGTTTACAACCTATCTAAATTATATTGCTGGCAGGGGCACTAGGAATCGAACCCAGCTCTGGAGTTTTGGAGACTCTTATTCTACCGATGAACTATGCCCCTAATCTAACAATAGTTATTGTAACATTAATTTATTAAATTTTCAAGTGTTTTTTTAATTTTATTTACTTAATTTTATTAATTTAAAACCAGTATAGTCACAACCCACAAATTTATACTCTATATTTCCTATTAATCCTTCTTTTATCATACTATGTCCATATCCATGTAAATGTCCATAAATACATATCTTTACACCATATTCATCCATTATATTAACAAAGTTTGATATAAAAGGTGGAAAATGTAATGCAACAATTATATCTTTTTTTCTACCATTTTTTAAATTTTCATCTTGTATCTTTTTACCAGCTTCTAAAGAATTTCTTAGTCTTATTTCTTCTCTTGCAATTATTTTTTTATCTTGTTCTGCAGTATTATTTTCTGTTTTGCCCCATCCTCTTGTTCCACAAATTATATAGTCTTCTACTTCTATTGCGTTATTATGCAGAACTTCAAAATCCTTAAATCCTTGTTCTTGGAAAAAATTTTGCATTTTTGTTTTAGTAGAAAAATAATAATCATGATTACCTCTAAGTAGTATTTTCTTTCCTGGCATACTGTCAATGTATTCAAAATCTTTTATGCTCTCATTTAGTGTCATTGCCCATGAGATATCTCCTGGAATTATTACAGTATCTTCTTCACTTACAGTACTTTTCCAATTTTTTCTTATTGTTTCCTCATAATTATCCCATACTTTTCCAAAAATGTTCATTGGCTTATTTACACCAAATGATAAATGTAAATCTGATATTGCATATATTGCCATTAATTAACCTTCTTCCTAAAACTATTCTCCAATTTTTAAATTTGCTACAGCATTTAAATCTAACTTATCTTCAATATTATAATATTTTCCCGAAATATAATTATAGTGTGCTGCACTAGAAATCATTGCAGCATTATCTGTACAATATTTTAAATCTGGTAGATAGCATTCATATCCTCTCTCTTTAGATGCTTTTTGAAGCTTATCTCTTAATACTAAGTTTGCGGATACACCACCAGCTAATACTACTTTATTAATTTTTAAATCTTTCATAGCTTGCATACAATTTTGAACTAATTCATCTGTAACAGTTTGCTCAAAAGAACAAGCTAGGTCTGCTCTATTTAGTTTTTCTCCTTCTTTATGTGCTATGTTAATAACTGCTGTCTTTATTCCACTAAAGCTAAAATCATAATTTTCGAATTTAGTTTTTGGTAAATTATATGTAAACTTTCCTTCTCTTGCAAGTTTACTTACTTCTGGGCCACCAGGATATGGAAGACCTAATACTCTTGCAACTTTATCAAAAGCTTCTCCAACTGCATCATCTCTTGTCTTTCCAACAATTTCAAATTCAGTATAATCTTTTACATATATTAAATGTGAATGTCCACCAGAAACAACCAGTGCCATAAAAGGTGGCTTTAACTCTGGATATGTTAAATAATTTGCTGCAATATGTCCTGCTATATGATGTGTTGGAACTATTGGAATATTTAAAGCATAAGCTAAAGATTTAGCATATGCAACACCAACTAATAACGCACCAATAAGTCCTGGTCCATAAGTTACACCTATATAATCTATATCTTTAAAATCTAAATTTGCATCATCTAGTGCTTGTTTTACTACAAATGCAATGTTAGTTAAATGCTTTCTAGAAGCAATTTCAGGAACAACTCCTCCAAATTTTTTATGAATTGGTATCTGTGTAGATACAACATTTGCCAATACTTTTCTTCCATCTTGTATAATTGCAACTGCTGTTTCATCACAACTACTCTCTATTCCTAAACAAATCATTATTTTACTCCTCTTTTCTACAACTTAATAATCCAATTTAGCAAATTTAATATTGCTTTATATGCTGGATTAATTATATATGATGTTATATTTGTACAAAAAATTACTAATATTATTATAAATGAATATCTTTCTAGTGTATACATTATTCCTTTTAGTTTAGATGGTAAGAAATACTCTAACACTTTTGCTCCGTCTAACGGTGGTAAAGGAATTAAATTAAATACTCCAAATACAACATTAAACTGTATTGTGTAAAAGAACATACTTAATAGTATAGAACCTACATTAGTTACAGCCATTACGTTTATTGCTCCAACCATAATTAGCACTTTTAATATTACTGTTAATAGTATTGCAAGTAACAAATTAGAAATTGGTCCTGCAAGTGCAGTAAGCATAGTTCCCTTTGCTCTATTTTTAAAGTTTCTATCATCTATCATAACAGGTTTTCCCCAACCTACCCCAAAAAGGGCAATACATAAAAATCCAAATGGGTCAATATGTTTAAAAGGATCTAGACTTAATCTTCCTCTTATTTTTTGAGTCACATCTCCTAGTTTATATGCTGTCCATGCATGGGCATATTCATGAATAGATAAAGATATTAGTAATGCTGGTAACGTGTATAAAAACGCTATTAAACCATCTCTTGTAAATATATCTAACAAATAATCATCTCCTAATAAAAACTATATAATATTTTACTATATATATCACTATTTTGCAAGAAAAAAGTGCACATAAAAAGCAGAATCATGCTAGATTCTACTATAATTGTGTGGGTGCTAGAAAAGAAAAATATGGAGTGTTTCTTAACACACCAAAAATAATAGTTATAATAATTAAGAAAATATATATTATGTTATTTAATTTCTTAGCTTCTTCTTTGTTTTTGAATATCTTTTTAATAATAAATGTAATTAAGATTAATGGTACATCTACAAAAATTATTGGATTATATCTAAATGCCTGATAAATTTTTCCATCAGCTAATGCTAAACAGAGTCTTGTTATTCCACATCCTGGGCACCATAATCCTGTTACTGTTTTTATAATACAAGGAATGGCAATACCAAACCTTAAATATAGTATTGCCATTACACCAAAAATAATTATACAAATAATATAATCTTTTTTCTTCATAATAGGTTATGCAACTGTTACATTACCATTTTTAGCTAAAGTATTTAGTTCATTTTGCATAATGCAATAGCTAACTATTCCAAATCCAAAAATTCCTAAAACTAAATATAATATAGAATTATCTGTAGTATTAATGTTAGCTTTATCATTAGCCATTTTTAGTGTTTTTCCCATTTTATAATACCAGTAAATTCCATATATTCCACATGTAATAAGTGTAAATAAGAAAGCTTTTCCTCCACTAAACTCTGAATCTCCAGCTGCAGTTGCTGCGTCATTTGTTAAGCATATAAACCAATATATACCATAAATTCCGCAAGTAATAAATGTTAAAACAACTGCTAATACAATATTTCTTTCTTGTACCATATTTCTACCTCCTATACATTTATATCTAAATATTATACTATATTCTTTCTAATTGCAATAAAAAAATGACATTTTTCTACTTTTTGTTTATTTTATTTTCTTTTACTGCTTTAATAAAGTCTTTAAATAAAGGATGTGATGTATTAGGTCTAGACTTAAGTTCTGGATGGAATTGAACACCTACTCCCCATGGATTATCTTCAATTTCAACTATTTCTACTAGTCTATTGTCTGGTGAAACACCTGCTATTTTTAATCCATTATCTTGTGCTAGTTTTCTATATTCATTGTTAAATTCATATCTATGACGATGTCTCTCATAAATTAAATTTTCTCCATAAGCTTTATATGCTTTAGTTCCTATATCTAATGTACAAGGATATTTTCCAAGACGCATTGTACCACCCTTTTGTGATACATTTACTTGCTCTTCCATTATATTTATAACTGGATTTTTTGTAGCGCTATCAAATTCTAGACTATTTGCATCTTTAAGTCCAATTACATTTCTAAAATATTCAACAACCATAAGCTGCATTCCTAAACATATTCCAAAAACTGGTATGTTATTTTCTCTTGCATATTTTATACCCAAGATTATTCCTTCAATTCCTCTGTTACCAAATCCTCCTGGAACTATTACACCATCTACTCCTTCAAGAAGTTTTTTTGCACCTTTTTCTTCTATTTCTTCTGAGTCTACCCATCTAATTTTTACATTAACATGATTTTTTACTCCTGCATGATTTAATGCTTCATATATAGAGATGTATGCGTCATGTAGTGAAACATATTTTCCTACTAATCCTATTTCTACAGTTTGAGTTATATCTTTTGGCTTTTCACATTGTTTATGCCATTCTTCTAAATCATTTTTTGTTTCTTTAAGTCCAAACTTCTTCATTATAATTTGTGCTACGTTTTGTTTTTCAAACATAAGAGGAACATCATAGATTGAATCAGCATCTAAATTTTCTATAACATTCTCTGGTGATATGTTACAAAACAAAGATATCTTCTCTTTTAAATCATCTGGAATTGAATAAGTAGTTCTTGCTACTATTAAATCTGGAATAATTCCCATTCCCATTAATTCTTTACAACTATGTTGTGTAGGTTTAGTTTTTAATTCCTCAGATTTTGGTAGAAATGGTATTAATGTTACATGTACAAATAATACATTTTCTTTTCCTTTTTCTGTACGAACTTGTCTTATTGCCTCTAAGAAAGGTTGAGATTCTATATCTCCAACTGTTCCACCAATTTCTGTGATTACAACTTCTGCATTTGATATTTCACCAGTTTTATATACAGTTTCTTTAATTTCATTTGTAATATGTGGAATAACTTGAACTGTTTTTCCAAGGTAGTCTCCATTTCTTTCTTTATTTAAAACTTGCATATATATTCTTCCTGTAGTAATGTTTGAATATCTATTCAAGCTTTCATCTATAAATCTCTCATAATGACCAAGATCCAGGTCACATTCTAACCCGTCATCTGTAACGAAAACTTCGCCGTGTTGACAAGGGTTCATGGTACCTGGATCTATATTCAAATATGGGTCAAATTTTTGGATAGTGACACTTATCCCTCTAGATTTTAATAATCTTCCTATTGATGCAGCACTAATACCTTTTCCTAATCCGGATACTACGCCGCCTGTTACAAAAATATATTTTCTTTCCATGCCTAACTTCTCCTTTTCTTAATATTTTTAAATTATATCATACCAGTATTATTTTTCAATACACTAAAATTAAATTTAATATATTTTTTATATTATTGTAGAATTTTGTAATAACTTTTTCTAGCTTGACTTTGTCTTTTTTTTAAAGTACAATATATTTATGTATAAGTATTGGAGAAAAGTATGAAAAATTATTATGATGTATTGGAAGTAAGCAGAAAAGCTTCAAAAGACACTATTAATAAAATATTTAAAATACATATGAAAGCTAATCACCCTGACTTATTTCAAGGCGAAGAAAAAATTAAAGCTGAAGAAAAGTCTAAAGAATTAACAGAAGCATATAATGTTCTTTCAAATGATATTGAAAGAGAAAAATATGATGCTCAACTAGAAGCTGAAGAAAATTCATCTAAATATACTGATGAGCAACTAAATGCTGTTTTAGAAGAAAACGAGTACCTAAAACAAGTAATTGCTAAAAAAGATGAATATATAACTAGATTAACTGGTATTGGAAATAACAATGCTACTCAATACACAAATCCAAATTATGACTCTCAGTACTCAAACCCAAATTATAATTCTCAATACTCAAATCAAGGATATACTAACGCAGGTGGTTATGGCGGATTTAATGGTTTTACTCCTCCTCAACCTCAAAATCCTTATGATGGAATGACTTTAGAAGAGCTAAAACAACTAAAAAAAGAAGAAACTAAACGTTATTATAAAAGCTTACTTAAAGACTTTGGAATAAAAGTAATAGTTCTTGTATTACTTCTAATAGTACTTCTTATGAGCTTAATGTCTTCTGCTAAAGACTTAGCTAACATATTTAGTCCAAAATAAAGTGCATTGCTAAAACTAAAGCAACGCACTTTATTTTTTTATTGTAATAATTCATAAGAATCTATTTTTAAATCTTCTATTTTTTCTTTTATATCTTTATATTCTTGCCAAGGCTCTAAAACTCTAGATGTATCTTTAACTATTCTCTTTTTCAAATCAAGTTTATCTATAAGTTCAATTTGTTCATCATCTTGAGTATCAAATATATGTAAATTTTTATCAAACACTACTGCTAGTTTTATTGCATCATTACATGAAGTAACAATTGTTTGTGCATTTGAAATTAAGTTAGCTAAATCAATGATATTAGTGTTTTTTATTCTTTTTCCTTTATAAAAAATAGCTTGTACTTTATCTGCTACAACATACATTTTTAAGCAATTTTTTCTCGAAATATCTTCTGCATACTTTAACATTTCTTTTGTTACAACATCACTATAAACTAAAACATAGTCTGTACCAATATCTATCTTGCTTTTTTGATTAATCTCATCTAACCACTGCTCTTTAGAAATTAAAAACACTGGGTCTACTACATTTTTTATATTTTTATTTTTTAAATCAATTAATGATGATATCTTATATCCATCATTTGCTATTTTTTCTATTTGTTTATTAGAAATATTATTTATCCCATATATAATATTTTCTTTTCCATTTAAATTCAAATTTTCGCTATCACAATCATAATTTAAGATAATGTACTTATCTACAAGTGGCTGATTTTCTTCAACTTGTCTGTAATCCGCATATGTATTTACAGTCAATACTACATTAGATGATAAAAAATCATAATTTTTCTTATAATCTTTTAGACCACAGTCTACAACTTGAACATTATTTCCTTGCCTCTTTAAGTACTCATACATTGCAAAAATTTGAAATGCTGTATCATTATTTAATTTTTTATTACACGATAATATTGCTAATTCCATACTTCATCCCTCTTCATAGGGATATTTTACCATTATTTTAACTTTTGTCAAGAAATTACAAGCAATATAAAACGTTTTCTGTTTTTTCGTCAATAGTAATTTACTAATTGTTTCTTTTTAATTTTATTGTGCTAATAACTAGTATTAAATTAATAATAAATTCAACTACAATAAAAATAAGCATTCCTCTTAAATATATATTACTTAACCATCCTCCAGCAAGTCTTTGATCTATAAAATTAAGAAGTAATTTTATTATAATAAATGTTATTATTGTAACTATCATTGTAATTATGTTACTTATTGCGATTGATTTTAATGCCTTATTTTTTTCTTCTACTGCCAAAGCTATTATAGCTATAATACATATTATACTCATAAATATTCTAAAACAAATATTAGTTAATATACTATATAACTTTAAAATAATAATATAATAGCTTCCAAACGAATAAATTAAGCTTTCTTCCAAATCTTTCTCAATTCTTACAATATTCTCGTTCAAATATTCTTTAGTAGTATCTGCTTTTTCACTATAAAATTTTTCAGGCATATTCTCTAAAATTAATGAGTCTACTTCCTTAGATATATCAAATTTTATATCATCACTATTTCCTACATTTTCCACTATAGCTCGTATAAACTTTGAAGTTATTCTATCTGTATATTTGCTTGCTCTAATATTATCCTCTATCTTTCCTAATTCTTCTATATCCACATCATATACAATTTCATCTAAGAAATATCCTGATATTTTTTTAGATAATATTTCTTGAGAAAAAGTCTTTACAACTATATTTTCACCTATGAAGCTCATTGTTACTAATATTAAGCTTATTGTTAGTAAAATGCTAAATATTATTTTAGTACATTTTTTCATACAAATTCTCCTCTATATTTTAATTTCTATTTTTAAATTATATCTTTTTAATATGACCTAAAATTCTTTTCTAATATATTAACATACTAAAGCATAAAAATAAACTAGAATATTAATACTTAATTATATTAAATAACAAAAAAGGTACATATAATGTACCTTTTTTATCTAATTTATTTTTATTCAACTATTGTAGTTCCTGCTTTATAACGCTCAAAATTTAATTTACCATTTTTTACATTTAGCTTATATTGTTGAATCCTTTTTGAATTGCTTACACCACTTCCAACAACTTCAATTGTTATAACTTCTGCATCTTTTGAATACTTAGTGTATAGTGTATATGTGCTTTGTGCTCCTTCTACATTTTTTTCGACTTCTTGTAATTTAGTAACATTTTCTTCTGAAAATTTTTCATCTGTTAAAATATTTTTTAATGCTGTTTCATCTAAAACTATATTTACATCTTGAGTATTTAAATTACTAAACATGTCTTTATATATTTCTTTTAATGTTTCTACTTGTACCTTTTCATCTTTTATGTAATTATTTACACTATTTTTATTTACAAAAAATACTGCTATTACTGCTAAAAGAACAACAACACATAAAATAATTAACATGACTATATTTTTATTTGATTTCATATATATCCCTCCTAAATATATGTAATTATTTTTGATTTACATATTAATTTGTAAAAGCAGTTGATTCTCCAATGTATTTTTTTAATATTTCTTTTATTTTTTGATATACGTTATTATCCGCATTACAAAAAGAATATACTTTACCAAACATTCTTACTTGAACTGGATGTACAATTACTTTTACTACATCGTTAGTTTTATTATTTACAAAGTCTATTCTATATGCTCCTCCAATCCACAAGTCTGTTGTTCTTTTAACTTTAGCTGTAGCTAAAGTATCTAAGATTTCATTTACATCGTCTGAATTATCTATTTCAACTCTTTGATCGTCATTACCTACAATATAGACACTCATATCTGAAATATTTTTTACAACATTCCTAAATTTACTTTCTGTAGTAAGTTTAAATCCAATTACAAATCTCCATAAAAGAAATAGTGCTACAAGTACGATGAAAATAGCTATTGTAATTATAATGCTTTTTTTATTCATAGATATACCTCCACAATATATAAATATTTTCATTAACTTATTGCATTATTGTATTTCCAAATCCAGAACGTTCAAAAACTACCTTGCCATTTTTTACATTTAGTTTATATTCTTGAGTCGTTTTTGAATTGTCTACACCACTTCCAACAACTTCAATTGTTATAACTTCTGTATCTTTTGAATACTTAATGTATAGTGTATATGTGCTTTGTGCTCCTTCTACATTTTTTTCAACTTCTTGCAATTTAGTAACATTCTCTTCTGAAAATCTTTCATCTGTTAAAATATTTTTTAAGGCTGTTTCATCTAAAACTATATTTACATCTTGAGTATTTAAATTACTAAACATGTCTTTATATATTTCTTTTAATGTTTCTACTTGTACTTTTTCATCTTTTATGCAATTATTTACACTATTTTTATTTACAAAAAATACTGCCATTACTGCTAAAAGAACAACAACACATAAAATAATTAACATTACTATATTTTTATTTAATTTCATATATATCCCTCCTGAGTATATGTTAGCATATAAAAAAATAAAAATAAAGTAGATGTTAAAAAAATAATAATCTAAATAAAACCTTTTTATTTAGATAATAAACTTAAAGGAGAATAGTAATACCCTATTCTCCTTTTTTCTATATTAACTTTTAAATTTAGTTGATTCTCCGATATATTTTTTTAATATTTCTTCTATTTTTTGATATACATTATTATCTGCATTGCAAAAAGAATATAGTTTATTTGATATTGTCATTTGAACTGGATGTATAACCACTTCTATTACATCATTAGTTTTATTATTTACAAAGTCTAATACATAAGCTCCTCCGATCCATAAGTCTGTTGTTCTTTTAACTTTAGCTGTAGCTAAAGTGTCTAAGATTTTATTTACATCATCTTTATTATCTATTTCAACTCTTTGATCGTCATTACCTACAATGTAGACACTCATATCTGAAATATTTTTTACAACATTTCTAAATTTACTTTCTGTAGTAAGTTTAAATCCAATTACAAATCTCCATAAAAGAAATAACGCTACAAGTACAATAAACACAAATATTGTAATTATTATATTTTTTTTATTCATATATATACCTCCTAAATATAGGTTAACATACAACAAAATAAAAATAAAGTAGATGTTTAAAATATTTAGCATTAAAATTAACTAACAAAAAAGCATTACATCTTACTGTAACGCTTTTTTTATGTTATAAAATTATACAAATTAATCCTCCACTACCTTCATTTATTATTTTTTGTAAAGTTTCTTGAAGTTTCATTTGAGCTTCATCTGGCATTCTGTATAATTTATTGTGTAATCCCTCATTTACTAACTCATGTAAAGATTTTCCAAATATGTTTGATTCCCATATTTTCTTTGGATCTGTTTCAAATTCTGAAAGTAAGTACTTCACTAAGTCCTCTGATTGTTTTTCAGACCCAACAATTGGCGATACCTCTGTTTCAATATCTGCACGAATCATATGAATACTTGGTGCACTAGCTTTTAACTTAACTCCATATTTATTACCTTGTTTTACGATTTCAGGTTCTTCTAATTTCAATTCATCCATTGTTGGAGTTATTATGCCATATCCTTTTATTCTAACTTCCTCCATTGCCATAGCAATTTTATCATATTCTGCTTTAGTATTTGCAAAATCTCTAAGTAATGAAAAAATGTCTGCATCAGATTTTACATCAAAATTTGATTCTTCACTTAATATTCTATAGAAGACTTCTGGTGTAATATCCATCTCAATTTTTACATTTCCATTTTCCATATCTGCATCTTTTAAATATACTTTTTTAAATTCTTCTTTTTGACTTATATTATCTAATAGCTGATTTATTTCTCTAATTGAATATTCTTTGTCTAAAAATTCTTTCACTACACCTATTACATCTTGTTTTAACCAATGTTCTAAATCTAACACATTAAACCATTCTGGCAAATCAAAACCTATCTCTGTTACAGGGAATTCCTCTAAAACTCGTTCAAATATATTTGAAAAATCTTCTTCATTCATATTTTCAATATCCATACTTATTACTCTAGAGTTATACTTCTCACTTAATTCATTTTCTAGTTTTTTCGCCTCTTTACCATTAGGCTTTGTTGAATTTAGAATAACTATGTATGGCTTATTTATCTGCTTTAATTCTCGTATTACACGTTCCTCTGCCTCTACATAACTACTTCTATCTATATCTGTTATTGAACCGTCTGTAGTTACAACAATTCCAATTGTAGAATGGTCTGTAATTACTTTCTTTGTTCCTATTTCCGCAGCTCTTGAAAAAGGAATTTCTTCATCAGACCAAGGTGTCTTTACCATACGAGGCATATCATCTTCCATATGACCTACTGCACCATCTACTAAATATCCTACACAATCTACAAGTCTTGTTTTAAATCTAACATTATTATCTAAACAAATTTCAACAGATTCATTTGGTATAAATTTAGGCTCTGTTGTCATAATTGTTTTTCCTGATGCACTCTGTGGTAATTCATCCAGAGCACGATCTTTTTTATATTCATTCTGAATATTTGGTATAACAAATCTCTGCATAAAATTTTTGATAAATGTAGATTTTCCTGTTCTTACTGGACCAACTACACCTATATATATGTCACCATTTGTTCTTTTTGATATATCTTTATATATTTCAATATCCTTCATTTTCTACCTCCAAGTAAACTTAATACAAATATATTCTTATATGTTACTTTTATGATAGAAATAATTAAATATATTTTTAAAACATATCAAAACTACAAATTTAACTTATTCTATAATGTCCTACAATATCATTTCTATATTCTAAGAAGTCTTCTTCATAATTTAATTGATATGGATTTGCATGATGAATCACATAAGGTATTCCGTTTTTGTTTCTTTTATCTGATATAACTCCTATATGCTTTTCAAATACTATAATATCTCCTCCTTGCCACTGTTCTATTTGATTTATATCTGTAGTCAAAGATATTGCATTATTATCTAAATATATTTTTAAATTTCTTACTCTTCTAAAATCTATATTTTTATCTATATTTTCTAAATTGTACTTTTCTGGATTTTTCAATATATCTTCATTTACTAGTTCCATCAAATCATATCCAGCACCTAACATTCCAAAAGCAACTACATCTGTACATACTCCATACTCATCATTTGGATATCCTGTATCATAATATTTGCTTTTGTATTTTGGATTTTTAGAAATATACTTTTTTACATTTTCTAACATATCTGTTTGGTCATCTATTCCGTCATTATCTTTATCCACACTACTCACATATGTTTCAATATTAAAATCTACATCCTCATAATAGTTTTTATACTTTTTTATGTAGAAAATTTCTAACCACAATGTTGTTAAAATTATTACTATTGAGATACTTATTCCTATTATAATTCCTTTTTTCATATTTTTTACCTCACAAATACATTATATCATAAAAAATAAAGAAGACATCATGATTTAAACTCTATTATGTCTTCTTTTTATTAATTATTTTTTTACTTTATTATTCTTCCTCCACCAACAAGGATATCTCCAATATAGAAAGCTATAGCTTGTCCTGGTGTTACTGATTTTACTTTCTCTTTAAACTTTACAGTTAAAGTATTATCTTCATTTACATGAATAACAGCTGGCTTAGCTGGTGCTGAATATCTAATTTTAGCATCAACTTCTAACCCATCTTTAAATGAATCAAATAATATGCAGTTAGTATCTTCTACTAGAACAGTATCTGAGTAAAGATCTTCTTCTTTTCCAACTATTAATTCATTTTTTTGTTTATTTAGTTCTACTACATAAAGTGGTGTTGAACTTGAAATTCCCATTCCTCTTCTTTGTCCTATTGTATATCTATGAAGCCCTTGATGTTTTCCAAGTACTGTTCCATTTTTATCTACAATTTTACCATGTTTCATTCCTTGAATATTATGCTTTTCTAAGAAATTAACATAGTCATTATCTGTAATAAAACAAATTTCTTGGCTTTCTGGTTTTTGAGCTACTAAAAGGCCATGTTCTTTTGCTATTTTTCTTATTTCATCTTTTGACTCAAAATCTGCAAGTGGGAATAATACATGTTCTACTAAGTCACTTGGAATATTATATAGCACATAAGTTTGATCTTTTTTAGCTGCTTTAGACTTCTTTATAACATACCTTCCATACTCTTCACTATATTCAACTTTAGCATAATGTCCTGTTGCAATATATTCTATTCCTAGCTTTTTGGCTAACTCATACATTGCTCCAAATTTTAGATACCTGTTACAGTCTATACATGGATTAGGTGTTCTACAATTTTGATACTCATTAATAAATTTATCTATTACTTTTTCTTTGAATTCTTTTTCAAAGTTTATTGTATAGTGTGGTATTCCAAGTTTATCACAAACACGTTTTGCATCTGCTGTTGCAGAAAGTCCACAACAAGCTTCTGTTCTTTCGTCTTTTCCATCAAATAACTTTAGTGTTACTCCATATACTTCGTATCCTTGTTCTTGTAATAGCACAGCACTTACTGAACTATCTACTCCACCACTCATACCTAATAAAACTTTTCCTTTACTCATTTTTTCCTCCTAGTTACCTTGTTACATTGGTTTTACTATATTTTTCTTTGTCTATCTACAATCTCAATTAAATTTTTTACTAAATAATCTATATCTTCTTTAGTATTGTATTTTCCAATTGATACTCTAATAGATGATCTAGCAATATCTTCATCTAATCCTAATGCCATTAATACATGTGAAGCATTTATTGATCCAGATGTACATGCACTACCACTAGATACGCATATTCCCATCATATCTAAATTTAGTAACAAATCTTGTCCATTAACACCTATGAAAGAAATATTGCTGTTTCCTGGTAATCTATCATTAATATCTCCATTAATCTTAATATTTGGAATACTTTCTTTTACACTATTTTCATAATAGTCTCTTAATTGAGATATTTTTAAAGTATGTTCCTCTAATTTATCATAAGCCATTTCTAGTGCTTTTGCAAGTCCAACAATATTTGCTACATTTTCTGTTCCCGCTCTCTTATTTCTTTCTTGATGTCCACCATCAATAAATTTTTCAAATTTTATATCTTTTTTTACATATAAAACGCCTATTCCTTTTGGTCCATAAAATTTATGAGCAGATAAAGAAAGACTATCTATGTTTTGAGCTTGTACATCTATTTTTACACTACCTATAGCTTGTACTGCATCAGTATGAAAATATATATTATTTTCTTTAGCTATTTTTCCTATTTGAGAAATCTGTTGTATTGTACCTACTTCATTATTTGCATACATTATACTAATTAATATAGTATCTTTTCTAATAGAACTCTTCAACTCATCTAAGTTAATTCTTCCATATTTGTCTACATCTAAATATGTTACTTCAAAGCCATCTTCTTCTAGCTTTTTACATGTATCTAATACTGCCAAATGCTCAATCTTACTAGTTATAATATGTTTTCCTTTTTCTTTATTTGCTCTAGCTATACCTTTAATGGCTGTATTGTCTGATTCACTTCCGCCAGATGTAAAATATATTTCATCTGGTCTGCAATTTAAAATATTTGCTACTTTTTCTCTTGAATCTTCTATAGCTTTTTTACTTAATCTGCCAATAGAATATACACTAGAAGCATTTCCATAATTATCGCTTAAAAAAGGTATCATTTCTTCTAAAACACTGCTATCCATTCTAGTTGTTGCACTATTATCTAAATATACATTTTTCATTTTACTTTTTCTCCTAAATTAAGTCTGCAAGAGTTTTACTATCTACATACTCTTCGATAGCTTTATCTAAACCTTGCCAAAAAGATAAAGTTGCACATTTATTCTTCTTTGGACATACATTTACTTTTCCAGTTGACAAGCAATCTATTGGTGAAAGATTTCCTTCAGTAGCTCTTAAAATATCTCCTATTCTATATTCTTCAGGCTTTCTAGAAAGTTTATATCCTCCGTTATTTCCTCTTGTACTTATAACTAAATTGTTTTTATTTAATGCAGATATTATTTGCTCTAAATATTTATTTGAAATTTCAAGTCTTTTTGAAATTTCTGTAATTGATACACATTTATTATCATCCGAATTTTTAGCTAAGTCTATCATTATATTTAATGCATATCTTCCCTTCGTAGAAATTCTCATTTACTCTCCCCTTTTTTTATTTATTATTTTTTTGTAATAAATCATCCATTGTGTGCCATGCTAAAAGTGCACATTTTACTCTTGCTGGCATATTAGATATATTTTTAAATGCAATTGCATCTTCTAACTTTTCAAGTTCTTTTTCATCTGTTATTTCTCTTTTAATCATATCAATAAAAGTTTTAATTATTTCTTTTGCCTCTTTAATAGTCTTACCTTTTAATACATCAATCATTACAGATGTAGAACTTTGAGATATAGCACATCCATGACCTGTAAAAGCCATATCTTCAATTACATCACCATTAAGTTTTACCTCTATTTTTATTTCATCACCACAATTTGGATTATGACCTAATTCACAAAAATCACAAGATTGTAATTGCTTTTTATTATATGAATTCATACTGTGTTCCATTATAATGTCATTATATAATTCATCTAAATTATCCATCAAAAACGTTCCTTTCCTCTTTAGTTTTTAATATATTTTTCAAACATCTTATATGCTTTTTTTATAGCTTCAACAAGTCTGTCTACATCTTCTTTAGTATTATATAAATAAAAGCTTGCTCTACATGTAGAATCTATTCCAAGATATCTAAGTAAAGGTTGTGCACAATGGTTACCACTTCTTACACAAACACCTTGTGAATCTAGAATACTTGCTACATCATGAGGATGTACTCCAATTATATTAAATGATATAACTGCAGAATGATTATTTTCATTTGAAGTCATATATAGTTTTACATATTTTAGTTTTTCTAGTTCTTCTTTTGCATATTTTACTAGCTCTTTTTCTATTTTTTCTATATTATCATATCCAACTTTTTCAATATAATCTATAGCTGCACCAAGTCCAACAACGCCTCCTACATTTTGTGTACCAGCTTCAAATTTACTTGGAAGTGGAGCATATGTTGTTTCTTGTTCATAAACATACTCTATCATATCTCCGCCCATTAAAAATGGTGTCATATTCTCAAGTAATTCTTTTTTTCCATATAAAACACCTATTCCTAAAGGAGATAACATTTTATGTCCTGAAAATACAACAAAATCCGCATCTAATTTTTGAACATCTATTTTCATATGTGGTATGCTTTGAGATGCATCTAGTACTACAATAGCACCTTTGCTATGAGCATATTTTATTATTTCTTTAACGTTATTTATTGTACCAGTTACATTAGATACATGAGTTATTCCAACAATTTTAGTTTTATCTGTTATCTTAGATTTTATTTCTTCATCAGACAATTCAAAATTATCATTTATATACATATATTTTAATGTACTACCTGTTTTTTTAGCTACATATTGCCATGGAACTAAATTAGAATGATGTTCCATAATACTTAGTACTATCTCATCATCTTTTTTCAAATTATCTAATCCATATGAATAAGCAATTAAATTTAAAGATTCACTTGCATTCTTAGTGAATATAATTTGTGAAGATGATTGAGAATTAATGAACTTTGCTACTTTTTCTCTTGTTTGTTCATACACTTGTGTTGCTTCTATACTAAGGCTATATGCACCTCTATGAGGATTTGCATTTTGAGTTTTGTAATATCTATCTACAGTATCTATAACCTCTTGTGGTTTTTGAGTTGTAGCTCCACTATCTAAATATGCAATATTGTTTTCTAATAAAATTGGAAAATCTTTTTTATAATCCATATTATATTAGCCTCCTATCGATTTCATCTAAAATTACATTTCTTAATTCTTCGTCTTTTATTCTTTCGATTATTTTTGTAAATCTTGCTTTTACTATAAGTTTTATTGCTTCTTTTTCAGAAAATCCTCTACTCATTATATAAAATAGAGATTTTTCATCAACTTTTCCAGAAGCTGTAGAATGGTTTCCTTCTACATCGTCTTCTGTACATAAAAGCATAGGTAGTGCTAAAGATTTAGCTTCTGGTGAAAGTAGCATACAGAATTCATTTTCATCACCTTTTGCACCTTTACATCCACGTTTAAAATCTATAGTACCTTTAAAATTTTTCTTTGTATTATCTCTTAAAGCACCTTGAACATCAATATCTATTACAGTATCTTTTCCTTTCAAATGTGCTATATAATTTATATCTTTTATTTGGCTATTTACTCCAAGATATATAGTTTTCAAATCATTTTTAGCGCCTTCTCCAAATATATTTGAATAATAGTTTGAAATACTATATTTTCCACCAATATCTACTATTGTATATTTAACATTTGATTTATCATATAAATCATTTTCAATAGCATCAAAATTGTATGTATTATCATTTAACAAATTAACAATTTGAATATTTGCATTTACATTTGAATTTGCTTTAACTTTAATAATACCATTATGAAAACATTCTTTATCTGTTTTTGAATTGTATACAATAACTACATTTACATCTTTTTGTGCTACAAGTTCTATATTATTTACTAGTACTGTATTTTCATCATCAAATGTGTATACTATTTTTACATTACTCTTATTTTTATTACTTGTTATTTTTAATGTATTATTTGCAAAATTATACACATTATTCTCTAATATATCTCCATTACCATATACTAATTTATTTGATGAAACATCATTAGATATTTCTGTTCCATCTTGAGTAATTTCTATATTTTCAAACTTTACTATATTTTCAGGAATATTAACATTTTCTATCTGTAAGTTATTTATCCTAAAATTTCTTGAAGTTCTTACAGGAGTTTCATTTACTTTTATATCCATTATCCAATACTCCCTTCTAATTCTATATTAATTAAATTATTCATCTCAACAGCATACTCAACAGGTAATTCTTTTGACACAGGATATGCAAATCCTCTTACTATCATAGCTTTTGCATCTTCTTCTGATAGTCCTCTTGACATTAAGTAGAATATTTCTTTATCACTAATTTTTCCTATTTTAGCTTCATGTGAGAATTCTACTTCATCAGTTTGAATATCGTTTACAGGAATTGTATCTGAACGAGATATATCATCTAACATTAGTGATTCACAGCTTACACTACATTTTGATCCTTTTGCTTTTTTTGCTATTCTTACTAGTGCTCTATATGTACATGCTCCACCATTTTTAGAAATAGATTTTGAGTTTACAACAGAAGATGTATTTGGTGCATTATGAACTACTTTAAATCCTGTATCTAGATTTTGTCCTTCTCCTGCAAAAGTAATACCTGTATACTCTGTTTTTGCTCCTTCTCCATTTAATATACTCATAGGATATAACATTGATACTTTTGAACCAAATGAACCTGTTACCCAATCAATTTGAGCATTTTTTCCAACTATTGCTTTTTTAGTATTCAAGTTCATCATGTTTTTTGACCAGTTTTCTATTGTTGAATATCTTAAATATGCATCATCTTTTACATATAATTCAACACATCCTGCGTGTAAATTAACTTTATTATATTTTGGTGCACTACAGCCTTCTATAAAGTGAAGCTTTGCTCCTTTTTCAACTATAATTAAAGTATGTTCAAATTGTCCTGATTCTGGTGAATTAAGTCTAAAATATGATTGCAATGGTATATCTAGTTTTACATTTTCAGGAACATATACAAAAGATCCGCCAGACCAAACAGCTGCATGTAAAGCAACAAATTTATGATCATTTATTGGTACACATTTCATAAAGTGTTTTTTTACGATTTCTGGATATTCTCTTACAGCAGTATCCATATCTGTATAGATTACACCTTGCTTAATTAGTTCATCTTTTATACTGTGGTACACTACTTCTGAATCATATTGTGCTCCAACACCTGCTAAAGACTTCTTTTCAGCTTCTGGTATGCCTAATCTATCAAAAGTATTTTTTATATCTTCTGGTACATCATCCCATGAAGAATTTAAGTTTGCTTTTGGTTTTACATATGTTGCTATCTCATCCATTTTTAGTTCAGACAAATCTGGACCCCAAGTAGGAAGTTCTAATTTGTTATATTCTTCTAAAGCCTTAAGTCTAATATCTAGCATCCATTGTGGCTCATTTTTCATTCTAGATATTTCTTCAACGATTTCTCTACTTAGGCCCTTTTGCATTTTAAACTCATAGTTATCTTTATCTTTTATATCATAAATATTTCTATTTATATCTTCTACTTTAGTTTTTCCAGCCATTATTATTCCTCAACTTTCTTATATTTTTCGTAACCTTCTCTTTCGATCTCTTCTGCAAGACTTGCGTCACCTGTTTTTACTATTTTTCCATTAACTAATACATGAACGTAGTCTACTTTTAAATTTTCTAAGATACGGTTGTTGTGTGTAATAATTAATACGGCATTATTTTCATTTTTATACATGCTTATACCTTTTGAAACTGTTTTTATAGCATCAACATCTAGTCCTGAATCTGTTTCATCTAGTATTGCTAGCTTTGGCTCTAATACTAACATTTGTAGTATTTCATTTTTCTTCTTTTCTCCACCAGAAAATCCTACATTTAAGTTTCTTTCAATAAGCTTTGGATTCATATTTAATTCATCTATATATTTTTTTAACATATATCTAAATTTAAAGCTTTTAATTGGTTCATCTGATACTTTACTTTTTGCATATTTTAAAAAGTTAAGTGTAGATATTCCTGGAATTTCTTCTGGTGATTGGAAAGACATAAATATTCCTTTTTTAGCAATTTCATTTGTTCTTAGTTCATTTATGTTTTCTCCATCAAATTCAACTTCTCCACTTGTTTTTATATATGAAGGATTATTTAAAATAACATTAGCTAGAGTAGATTTTCCTGCTCCATTTGGTCCCATTATAACGTGAACTTCGCCTTTATTTATTGTCAAATTTAATCCCTTTAAAATTTCTTTGTCTTGTGCTTTTGCACATAGATCTTTTATTTTTAATAAATTTTCCATATTATACATATTCTCCTTATCTTTATATTTCATATTAAATTAGTAGGAATTATATCACGGTTTTCCTACCAAGTCAATAGGAATTGCTTAAAAGTGTTGATAAATAGCACTTTTAGATGAAAAAAGTCTCCCTTTTTAAGGTGAGACTTTTTTACTGTTTATATTCTAAAAATTTTCATAAACTTCATCATAGTATCCTTTTTTAAATATATGAATAACATCTCCTATTTCATCTTTATAATTTGAATCTTCTCTAGGATCTACTGATATTCCATATTTTAAAGAAATTATACCATCATCATCTTCAATTGCATTATAATCATTCTTCTTTATTAATTTAACTATATCTCTATATTTCATTGTAATTAAATTTTGTCCAAACATATATAATGCTATTTTATCTTTGTACACTTCTTGGTTATATATTCCAATTCCAGTACATTTATCTTCATCATCATAATATGCATAAAAGATATCGTATAGTTCCATTTCTTCGTAATCTCTAATTTCTTTTGGTTTTCCACCAAAATACTTTCTAATATCTTTTTTATCTTGCCCAAAATATAATGCTAAATTTTCTTTTCCTTGTTCTTTTAAACCTTTATAACTTTCTATCTCGTATGAAACAAATCCATCAGGCTCTTTTATCTTTATTGGTTCAGTTATATCTTGAACTTCAACTTTTGGTGCCTTTTCTACTACTTCTACATTTTTTGTAGCTGCAGCTTTTAATTCATTTAATTTAGCCTTTATTCTATTTTCTAATATTTCTTGTTGTTTCTTTTCTTCTTCAAGTAATCTTTCTAGTTCTTTTATTTCTCTTTGATTTTCAGTTACTATAGCAACTTTCATTTGAGATTTTAAATCTGTTTTTATTTCTTCTCTTTGTACTTCTTGTTTTATCTCGTCTTGTTGAATTTCTTCTTTTTCTTCTGGTTTTTCAACAGGAGCTTGAACTTCTTCAACTTTTTTTACTACTTCTTCTTTTTTAGCTGGTTTTATTTCTTCTGCTACTTCTTTTGGTTGTGGATTCTCTTTTTTCTCCTCTTTTTTAATAGTTTTCTTTTCTTCTTTTACCACAGGAGCTTCATCTTGTTGAATTTCAGCTAAAGCTTCTTTTAGTTTTGCTATTTCTGCCTCTTGTTCTTTTTCTATCTCTATTTCATCTTGTTGTTCAATTTTCTCTTCTTCTTTATAATCTTGTACGCTTTCTTCCTCTATTTTTTGTTTTTCTTCTTCAAGTCTTTTAGCGTTTTGCTCATCATATTTTTTTAAGCTCTTCTTTAAATCATCCTCAAGTTCTTTCTTTAGTCTTGCTTTTACTTTTTCTAATTCTTCATCTTGTCTAGCTCTTATTCTATCTAGTTCTTCTTGTCTTTTATCTATACTACTATCTTCAAAAACTATTTCAGGCTTTGTCTCTTCTTTTACTACTTCTTCTTTTTTTGGTTGTTCAGGTAGTTCTATTTCTATATCAATATCATTTACTTCCTTTTTAGCAATAGTTTTAGATTTCTTATTTTCATTTTTATCTTTCTTTTCGTAGTTATATTCATCTGGTAAAGGAATATTTACATCGTATTTTTCTTCTTCTTTTTCTTCTTCAAAGTAATATTCTTTAAAGAATTCATCCTTATTAAACACGTCAATGCTAGCTACAAGAGAATCTACCATTATATCTCCATTTTCATTTTTAGCAGCATTTAATTTTATACCATATTGTTTAAAACAAATACTATCTGGAAATTCAAGATATCCCTCTTTAGCTTTTCTATCACTTACTCCAATTAAGAATTCCTTTGCTTTTTGGTAAGTCATTGCAAAAATATCTAGTGCAACGCCATCTATAGTAACAGTTATTTTTCTGCATTCTTCTTTCTTATTATATAAAGTAACTTTTCCACATACTGAATCTAATTTAAATTTAAAGTCTGATGATTCGATCCTATCATATGGATATATAATTGTTCCCTTATATTTTACATTTGCAGGTTCAACTACAACTCTAAATCCATCATCATTTCCATCAATAATTTTAAAAGTTACCTTTACATTATTTTTCTCGCCTATTCTTCTTGCTTCATTTTGTATTATCTTTACAACATCATTTTCATCTAGTTCTTCTTCTTTAGCAAATTTTTTTAGGTCGTCATCAATTTTCTTATCTAATGTGTTTAAGTCCAAAAAAAAGACTGAATTTTTTATTCCCATTTTCTGCACCTCATTTTTTATTTGTTTTACATTATGTTTAATATTATACTATATTTTAGCTATTTTTTCAATATTTTAGGCAATTATATTGTGTTATTTTTCATCTTTTTTCGCACTTTTATATTGACTTTTAACCTCTTAAAATGTATACTAGTAAGTGCATTAGACAAAATATTTATAGTAAGCATTAAATATTTTGCAAATAGAATTTTAAGGAGATGTAAAAAGATGAAAAAAACTAAAATTGTTTGTACAATTGGACCAGCTAGTGAAAGCAAAGAAGTTCTAACTTCTCTAATCAAAGCTGGTATGAACGTAATGAGATTAAACTTCTCACATGGTGACCATGAAGAACACCTAGCTAAAGTAAAAACTTTAAGAGAAATTAATGCTGAGCTTGGAACAAACGTAGCATTCATGCTTGATACTAAAGGACCAGAAATTAGAACAGGTTCTTTCGGATCAGATCAAAACACAAAAATGAGCTTTACAAAAGGAGATAAAATAACTTTAACAACTAAAGAAGTTGAAGGAACTAAAGATCTTCTATACATCAACTATGCTGGTCTTCCACAAGACGTTGAAGTTGGTGGACATATCTTAATTGATGATGGTTTAGTAGACCTATTAATTGATGAAATTTCTGGAGACGAAATTAAATGTACTTTCCAAAATTCAGCTGTATTAAAAGGTAGACGTGGAGTTAATGTTCCAGGTGCTAAACTACAATTAAAAGCTATGACTGAAAAAGATAAATCTGATTTAAAATTTGCAGTAGAAAATGACTTTGATTTCATCGCTGCTTCATTTATCAGAAAACCTCAAGATGTTTTAGATATGAAAGCATATCTAGATTCTTGTGGAAAAAATTCTATAAAAATAATTTCTAAAATTGAAAACCAAGAAGGATTAGATAACTTTGATGAAATATTAAAAGTTACTGATGGTATAATGGTTGCTCGTGGTGACTTAGGAGTTGAAATTCCTGAAGAAGCAGTTCCAGCAGCTCAAAAAATGATGATTAAAAAATGTATCAAAGCTGGTAAACCAGTTGTTACTGCAACTCAAATGTTAGAGTCTATGCAACGTAACCCAAGACCAACAAGAGCTGAAGTATCTGACGTTGCTAACGCAATTTATGATGGAACTTCTGCAATAATGCTTTCTGGTGAATCTGCACAAGGAGACTATCCATTAAACTGTGTAGAAACAATGACTAGAATTGCTAATGCTACAGAAAAAGAAATAAACTACTGGAAGAGATTTAAAAAATCTAACCTAATCAAAGCTTGCGAATGCGATTGTGAAAATAAAGATGAAAAGAGACAAGCAAACTTTGCTGTATGTTGTTCAGCTTTATTCTCTAATGCTGATGCAGTAGTTGCTGTATCTGAAGATGGAAACACTGCTTCTATTCTTTCAAGCTTTAGAATTGGTGCTCCAATATACGTTATAACTCCAAGTGTTAAAGCTTACAGACACATGGCTATAGAACAAAACGTAACTCCAGTATTAGTTGAAGGTGAAAAAGATCTAAACACACTTCTAAACAAAGGATTAGAAATGTTAAAAGAAAAAGAATACTTAAAAGACAATGATACAGTTGTATTAAGTGGTGGTTCTTTAAATGGAACTTCTTTACAAGACCAAATAACTGGAAAAATTGTTAGAGTTTAATCTTTATAATTTTAGTAAAATAAGGTAATTTTCATTAATTACCTTATTTTTTTACTAAATTACTTTAATAAAACTTGATTATTTGAAATAATTATGTTAAAATATACGAGTAATTGATTTATTCGAAGCAAAAAAGGGGGGCTTTCAAATGGCAAAATGTGAAATATGTGAAAAAGAAGTTAATTATTCTATGCAAGTGAGTCACTCTCACAGAAGAACTTCTAGAACATTCAAACCAAATGTTCAATCTGTAAAAGTTAACGTTAACGGAACACCAAAGAAAATGAATGTATGTACTAGATGTTTAAGAAGTGGAAAAGTAGAAAGAGCTTAATAACTTTTATATATAATCACAAATATTAGAAACCATGTTTGGTTTCTTTTTTTATGCCCGAAAAAAAGAAGAGATTTCTCTCTTCTTACCCATTCATATAATTTATTAACTCTACCATTGCATCTCCTGCCTCTTTATAGTCTCCAAATAACTTATTTACTATTTTATTTTCATTATATTTTGGTTGTAAGGTTACTACATCCATAAAAAGACAAAGTCCCATTTTTTTATTTACTATTTCTTGTATATTTCTCTTAGATTTTATATGTTCAAAGATATCTCCTATTCCCTTTTTCATCTTTCTATATTCACTAAGATATTTCTTATGTTCTGTGTATAGTTTATTTAAAAACTCTTCAGAACTATATACTTTATATAGTTCTATATCATATAGTCTTGCAGCAATTTCAAGACCATATATTGTTTTTAGATTAAAAGTATCTATAAACTTTTCAAAGTCTTTTTTATCAAAATAATAATAGTGCCCTTGTAGTTTATTAAATGATTTTAATGTATCAAGATATCCCATTTTTATATTCTTCTTTATTCGTGCTTTATCAAAATCAAAAGCTCCTCCTAAATCCTCATTTGGTTTTATTATCTTAATATATGCTTCTTTATTTTGCAGTCTTCTGCTTATTCCTCCATTAGATATATCTATAACTATAATGTTAGAATATCCCTTATTTAGCAGCATATTAACAGGAACATTATCATGCATGCCTCCATCTAAGTATTGCTTATCTCCTATTTTTTGAGGCTTAAATATTGGAAAACAAGCAGATGCAAGAATATATTCATATAGTTCTTCTTTTTTTATATCTTCTTTAAATACTTCTAATGATTTATTTTTAACATCTATAGATGTAGTAACCATCCCATATTCTACTTTAGAATTATATACTTTATCTATATCTATGTATTTTTCCATCAAATCTCTCATAGGAGTATTTTCAAGTCCTTTATTTTTAGTAAATTCTTTAGTAAATTTAATAATATTTTCAGTACTAAATATATTTCCCTCACTCATTTTGTTTTCTTCTGACATTTTTACCAAATCTTCAAATTTTATATTATCATATAAAGAAAGTATTTTATTATAATCATCTTGTAAAAACAAAGCTCCGTTTATAGCACCAATAGATGTTCCAACTATTGCAGTAATTTCTACATCTAGTTCTTTTAGTGCTTTCCATGCACCTACTTCATATGCACCTTTTGTTCCTCCACCAGCTAGTACAAGTCCATATCTTCTTTTCATACTAATTCACACCCCAAATTTCTATATAAATTAATTATATACTGAGTATGAACTATTTTCAACATCTATATTTTAAATATAGACTTAAGTATCATTCTCATAAATTTTCCAGGTTTATATACTACTATTTTCATATAATATTCCTCCTTTTAGCAAAACAGCCACGTTATTCCAAAAATTACAATAGCTATTGCGCATATTGCAACCCATCCCCAAAAAGGAAGAACCAAACTAACTCCTACTCCTACTCCAAATGCTAACAAAAATAATCCAATTGTTTTTCTAAATCCACTAGTAAACATCTTACTCATCCTCCTTTTTGACAAATAACAGAAATTGCTGTAAAATGACTACTATATACTATGATACAGGAGAATTAATGTGAGTAAAAAATATGTAAAACAAACTAAAAAACAAAGTGAAGAAATAATAAATATACTAATAGATACATATAAAGATGCAAAATGTGGACTAGATTACACTACTCCATTTTCGCTAGTAGTTGCACTTATTCTTGCAGCTCAATGTACAGATAAAAGAGTAAATGAAGTAACTCCAATTCTATTTAACAAGTATCCTTCTATAGAAAACATAAAAAATGCAGATATAAATGATATAATGAATATTGTTAGACCATGTGGATTTACTAAAGGTAAATCTAATTCTATAGTTCAAAGTGCAAAAATTGTGTGTGATGAATTTAATGGAGTTGTTCCCGATACAATGGAAGATTTAACAAAACTTTCTGGAATAGGAAGAAAATCTGCAAACATTATTTTACAAGAATGTTTTGGAAAAGTTGAAGGAATTGCTGTAGATACTCATGTAACAAGAATATCTAGAAAAATTGGATTTTCAAATAGTAAAACACCTTTAGAAATTGAAAAGGATTTATTAAAGCTTTTTAACCCAAAGTATTGGAAAAAAATAAATCATGTATTAGTACTACACGGAAGAGCAATATGTATAGCAAATCGTCCAAAATGTGATGAATGCCCTATCTCTAATTTATGCAAAAAGAACGACTAATTGTCGTTCTTTTTTATCTTTTCTCGCATCATTACATCTTCCATAACTTCTTTTAGTATATCCATACTAGCATTACTTGGAATATAATACAGCGTGTGTATCTTGCTATTTATTTTAGATTTATATGGTTCTTTCATACATTGTGGAACTGAGTTTATTAAGAATCCTAAACTATTAAAGTAATCATATTTTAATTCATCATCAAAAATATAAAATGGTCTTGAAAAATCTATTATTTCATATTTAGATCCTTCATATTCTTTATACTTTACCTTATTGTTTAGCTTTTCTCCTGCAATTTCTTTGAACTCTTCTAAGCAAAATCTCTTATTGGCACTAAACCAATAAACATTTTGAAAATTATTTACTAAGAATTCAACAAATTCCACAGCTTTATTTCTAAGCCCTTCTCCCATTCCATCTTGAAAAAAAGTCTCTCTTGTTAAAGTACCATCAACATCTAAATAAACATCTTTGTCTATTTTCTTCATTGTTATTTCCTCCTTTTCGAATTATCTAAAATGGTAAATGCATTATTTATGTAGCATTATACATTAATTATTTTAAGTTTTCAACAAATTGTATAAAACCTAAAATATTTTGTATAAAAAAATACAAAAACTATTGACAAAATATAATTCTAGTGGTATTATTAATAACGTAGTTGCGGGTATGGTGGAATTGGCAGACACGTCGGTCTTAGAAGCCGATGCCGCGAGGCGTGAAGGTTCAAGTCCTTTTACCCGCACCACAAAATTAATCACTTTTTAAAGTGATTTTTTTTTGCCCAAATTTCCAAGTTATTGAGTTTAATCTTCATTGACAAACCTTTGTTTACTTGGTATAATTTTTTTGTATAGAAATGAGGTAAATATATGGATTTAACAGTTATACTATGTGCTATTATTCTTCTACTTCTTCTAGTAATAATAGTACTATTAATTAATTTAAAAAATAAACCAAATAATTCAGATGAATTAAGAAGAGAATTCTCCACTATGCTTATGCAAACTCGTGAAGAAATTCAAAACAATTTAGGAAATAAAATTACAGAAAATGGAAATACTCAACAACTTCAACTTGCAAATTTAACAAACTTAAATGAACAAAAATTAGAAAACACACGTAAAAGCACTGAGGAAAAACTAGAGCTTATTCGTAGAACTGTTGAGGACAGACTTTTATATATGCAAAAAGACAATGCAGATAAATTAGAAAAAATGCGTGTTACTGTAGATGAAAAACTTCAAGGAACACTTGAACAACGTCTTGGTGAATCATTTAAAATTGTAAATGACAGATTAGAGTCTGTATACAAGGGATTAGGTGAAATGCAAAATCTTGCTCAAGGTGTTGGAGATTTAAAAAAGATTTTTACAAATGTTAAAGCACGTGGTACTTGGGGAGAAATTGAGCTTGGAAACATATTACAAGAATACCTTACTCCAGATCAATATCTATGCAGTGCTAAAACAAGACCTAATGCTACTGAATTTATAGAATTTGCAATAAAACTACCCGGAAAAACAGATGGACAAAATGTATTACTACCAGTAGACTCAAAGTTTCCTATTGAAGACTATAAAAGACTTGTTGATGCTGAAGAATCTGCAGATATTGATGCAATAAATGATGCAAGAAAAAGTCTTGAAAATTCTATAAAACTATTTGCAAAAGATATTCATGATAAATACATTGAAACACCTTATACAACAGATTTTGGTATAATGTTCTTACCTACTGAAAGCTTATATTGTGAAGTTATTAAAAACACTGTTTTAATTGAGACACTTGCTCAAAAATACAGAGTTGTAGTTTCTGGTCCAAATACATTTGTTGCATTACTAAACAGCTTACAAATGGGATTTAGAACTCTAGCAATTGAAAAAAGATCTAGTGAAGTATGGAAATTACTAGGTGGTGTGAAGTCTGAATTTGAAAAATTTGGAGATTTACTAGATAAAACAAACAAAAAATTACAAGAAATTAGCAATACTATGGAAAGAGCTAGTGCAAAAACTAGAACTATCCAAAGAAAACTTAAAAATGTTGAAGCTTTACCTATTGGTGATGAAGAAGAATTTTATGGCAGTGACCTTTTAGACTCTCTTCCATCCCCAGATAATGTAGTAGATAATTCAGATTATAATGTAAATGAAGAAGAATAATTTTTTTACTTAGGACCAAGGTAACTTGGTCCTAAATTGACTTTTACTAGCATTTATGGTACAATCGTCTTGTTATAATTTAGTACGTTTTGTTATAACATATATATGAGGAGAAGTGATATTAATGAATAAAGTAAAAGCAATAATTTTGGCAGGAGGAAAAGGAACTAGAATGAAGTCTAATCTGCCAAAAGTACTACATAAGGTTTATGATAGATGCATAATAGACTATGTTTGTGATGCCTGTGAAAATGCGGATATTGATGATATATACGTTATTGTTGGACATAAACATGAAGATGTAGAAGCAAGACTTAGATGCAGAGACAATGTAAAATGTATTTTTCAAAAAGAACAACTTGGTACAGGTCATGCTGCAATGCAAGCTAAAGATTATATAGAAGACGATGATTTAGTTTTAATAGTAAATGGAGATATGCCTCTTATATCCCCTTATACAATAACATCATTTATTTCATTCCTTGAATTAGGTAACTATGATGGCGCATTAGTTTCAGCTGTTTTTGATGAAACTCCTGCATACGGAAGAATTATTAGAGATAAATTTGGTAATCTTTCAAAAATCGTAGAACAAAAAGATTGTAATGAAGATGAATTAGCAATAAAAGAAGTAAATATTGGACTATATTGCTTTAAAGGAAAATATTTAAAAGAAACATTTTCTAAATTAAACAATAATAATGCTCAAAAAGAATACTACATTACCGATGTTCCTTACTACATTATTGAAAAAGGTGGCAGAATTGGTGTATATGTAATCCAAAATTCAGATGAAGCTCAAGGTGTTAACTCTAGAAATGACCTTTCTATTGTTACTAAAACTCTTTTAAGAGATAATAGAATTAAACATATGGATAATGGTGTTACACTAATAGATCCAGACAATACATATATTTCTCTTGATGTTTCTATAGGAAAAGATACTATTATTTATCCAGGTACAAACATTCAAGGTGAAACTATAATTGGTGAAAATTGTATAATAGGACCTAATTCAACTATTATCTCCTCTTCTATCGGAGACAATACAACTGTTGAATCTTCTAAAATTGATAGAGCTTCAATAGGAAAAAATTGTATTATTGGACCATTTACAAATATAGAAAAAAATACATATATTAAAGACAATACTACAGTAGATTCTTTAAAAACTATATCTAATAAATAAGAGGTGAAAAAGTATGAACGAGAATTTTGATTTGAATAACTATTTTGAAAATATAACACAAGACGATGAATTATTTGTTAAATGTATTGGAGATTCAAAATCTGTTTTAGATATTTTTGATAATGCAACAAAAAATATAATAAATGTTGTTGAAAATTCTGGAAAACAAGACATCAGAACTACTAATATTCAAGAAAATGTTAAAATACTTGGCAATGTTTTTATAGATGAAGGTACTGAAATAGAATCTGGAAGCGTAATTCAAGGTCCTGTTTATATAGGAAAAAACTGTAAGCTTATGTATAACTCATACATAAGACCAGGTACTATTATGGGAGACAATTGTGTTGTAGGATTTTCTACTGAAGTAAAACATACTATAATGAGAACTGGATCTAAAATATCAGATTTAGCATTTGTTGGCGATTCTGTACTTGGAAAAAATGCTAGAGTTGGTTCAGGAGTAATTGTAGCAAATAGAGCTTTTAGCCAATCAAATGTTATAGTTAAAGATGAAAACAAAAATAAAATAGATATTGGCAGAGAAGCTATGGGAATTATTCTTGGAGATAATTCAAGAGTTGGTTCTAACGCCACTACTTCACCAGGAACATTTATTGGTAAATTTTCATGGATATATCCACACACTTGTATTCATGGAATTGTACCACCTCAAAAGAAAGTTTATGATAAACAAAATCTTGTATTCGTAGACAACGAAAGAAAAGAATTATATAAAGCAACTGATTGGAATTACGGAAAATACATATAAAAAATACTTTAAATAGCTACATTACTGTAGCTATTTTTTACATTATATTTAAGTTACTTTTTGTCAATATGCTTGTATATTTTTCCTCTTTATTATATTATTACATATATGGTTATTGGAGGTTAATATGAATTACTTAGAAAAATTTAAAGAAAAATGTAAATTAAATAATGACTTTATTTCAAAATTAGACTTTTTATTTGAAAGATTAATTCATTTTGGATATATTGAAGCAGCTGATGTAAATAAGCTATATAAAAAATTATACAATAATGTTAACTCTGTTTTTCTAGTATCAGACAAAATCTATGATTATAAAACAGGTTATTATGATGCCATTACAAAAGAATTATACATAAAAGATATAAACGACCTAGAATCACTTTTTTTAAGAGTAATCTATGCTATAACAACAGTTCAAAAAAAAGAGAATTTATATAACGTTGGCTACTCCTCTACTTCACTTTCAAATTTGAACTATAAGCAAGAACACAAAAATTATGGATTAAATAGAGCTGTAGTTTCAAATCTAGTTTGTAGATTACTATATACTGAGCCAACTACTCTAAGTATAGTACCAACTTACAGAACATATCAAAAAGATTTCTTAGGAAACGGACTAATTGCAGATAACAATATATATTTTCTTGAAGGACAAATTCTAAAACAAATGTGTTTTGCCTTAAATATTCAAGAAGAAGATTTTTATTATCACCTATTTGTTAATCCAACTAAATTCTTAGAAAAAGCATTATCAAGATCTAAAGTAGAAAATCCAGATCAACTACTAGCAATTTTTGATAGAGCAAGTAAGAATTACTGCAATTACAATAAACTTCTTTTTTATAATAGACTTCTTGATGAAAATTACCTTTCAAGTAAGAAAAGCTTACCTGATGAAGACATTGATGAGTCAATTTTAAAAGAAAGAGAAAAATTAAAATACATTATAACTAAAGCAATACTAGAATTAGACCCAAAAGAAAATGATGAAGATGAACTAGATGATATTGAAGTTAGTCTTAATGAAACAATCAACAAATTAGAAGAAAATATCATTAAAGATGTTGTAAATATTCAAAATATTTTAGTAGATACACTTACAATATCTGAAAATAGATACTCACCTATCGTATTTACCATAAAGCAAAAACAATTATCTAACCTACTAGTATTTAAAAATGATAAACTAGAGAAAAGTATATTTAATACTATTTCATATAAAGTATTAAATACATTTGAAAGTACTTCTTCTAATTTAATTGAGAAAATGAAATATAGCATTGCTTCAGAAATACTTTCTTCTGAAAAATATATAAAAGTTTATAACAACATGGAGTTTAATAGATTAGTTAACCTTGATTTAAGCGAAAACGCAGAAATAATGGCTTTATCTGTTGATGGCACATTCTTACAACTAATAAAAGTAAAAGACCTTAATTTGCCTTTTAGAGAGTTAAGAGATAATACTGAATTAATCAAAATAGACAACTTAAAATTTTTACTTAATAGTCCTCTAAGTATCAAGGGTACTCAAAATATTGAAAAAATATATACTTACATCAAAACTCATCATGAAAAATATAAAACTATAGAGATTGAAAAACTATATATAACAAATGTTGATGATACTACACTTGTGCTTGTTTTATCTGAAGATGAATTTGAAATATTCAAAATGGATATTGTAGATGATAAAGTAAGTTGTACAAAGGTTGCTCTATCTGAAAGATATTCAATATTTAATTCTTCTCATGTTTGTTATACAGACAAAATATATAAAAACCAAGAAACAGAAAGTACTAAACTATTTGGTATATTCTAATATATAAAAAAACACGTTATTTTTTAAGTTGAAGTTGTCAATAAAAAGTAGACACAAAAAGAACAGTTATTTAAACCCCAATTGGATTTTATATTCAATTGGGGT